>CABIXF010000003.1:63012-183539 GCA_902362595.1 Bacteroidaceae bacterium | reverse complement strand
AGTAAATTCAAATCCGTTCTCCCCAAAATTACTCATAACAAATTGAATCTCAATAATTTCAAAGAACTACTATGATTTTTTAGTGGACACTAATGATGCCGGTTTATACTTTATTTCAGGCCGACAGAAGTAATGGAGATAAAGATAAAGAGGTTCAAGACCCATTGAAAGAAGCGGTTAAAATAATAATGGCATCTTCTGATATAAAATTAAAATGTCAGGAGATTTACAATGCAGTTATTGAACAACTTCAACTTGTTTCAAATCGTACCGTTGAGAAAATTAATGAAATGAATCCTACATTGGCAAATACATTACATCCTACTTTACCTACAATTGACGACTTAAAATGGGTGGATGTATTTAAGTCAGTATCAATAACTGGAGATGATGACATTCCTATAAATAAACGTGGAAGTGGGGTTAAAAGACTTATTCTCATAAATTTTTTCAGGGCTGAAGCCGAAAGAAAACAAGAAAAAGCTAAGTCACCTGGAATTATATATGCCATAGAAGAACCTGAAACAGCGCAACATGCATATCATCAAAATCTTCTTATACATGCATTAAAAGAATTGTCTAAAAAGGACAATATACAGGTTATAATAACAACTCATAGCTCATTAATTTTAAAACAGCTCACTTTTGATGAAGTAAGATTAGTGAAAGATGCTGAACAAGGGAAAAAGATTGAACGGATTAATGAGTCGCAATTACCATATCCTTCATTAAATGAAATAGCATATACTGCATTTGGTGATAGTAGTATAGAATATCATAATGAATTATATAGTTATATTGAATCAGAAGGGTGGAAACGTGATTTTGAAACTGGAAAGCCCCAAATACCCTATGTAAAAATAATTAAAAACGGTACAAAAATCGAACAATTGATTAAAACTGAAATCATTAGACATCAAATACACCATCCTGAGAATACTTTAAATAAGCCTTTTACACAAGAAGAACTCAATAGTTCAATACAGGAAATGCGTATTTTTATAGAAAGACATAAGGCTGCTAAAAAATAGCAGCCTTATGGTCCCTAGTAGCCTTATCTTCTGGGCCATCTACGACAATGAGAATGAACATACTCGATACGTCCATATCTCATACGGTAATAGTCAGTTACAGAAACAGGTTTCAAGGGACATGTACATTTTACTCTCATAAATAACACCTCCTTTCTTTTGTCCCTTGACTATTTAAAATTCGGTGTTATACGAAAGAGCATAATAGTACGCCACAAAGATACAAAATTCTTGTTGTTTTTGATAAATACGTGTTATTTATAGCGTTAAGTTTATTCTAATGTTTCTCGTTTTTACGGAGTAATAGTTACGATTAAGGGTTTACAAAGAGATTCTATTGTTGTTGAAGTAATAGTTGGTAGAGAATTAATTTATTGATAACTTAATGTAGTTTCTATTTATTCAATATCCCATCTTTCCCAAATTTGCAGTAACTTTGCCGCGCATTTTTGAAGAAGGTAAAAAAGATGGATAACAGTGTGGATAAGAAACGGAGCCGAAGCAACGAGATTGACATGCTCAACGGGCCGTTGTTTAAGAAAATTCTGGTGTTTGCCCTTCCGCTGGCAGCCAGTAGTTTGTTACAGGAACTTTTTAATTCGGTCGATGTGGCCGTGGTAGGACACTTTGTGGGAAGTGAAGCCCTGGCAGCCGTGGGAAGTAACGCGCCTGTCATCGGGTTGCTCATCAACCTGTTCATGGGTATCTCCATGGGAGCCTGTGCCATTATCTCCAACCATATCGGTCAGCGGGACGACCGGAGTATACGCCACGCCATCAATACGGTGGAGCTGGTGGCCCTGCTGAGCGGAATTTTTCTGTTGTTGTTGGGACAGGTGGCAGCCAAGCCGATTCTGACATGGATGGGAACCCCTCCGAATGTGCTGGACCAGGCCGTGACCTATCTGCGTATCTATTTCTTGGGGATGCCTTTCATCATGGCATTCAACTTCGGGGCGGCGATTCTGCGAAGCATGGGCGATACGCGTCGTCCGCTGTATATTCTGGTCATTGCCGGGGTGGTCAATACGTTGCTCAATCTGCTGTTCGTGCTTTGCTTCCACATGGGAGTGGCAGGTGTGGCTGTGGCGACGGGAATCTCTAATGCGGTGAGTGCGGCGCTGATTATCCGGCTGCTGTGTAGGGAGAAAGAACCTTTCCGGCTGCATTTCAGCAAGATGAAGATTTATTCCACGGAACTGAACCGTATGCTGCGTATCGGTGTTCCGGCGGGCTTGCAGGGGATGATTTTTTCCATTTCCAATGTGGTGGTGCAGTCGTCCATCAACAGTTACGGGGCCGATGCGATTGCCGGTTCGGCAGCAGCCGTCAATTTTGAATACTATTGTTATTTTATCATCCAGGGATTCAACGGAGCCGCTATCAGTTTCATTGCGCAGAACTATGGGGCCGGAAGAATGGACCGTGTGCACCGGGTATTCTGGATTTGCATGGGGTCGAGCGTAGCTTTCTGTGCGGCATTCAACTGGCTTTTTGCCTGGCAGAGTGATTTCTTCCTGGGATTCTTTTCTAGTGTGCCGATGGTGCATCATTTCGGGACGCTTCGCATGCACCTGGTGCTGGCTTTGCAGTTCATTGCCAGCAGCTATGAGATTGCAGGTTCTTCGTTGCGGGGTATGGGCAAGTCGCTCACCCCGGCCTTGCTGACGGTTTTCGGTACCTGTCTGCTCCGAATGGTGTGGGTCTACGTGGTGTCGCCGATATGGAGGGGATACGATGTGCTGATGATTGTGTATCCGGTATCATGGGTAGTCACCGGCCTGCTGGTGCTGACGGTCTACTGGATGACGATACGGAAAAAGGTGGCGAAAGCATAAAAAAACAGCCTCGGCTTGAAAAAGCTGAGGCTGTTTTTTATATCAAGAAAGGAATTGGATTATTCCCATTCGATGGTGGCTGGCGGTTTGGAAGAGATATCGTAGCAAACGCGGTTCACGCCTTTTACTTTGTTGATGATATCGTTGGAAACCTTTGCCAGGAATTCGTATGGCAGGTGAGCCCAGTCGGCTGTCATGGCATCGGTACTGGTAACCGCACGCAAGGCTACTGCACGTTCGTAGGTACGTTCGTCACCCATTACTCCGACACTCTGTACCGGCAACAGGATGACTCCGGCCTGCCATACCTGATGGTACAGGGCAGTTTCGTTTCCGTTTTCATCTTTCACCTTCCAGTCGCGCAAGCCCTGGATGAAGATATCGTCGGCATCCTGCAGGATACGTACTTTCTCACGGGTGATGTCGCCCAGGATACGTACGGCCAGACCCGGACCCGGGAACGGATGACGGGTAATCAGATGTTCCGGCATACCCAGCTCGCGACCTACGCGGCGAACTTCGTCCTTGAACAGGAGACGCAGAGGTTCGCAAAGTTTCAGGTTCATCTTTTCGGGCAGACCGCCTACGTTGTGATGACTCTTGATGACGGTTCCGGTGATAGACAATGACTCAATGCAGTCGGGGTAGATGGTACCCTGTGCCAGCCATTTCACGTCGTGAATCTTGTGGGCTTCTTCATCGAATACGTCGATGAAACCTTTTCCGATGATTTTACGTTTGCGTTCCGGTTCGGTCACTCCGGCCAGTTCAGAGAAGAATTTCTCGCTGGCATCCACGCCGATGACGTTCAGTCCGAGACATTCATAGTCGTGCAATACGTTCTTGAATTCGTTCTTGCGCAGCATCCCATGGTCTACGAAGATACAGGTCAGGTTCTTGCCGATAGCCTTGTTCAGCAATACGGCTGCCACCGAAGAGTCTACACCGCCGCTCAGTCCCAGCACCACCTTGTCGTTGCCGAGCTGTTCTTTCAAGCTGGCCACTGTGGTCTCGATGAAAGAGGCTGCGCTCCAGTCCTGCTTCCCTCCGCAGATGTCTACCACGAAGTTCTTCAGCAGTTGGGTACCGTCTTCTGTGTGGAACACTTCCGGGTGGAATTGTACGCCCCAGAGTTTTTCATTCTTTGCCTGATAAGCAGCGATAGCCACTTTGTCGGTTGAAGCGATAATCTCGAAATCGTCGGGAATGGCAGTGATGGTGTCGCCGTGGCTCATCCATACCTGAGAATGTTCGCGGATGCCTTTCAGCAGCGGGCTTTCGTGGTTGAAGGTAGCCAGGTGGGCACGTCCATATTCACGGGTGTTGGCTGGTTCTACCTTACCTCCGTAGGTGTAGGCCATGAACTGTGCACCGTAGCAGATGCCCAGGATAGGATACTTCCCGCGGATGTGGGTTAAGTCTACTTTAAAAGCCTTTTCGTCGTACACGGAGAAAGGGCTTCCCGACAAGATTACGCCGATAACCGACGGGTCGTCGTGCGGAAACTTGTTGTAAGGAACAATTTCGCAATACATGTTCAGCTCGCGCACACGGCGGCCGATGAGCTGCGTGGTTTGTGAACCGAAGTCAAGAATAATGATTTTTTCCTGCATATTGTGTGATGTAAAATATGTATTCTATGCGTGCAAAGGTACGCATATTTTTCCTAAATCCGATGTGTGCCTCTGATTTTATTTGAAACAGAGAGTTTCAGTTTGCACGGTAGGGAAGGGCGGTATGTTTTTTTAAGTATTATATATGAAGAGGTAAGGAATAAATTTGTACTTTTGTCGGCGTATGAGCAGAATTTTGGCAATTGATTATGGCAGAAAGCGCACGGGAATCGCGGTGACCGACCCGATGCAGATTATTGCGAACGGGCTGACTACGGTGCCGACGCACGAATTGATGGACTACCTGCTGAAGTATGTGGCCCAGGAAAAGGTGGAGCGTATCATTGTGGGGCATCCCAAGCAGCTGAACAACGAGGATTCGGAAAACATGAAGTACATCAAGCCTTTCCTTGCCCAGCTGAAGAAAAAACTGCCGGAGGTACCGGTGGAGCTGGTGGACGAACGGTTTACTTCCGTGCTGGCGCATCAGGCCATGCTGGACGGAGGCCTGAAGAAGAAGGCCCGCCAGAACAAGGCGCTGGTGGATGAAATCAGTGCGACCATCATTCTGCAGTCGTATTTGGAATCAAGAAGAATGTAACTCAAAAACTTAATAAAACAGAATATGATTTTACCGATTTATGTGTATGGCCAGCCTGTGTTGCGTCAGGAGGCCGAAGATATTACGCCGGATTATCCAGGCTTGAAAGAGCTGATTACAAATATGTTTGAAACGATGGACCGTGCAGACGGCGTGGGACTGGCTGCTCCGCAGGTGGGACTTCCTATCCGGGTGGTAGTGATTGACTTGGACGTGTTGTCGGACGACATGCCGGAGTTCAAGGATTTCAAACGTGCCTATATCAATCCTCACATTCTGGAAACAGGCGGAGAGATGGTATCTATGGAGGAAGGCTGTCTGAGTTTGCCGGGCATCCATGAAAGTGTGAAGCGTCCGGACAAGATTCATGTCACTTACCTCGACGAAAACATGCAGCCGCACGACGAGTGGGTGGAGGGTTATCTGGCACGCGTGATGCAGCATGAGTTTGACCACTTGGAAGGGACCATGTTCATCGACCATCTGTCGGCTTTGCGCAAGCAGATGATTCGTGGCAAACTGAATGGCATGGTAAATGGCAAGGCTCGTTGCTCTTATAAAGTGAAAACAGTCAGATGATCAGAAGATTCCTATACATATTATATATAGGTATGTTTTTCCCGGTGGCTGCCCTGTGTCAGATTAATACGGACAGGGTGATGACCATCGGGAAAAATGCACTTTATTTCGAGGATTATGTCCTCTCTATCCAGTACTTTAATCAGGTAATCGGAGTGAAGCCGTATTTGGCTGAACCGTATTTTTATCGCGGACTGGCCAAGATGAACTTGGACGATTATCAGGGAGCAGAAGCCGACTGTTCGGAAGCGTTGCAACGCAATCCGTTCGTAGTCAATGCGTATCAGGTGCGGGGTATCTCGCGTATCCGGCAGCAGAATTATCAAGGGGCCATCCAGGATTACCGGAAAGCCTTGGAAATGGATCCGGAAAATATCAGCCTGTGGCACAACCTGGCGCTTTGCCGGATGCATGAGGAAGAGTATGCACAGGCACGGGCCGACTTGGATACGCTGATTCGTATCTCTCCACGCTATACGGATGCGTATCTGATGCGTACGGAGGTGTCATTGAAGCAGAAGGATACGTTGCAGGCCATGACGGATGCCGACAAGGCGATTGAAATGGACCGTTATAATCCGGACACATGGTCGTCAAGAGGTATGCTGTTCCTGCAGCGTGGAAAGTACAAGGATGCGGAAGCGGATCTGACGGAGGCCATCCGTCTTTCGGTGCGCAATGCGGGCGTGTATATCAATCGCGCGCTGGCACGTTATCACCAGAACAATTTGCGCGGGGCCATGTCGGACTATGATTTGGCATTGGATGTGGACCGGAACAATTTCATCGGTCACTACAACCGTGGTCTGTTGCGTGCGCAGGTGGGAGATGACAATCGTGCCATCGAGGACTTCGACTTCGTGCTCAAGATGGAACCCGACAATCTGATGGCCCGGTTCAACCGAGGATTGTTGCGTGACCGTACAGGGGATTATCCGGGGGCTATCGAAGATTATTCGGCGGTGCTGAAGGAATATCCGAACTTCCTGGCCGGCTATCAGTATCGTGCGCAGGCCAGACGGAAAGTGGGCGACTTGAAAGGGGCGGATGCCGATGAGTTCAAAGTGCTGAAAGCGCAGATTGAATCGCAGAACGGAACGAAGAAGCAGACGGCTTCGGCGGACAAGACGCGTAAGAAATCGGACAAGAACGTGGAGAACTACCGTAAGATTGTAGTGGCCGACAACGATTCGGAGGACGACCGTTACAAGACGGACTATCGGGGCAGGGTACAGGACAAGAATGTAACTATTTTGCCACAGCCGATGTTTGCGTTGAGCTATTACGAGCGTCCGGAAGAAGTGAAGCGGCAGATCAACTATTATAAAGAAATTGATGACATGAATGCCCGTGGGGCTCTTCCTCATCGTCTGCTGATTACGAACAACGAGGCTTCGCTCTCGGAAGAGCAGGTGAAACAGCATTTCGCATCCATCGATGAACAGACGGCTGCCATTGTGAAGGAACCGAATGATGCGTTGCATTACTATGCGCGTGCGCTTGATTTCTATTTGGTACAGGATTTCGACAATGCATTGAAGGACTTGGATGATGCCATCCGTTGTGATTCTACTTTCTTCCCGGCCTATTTCAGTCGTGCGCTGATTTACTACAAGCAGTTGGAATACCGCAAGCGCGACCGGAAGTATGAAGTGGAAACAGTGGATAACAACAAGGACTTGCAGGTGCGTTCGTATGACTATAACAAGGTACGTGAGGACTTGGACCGTGTGATTGAGCTGGCTCCCGACTTTGTGTATGCATATTATAACAGAGGAAATATTCTGGCCGTGATGAAAGACTACCGGGCTGCACTGGTGGATTACAACAAGGCCATTGAGCTGGATCCACGTTTCGCGGATGCGTATTTCAACCGCGGGCTGACGAATATCTTCCTAGGTAATAACCGGCAGGGTATCCAGGACTTGAGTAAGGCTGGCGAGTTGGGAATTTTCTCTGCGTACAACATTATCAAGCGATTTACCACAGTGGAGGAGAAATAAATGAATGCAATTTTCTTCTTTAATTAAAAAGTTTATATTTTTGCGTCTCAATAACAGATTAACACTATAAAGACTATGGTTAAGATAACTTTTCCTGATGGCTCTGTTCGTGAATACAACGAAGGAGTTACGGGTCTGCAGATTGCAGAAAGCATCAGTTCCCGTCTGGCACAGGATGTGCTGGCATGTGGAGTAAACGGCGAAACTGTAGATTTGAATCGCCCTATCAACGAAGATGCAAACTTCGTTCTTTATAAATGGGATGACGAAGAAGGCAAGCATGCCTTCTGGCACACAAGTGCACACTTGCTGGCTGAAGCGCTGCAGGAATTGTATCCGGGCATTCAGTTCGGTATCGGTCCGGCCATTGAAAACGGATTCTATTATGACGTAGATCCGGGTGAAGCTGTCATCAAGGAAGGCGACCTGCCTGCCATTGAAAAGAAAATGGCTGAACTGGCTGCCAAGAAAGAAGAACTTGTTCGCCAGAACATCTCGAAGGATGATGCGCTGAAGATGTTTGGTGAAAGAGGAGAAACTTACAAGTGTGAACTGATTTCCGAACTGGAAGACGGTCACATCACTACTTATACGCAGGGTGCGTTTACAGACTTGTGTCGTGGCCCGCACTTGCTTTCTACGGCTCCGATCAAGGCCATCAAGCTGTTGTCGGTAGCCGGTGCCTACTGGAGAGGACAGGAAGACCGCAAGCAGATGACCCGTATCTATGGTATTACTTTCCCGAAGAAGAAAATGTTGGATGAATACCTGGTGATGCTGGAAGAAGCCAAAAAACGTGACCACCGTAAGATTGGTAAGGAAATGGATTTGTTCATGTTTTCGGATACGGTAGGTAAGGGACTTCCGATGTGGTTGCCGAAAGGTACTGCACTGCGTATCCGCCTGCAGGATTTCTTGCGTCGCATCCAGTCACGTTATGACTATCAGGAAGTAATGTGTCCGCCGATTGGCAACAAACTGTTGTATGTCACTTCCGGACACTATGCGAAATATGGTAAGGATTCTTTCCAGCCTATCCACACTCCGGAAGAAGGCGAAGAGTACTTCCTGAAACCGATGAACTGCCCGCATCACTGTATGATTTACAAGAACTCTCCGCGTTCTTATCGTGATCTGCCGTTGCGTATCGCAGAATTTGGTACGGTTTGCCGTTACGAACAGAGTGGTGAATTGCATGGATTGACTCGTGTACGTAGCTTTACGCAGGATGATGCACACATCTTCTGCCGTCCGGATCAGGTGAAGGATGAATTCCTCCGTGTGATGGATATCATTTCTATCGTGTTCACTTCCATGGGACTGGAAAACTTTGAAGCACAGATTTCTCTGCGTGACAAAGTGAACCGTGAAAAGTATATCGGTAGCGATGAGAACTGGGAAAAGGCTGAACGTGCCATCGTAGAAGCTTGCGAAGAAAAAGGACTGAAAGCCAAAGTAGAATACGGTGAAGCTGCATTCTACGGTCCGAAACTGGACTTCATGGTGAAGGATGCCATCGGCCGTCGCTGGCAGTTGGGTACTATCCAGGTAGACTACAACCTGCCGGAACGCTTCCAACTGGAATACATGGGTTCTGATAACCAGAAACATCGTCCGGTAATGATTCACCGTGCACCGTTCGGTTCAATGGAACGTTTTGTGGCCGTATTGATTGAACATACAGCCGGTAAGTTCCCGTTGTGGTTGACTCCGGATCAGGTGGCTATCCTGCCTATCTCTGAAAAATTCAACGACTATGCCGATAAGGTTCGTCAGGATTTGAAGAAATACGACATCCGTGCCATTGTGGATGACCGTAACGAAAAGATTGGCCGTAAGATTCGCGACAATGAAATGAAACGTATTCCTTACATGCTGGTTGTGGGTGAAAAAGAAGCCGAAAACGGTGAAGTAGCCGTACGTAAGCAGGGTGAAGGAGACAAAGGAACCATGAAAATCGAAGATTTTGCAAAAAATATTGCAGAAGAAGTTCATAATATGATAAATAAATGGTAAATTTGCAGCCGTTTGCAGCCCCTATCAAAAACAAGGGACTGCAAACGGATTTTTCAATATTAATTTATAATTCAAGAAACAAACAAGGAAGACACTATTTTTAATGAAAAATGACACGTTAAAAGGGCAACATCGAATCAACGAACAGATTCGCGCCAAAGAAGTACGTATTGTGGGAGATGATATTGAATCGGCTGTATATCCGATTGCGCAGGCTTTGAAACTTGCGGAAGAACATGAAGCCGACTTGGTCGAAATTTCACCGAATGCCGTTCCTCCAGTTTGTAGAATTATAGATTATTCTAAGTTCCTTTACCAGTTGAAAAAACGTGCAAAGGAACAGAAGGCAAAACAGGTAAAGGTGAACGTGAAGGAAATCCGTTTCGGACCTCAGACCGATGAACATGATTATAATTTCAAGTTGAAGCATGCCATCGGCTTCTTGCAGGATGGAGACAAGGTGAAGGCTTACGTGTTTTTCAAAGGACGTTCCATCTTGTTCAAGGAACAGGGCGAAGTGCTGTTGCTCCGTTTTGCCAACGACTTGGAAGACTATGCAAAGGTAGAACAGATGCCGTTGCTCGAAGGAAAGAGAATGACGATATCGTTGTCTCCGAAGAAGGCAGGAGCTCCGAAGAAAGCAGCCAAACCTGAAGCTGCTAAACCGGTTGAACCGAAAGAATGAAAAAAAGTGCGTAACGCGCCGGTATAGTGCGTTGCCACGTTGAATAATAATAATTAAAAATTTAACAAGATGCCAAAGATCAAGACTAACTCCGGTGCTAAAAAAAGATTCACTCTTACCGGAACAGGTAAAATCAAAAGAAAGCACGCTTTTCACAGTCACATTCTGACTAAGAAGACTAAAAAGCAGAAAAGAAACCTTTGCCACATGGGCTTAGTAGACAATGCTAACTTGAATCAGGTAAAGGAACTTCTGTGCATGCGTTAATCTTCACGAGAGCGTACACGTATCATTTAAATTATTAACCGAATGCATTAGCCTCAAGTCCGGTTGTAAAATATCGGCGCTATCATTCAAAAAGAATTAAAAAACTATGCCAAGATCAGTAAATCACGTTGCTTCTAGAGCAAAAAGAAAGAAAATTTTAGGTTTAACCAGAGGTTATTTTGGTGCAAGAAAGAACGTTTGGACCGTTGCTAAGAATACTTGGGAAAAAGGTCTGACTTATGCATATCGCGACCGTAAGAACAAAAAACGTAACTTCCGCGCATTGTGGATTCAGCGTATCAACGCAGCTGCTCGTCTGGAAGGTATGTCTTACTCTAAGTTGATGGGTGCATTGCACAAAGCAGGTATTGAAATCAACCGTAAGGTGTTGGCTGACTTAGCCATGAACCATCCGGAAGCTTTCAAGGCTGTAGTTGCTAAAGCAAAAGCTGCTTAATTCTCTTCCGGAAACGGAGACAACGTATAAAGGATGCCACATAAAATGGCATCCTTTTTTTATGCAATCTCTTTGCAGATTCAAATTATTGTCGTATATTTGTCATACAAAATTGAAGCCGTACTTGCAGAATCGGGAAACTCATCAAATTATAAGAAATACCGAGACAAGCGTCTTCTTCCAATGGCGGGCCACGCCTTCGGGTAGCATTTATGCCGGTGGATTACAAAGGAAGGGGGGCACTCAAAACCTGTCATTCGGAGTTTCGTCACGCCTCGGGTACGGCTTCTTCTTTTTCTAAGGCGAAGAATCTTGGATGTATCAGTGTCAAGGTTCTTCGCCTTATTTGTATGTGAACGTTGAACGTAATAGGATTCGTATGATTTTTTATTTTTCTGGAACGGGAAATTCGGAATGGGTGGCCCGGAAGTTGGGAGAACATTTGCAGGATTCTGTATATAAATTGACGGATTTACTGAACGGAAAACCGGACTTTCCGCAGTCTGCAGATGGAATGCTGGGTTTTGTGTTTCCGGTTTATTCGTGGGGGCCTCCTCCGGTGGTATTGGAAGCACTGGCCAAGTTGGAATGGAAGGGAGTGCCTGATTACCTGTATTTTGTCTGTACCTGTGGCGATGATACGGGAAAGACGGCACAGGTGTTTGCGCGGGCTGCGGCTCGGCGGGGATGGCGTTGCAAGGCTGGCTTTTCGGTGATGATGCCCAACACATACGTTTGTATGTCGGGATTTGATGTGGATGAACCGGAACTGGCGGCTCGTAAGTTGAAGCAGGCTCCCAGCAGAGTGGAAGATCTCAGCCGGAGGATTACTCGACGGGAAGAGGGATTGGATTGCCATGAAGGAAGTGTGCCTTGGCTGAAGACGTATGTGGTGCGTCCGATGTTCAACCGTTTCATGATTCGTCCGAAAAAGTTTTATGCATCGGAAGCATGTATTGGTTGCGGACTCTGTGCCAAAAGTTGTCCGTTGGAGAATATCCGTATGGTAGAAGGACGTCCACAGTGGGGCAGCCGTTGTGCGATGTGTCAGGCTTGTTACCACCATTGTCCGAAGCATGCAGTATGTTATGGCAAGCTGACGCAGAAGAAGGGACAGTATTTGAATTCTTTATTAAAATAACCGTAAATCTAAGATGAAACAGATTTTAATGTCGTTGTGTGTGGGCGGTATCCTGATGGGAGCCTGCGCCGGAAAGAGTGAGCAGAAAACAAGTGTGACCCATGAGGCAGACACGTTGCTGATGCTGGTGGGCAGTTATGCAAAAGCCGACCAGGAAGGGGTGAAAGTATATCGCTTCAATCAGGAGACAGGCGATGCTGTACAGGCCAGTGCCTTGTCGGGAATTGAGAATCCTTCTTACCTGGTACCAGATCAGGACGGTACACACGTGTATGCCGTGGGAGAAACCGAGAAAGGTTTTACGGCCAACGCCTTGGCCTTGGATTCCTTGACCGCCAGTCTGTCGCTGGTGAACAGCCAGTCGACCGAAGGAGCGTCACCGTGTTACATCACAGTGAGTCCGGACGGGAAATTCGTGCTGACGGCCAATTACATGGGAGCCAATATCACTGTCTTTCCCCGTCTGGCAAATGGAAGTCTGGGAGAGGGGCATGCCATTGCTTTTCAGGGAAAAGGAGCCGATAAGGAACGTCAGGACCAGCCTCACTTGCATTGCGTATATTTCACGCCCGACGGCAAACTTCTTTTAGCGAATGATTTAGGTACCGACCGTATCCACGCGTTTCCGGTGAAACAGGCTTCCGGTACACAGGGAACTGATTTGCTGGATGAGGCTGCCGCTTTTGACATTGAACTGGCACCGGGTTCTGGGCCGCGTCACGCTTGTTTCGACAAGCAAGGGAAACATGCCTATCTGTTGACAGAACTTTCAGGAGAAGTCGTGGTATTTTCATACGATGGAAAGACCTTAATGCAGCAGCAGGTCATCAAGGCAGATACGGTAGGCGCGAAGGGAAGTGCCGATATCCATCTTTCACCCGACGGGAAGTTTTTGTATGCTTCCAACCGTCTGAAGGCGGATGGAGTGGCCATTTTCAAGGTGTCTCCTGCCGACGGAACCCTGACGAAGGTCGGTTATCAGCTGACGGGTATTCATCCCCGTAACTTCACGATTACGCCCAATGGCAAGTACTTGCTGGTAGCTTGTCGGGATACCAACGAGATTCAGGTATTTGCCCGTGATGCAGAAACCGGTCTCTTGCAGGATACAGGAAAGACCATCCACACCGATAAACCGGTCTGCCTGCAATGGGTTATGAAATGAGTCTTTGTAAAACTTGATTATACGGCGGGGAAAGAGAGGTGGAAACAGCTTCCTTTCCCCGCCGTGCTTTGTACACTGATTTGTCCTCCGTGCAGGCTGACAATCTGTTTGCAAAGGGTGAGTCCGATGCCCGAACCGTTGCTTTTGGTGGTGAAGAAAGGAACAAAGATACGCTCTGTCACCTCCGGCAGCATGCCTTCCCCGTTGTCACGGATTTCGAAGACCAGCTCCTGCGCATGAGCTTCCACGCGGACACGGATATCCGGATGCGGACGATGGGCACAAGCCTCGCGGGCGTTCTTCAGCAGGTTGATGAACACCTGTTCCATCTGTGTGCGGTCGGCCAGCCATTTAAGGTGAGAAGACGGATATTCAAAATGAAATTCCGGTTCCGGATAAAGGCGTTGCAAGTCGGTAAAGAATTGTTCCAGGGGAATTTCCACCTTGACGGGGGCGGAAATGCGGGTCAGCTTCCGGTAATTCTCCACAAACTCCGGCAATCCCTTTCCCCGGCGGTAGATGACTTGCAATCCTTGCTGCACGTAGGTGCGTGTACGGGCATCGTCGGGGTGTTCCTGACTCCGTTCGTTCAAGGTGTCTGCCAGGGAAATAATCGGAGTGATGGAATTCATGATTTCATGCGTCAGCACCCGTATCAGTTTCTGCCAGGCTTCCATTTCTTTGTATTCCAAGGCCCCGTGAATATTTTTCAGGCTGATTAATCGGCAGGTTCGTCCTTGCAGTTGGATGTGTGTGACGGATAGGGAGAGGTCGAAAGTGGCATTCCCCTTTTGCAGGTGGGCTACTTGCCGATTCTCCTGGATGGCGGTACTGATTTCTTCCGGCAGAAGGGCACAATGTCCCCACAGTTCGCGGGCCGCCTTGTTCATCCATTCTATCCGGTTGTCCCGGTCGGCTACAAGAACGGCCGTGTCCACCTTGTTCAACAGCATTTCATAGTATTGGTGTTTCACCTCCTCATCCAATATGCAGGTGCGGAGATTCTTCAGCGCCAGCGAAAGGTCGTCGGCCAGTTTCTGCATCTGTGGGTCGGCAAAAGGCGCACAGACCCGTTGCCCCAGGTCATTCTGCTTCATACATTCCACAAGGCGACCCATGGTTTCGGTCTGACGCATCTGGATGCGGTATAAGTGATAGCAGATGCCCACCAGCAGCAGTCCACAGATAATGCTGCAGAACAAAAGTTCATGCTGGATGGCCAGTACGCCTGCGGTGATGCAGAGAACTAAGCCCACAATGTGCAATATGAGGTGGTGTCCATACGTTTTCATAAGCCCCATTTTTCCAGTTTCCGATACAGTGCAAAACGCGTAATTCCCAACAGTTCGGCGGCCTTGCTCATGTTTCCTGCACTTATTTTCAAGGCCCGTTCAATCGCATTCTTTTCCAGTTTCTCCAGATTCAGTTCTTCCGCCAGCGCTTGCGGACGAGGCGTATTTCCCTGCGGAAACAGGAAGTCATCCGGTTTCAGAAGTCCGTTTTCACTCAAGATGACGGCCCGTTCCACGGTGTGCTGCAATTCGCGCACATTGCCCGGCCATTCATATTTCAAAAGTTTGTTTTTCGCTTCACGCGTCAGTCCCTTGATTTCCTTGCGGTATTTCCGGTTGTACTGACTTAAGAAATGCATGGCCAGTAACAGGATGTCCTCTCCGCGTTCCCGGAGGGGAGGGATGTGCAGTTCCACGGTATTGATGCGGTAGAGCAAGTCTTGTCGGAATTTCCCTTCCGCCACCAGCTGGTGCAGGTTGGCGTTGGTGGCACAAATCAAGCGGACATCGATGTGTATCGGACTCACTGCCCCCAGGCGGGTGATGCACTGCTTTTCGATGGCCGTCAGCAACTTGGCCTGCATGGGCAGGGACAGGTTGCCGATTTCATCCAGAAATAATGTACCCCCCGAAGCCGTTTCCATTCGGCCCGGTTTCGCTTTCCGGGCATCCGTGAAAGCCCCCTTTTCGTACCCGAACAATTCACTTTCGAACAGCTGTTCCGGGATGCTTCCCAAGTCAATCGGAATGAACACCTGCTCCCGTCGGGGTGAGAAGAAGCGCAGCATGCGTGCCGCCAAGTCTTTTCCCGTACCGTTTTCTCCCAGTATCAGCAGGTTGGCATCCGTATCGGAGAGCTTGTAGATGGTTTCTTTCACTTTTTGCATGGCCGGAGAGTCGCCAATCAGTTCCGGAAGCGTGTCGTCTCCTTTCAACGCCTGCACTTCATTCTGCAACCGTCCGACTTCCTGACGGGAACGGCTCAGCTTTACCGCGGACGACAGGGTGGCCAGCAATTTCTCTTTCTCCCACGGCTTGGAAATAAAGTCGGTAGCTCCGGCTTTGATGGCCTGTACCGCCTTATCGGTATCCGCATACGCCGTCATGAACACCACTACCGCCTGCGGGTCGAGGTGAAGAATCTGTCTTAGGTAATCCAGTCCTTCCTGCCCGCTGATGGCATCCCGCTGGAAATTCATGTCGAGCAGAATCACGTCGGGGTGGAAAGTCGTCATGAAATGGGTAATCCGGGAAGGTTGCGTAGTGACCCGTATTTGTTCCATATAAGGCTCCAAGAGCAGGTTTAACGCGAAGAGCACGTCTTCGTTGTCGTCAATGATGAGTATTTTTCCTTTTTCTTCCATACAATATCAAGGTGTCTTTCGCAAAGATAATGCTTTTTTGCTTGTGCTGTATGTGCACTTTCGCACGCTTTTTGTGCGAATGCGCACATGAAATAAATTTGTCCATTCTTCCTATCTTATGCATAATCAACGTGTTATCCGAATGGCACGGTTTTTGGAACTAAAAAAGCAGATTACTATGCGTATGAAGATGGAACACAAAATAGGATTACTTATGGCTTGTCTGCTTTTCTGTGGACAAACCGTGTGGGGCGAGAAGCTGACACTGCAAGAGGCCATCCGGATGGCACAGGCCAGTTCTCCGGAGGCCGAAGCTGCCCGGCATACTTATCGGGCGGCGTACTGGAGTTACCGTTCGTTTCGGGCAGACTATCTGCCTGAGGTGAGTTTGTCGGCATCTCCTTATCTGAACCGGCAGATTAACAAAGTAACCCAGCCTGATGGTACGGAACTGTTTCTCCGCCAGAACCAGTTGGCTACCGACCTGACCCTTTCCGTCAGCCAGAACGTGTGGTTTACAGGAGGTAACTTTTTCATGCAGACGGCTGCCCAGCGTATGGATGAACTGGGTGAGAAAAGTACAGCCTATAACACCCAGCCCTTCACGATAGGTTACCAGCAGTCTCTCTTTGGCTATAATTCCTTGAAGTGGAACCGCCGCATTGAACCGGTCCGTTTTCAGGAAGCCAAGAAAACATATAGCGAGACGTTGGAGCTGATTGCTTCGAAAACCTGTGAACTGTTTTTCGCATTAGCCGCTGCCCAGTCCGATATGGAGATTGCCCGTGCCAACTATGCGTCTGCCGATACCTTGTATCGCTATGCCCGCGGACGGTATCGCATCGGCAACATTACGGAGAACGAGATGTTGCAGCTGGAGGTGAACAAATTGACCGAGGAGACCAACCTGATGAAAGCCCGTATCAGTGTGGAAGACGCGATGCTTACCTTCCGTTCTTTCTTGGGTATCCGGGAGGAAGAAGAGATAGAGGTGATTCCGCACGACAGTGTGCCGGCTTTTGAAGTGCCTTTGGACAAGGCGCTGGAACAGGCTCATCTGCACAGTCCGGAAATCGAGACCTACCGGCGGAGGCAGTTGGAAAGCCGCAGCCAGTTGGCTTCCGCCCGTGCGAGCCGGGGATTGAAGGCAGATTTGTATCTCCAGTTCGGGCTTTCGCAGACGGCCGACCGGCTTCGGGATTCTTATCGTAATCCCCTCGACCAGCAATACGTGAGCCTGTCGGTAGTGATTCCGATATTGGACTGGGGAAGAGGAAAAGGAAAGGTACGTGTGGCCAAATCGAACATTGAACTGGTCAAGACGCAGGTGGAGCAGGGCATGAACGACTTTGAACTGAACGTGCGGCAGATGGTGCGGCAGTTCAATCTTCAGGCGCGGCAGGTGGAAGTCGCTTCCCGTACCGATGAAACAGCCCGTCGGCGGTATGAAGTGGCCCTCCGCCTTTACCTGATGGGCAAATCGTCGGTGCTCGATTTGAATGCAGCCACCACCGAGAAAGACACCTCCCGGCGCAATTATATCGAGGCCCTGAAAACCTACTGGATGCTGTATTACGGACTCCGCAGCCTGACGCAATATGATTTTTACCGGAATTGTCCGCTGACTGAAACTTTACCTGAAATATAACACAAACCGATTATGGATATACAATTGAAAAAGAAACCCTGGTACGTGCGCTATCGTTTTTATCTGGCAGGCGGCGTACTTCTGCTGGCCGGACTGATTTATGTGATTGTACTGGCCTCCGGTCCGCAGCGCTTACGCATTGATGCAGACTCCGTGCAACTGGCCGAGGTGAAGCAGGCCCCTTTCCGTGAATACGTGGATGTGGAAGGAGTGGTGCATCCCATCCTGACCTTGATGGTCAATGCCCGCGAGTCGGGTAATGTAGAGCGTATCGTGGCCGAGGAGGGCAGTTTGCTGCAGCAGGGAGACACCATTTTGGTCTTGACCAATCCCAACCTGTTGCGTGAGATAGACGACCAGCGGGATGAATGGGAAAAGCAGCGCATCTCTTATCAGGAGAAATCCCTTGAGATGGAACAGAAAAGTCTGACCCTGAAACAGCAGACACTGGAGGCTGCTTACGAGCTGAACAAGATACGGAAAAGCTTTGCCTTAGAGCAGGAAGAATACCGCATGGGCATCCGTAGCAAGGCGCAGCTGGAGGTGTCGGAAGATGAGTTCCGTTACAAGACGGCCTCCACCCAGCTGAAGATGCAGAGCCTGCAGAGCGATTCGGCCATGACGGTCATCCGCAGGGAACTGTTGCGCAACGACCGGGAACGGGAACAGAAGAAGCTGGAGCGTTCCTTGGAGCGGATGGAAGAGCTGGTGGTACGTGCGCCGTCGGATGGGCAGCTTAGTTTTGTGAAGGTCACATTAGGGCAGCAGGTGGCAGCCGGAGAGAATCTGGCGGAAGTGAAGGTCATGTCGCAGTTCAAGGTGCATGCTTCCCTGAGCGAATACTACGTGGATAGGGTGACGGTAGGCTTGCCGGCGTCTGTGACTTACCAGGGAAAACGTTATGCCTTGAAAGTGAGTAAGGTGGTGCCGGAGGTGAAAGACCGCACCTTTGATGTGGACTTGGTCTTTACGGGAGAAATGCCCGAGAACGTCCGTCTGGGAAAAAGCTTTCGGGTACAGATTGAGTTAGGACAACCGGAACAAGCTTTGGTGATTCCACGCGGTAATTTCTATTCGCAGACCGGCGGTCAGTGGATTTACAAACTCAATGCCGACAAGACCCAGGCGAGAAAGGTTCCGGTGGTCATCGGGCGCCAGAACCCCCTGCAATACGAAATCACCGAAGGTTTGCAGCCCGGCGATTGGGTGATTACCACAGGATATGATAACTTTGGCGACGCGGAAGAGCTGGTGTTTAAGTGAATGAACCAGATGTTTCCACCTGCTTCCAGTACTTCCCCGGAAGTACCGGAGTACTGCCTAAGAAGTACTGGAGTACTTTCAAGGGAGTACTGAAGTACTGACAGGGAAGTACTGAAAACGATTAAAGTGAAGAAATATAAGAAGTTATAAGATTAGTAGAAAAGAAAAACAAATTTATATGAACACACTACGCTATGCTTTACGTTTCCTGCTCCGTGCACGGACGTACACACTGATTAATCTGTTGGGGCTGGCTTTCAGTCTGGCCTGCTGTATTATTTTGCTCCGATACATCCATCGGGAGCTGACGGTCGATACCCATTGTGTGGACCGGGAAAATGTATATGCCGTGCAAGTGAATGTGTCGGGAGGGGCGTATTGGGGCTCTTATGCAGCTTATTGGAATGACAGTGTACTGATTGCTCCAGAACTGATAGAAACGAAATGTAGTTTTGTTCCGTTGGAGAATGATTTTCTGGTCAGTGAGGGACACCGCTACTGTTGCGATGCCCTTGCTACGGATAGCACGTTTTTTCAACTGTTCTCTTATCCGCTGATACAGGGAGAAAAGAACCTGACTGATCCTTCTTCAGTGGTACTGACCCAATCGTATGCACGGGAGGTTTTTGGTTCGGACAACCCTGTCGGAAAGACAATTACTTATTCCAACGGACAAGAATATGTGGTGAAAGGCGTGATTGGGCTTCCTACCAACAAAACCTGGCTGAATTTCGATTTGCTTCTGGCAAATACCTCTTCCAATAGGTGGGAGAAGATGCCGCTGGATTTGTATCGTTTTGTACCTGGAGCAGATATGAATATGCTTAACCAGGTGGGGAAACATCCACGACGTCTGAATCCGTACTATCCGGAGGATACACGGGTGTACACTTTTCATTTTGTACCTTTGAAAGAATGTTACTTTTCCAAGTTGGAAATAAGGGATAAAGCATCTATTTATGTATGGGGAGATTGGGGACAGTTGCAGATATTCATGGGTATCTGTGCGCTGCTGCTGGTTACCGGGTTGTTGAACTTCATTAACCTTTACATGATTTTTATGCTCAAACGCACGCACGAATACGGTATACGCCGGGTGTTTGGAGCAGGAAGAGGAGCTGTCTTTGCACAAATCTTCACCGAAAACTTTCTGCTTTCCGCCTTGGCGGTGTTGCTTGCGTGGGTATGCATTGAGCTGACCCGGGTGCCTGTATCCCGCTTTTTCGGGTTTGATTTCCCCTATACTGCTTTCGATGGGTATTTGTCCTTGGCGCTACTTGTATTCCTGCCGCTGGTAGCCTCACTTTATCCGTATTTCCGTTTCACGCGTATCTTACCTTCTGTCGGCATTCGTCTGGTGAGTACCGCCGGGCAGTCGGTACGGACGAGAATGGGATTGCTAGTGTTGCAGTATGTACTTACCTTGATACTGGTGGTACTGGCTTTTTATTTCAATCGTCAGCTTGATACCTTGCTGCATACAGACCCGGGGTATCGTACGGAGAATATTTTGGTGGCACATCTGGCCCACGAGTCGAAGGATTTCGCTTCTTATCGGAGCCCGGAAGACATACAGGCACGTGTGCAGCGAGTGAAACAACTTGGGGCCAAGATGAAAGCTTGCCCCGATATAGAGTATTGGGTAGCGGATCAATTTGCGCTGATTTCCAGTGATTTTGGAATGAAGTTTATAGGGAATAACGGGCGTACGGCTTTTTTGTATATGCGATATGCCAATCCTTCTTTTTTCCGTCTTTATGAATTGCGTTTTGTAGAGGGAACGCTTCCCTCAATGGAAGAGGAAGAAGATTGGGAAAGGGAGTATTATGTGGTGAACCGTGCGGCACTGAAGGCGTTGGGGTATGATTCTTGTCAAGGAGCTACATTGATGCATGAAGATGACAAGATGAGGGCTCAAAATCCGGAAGCGCATCCTATTGTGGCGGTCATCGACGATTATTATGACGGACATATCAGCGCGGGGGTACATCCGATGGTATTTGTGGTGCGACGTGGCTCTTCCGGTGACCTGTATACGTTGTCATTCCGTCCGGGACGTCTAGCTGCGGTGATGGATTACTTGAAAAAAGTGGAACGTGAAATATATGGTACCGAAGAGTTTGAATATACCTTGTTTTCCGACCAGGTGAAACAGATGTATGCGGCAGACCGTCGGCTGGCAGTGCTTTATACTTCGTTTGCCTTTATCGCCATCGTCATTTCCTGTCTGGGGTTGTTCGGCATTTCCTTGTTCGACATTCGCCAGCGTTATCGGGAGATTGCCATCCGCAAGGTGAACGGTGCCATGCTGAAAGACCTGTATGTGCTGTTGCTCCGCCGCTACGTGGGGATGCTGTTGCTGGCAGCCGTGGTGGCAGTACCGCTGGCTTGGCTGGCCATCCACTACTATACCGCCGATTTGGTGGTGAAGGCTCCGGTGACGGTCGGCCTGTTCCTGACAGCCTTCCTGATAGTAGCGGTGATTTCCGTGGCTACGTTGCTCTGGCAGGTGCACAAGGCTTCCCGCATCAATCCGAGTGAAGTGATGAAAAGTGAATAATAAAAGAGAGATAAATTTATATGAACACACTACGCTATGCCTTACGTTTCCTGCTCCGAGCACGGACGTACACCCTGATTAATCTGTTGGGGCTGGCTTTCAGTCTGGCCTGCTGTATTATTTTACTTCGATATATCCATCGGGAACTGACGGTCGATACCCATTGTGTGGACCGGGAAAATGTATATGTGTCTCGTTGTCAGATTGGTGAGAACGATGCATTGGTCTCTTCCACATTGAATGGCGATACGCTGGCTGTAGACCCTTCACTGGTCATGCAACGTTCACGGGTCACACTGCTGGATCATGACATGATACGTTACAAGGATAATCGTTTCCAGGTAAATATGATAGTGGCCGATACGACTTTCTTGAAACTGTTCCATTATCAGCTCTTGCAAGGAGAAAGTTCCCTTTCAAAGCCTGGGATGGCTTTGCTGAGTGAGCACCTGGCACATAAGTTGTTTGGCAAGCAGAATCCCATTGGAGAAACCTTTGTCTTGTCTACCGGGAAATCAGTGACCATATCCGGTATTTTTGCCACGCCGAAGAATAAAAGTTTTTTGTTGGTGGATGCCATTCTTTCCGAAATGCCGGGAGCACTTTGGGAGAGAATGCCCATGGAGTTTATCCGTTTTGTACCGGGAGTGGATATTCAGAAATTGAATGAGGCAGGCAAGACGTTGCGTCCTACACGGGTGGGTGACGGCAGCATGTACACTTTTTCCCTTCTGTCGTTGAAGGATGTGTATTGGGAGTCCCGTTTGTTGTACCGCACTTCTCCTACGATGTGTGTGTCGGGCAACCGCGCTCAGTTGTATGTCTTGTCGGCCATGTGTATCTTTATATTCTTTATCGGTCTGCTTAATTACCTCAATTTGTATGCGGTGCTGATGGGCAAGCGGTTACGGATTTACCTGATTCATCGGGTATGGGGAGCAGGTTTCCGTTCACTTTTTCTATTGATGTATTGGGAGAATCTGGTGCTGTCGGCATTGTCGTTGCTGTTAGCTTGGACAGTGGTGGAACTTGCTCAGCCTTTTGTCAATCGTGTCTTTGATACGGTATTTACTGTCGGGGCGTTTGACGTATGGGTCTCATTGGCTTTGGTGGTGTGGTTGCCGCTGCTGATATCATTGTGTACGGTATTTCGGTGCTGGAAATTCCCGTTGGGCATGTCGCTGGTTCGTTCGGGGAATGACCGTAAATCCATACGCTTGCGTCAGGGATTCCTGTTCGTGCAATATACGGTGACCATTGTACTGGTTGTCCTTGCTTTGTTTTTTCATCGTCATCTCAACTTGCTGTTGAATACTCCACCGGGATTTCGGATGGAAAACGTGATTCAGGCCAACCTTATATATGAATCAACGGATTATGCTTCTTATACCGATGAATCGATACAGGCCCGGAAGCAGCGGATTGCGCAGATTGATGAGGCATTGAGCAAATGTCCGGACATTTCATGTTGGACAGCGGATGTGTATTCCATTCTGGATTTCGACTATACGGCGGAGTTTCAGAATGTGAAAGGGGAAACCGTTTCATTGAATCAGAATTTTGCCACTCCTGAATTCTTTACCTTGTTCAATCTGAAGCTTGTGGAAGGAAGATTGCCTGTCGAGGAGGATGGCTATGTGGTGAATCGGGCTGCTATGCGGGCATTGGGATACACCTCTTTGGAGGGAGCTACCGTGTTGGATCTCCGTATGAAAGAGGCGGCGCCTGACTTTCCGGCCCGACCGATTGTGGGGGTGATAGAGGATTATTATAGCGGACATATATCCAAGGGGATACGCCCCATGCTTTTCATGGTTTTTCCTACTATGCAGGGAGATGTGTATCATATTGCGTGTCAGCCGGGTCGGATTCCTCAGGTGATAGATTATCTGCGGAAGTTGGAAAAGGAAGTGTATGGCACGGAGAATTTCCAGTATTCGTTACTAAAGGACGATGTGCAGAAGTTGTATAAATCTGATCGGCAGGTGGCTACCATTTATTCGGCCTTTGCCTTTATCGCCATTGTCATTTCCTGTCTGGGGTTGTTCGGCATTTCCTTGTTCGACATCCGCCAGCGTTATCGCGAGATTGCCATCCGCAAGGTGAACGGTGCCATGCTGAAAGACTTGTATGTGCTGTTGCTCCGCCGTTACGTGGGGATGCTGTTGCTGGCAGCCGTAGTGGCAGTTCCGTTGGCTTGGCTGGCCATCCACTACTATACCGCCGATTTGGTGGTGAAGGCTCCGGTGACGGTCGGCTTGTTCCTGATAGCCTTCCTGATAGTAGCGGTGATTTCCGTGGCTACGTTGCTTTGGCAGGTGCACAAGGCTTCCCGCATCAATCCGAGTGAAGTAATGAAAAGTGAATAATAAAAGAATGAATTTATGATGATTGCACATTATTTGAAAGTAGCTTTCCGTAATTTGTGGAAATACAAGACACAGCATCTGATTGCGTTGGTCGGAGTAGGGGTGGCCTTGCTGTGTTTCAGTATCTGTCTCTACGTGGTCCGTTATGCTTTCAGCACGAATCATTGTTTTGCAAACTATGAACGGATTGCCGAACTCAATATTCGTGACATGAAAGAAGAGAAGGTGTTGAATTATACTCCTGCGACGTTGGTCGAGGAACTGCGTCTTCAAAAGCCGGATGGGATTGAGGCGTTGTGTGTGGTGGATTATTCACCGATAGAACGGCCTTTCAACGTGGAGATGCCCGACGGGAAGCAGTTACCTTATTCCTTCGCCGTGGCAGAGACGGATTCTTCCTTCTTTCAAGTGCTGACTCCTCAAATTTTGTGTGGTTCGGCTGAGGTAGCTAAGATGATGCCAAATTCATTGGTTGTGAGTGAGAGCATGGCACGCCGGGTATATGGGGATATTCGCCAGGCGGTAGGAAAACAGCTGGTACTGATGCGCCGGTTGTACACTTCGCCGGATTCTACTCCACGTACCGGGGGAACGGTTTATACCATTCAGGCAGTGATTGAGGATATTCCAGAGAACAACAGTATTGCTTTTATGGAGCATCTGAATATGTTTTCCCTCAACGATTCGGAAGGAATCATCCAGAATGATGCCCGTTATGCCATTATCAGTTCCTTTACGTATGCGTTGCTGCGTAAAGGTTTTACTCAGGAGCAACTCAATGAGTGGTTTTATCGCAGCAAACAGACGCATCGGATGCATGATACAAGCTTTGCGGTGGAAGCTCATCCGATGGGAGATAGGGGCTGGAATGGGGGACTGCTTCGTACGATGGTATGGACTACGATGGTAGCCGGGGTATTGATTTTGCTGGTGGCCTTGCTCAATTTCTTTCATCTGCTCGTGGGGTCTTTTCTTACTCGTATGCGTGAATTCAGTATTCGGCGAATGACGGGAGCAGCCGGAGGCAGTCTTTTCGTCCAACTGTTCATACAGTCTGCCTTGTTGGTTTTGCTGGCCGGCCTGTTGACCGGTGTCTGCATCGAGGTGATGGCTCCCTGGTTGAGACTGGAAATGGCCGGTTTGTCTTTGCAGTTTGACGCTTCTCTGCTGATGGTACAGAGTTTTGAGTATTTGGCTGGCCTGTTGGGACTATGTGCTTGGGTGTGTGGAATAGTCGTGTGGAAGGTACGTCGCACGCAGGTGCATGCGGGGGTATCGGGCGGTGTACACCGGGGAGGAAAGAGGCGGATGCGGAATCTGTTGTTGGGAGTGCAGTTGTTTATCTGTTGGGTTTTTATTTCACTGGCAGCGGCGCTTTATCTGCAATCGGATAAAACAGGACGTACCTTGTTCGGGACATTGAGTTTGGAGGAGAAAGAGCAGATTTTGAGCATTCCGATGGATTTTTCCTTTATGAACACTGTGCAGAAGCTGGATTTGATACATCAGTTTAAAAACTTGTCGGGAGTCGAAGAGGTACTTCCGGCCGACATCAATTATTTGGGAGGCGTTTCCGGTTCGGGTATGTATACGGAGAAAGACAATAAAGACAGTTATGTGGATGTAAATGTGATGCGTGTAACTCCCGGTTTCTTTCGTTTCATGCACATTCCGATGCGGTCGGGACATACGCTGCGTGAATCGTCTGATTTGGTGATAGACGAGGCTTTGTCTCGTCGTCTCGGAAAGGACATCATGGGGAAACCGCTTTATAATTATGACGGAGATGCCTACACGGTTAAAGGAGTGTGCCAGACATTTGTGTCCAGTGTGTATTATGATAGTGAAGGATTTATATTCCTTCTGAGCGGGTTCGACGATTACTGTGGGCATTGTTATGTGAAATGTAAGGAGGGGCAGACGGAAACCGTATCTCAAGAGGTCCGGAAGATACTGAAAAAAACGTTGCCGGAAAGTGTGGAAGTGAAGGTCAGCACGTTCATGGACGACATCCGTGAGTCACAGGCGCTTGAGTTCAAGCTCCGCGGAATTGTATTGTTCTTTTCGGTAGTGGTGCTGGTGATTTCGTTGTTGGGCGTGTATTCAGCCGTGACCATCGACACGGAATATCGGCGGAAGGAGATGGCTATCCGAAAGATTAACGGTGCCGGAATGCGTCAGATAATCTGGCTGTTTGCCCGGCTTTATGTGACTTTACTGACGGTGACGGCTGTGTGGGGATTTGTGTTGGTTGAATTCTTGTTGAGGCAGTTTAGTACCTTGTACACGGTGTTCTTCCGGCATGGGGTGGCTTTCTATTTTTGCCTCTTCCTGTGTGTCTCCTTGTTCGTCGCCTTTACAGTGGCTTTCCGTATTTGGCAGGTGTCCCGGGTGAATCCGGCAGAAGAAATCAAGCGGGAGTGATATAATAATAGTATAATAACCTAAAATGAATAAATAACCATGAGAAAACAAGTATTAGCCTGTCTGCTCTTAGGTGCATTGGGAGCACAGGCACAAGAGAAATTTGTAGTGGAAGGACAGTTGAAGCACATTCCCGACGGAACCGTGTTCAGTTTGATGAAGCGAGAGGGGAATGTAGGGAGTATGGCGGCTACCGACACGTTGCGGAACGGCACATTCCGTTTTGAGCTGACTACCGCCGGAAACGGGCTGGAACGCTATGATTTGATGGCACATGACAGGACGAGTTTTCCACCCATGTCGCTCAGCTTGTGGGTGAATCCCGGAAGTCGTTTGCTCGTACAGGGAGAAAATTCGTATATCTACTCTTGGACGGTAGAGAGCGATGTGAAGGAACAACAGTTCCAGCAGCAGCTGATGCAAGCTTCCCGTAAGGAATGGGAGGAATTTCAGCGGTTGACCATGCAAGAGTTTGAACTGATGAGGTCGGCTGCACAGGGAGGAAACAAGGAACAGGCTCGTGCGAAAGCTGATAGTCTGCAACAGCTGACTGAGAAGTTGAGCGATCAGATTACGCAGCACAATATCGCACTTATGAAACAGTCGCCGGTTAATGCCGTCTGGATGGATGAACTGTATCGGATGGGGATGTCGGTGAAGTTCCGTAAAGGCTATCCGTATAAAGAAGACGTGCAGCAGTTGTACAACCGTTTGGATGCTGCACAGAAAGAGACTTCAGAAGGGAAGAGCGTGTATCTGGCTTTGAATCCGCCGACCGTGGTCAAGGCGGGCGAGGAAGCTGTCGATGCGGATATGTATGATTTGGAAGGCAAGGTTCACCATTTGGCAGAGTTTCGCGGAAAATACGTCCTGCTGGATTTCTGGAGCCGGGGATGCGGCCCTTGCATCATGTCGCAGCCGGAGCTGAAAGAAATCAGCGAGAGGTACAAGGACAGCTTGGAGGTGGTCAGTTTGAGCATTGAGAACCGGAAGGGATGGGAAGAGGCTTCTAAAGCGCATGCCATGACTTGGAATAACTGGAACGATTTGGAGGAAACCAATGGATTGTATGCCCGTTATGGCGTCATAGGAATTCCCCATTTTGTGTTGATTTCTCCGGAAGGAAAGGTAATTGACAGCTGGAGTGGATATGGGAAGGGCCTGTTGAAGCTGAAAGTCGAAGGCATGTTGGCTCCCAAACAGCCGATGCGTATCGAATGGAAAGACGGTCACAAACTGGTGCATCATCCGCGGAAGAAAACAGAGAAAGTGGATGTGCTGACCATCCGTCAGGTGGAACTGACTGACTCGGCTACGGTGCTTCGCGTGCATGCACGGTATATTCCAAACTATTGGATTCGGCTGGACAAAGCGACTTTTTTGATATCGGACAAGGGGGTGAACTATCCGCTCCTGCGCAGTGAAGGTTTCGCAATAGACGAGCAAGTGTTTATGCCTGATAGCGGAGAAATGGATTTCACGCTCTATTTTGCTCCACTGCCGAAAGATACCCGTTGGTTTGACTTTTCGGAAGGCGAGCACGTGGAAGGGGGATACTATATCGAAGGCATCCGTCTGACAGAATAATAACGTACTAAAATTGACAATGGATGATACTGAGTATTACACTGAAAATGATTTTGCGAAGCTGGTGGCGGAACAAGGTGTTTTTCCTTGTTTCGGTAGCCAGTCTGGCATTGGGATTGGCCTGTACCAACTTGCTGATGACGTACTTTGTGCACGAGCATGGGTTGGAAGGGCATAATCCGGACCGTGACCGTATGTTTTTTCTACAGCAGGATGACCCGATGACGGAAGGGAAACGGGTGGCCTTTGCTGGAGCCGAGATTCCTCCGCAACTGAAACAGAACTATGCCGAGGTGGAGGACTTTCTTCGGTTAGGGAAACTGGATTTGCTTTACTGCAAGGTGAACGAGCAGAAGGTGGAAGGGGATTTTAAGATGCTGTCGGCCGATACGACCCTGACGAGTTTTTTTGATTACCGTACGGAAGAAGGTAGTTTGAGTCAGGTACTTTGTCAACCGGGAAAAGTGGCGTTGAGTGAGGCTTGTGCCCGTCGCCTTTTCGGAGAGAAACAAGCGGTAGGAAAGCAGGTGGAGGCACATTTCCGTTTTGGAGAGGCCCGTACGTACGAAGTGGCGGCGGTGCTGAAGGAACGCGAACAGTCGCTTCTGCAGTTTGACATGCTGATAGCACACGATCCTGATTTCTTCTGGGGTGGCCTTACGTTGTTGAAGCTGACTCCGGGTACGGATGCTGCTCGTTTGGCTGATAAACTGAATGTGGACAAGGTACCTACGCTGATGCCCGGTCAGACGAAATATTACTTGGACCCGCTGGATGCCATTTGTTTCACGACTCCCGACGATGCTTCCCAGCAGACGCTCGATTATGTCAGTCAGACACCCGTGCAGACTCTCTATATCAGTCTGCTGGCAGCCGTGCTGATACTGCTCATTGCCTGCTGCAACTATACCAACATGAGTTTGAGTCGCTTGCTGCAACAGCTGCGTATGATTCATGTGGAGAAATTGATGGGGGCTACCTTGCGCAATATTCGTCTGCAACTTTTCGGGGATGCTTTCCTGACGGTGGTACTGGCGTTCGGGCTGTCCATTTTGCTGGTCAACGACTGCTTATCACTGTTTAATGACCTGTTGGGTTCGCGGTTGACCATGACGTTCTTCTTCAGTAGTCAGATGCTGCCGTGGTTGCTGTTATTCATTCTGTTGATGTCGGTAATACCGGCGTGGTACATCAGCTATCGCCTGTCACGCTTGTCGTTCACGGAATACCGTACGCTTTACAGTGGCCGGCGCAAGCAGCGATTTGTGGCGGTACTGGTAACGGTGCAGTTCGTGATTTCCATCGGTTTGTTGCTGGCTACGCTGACAGCCCGCAACCAGATGGAACTGACCCGCCAGCGGGCGTCACGTTACGAAGGCTGCATTGAGATAGGGGATGCTTTTGGCGCTCCGCTGGCTCCTTTCAAGGCGGAACTGGAGAAACGGGTGAAAGGCATTGAATCCATGACCCTTTCCAAATCTTCGGTACTCAGTGCCTGGATACGTCAGTTGAATGTGCAGCGTCCCGGTGGGAAGGAAGTGCGTACCAATCTGCTGACCTTGGAAGGCGACTCCACTTTATCGCGTACCTTGCGCATTGAACAGTTGAGTGGAGAATCTCCTTCCCGCCTGTTGGAGCGTCAGGCCTCTCCTGTACTGGTGAACGAGAGTTTTGTCCGGCTGTTAGTGCCTGCGGGTACGGAGGTCGTGGGACATGCCTTGCGTGAATTCGACACGGAAACAAAAGACAGTCTGGCGGTAATAGGTGGTGTGGTGCGTGATTTTTCTATCAATTCACTGGAAGAAGCCGTAACGCCCCTTGTCATCACACTGCTGTCGGCAAGTGACTTGCAGAAAGGATTCTATTTGCAGCTTCGTCTTCGTCCGGAAAGCCGTGAGGAGGCCTTGCGGCAGATAGAGACGGTATGGAATGAGATGAATTCCAACCAGCCTTTCAGATATACGGACATGCATCAGGAGTTTATGGCACGCAATCAAAAAGTGCTTTCCTTGTCGCATATCCTGACGTTCTATACCGTCATCGGTCTGTTGCTGACAGGCTTCGGGTTGTTTGGCATTGCCTGGTACGCCACCCGTCAGCGGATACGTGAAATCAGTATCCGCAAGGTACATGGGGCCACGCGTGGGCAAATCATTTGGCTGCTCAACAAGCCGTTCTGCCTCTATGCTATCGTAGCCTATGTGGTGGCCATGCCCGTTGGCGGGTGGTTCATGCTGCATTGGCTGGAGCAGTTTGCCTACCGTGCCCCGCTTTCGGCCGGTATCTTTGTATGGCCGTTGCTGGTGGTGTGGGGCCTCTCGGCACTCATCGTTTGTTTGCAAGGTTGGATATTGAGTCGGGTAAATCCGGTAGAGTGTATGAAACAAGATAATTAATTAATAGTCAAGAATGGAGACTGATAATATAATTCAATTAAATTTTAAGCGTATGATTAAGACAGAAAATTTACAGAAAGTGTTCCGCACGGATGAGGTGGAAACTTGGGCATTGAATAATGTAAGTATCGAAGTAAAAGAAGGGGAATTCGTGGCCATTATGGGCCCTTCCGGTTGTGGAAAATCTACCTTGCTGAACATTTTGGGATTGCTGGACAACCCCACCGGAGGAAAGTATTACCTGAACGGGGTGGAAGTGGGCAGCTACACCGAATCGCAGCGTACCTCCTTGCGTAAGGGCGTGATCGGTTTCGTGTTCCAGAGCTTCAACCTGATTGACGAACTGAACGTATATGAGAACATCGAACTGCCCTTGCTGTATTTGGGAGTGCCTTCGGCAGAACGTAAGCGGAAGGTGGAGGCAGCCATGGAACGGATGGGGATTACGCATCGGGCCAAGCATTTCCCGCAGCAGTTGTCGGGCGGTCAGCAACAGCGTGTGGCCATTGCCCGTGCGGTAGTGTCGGGCCCGAAACTGATTCTGGCCGACGAACCTACCGGTAACCTGGATTCCAAGAACGGACGGGAAGTGATGGAGCTGCTGACTGAGTTGCACAAGGAAGGCACTACCATCGTGATGGTGACACACTCGCAGCACGATGCCGGTTTTGCCGACCGCGTGATCAACCTCTTCGACGGACAGGTGGTGACGGAAGTCAACCTGTAAGGAGCAGGTCGCGCCTTTCTATAACTGTTTCTTGAACCGACCGGGCGACATGCCGCTGTGACGCTTGAAGAACTTGCTGAATGCGGCCTGGTCGGCGAAACAGAGTTTTTCGGCCACGTCCTGTACGGTATAAGCCGGATTGAGGAGGCAGATTTTGGCCTCTTCCATCAGGCTTTCATTGATGAGCTGGTTGGCCGATTTGTGGTAGGCCTTTCTCAGTTTGGCCGACAGGGCGTCGGGCGACACACAAAGCTGGTCGGCATACCATTTCACTGTGTGATGAAAGCGGCAGTGGGTATGCATCAGGTAAAGAAAGCGGGGAAGCGTATCGTCCCATGGGAGGACGGGCTCTTCTTCGCTTTCCTGTTTATAGGTACGGAAAATGATGTTCCAGATTTCCAGTACCAGGGAACGGAGCGTGTTCTCCAGAATTTCATGCTGAAAATTGTTTTCTGTCTGTGCAAGGGTGTGCCGCAGGATATCGAACAGGACACGGATACGGGCGATGTCGTCTTCCTTTAGCGTAAGGAAGGGCGCTTGTACATACCGGTAAATGTAAGGTGTAACCCTCGGTCGGATACATTCTGCCGCTTGCAGGAAGAGTTCCCGGCGGGTAATGAGCAGGCAACCTTCAAATTGGGCATCGGTTTTCAGGTCGGTCCATTGGTGAGGTTCGATAAATTCAATGTAGGCGGGAGCCTGGATAGCCATGCGTCCCTCGGGCATTTGCAGACTGAGTTCTCCTTTTAGCATGAGCAGGGAAACCGTGTGCTGGGTATCGATGGTACCCTTCCGGAAAACCTCGTCGCCTTGTACATGAAAAAGGCCCATCAGCTCGTTGTAAATCATTCCTTCCTCTTTTCCCCCTTCGGAAGACAATGGCTGAAGCCATTTGGTAAAAGCATATTCTCTCATCTTATTGTATGGTTGTATTGTATTTGCGCGTCTAAAGTACGTACATAAATCTATGTCTGAAAGTCTTTTTGTATGTTTTAGAAATCGTAAACAGAATAAATGCTAAAGAGAGGATTCAGACAAATGTTCTTAGGATTGGGACAAGTGCCTTGATAGGTCAGGCTTCTAAATTTGCGCTTGCTATAACAACAGAATGAGTCAAATCAACTAAAAAGAGAACAAGATGAAAAAAGCATTTGTTTTTGTCGGAACGTGTCTTGTGACTTTGCTGGGACTCCTGACGGCTTGTACACAGTCGGCTGGAACTTCGCAGGAGGGCGGATACAAGACCATGACCGTAAAAAAAGAAAATCGTCTTCTCACCAACAGCTACTCGGCGGTGGTGAAAGGAAGGCAGAGTGTGGAAATCCGTCCGCAGGTGAGCGGTACGATTACCGACATTTGCGTGAAGGAAGGGGCCAAGGTGCAGAAAGGGCAGGTGCTCTTTGTCATCGATCAGGTGCCCTATCAGGCAGCCTTGCAGACGGCAGTGGCCAATGTGAAGAGTGCGGAAGCGGCGGTAGCTACGGCCCGTCTGACCTCGGATAGCAAGGAGGAACTCTTCAAGGAAAAGGTGGTTTCTGATTTTGACCGCCAGACGGCACGGAATTCCTTGCTGGAAGCAGAAGCCAGTCTGGCACAGGCCAAGGCAGCCGAGACCAATGCCCGCAACGACCTTTCTTATACCGTAGTACGCAGCCCGGTGAACGGAGTGGCAGGCATGTCATCCTATCGAGTAGGGGCCTTGGTCAACTCGTCCATCACCACTCCGTTGCTGACGGTCTCCGACGATGAGGAAATTTATGTGTATTTCTCCCTTACGGAAAACCAGATACTGTCGTTGGTCCGCCAGTATGGCAGTGTGGAAAAGGCGCTGGCGGGCATGCCTAAAGTGTCGTTGCTGCTGAGTGACGGTACGACGTATGCCCATGAGGGTACGGTGGATGCCATCAGCGGTACCATCGATACGGAGACCGGAGCCATCAGTCTGCGGGCTGTGTTCCCCAATCCGGAAGGCATGTTGCGCAATGGAAGTACGGCCACGCTGGTACTGCCTTATACCAAGAACAATGTGCTGGTGGTTCCGCAGGAAGCCACTTTCGAAATTCAGGACAAGGTGTATGTATACAAGGTCAATGCAGATGGAAAAGCTGAATCGGCTCAGGTGGCGGTCTTCCCGCTGAACAACGGACAGGAATATATTGTGGAGAGTGGCTTGCAGGAAGGCGACGTGATTGTGGCCGAAGGGGCAGGACTGATTCAGGAAAATACGCAGATACTTTCCGCACATACTGAAAAATAGGAGGGTGCCATGAAACTGAAGACTTTTATCGACCGGCCCATCTTGTCGTGTGCCATTTCCGTGCTGATTCTGATGTTGGGAATCATCGGTCTGAGCAATCTTCCGATGGAGCAGTATCCCGACATTGCACCACCTACCATCATGGTGTCGACCACTTATACCGGTGCCAATGCGGAAACGGTGCTGAAGAGTGTCATCGCTCCGCTGGAAGAAGCCATCAACGGGGTAGAGAACATGACGTATATGACTTCTACGGCGACCAATACGGGGTCAGCTTCCATTACGGTGTATTTTGCGCAGGGAACCGATCCGGACATGGCGACTGTCAACACGAAGAACCGTGTGTCGGAAGCGGAAGGACTGTTGCCGGCGGAAGTGACCAAAGTGGGAGTTACCGTGGAGAAACGCCAGAACAGTATGGTGAAGATTCTGGCATTGTACAGTCCCGACGACAGTTACGACCAGAATTTTATCAACAACTATTTCAAGATTAACGTAGAACCTCGTCTTTCCCGTATCACGGGCGTCGGAAATGTGAACGTGATGGGAGGGGATTATGCCATGCGTATCTGGATGAATCCCCAGAAGATGGCCCAGCATCAGCTGGTGCCGGCCGATGTCATCGCTTTGCTTGATGACCAGAACGTGGAAGCGGCTACAGGTACGCTGGGCGAGGATTCTGAAAATACATTTCAATACACGCTCAAGTACCGGGGTCGGTATGAAACGGCAGAAGAGTTTGGCAACATGGTGCTCAAGGCCTTGCCGACAGGTGAAGTGCTCCGCCTGAAGGATGTGGCCGAGGTGGAATTAGGTGCCCAGACTTATGCCTATAACAGCCAGATTGCGGGCCACCCCGGTGCTACGTGTATGATTTCGCAGACCGCCGGATCGAATGCCAACGAGATTGTGAAGGAGGTGGATGCTTTGATGGCGGAAATCTCGAAAGACTTGCCCAAGGGGCTGGTGCTGACCGACCTGATGAGTACGAAGGACTTCTTGGATGCGTCGGTGCATGAGGTGGTGAAGACCTTGATTGAGGCCATCATTCTGGTGGTGCTGGTGGTTTATTTCTTCTTGCAGAGTGTACGTTCCACCATCATTCCGTCAATCTCTATTATCGTGTCGCTGGTGGGTACGTTTGCCTTCCTCTATGTGGCCGGATTCAGTTTGAACCTGCTGACTCTCTTTGCCCTGGTATTGGTGATTGGTACGGTGGTGGACGATGCCATCGTGGTGGTGGAGGCCGTACAGGCCAAGTTTGACGAAGGTTACCGCTCTCCTTATAAGGCGACGGTGGCTGCCATGGACGGCATCTCTGCGGCCATTGTTACTACTTCATTGGTGTTCATGGCGGTATTTATTCCTACCTCGTTCATGGGAGGAACCAGTGGGGTATTCTATACGCAGTTCGGTCTGACCATGGCGGTGGCGGTGGGTATCTCGGCCATCAATGCCTTGACCCTCAGTCCGGCGTTGTGTGCCCTGATTATGACACCTCACATGGACAAGACGACGGGCGAGAAATTGAGCTTCTCTTCCCGTTTCCACCATGCCTTTGAGGCTTCGTTCAACCGCTTGGTGCTGAAATACAAAAACGGCGTGTCGTTCTTCCTGCGGCGGAAATGGATTGCCTGGGTTTCCTTGGTGGCCGTTTGTGCCTTGTTGGTTTTCTTCATGCGGACCACAAAAACAGGACTGGTGCCGGATGAAGACATGGGTACGGTCTTTGTCAATGTGACCACCCCTCCCGGAAGCAGTTTGGCACAGACCCGCAAGACGATGGAAATGATTGACCAGCGTATCCGTGAGATTCCGCAGATAAAGACGTATTCCAATGTGACAGGTTACAGCATGATGGGCGGACAGGCCGCCTCAGGAGGTATGCTGATTATCAAACTGAAACATTGGGATGAACGGGAGAAAGCGGAGGACAATATCAATGCGGTAATTTCCGCCATCTATCAGCATACGGCAGACATCAAGTCGGCCAAGATTTTTGCCTTTGCCCAGCCTACCATCATGGGATACGGTATGGGTAGCGGTTTCGAGATGTATGTGCAGGACCGTGCCGGAGGCAGTGTGGACGATTTGCAGAAGTACACCCAGAATTTCATTGCGGCCCTCAACAAGCGGCCTGAAATTTCCATGGCTTACACCACTTTCGATACGAAGTTCCCGCAGTATATGGTGGAGGTAGATGCCGCGAAGTGCCAGCGGGCGGGTGTCACCACGTCCGATGTGTTGAGTGTGCTTTCCGGATATATCGGCGGTAACTATTCCTCTAACTTGAATCGTTTCTCCAAGCTGTATCGTGTCATGATTCAGGCACGCAAGGATTATCGTCTGGACAAGGAGTCGCTCAACAACATGTTCGTACGGACCGAGAGCGGGGCCATGGCGCCTGTGGGACAGTTCATCACCCTGACCAAGGTGTACGGGGCAGAAACGCTGACACGGTTCAACATGTACACTTCCATTCCGGTGAACGGAATGCCGGCCGACGGATACAGTTCGGGAGATGCCATTGCAGCCATCGAGGAAGTGGCAGCGCAGACTTTGCCTGTCGGCTATGGGTATGAGTTCAGCGGTATTACGCGTGAGGAATCCGGCAGTACGGGAAATACCGTGATTATCTTCATTATCTGTATCGTGTTCATCTACCTGATTCTGTGCTCACTGTATGAGAGTCTCTTTATCCCGATGGTGGTGATTCTGGCCGTGCCTTTCGGACTGATGGGAAGCTTCCTGTTTGCCAAGTGCTTCGGATTGGAGAACAACATTTACATGCAGACCGGATTGATTATGTTGATTGGTTTGCTGGCAAAGACAGCCATCTTGCTGACTGAATATGCTTCTGCCCGTCGCCGGCAGGGAATGAGCATTGTGCAGGCTGCCGTGGCGGCTGCCGGAGTCCGTTTGCGTCCGATTCTGATGACGGCGCTGACCATGATTATCGGCTTGTTCCCGCTGATTGTCGCTACGGGAGCCGGAGCCAATGGAAACCGTTCGCTGGGTGTCGGTACGGTAGGAGGAATGTTGGTCGGTACGGTAGCCCTGCTGTTTGTGGTGCCGGTGTTGTTTACCGTGTTCCAAGTGATTGAGGAAAAGGTGATGCCGCGCCGACATACAGAAGAGAATACGGATGCCTGAGGTCCGGGCAGAAATAGTTAATCTACTAAAGACGATTTTGATATGCAGAAAAATATAAGTCATTTAGGAATGCTCGTTTGCCTGGGCAGTATGCTGACCGGGTGCGGCATCTATACCAAATACCAGCAGCCGGAAGTGCAAACCGACGGACTGTTTGGAACGCTCCCGGAGGAGGTGGATACCACCTCCTCGCTGGGGGATTTGAAATGGCAGGAATTGTTTACCGACGTTTCTTTGCAACAGCTTATTGAACGGGCTCTGGAGGCCAATACGGATTTGAACGTGGCTCGCCTGAAAGTGGAGGAAGCACGGGCTTCGCTGGTTTCGGCCAAGCAGGCCTATCTGCCATCGGCACAGCTGGACCCGGAAGGGGCGTTGAGCAGTTACGACGGGAGCAAACCCACCAAAACCTACACGTTGGGGGCTTCTGCCAGTTGGGAGCTGGATTTTTTTGGGAAGTTGACCAATGCCAAACGGAAAGAACGGGCGGCGTTGGAACAGAGCGAGGCGTATCGGCAGGCGGTACAGACCCAGCTGATTGCTACGGTGGCGGAAAGTTATTACACCTTGCTGATGCTCGATGAGCAGGTGGCTGTGACGGAAGAAACGGTGGAGAGTTGGAAAGAATATATCCGTAGCCTGAATGCCCTGATGCGGGCCGGACAGGCCGACCGTGCGACGGTGAATCAGGCGGAGGCCTCTCGTTTGAATACGGAAGCCTCTTTGCTCGATTTCTGGACTCCGCAGCACATTGCACGCGGCACACTCAGCGAGGTGAATTTCCCGCAGACCCTGTCGATAGGGGTGCCGCTGGATTTGCTGGCTGGTCGTCCCGACGTAAGGCAGGCGGAAGCTACGCTCAAGCAGGCTTTCTATGCCACCAATCAGGCACGTTCCAGCTTCTATCCCAGTGTGACGTTGAGCGGTGCGGTCGGATGGACCAACAGCGGAGGAGCGTTGGTGACGAACCCGGGGGCCTGGCTGCTACAGGCGGTGGGCTCGCTGGTACAACCCCTCTTTCAGCGCGGGCAACTGATAGCCAACCTGAAAATCAGTAAGGCGCAGCAGGAAGAGGCTTTGCTTCAGTTCCAGCAGACGTTGCTGGATGCCGGTACGGAGGTGAACAATGCCCTGAACCAGTGGCAGACGGCCCGGCGGAAAACGGAGCTCGACCAGCAGCAGGTGGGGCACTTATCGGATGCCCTGCACGATACGGAACTGCTGATGGAGCATGGGACGATAAATTATCTGGAGGTACTGACGGCACGCCAGTCGTTGCTGACGGCACGGTTGTCGCTGGTGGCCGACCGAAATTCAGAGATTAAAAGTGTAATCACCCTCTACCATGCATTGGGTGGGGGATGTGAAGAGGAATAAAAATAATACGCGATGAAAAAACTGCTATATGTAGGAATGTGCCTGTGGGCACTACTCTTTTTGTTTTCTTGTGACAAGGAAGATGTAGACGGCTATACGCCTCTTCCCAAGATTCATTTGGGAGAAACTTTCAGGTATCAGTGTGGAGAGGAGAATTATACCCGGCTTGAATATGATACTTTGGGGCAGGCGGCCGTGCTGAACTTTTATAAAGACGAAGTCACCTCGTTGGATTGTGTGGATTATGACGAGAACTCCTGTACTTTTTCCTTTCATAAAGGGAAAACCGGACTTTACCGTATCAGCTGGGATTATACATCAGAGAATCTTTTGCGGATATATTACGGACAAAACGGAATGTGGTATCGGATGAATACGACCGGTACCCATGAATATGTGTTGGAGGCTAACGACGGGATGGCCGTGAAGATGGTGGTCTACCGTGCCAGCCAGGATTTCATACATTGCACCGTCAACCGTTTTTGCATTGAAGAATACAAGGAGGAAGAATAACAGAGCGACCGGTTGCCAGTCTGCCTTCATCTTCCTGAAGGCAGTGCCGGCAGTTCGGCCTCTATACGATTTTCTACGTTGTCAGGTAGTTTGGAGAAGAAATCCATACCTGTCACTTTCTCTACTGAATCGACCGGTACCAGGTATTTCTGCAGGGCCTGATGATGGGCCTTGTTGTCGAACAGGAAGCCCATGGCGATGGGATTTTTCCGGTTGTAAATCAGTACCACCTTGAAGAACCGGTCGGGTACGGCCACCCGATGCTCTCCGATACGCTTCGGCTGTTTCTGGTCGTAAATCGGGCCGCAGGCAATGTACACCGTACCGTATTTCCGTGCCCAGCTGCGGCACAGTTCTTCCAAATCGCCCCAGTCATCACGGTTCAGCTTCTGGTTCTGCGGACAGATGTTGCTCATGTAGAACGATTCTTCCATGGCCTTTTTACTCCACTTCATATCGGCAGCCGGTGCCATGTGCCCCCGGTCGTAGCCGGAGTGTGTGTAGTCTGCATGCTCCACGCGCGGTTCAGGCAGGTCCGGGTCGGGCACGAAGCGGTTTTTCCGTTCCTCGTCTCCCTTCGTTTCCTGGCGGGTCAGTTCCCAGGCCACCCAGTTGGGCGTCTTGTAGAAATTATTGTACGACACCGTGTAGCCCGTGCGTTGCAACTGGATTTCCTCCCGTTTCTTTAGCACGACCGGAATTTCCAGTTTGCTGCTGATGCGGTTTGTCGTCGACGGTGAAGCGCTTTCCTCTGTCGCATCCTTGGTCCCCCGTTGTGATACTTTTTCCCGGGCTTTTTCCAAGGTTTCCGAGATTCCTTTTTCCAGCCCTTTTGCTTCGGGCTGGTTCTGCTGGTTTTGGTAGAAGTATACCCCTCCACCGAGAATCAGCAGCAGGAGGATGAACCCTTTTAACGAGCCGGTGGAAGAGCCTCTTTTTTTCTTTGCCATAATACGTGCGGTTTAAACCAGTTTGAAACGCATCCGGAAGATGCCGTCTTTGTAGTCGTGGCTGATGATTTTGAACGTACCGATTTCTGAGGTATTCTCTACATGCAGTCCGATGCACAGACATTCGTCGTAGTCGCCCACGTGTACTACGCGCACCGTGTCGGAGGCCCCTTCGGGCAGGCGTTTCAAGTCGAAGCGTCCGGCGGCATCTTCTTGGGTGGTGAATTCCGTGGTAACCGGCAGATGACGGGCAATGACCTCGTTGACCGTATTTTCAATGCGGGTAATATCTTCTTCAGTAGGCGCTTGTGGAAGGGCGAAATCGAGTTTGCTTTTCTTCCGTTCGATGTGGGCCGATACCGCCCGTCCGCATCCAAAAAGATTCACCATCGTGCGGTTGACGATGTGTTCGCAGGTATGCATGGGAGGATATTCCTGCTTGTGGTGTTCGTTAAGTTGAGTAGTTTGTTCCATAATTCATTTGATTTGGCGACAAAGATACAAAATGGGAGGATATATGTAGACTTTCTGTAGATTTTTCATGACTTTTGACACCTTAGGGAAAACGCCTTTACGTTTGGAATAAAGCGCCTTTGCGTTTGGAATCAAACGTCTAAGCGTTTGAATGAAAACGCCTAAACGTTTTGCTTGAAATGCTTAGACGTTTTGGGTGAAACGCCGAAGCGTTTTTAGGGAGGGGAAAAACGGTTGATGAACGGGCATAAAAAAAGGAGTTCCGCTGAACTCCAACCTTTTGTTAACCTTAAATCTAATACTATGAAAAACACATTGCAAAGGTACGTATTTTCTGGTACTCTGCAAGCAAAATGCCCGGAAAAATCTGTTTAATAACATCTATTAGGATTTGCTTTTGTCGGAAACGTTTTTGTTAACGCTTCTTTTACTACCTTTGCACTTAAAAAATAAAGAGATTATGGCATTTGAAGCGACGAAAAGAGAATGGGGGGAACTGTATGCGTTTTTCCGGCTGCTGGCCGACGGCTACGTGTACGGCGGAACTCCCGACGTGAAGAAGGATGAAACGCTCCGTCTTCCGGTGGCGATGGTGCAGCGTGAGGAGCACGACGGTACGCGTCAGTATATTCTGGAGAAAGATTTTATCCACTTGAAAGGGGAGCACATCGACAAGCGGATTCCGCGCGAGGACTTTGCCACGGTGGCCGAACTCATCTATGCCGCCATCCGTCAGAGCCGGGAAGACGACGTGACCTCGCCCGACGGGGTGGAGGAGTTCCTCGACGAGGTGGCTATTTTCGACCTGGAGGCCCGCACGGACGACCGTACGGATTTCAGTGTGGCGTTCTATTCGGGGGATGCCCCGCTCACGGGTTTCTGCGTACGTTCCCGGCTGGGGATGATGATTCCGCTGCTCGACGGCGGACGCACGGCCAACTTCAAGTTTGAGCAGACGGGTGTGAAGTTTGCTACGCCTACCGTCAACAAAATCAATGCGGAAGGGGAGGAAGACGACGTGGTGTCGCGGATGCTGATGATTGAGCGGCTGGGCGGTGTGCTGAAGTACAGCGACGTGGCCGACAAGATTTTCCGCAGCAACCTGTCGATGATTGACCTGCACATGGGGCGTCTGCTGGCCGAAATGACCCGCCTGATGTGGCTGGACGGCCTCACGAAGGTGTCGGACCTGACGGAGGAGCTCAAGAAACTGAATCCGCTGAAAATCAAGGATGAACTGATTACGAAGCACCGCTTCTATGAATACAAGGTGAAGGAACTGCTGCTGGCGCTGGCCACGGGCATGCGTCCGGCCAAGCTGTACAACGGTACCGACTCGGCCATCGCCGGTTTCTTGTTCGTGACGGGCGACGGCGAGGTGTTGTGCTACCAGCGGGCGTTCCGCCAGACCTTTGCCGACTTCCTGTTCCAGAACAGCCGCCTGGAGAAAGGCTCCACCGAGAAAGACAAGTACGGCTACCTGGAGCGTGAAAACGGGGTGTATTATTTCAAGCTGAACCTGAAAATCGGTCTGCTGAAACGCTGAGGCCGGATAGATGAAGACAAAAAAAGCGGATGCTTCTACCTGGAAAAGGAAGGAAGCATCCGCTTTTTTATGCGTTTCCGCGAAGCCGTTTTATTCTTCGTGGTTGCTGTAGTATCTCATGAACTGGGTACGTTCGAAGGGGTTCACTTCGCCGGCGGCGGCTGCGTTCATCTTGCCCTTGAACTGTGCGATGGTCGTGTAGCCTTTGTCGTCCATCCATTCTGCCAGTTCCTTCTTCATGGTCTCAATCATCTGGTTGCCGTGCTGGTAGATGACGCTGCACACTTCTACGGCAGAAGCTCCGGCCAGCAGGGACTTGATGACACCTTTTCCGCAATGTACACCGCCCGAAACGGCATAGTCCAGTTGCGGCACTTCAGCCGAAGCAATGGCTGCCCAGCGGATACGGTCGGCCAGTTCGGAAGGAGAACTCATCACACTGGCGGTGGTGAAGGTCAGGTTGTCAATCTGGATGTCCGGCTGGTAGAAACGGTTGAACAAGACCACGGCAGCTGCTCCATTGGCATAGAGCTGGTTGATGAGGGCTATCGGGTTGGTCAGGTTGCTGCCCAGTTTCAGGATGACCGGGATGCGGACCACCTTCTTGATGTGGCGCAGGATGTCGATGTGGCGCTGTTCGAAGCTGCCCGGCTTGTAGTCCTTGCTGGTCTGCAAAGACAGGATGTTCACTTCCAGTGCATCAGCTCCGGCCTGTTCCATCAGGCGTGCAAAGTCGGTCCATTCGCTGTCGCTGTAGCAGTTGATGCTGGCGATGACCGGAATCTTGCAGTGCTTCTTCACGTCCTCAATCAGGGCGATGTGCTCGTTCAGGGCATGAGAGCGCACGTAAGCACCCAGGTAGTCGTCGGCTTCGGGAGAACCGTAGCCCTGCATGCTGCCTGCCTGCATATTGATTTGTTCTTCGAAAACTGATTTCAGTACCACTGCACCCGCTCCGGCTTCTTCCAGTTTCTGGATTTTGGCCAGGCTGTTCGTCAGGCCCGAACTGCTGATGATAATCGGGTTGTTCAGGGTTAACCCCGCAAAAGTTGTTTTTAGTTGTGCCATATTCTTCTCGTTTTTAATATACTCTTTCTCCGAAAATCTTGCTGCCTACGCGTACCATCGTGCTGCCGGCTTTCACGGCCAGCTGGTAGTCGTGCGACATGCCCATGGAAATCTCCTTGAAGCGGTCGTCGTGCGCGAAATACGTGTCTTTCAGTTCCGTGAAGAAGCGGTGCAGACTTTCAAATTCCTTCATAATTTCCGCTTGGTCGTCGGTATTGGTGGCCATGCCCATCACGCCGCTGATGGCCACATGGGTCAGCTCCCGCCACGGCTCGGTGTCGAGCATCTCGCGACATTCCTGGAAAGAAAATCCGTATTTGCTGTCTTCTTCGGCGATATGGATTTCCAGCAGGCAGGGAATCACGCGGTTGCATTTGGCGGACTGTTTGTCGATTTCGGCCAGCAGCTTGTAGGTGTCTACCGCATGAATCATGGCGATGTAGGGCGCAATGTACTTCACCTTGTTGGTCTGCAGGTGGCCGATGAAATGCCACTGGATGTCGGCGGGCAGGGAAGCCTGCTTCTTGCTCAACTCCTGTTCCTTGCTTTCCCCGAAGATGCGCTGTCCGGCTTCGTAGGCCGCCAGGATGGCTTCGTTGGGATGGAACTTGGATACAGCTACCAGGCGCACTTGGGGAGGAAGTTGTGTCCGTACCTCATTTAAATTAGACTGAATATCCATGGTTTTGATAAGTGTTTGTTCATCGTTTGTCTGCATCCGGGAATTCCGGTTTCACGTCGGGCTCTGCCGAGTAAGGATATACATCCATCAGGGCGGTTTCGGCTACGGAAGCAATCACGTAGTCGGCCATTGTGCCCTTCATGCCTTCGTCCAGTTTCTTTACCGCGTCGCGCAGGTCGGCAGCCTGTATCAGCACGTTGGTAGCCGTTTTCTTTTCAGCACCGCTTTTCTCGTCGAGGGTGATGAAATAGAGCTTGCACTTGAACCAGCGGTCGGCTGCTTCCTCTTCGCTAGGGAAGAGTTCGCTGTAGTTGGCGCGTTTGATGTCGGATACAGTAAATTCTCCGCTGATGAAGGGAGTGATTTCTTCGATAATACGCGATTCAGCCTCGGTGAAGCTGAGTGCGTCCACCAGATAGGGTTCCGTTACTTTCTTGTTCATGCCGTTTTCGACTACTTTTTCGTAACGGATTTTGCATTCAAACCAGTTATGCATCATAATTTTTCTTGCTTTTCAATTTGTAATTATTCACACAAAGATACGATTATAAATTGAATGAGAGAATAAATGGTTTTGAAAAATCAGTCAATTCGCAATTTGCACCGGTTTTGTTGCATGAATTCCTGAATGACGTCGGCATAGTTTCCCTGTATCAGGATGTGATGGTTGCCCAGCGGGTTGTGCAGGAAATAGCCGACTGGTTTGTCCAGCCGTACCTTTAGCTGGGTACGACAGCAGGTCACCAGGTTCGTATTTTCAATGAGGTGGCCCGACGACAGGTAGTATTCGTCCAGGCACTCGCCGCCGCATTTGAAGAGGGTTACTTCACCTGCATGCACGATGCCTTGGATGGCGATGCCGCTTTCCGTCTCGAAATGGTTACGGATGATGAACTGCTCGGCCATTCGTGTGGGGATGGAGCAGTGGGCCAGGAGCACCTCGTTGCGGGTCAGGTCGACAAACGACGGGTTGGCCATGAAGGCCGGCTGGCCGATGAGTTCTTTCACCATCAGCAAGGTCATGATGGACTGGAGGTCGCCTTCGCATCCGGCAGGGATGCCTTCGTCGTTCAGCAGGGAGAGGGCCAGGCAACCCGTGGTCTTCAGGCTCTGGATGAGCGAGAAGCAGGAAAGGGTAAGGGCGTCCAGTTTTTCTTCTTCACATACGCGGCGGATGGCCTTGTACAAGCGCATGGCCCGCAGCAGTTCTTCGGGGGTCGCTTCCTGAATTCCCTTGGCACGGTTGGCAAACAAGGAGGCTTCCACTCCTATCTCGTCTTCGGTAATCTCATGGAAGGCTTTTTCCACATGCTCGATGGGGATGTCGGTATAAATCACTCCCCAGCGCTGTCCGGCCAGCAGGTAGTCCACATGGCTGGCTACCAGCCAGGAAGCTGGGGTACCGATGACACCGATGCGTTTCTTTTTCAGGGCCCGTTTGGCGGCAAAGGCCTGATGGTGCAGAAGTACCTGGTTGGCCATGTCGGGCGCCAGTCCGTGAATGATTCTCACTTTCATGTCTCTCGATTGTATCCATGCAGAGATTTCAAGGGCGGCGGCCAGCGAGTTGTTCAGGCCGTCAGTGAGCAGGGTGATGGGATAGGGTAGGATGCTGAAAAAGCGTACTACGGCATTTTCCACACCTCCACTGGCGATGAATACCATTTTGTATTCGTTGCTGGGGATGCTATCAGCTTCAGTATAGTTGACCAGGTGGAGCGTGAAGTGTTTCTCCAGTTCGACAAACAGATCTTTGTGCTTGTCGTAAACTTGCTCTGCCCGGTAGGTTCCGGCGGTAAATATAATTAGGTAAAGATTCATATAGATTGGATGTTTGGTTATCGAGAGCAAACATACGGATTTTTTGGGTTGAAGACATGGAAAATGCCTGAAAAGGCGTTAAACTTTACTTGGAGGGCTTTTTTTACGGATAGCAAACTGCTGTTTTTTCTGGACACAAAGTTGGTTTATTTCGGCAATCGCTTTATCTTTGCAATTCAGAATTTTTTAAAAACATAAAATATGCCACAAATATCCATCAGAGGAACTGAAATGCCGGAGTCGCCGATTCGTAAACTGGCTCCCCTGGCTGAAGCTGCGAAAGAGAGAGGAATTCATGTGTATCACTTGAATATCGGTCAGCCTGACCTGCCTACTCCGCGAGCGGCCCTCGATGCGATTCGAAATATCGACCGGAAGGTGCTGGAATACAGTCCCAGCCAGGGTTACCGTAGCTACCGCGAGCGGCTGGTGGGGTATTACGAGAAGTATGACATTCACTTGGATGCCGACGACATCATCATCACGACCGGGGGGTCGGAGGCGGTGTTGTTCGCGTTCATGAGTTGCCTGAACCCGGGTGATGAGATTATTGTGCCGGAACCGGCCTATGCCAACTACATGGCCTTTGCCATCTCTGCCGGCGCAATTATCCGTACGGTGACGACGACCATCGACGAGGGGTTCTCTTTGCCGAAGGTGGAGAAGTTCGAGGAACTGATCAATGAACGCACGAAGGGTATCCTGATTTGTAACCCGAACAACCCGACCGGCTACTTGTACACTCGCCGGGAGATGAACCAGATTCGGGACCTGGTGAAGAAGTACGACCTCTTCCTGTTCTCCGACGAAGTGTATCGTGAATTTATCTATACGGGTTCTCCTTATATCTCTGCCTGCCATCTGGAAGGCATTGAACAGAACGTGGTGCTGATTGACTCCGTGTCGAAACGGTATTCGGAGTGCGGTATCCGCATCGGAGCTTTGATTACGAAGAACCCGGAAGTGCGCAAGGCCGTGATGAAATTCTGTCAGGCCCGTTTGAGTCCTCCGCTCATCGGACAGATTGCAGCAGAGGCTTCGCTCGACGAACCGGAAGAATATGCCCGCGAAACGTACGACGAGTATGTGGAACGACGTAAGTGCCTGATTGACGGACTGAACCGTATCCCGGGCGTGTATTCGCCGATACCGATGGGGGCTTTCTATACGGTGGCCAAACTGCCGGTCGACGACTGTGAGAAGTTCTGTGCCTGGTGCTTGTCCGACTTCAACTACGAGGGGGAAACCGTCATGATGGCTCCGGCCAGTGGTTTCTATACCACGCCGGGCGGCGGCAAGAACGAGGTGCGTGTGGCCTATGTACTGAAGAAAGAAGACCTGGTACGGGCGCTGTTCATCCTGCGTAAAGCACTCGAAGCCTATCCGGGAAGAGTGGATGAATGATGAGCAACTGGAAATTTTTTATCGCACGGCGGATTTACCGCAGCCGGGAAGGCGGGAAGGAGGTCTCTAAGCCGGCTATCCGGATTGCGATGGCCGGTATTGCCATCGGGCTGGCGGTGATGCTGGTATCGGTGGCCGTGGTCATCGGCTTCAAGCATCAGGTGCGCGACAAGGTCATCGGCATGGGGTCCGACATTGTGGTCTCCAGCATCGACGGGGCACAGCTTTACCAGATGAACCCGGTGGTGGGCAACGACAGCCTGCTTTCGGTGATACGGCAGATTCCGGAGGTGAGTCATGTGCAGCGTTACTCCACGAAGCCGGGCATGATTATGACGGCCGATAATTTTCAGGGAATGATTGTGAAGGGGGTGGCCCAGGAATACGACTGGACTTACCTGAAGGCGCATTTGCAGGAAGGGGAGATTCCGGTGCTCACGGATTCCGTGGCCAGCAACCGCGTGTTGATTTCCCGTTCCATGGCCGACAAGCTTTCCTTGAAGGTGGGCGACAAGCTGTACACCTATTACATTGAAGACAATGTGCGGGCACGCCGGCTGACGGTGAGCGGGATTTTCCAAACCCATTTCTCAGCTTTCGACGATTATTTCTTGGTGACGGACATGTACACCGTGAACCGCCTGAACGGATGGGAACCGGACCAGGTAGGGGGCGTGGAAGTGGCCGTATCAGATTACGACGACTTGAATACGGTGAACGATGCCATCCGGGCACATATCCAGGAGCGGATCGACCGTTACGGGGCGGTGTATTGCTCACGCACGTCGGAAGAACTCTATCCGCAGATTTTTGCCTGGCTGGACTTGCTCGACACGAACGTGTGGGTCATCCTGATTCTGATGACCGGAGTGGCGGGCTTTACTATGATTTCGGGCTTGCTGATTATCATTCTCGAACGTACGCAGATGATTGGAATCCTGAAAGCGCTGGGGGCCGACAATGCTTCCATTCGGAAGATATTCTTGTCGTTCTCTGTCTTCCTCATCGGGAGGGGCATGTGCTGGGGGAATGTTATCGGACTGGCGTTCTGCGTCATCCAGTATTTCTTTGAGCCTTTCAAGCTGGATCCGGCCACATACTATGTCAGTGCGGTTCCCGTGGAGCTTCATCTGGGTTGGATTGTGCTGCTGAACGTCTGCACCCTGCTGGTGTCTGTGGCCATGCTGGTGGGTCCGTCTTATCTGATTAGTCACATTCATCCCGCAAAATCCATTCGTTTTGAATAAATCCTGTTTCAAAATCAGAGGCAAACGAATCTTTTTTACTAATTTTGCGGTCTCAATTGATATTAAAAATAAAATAACTACATAAAGTTATGGCAAAAGAATTAAAAGAACTTACCAAAAGAAGTGAGAACTATTCACAATGGTATAATGATTTGGTGGTAAAGGCCGACTTGGCTGAACAGTCTCCGGTGCGTGGCTGTATGGTAATCAAGCCTTACGGATATGCTATCTGGGAAAAGATGCAGCGCATCCTGGACGATATGTTCAAGGCTACAGGACATGTGAACGCCTATTTCCCGCTGTTGATTCCGAAATCTTACCTGAGCCGTGAGGCAGAACACGTGGAAGGTTTCGCCAAGGAATGTGCGGTGGTGACACACTATCGTCTGAAAAATGCGGAAGACGGTTCGGGTGTGATTGTAGACCCGGCTGCCAAACTGGAAGAGGAACTGATTATCCGTCCGACTTCTGAAACCATCATCTGGAGTACCTATAAGAACTGGATTAACTCTTACCGCGACCTGCCTATCCTGTGCAACCAGTGGGCAAATGTAGTTCGTTGGGAAATGCGTACCCGTCTGTTCCTGCGTACCGCTGAGTTCTTGTGGCAGGAAGGTCACACCGCACATGCCACTCGTGAAGAAGCAGAAGCAGAAGCACAGAAGATGTTGCACGTGTACGGTGATTTCGCTGAAAAATACATGGCCGTGCCGGTCATCAAGGGTGTGAAATCAGCCAACGAACGTTTTGCCGGTGCCTTGGATACGTATACCATCGAAGGGCTGATGCAGGACGGAAAGGCATTGCAGTGCGGTACGTCTCACTTCCTGGGACAGAACTTTGCCAAGGCCTTCAACGTACAGTTCGTCGACAAGAACAACAAGTTGGATTATGTATGGGCTACCTCTTGGGGGGTATCTACCCGCTTGATGGGTGCCTTGATCATGACTCACTCCGACGACAACGGTCTGGTACTTCCACCGCACTTGGCTCCGATTCAGGTAGTAGTAGTGCCTATCTATAAGAACGATGAGCAGCTGAAGCAGATTGACGCCAAGGTGGAAGGCATTGTCAACAAGCTCCGCAGCATGGGCATCTCCGTGAAATACGACAACGCCGACAACAAGCGTCCGGGATTCAAGTTTGCAGACTATGAACTGAAGGGTGTACCTGTACGTTTGGTAATGGGTGGCCGCGACTTGGAAAACAACACGATGGAAATCATGCGTCGTGATACGCTGGAAAAGGAAACTCGTTCTTGCGAAGGCATCGAAGAATACGTAAAGAACCTGTTGGAAGAAATCCAGCAGAACATCTACCAGAAGGCGTTGAAGTACCGCAACGAACACATCTACAAGGTAGATACTTACGAAGAATTCAAGGAACAGATTGAGAAGGGTGGATTCATCCTGGCTCACTGGGACGGTACACCGGAAACGGAAGACCGCATCAAGGAAGAAACCAAGGCTACTATCCGCTGTCTGCCTTTCGAAGCCGACGAAGAAAGTCTGACTCCGGGTGTGGATATGCTGACCGGCAAACCTTCTGCACGCCGTGTGCTGTTTGCCCGCGCTTATTAATAAGATTTTACTTACAGTTATTCATAAAAAAGTCCGATTCTCGCAAGGGAACCGGACTTTTTTATGGACTTTATTCTGCTCTCAAATATTTCATGTATTCTTCGTAACTGATGTAACGCCCGCCCATTGACTTGAGGTGGGGCGTTTCAAACTGGCAGTCGATGAGGGTGGCTCCGTGGGCATGCAACAGTTGAGCCAGCCGGATCAGGGCCAGCTTGGAGGCACTGGGCACGAGCGAGAACATACTTTCTCCGAAGAAACACGTGCCGAGGGTCACGCCATACAGTCCACCGACCAGCTTGTCGCCTTCCCACACCTCCACACTGGCTGCTAGGTTCTGCTCGTACAGGCGGATGTAAGCCTCAATCATTTCCTCGCCCAGCCAGGCTCCTTCCTCGTCGATGCGGAGCTTCGAACAATTCCGTATCACTTCCTCGAAGGCTTGGTTGAACGTCACTTTGTACGTGTTTTTATTCATCAGCGTGCGCATGGAGTGGGAGATGTGAATCTCTCCCGGGAAGATGACGAAACGCTGCAAGGGGCACCACCATTGGATGACTTTTTGTCGGAACGCATACCAGGGGAAGATGCCGTTGGAATAGGCCAGGATGAGCCGGTCGACCGACAAGTCGCCCCCGATGGCCAGCAAGCCGTCGGGGTCTCCCCAGTGCGGGTCGGGGAAAGCCAGTTTTTTAGTCAGTTGGAAAACCATGGTGTACAGATTATGAGAGAATACTCAGTTGGTTGTTTGCTACAGTGACCGTGATGTCGCCTCCCTGCTTCAGCGAGCCGAAGAGGATTTCGCGCATCAGTAGCGGTTTCAGGTGGGCTGCAATGGCACGGTCCATTTCCCGGGCTCCATATTCCGGCTTGAAGCCTTCCTTCAATAGCCATTCGTGGGCTTCGGGGGTCAGGTGCAGGCAGACATGGCGGCGCTCCAGCTTCTCGTCCAGTTGGCGCAGCTTCTTGTCGAGCACTTGGGTTGCCATTTCCCGGCTCATGTCATGGAAGACCACAGCCGCCGACAGACGGTTCAAGAATTCCGGTTTGAACGTTTTCTTTACCTGGCGGAGCATGGCCTGTCCTGTGGTCACCTGACTATTGAAGCCGATGGATGCCTGGTGTGCATACTGTGCCCCCGCGTTCGAGGTCATGATGAGAATTAGGTGGCGGCAGTCAGACTTCCGTCCCTTGTTGTCGGTCAGCACCGCATAGTCCATCACCTGCAACAGGATGTTGAAGATGTCAGGGTGTGCTTTTTCGATTTCATCCAGCAACAGCACGCAGTTGGGTGTTTTCCGGATGGCATCCGTCAGCAAGCCTCCGTCTTCGTAGCCGATGTATCCTGCCGGCGAACCAATCAGTTTGGCGATGGTATGCTTCTCCATGTACTCGCTCATGTCGAAACGTACCAGTGAGATGCCCAGTTCCGATGCCAGTACCTTGGCCACTTCTGTCTTTCCCACTCCCGTAGGGCCGACAAACAGCAGGCTGGCCAGCGGCTTGTTCTCGTCCAGCAGTCCTGCTTTGGCCATCTGCACGGCCTCCACCACCTGTTTGATGGCTTCGTCCTGTCCGTAAATCTGTCCGGACATTCGCTCGTACAATGCTTCCAAGGCTGCATTGTCTTCTTCCTTGAGGGCATTGGCATCAATCTTGCAAGTACGCGACAAGACTTCCATAATCAGTTTCTTGTCGACCGTTTGTGCGCCGTCGGCTGCCGGATGGATTTCCCGGTAGGCTCCGGCCTCGTCAATCAGGTCGATGGCCTTGTCGGGCAAGAAACGGTCGCTGATGTAGCGGGCGCTCGCCTTGACAGCATATTCAATGACTCCCGGCTCATAGGTCACGTGGTGATACGTTTCGTATTTTTCCTTCAGCCCTTCCACGATGCGGACGGCTTCGTCGATGCTGGGCTCTTGGATGTCAATTTGCTGGAAGCGACGTACCATTCCCTTGCTGCGTGAGAAGTACCGGTTGTATTCTTCGTAGGTCGTGGAACCGATGAAACGGATATCTCCCTGTTCCAGATACGGTTTCAGCATATTCGACGCATCCATCGAACCTTCACCGATTTGTCCGGCACCGATGAGGTTGTGTATCTCGTCGATATAGAGAATGGCCTTCTTTTCCGCGCTGAGGCTCTTCATGACGTTTTTCAGTCGCTGTTCGAAGTCGCCTCGGTATTGCGTGCCGGCCAGCATGCTTCCTAAGTCCAGTTCGTAAATTCGGCTTCCTTGCAGTCGTTCAGGAACCTCCCCAGCCTCGATGCGGGCAGCTAATCCATAGGCCAGAGCTGTCTTTCCCACACCCGGTTCGCCGATGTGCAGCGGGTTATTCTTTTCTTTCCGGCACAGTACCTCGATGGTGCGTTCCAGTTCCTCTTCCCGGCCGATAAGCGGGTTGTGGTGCTTCAGTTGCTCGTTCAAGCAGGTGACGAAATTTTTCCATGGACCGTGTGACTCTTCTGAATCGTTCTCCTCCAGACTGAGATCATCTCCATAGATGACCACCAGTTGGCTGATAAAGTCGGGAATCCGTTCTTTCAGGTGTTTTTTCAGAAAATAGCAAGCCCACGAGTCGGGTAACAGCAACATGGCCTGTACCACGTGAGGAATGTCCAGTACCTCCGCATTCGATGATTCTACGAAGGCGTATGCATTTTGGAACAGCAAGTTCGACTGTGCCGAGAACTGCAACTCGTAGTGAGTGTCTTCCGGCACTTGTTCCATTTTTTGAGCAAGGTATTCGTCTACTTCCTCTTCCATCACAGGAATGTGACAGAAGCATTCTTCCACAGCTTCCACGAAAGGGTCTTGGTTAAAGAGTGCGCTCAGAATGTGCTCAGGGGTGATAAATTCATGGCGGTAACGGAAGGCCAACCCTTGGGCAAACGACAGCGCTTTGTCTACATATACAGATTTTTCGATGTGACTCATTGATGTTTTACTGTTTAATTATCTTCGGGTTCTACGGTCAGTCGCAAGGGGAATCCTTCTTCACGGGCCATTTGAGTAGCTTTTTGCGCTTTAGACTGCGCGATATCGTAAGAATAGACTCCTGCCGTGGCCGACTGCTGCTGGTGCACTTTCAGCATCAGGGATTCGGCTTCCTCCTGCGATTTGAAAAACACGATTTTGAGTACCTTCACCACGAAGTCCATGGTGGTGAAGTCGTCGTTGTGGAGCACGACTTTATAGTGCTTAGGTTCATGCAGCTCCACCCGTTTCTTTTCTTTACATAACGATTGTTCTTTTTCCATGATGGTCTAATTTAGAATAGTGGTCAGTAAAGTCAGCGTGACGTATTCAACGTAAATTCTTGCCGGTCGTAAATTTGTCCGCGGGTATCGGTGACAGCCACACGGAAAGTAGCTGTGCCGTTTTTCACACGTTTGCCTACGCTGACGGTCGCTGTATATTTCACTCCGTTGCCCGGCAGAATCTGTTCCACCAGGATAGACGGAGATATGTGTATCTGTTTGGCTCCGCTGATTTCGGTTACACTGGGAATCACGTTATAGGCTATTTCACTGCCTTCGTTCATGATTTCAAAAATAATCTTGCTGTTTTCTCCTGCGTTCAGAATATGATTACGGTTTTCATCGATGAATCGCAGATTATGGATTTGCAAAGACGAAAGCGATGATTGGAAATCATAGGAAGGAGCAACTTGTTCTACGGGTTGATTTTGTGGTTCACGTTGAGGATTGTTGTTCTCGCGTGTTCTGGGAGTTGTCAACGCTCCCCCGATGGCAGCTCCCGCCAGTGTGCCGACAATGCTTCCTATTGCAGACCCTCTGTAACTTCCTCGCCAGCCGTGACGGGAATCTCCAATCAGTCCCCCGATGGCACCCCCTACACTGTTGCCGATGGTAGCTCCACCCATGATGGCGCCTGTGCGTTGTGGTTGTGTCGTTCCACATCCGCTGCTTAATAAGGATACAGCCAAAAGTAATATTACGATTTTTTTCATGGCAGGTGTGTATTTTTATTTTCTTCCAAATTTAGCTTTGATGGCAGGAAGTTCCTTCTGGATATCGCTGATACGGCGTGCGTCACTAGGATGTGTACTCAGCAGTTCCGGTACCTTCCCTCCCGAACTGGCCGACATCTTTTGCCAGAATGTCACGGCTTTGTCAGGGTTGTAGCCTGCCATGGTCATCAGAATCAGTCCCATATAATCAGCTTCCGACTCATGCTTGCGTGAAAAGGGAAGGGTTACTCCATATTGAGATCCGATGCCGTATACTGTGTTGGCGATGGTCTGTATCATCTGATTTTTCTCTGAAAGACTCTCGCTCAACAGTTGCGCACCATATTGCGTCAGCATTTGTTGGCTGATTCGTTCGTTGCTGTGTTTAGCTACAGCATGAGCTACTTCATGTCCTAGAACGACAGCCAGTTCATCATCCGATGATACTAGTTTCATCAGTCCTTCATATACCACAATTTTTCCACCTGGCATGCAGAAAGCATTTACTTCACTGCTTTTTACCAGGTTGAACTCCCAGGAAAATTCTTTAATCTCTGCTGCCAGTCCGTTGTTTCGCAGGTATTGTTCCGTAGCTGCCGCAATGTTTTTTCCCACTCTTACTACCATGGCCGTTTGGGCAGCATTGGTAGATTTTTGGGCACTTTTAATGTAACTGTTATATTGGGTCAGACTGGAAGACAAGACTTCCTGATCGGAGACCAGCAACAATTGTTTACGGCCCGTGATAGGAACCGAACTGCATCCTGCCAGCATCAGCAGGGAAATGGCATATACGCTCAGATGTTTTTTCATGGTGCTCTTTGTTAGTTGTTCTACAAACATACATAAAAAATGATGATTTTTGATTATGTTTGTGGCAATAAACTGAAAAAAAGAGATGAAAAAGCAACTTTTTATAGCATGTTCTCTTTGCGGAGCCATGCTGGTGAATGCCGAGAATATTGAAGTGACCTCGTTCAAGTACGCAGGTCCCTATACCTTGATGCAACCCTATCAGATTGACAGTGTGGATGTTAATTCCAAACCGTGGAAGGCGGAATCACTGCTGGACACGCCGGTGTCGTTTGCCCTGCTCGACGGAGCGGAGGTGAAGCAGGCCGGACAGCTGACACCTTCGTCCGACTATGCCCTGCACCTCATGGGCTTCGTGCTGGAGAACACGCACTACGGCCAGGTGTCGCTGAAGGTGGAGGGGGCTTCCCACTATCAGGTGTACGTGGACGGCAAGCGGGTGGAAGATACTTCGCTGTCGCTGGATCCGGCTACCCATCAGGTGGTCATCAAATACCTTTCTGTGCCGGGCGAACAGAGTGTGCCGAAAGTGAGCCTCGATGCCAAGCAGGACGGGGTGTTCAGCCTCCGTACCGAACAGGGGCGTCTGTTCACCCTGGCCGATGTGCTCCACGGCACCCGTATCACAGCCACCGAGCTTTCAGCCGACGGGAAATACCTGATTACTTCGTACACGGTGACGAAGGAAGGCGGAAAGACTACCTCGCAGACCAAGGTCAAGGAACTGAAGACCGGCAAGGTGCTGGCTACGCGGGAAGAGACGCTGCACTGGATGCCGCGTTCCGCTAAGTATTATTATGTACGTCAGGGCGTATCCGGACGGGAACTGGTGACGGTGGACCCTGTCTCCGGACAGGAGGAAGTGTGGGTGAGCCACTTGCCGGAAGGTAGTTTCCGGGTAGCGCCCACCGAAGACTACCTGCTGTTTACCTTGGTGCAGAAAGGTCCGGAAGAGAAGAAGGAAATCTATGAGTTCATCGACCCCGACGACCGTCAGCCGGGATGGCGCAACCGTACCTATCTGGCGCGTTTCGACGTGAAGACGGGGGTCTGCCAGCCGCTGACCTTCGGCTACAAGAACGTGTGGGCCACGGATATCTCGTCCGACGGGCGGTATGTCCTGATGATGGCTTCCAACCACCGCATGGGCAAGCGTCCGACCACCTTGTTCTCGCTTTACAAGATGGACGTGCAGACCTTGCAGGTGGAAGAGCTGGTGAAAGATGACGGCTTCCTGACCAACGCCCTCTTCTCGCCCGACGGCCGTCAGGTGCTGCTGGCCGGTTCGCCGGAGTGTCTGGGAGGTATCGGCAAGAACGTGAAGGAAGGGCAGACGCCGAGTATGATTGACATCCAGCTTTACCTGATGGACCTGCAGAGCAAGCAGATTGAACCGCTCACCAAGACCTTCAACCCGAACGTGATGCAGGCGGTGTGGTCGGCTGCCGACAACTGTGTCTACTTCAATGCGGAAGACCGCGACTGCATCTCCCTGTTCCGTCTGAACCCGGCAAAGAAGCACATTGAAAAGGTGAATGTGCCCGAAGAAATGGTACTGGGATTCTCCGTGGCCGAGCAGGCGTCTTCCCTGTCGTTCTACGGGGAAAGTGCCTCCAATGCGCACCGCCTGTATGTGGTCGATTTGAAGAAGGATGCCTCGAAGCTGGAAGAAGATTTGCACGGGGAACTGAAAGATGTGCTGCTGGGCGAATGCAAGGCCTGGGATTTTGTCAATTCGCGGGGCGATACCATCTGCGGACGCTACTACCTGCCGCCTCATTTTGACCCGAACAAAAAATACCCGATGATTGTGAACTACTACGGCGGATGCAGTCCTACTAGCCGGAACTTCGGCAGCCGTTATCCGCACCATGCCTATGCCGCCTTGGGTTACGTGGTGTATGTGATAGAGCCGAGCGGAGCTACTGGCTTCGGTCAGGAGTTCTCTGCCCGCCATGTGAACACTTTCGGCGACTATGTGGCCGACGACATCATTGAAGGCACCCGCAAGTTTGTGGAAGCCCATCCGTTTGTCAACGGCAAGAAGATTGGATGTATTGGCGCTTCCTACGGCGGTTTTATGACCCAGTACCTCCAGACGAAGACCGATTTGTTTGCGGCTGCCATCTCGCATGCCGGCATCAGCGACCACACCAGCTACTGGGGCGAAGGCTATTGGGGCTATTCCTACAGCGAGGTGTCGGCTGCCAACAGTTACCCGTGGCAGAACCCGGAACTCTTTGTCGGCCACAGTCCGCTGTTCAATGCCGACAAGGTACACACCCCGCTGCTCTTCCTCCACGGTTCGGCGGATACCAATGTGCCGGTGGGCGAAAGCATTCAGATGTTCACGGCCCTGAAACTGCTGGGACGGGAAACGGCCCTGGTGGTAGTGGACGGACAAGACCATCACATTCTGGACTATCAGAAGCGTATCCAGTGGCAGAACACCATCTTTGCGTGGTTTGCCAAATGGTTGCAGGATGACCCGACGTGGTGGAACACTCTTTATCCCCCTAAAACGTTGTAAGCCGGATGAAAATCATACATACCAGTGACTGGCACCTGGGGCAGCAGCTGTTCGATTATGACCGGGGCGAGGAACAACGGGATTTCCTCCGGCAGCTGCGCGACTGGGTAGCCGCAGAACAGCCCGATGCGTTGCTTGTGTCGGGCGACGTGTTTCATTACTGTAGCCCTTCGGCCTCTGCCCAGCGGTTGTACACCGATGCCCTGGTGGCCTTGCACGAGACGTGTCCGTCGATGCAGATTGTCATTACGGCGGGCAATCACGACAGCAGTTCCAAGTTGGAAATCAGCCGCAACCTGTGGAAGTATGCCGGAGTGACCGTGGTCGGCTCCATCTGCCGCAACGAGGCGGGCGAGGTGGATCTGGAGCGTCATCTCGTGGAGGTAAAGGATGGAAACGGGGAACTGAGGGGCTATGTGGTGGCCCTACCTCATGTGTATCCGCAGAACTTCCCGTCTCTGGACGAGGAGGTGCCGCGCGAAGACCGGCAGCGCTTCTTTATCCAGACCTTGCTCGACCGGGTGGCGGAGCGGAACGTGGCCCGGCTGCCGGTGGTGCTGATGGCCCATCTGGCCGTGACGGGAAGCGATATTACTGGACAGGACGACGGACGCGGCGGCATGGATTACACCGATATTCGTCTGATGGGCGAGGGGTATGATTACCTGGCCCTGGGACACATTCATTTTCCGCAGACCTTGCCCGGCGGACGGGCCCGCTATTGCGGTTCTCCGCTGCCCGTCAGCTTCGACGAGAGTTACGGACATTCCGTGAGCGTAGTGGAACTGGCCTCACACGGTGCTGCGCCCGAAGTGCGTACGTGCCCCGTGCGGAACCTCTGGCCCTTGAAGGTGCTGCCCGCGCAGGCTGTCCCCCTGGAAGAAGCTTTGGCGGTCTTGCAGGCCCTTCCCGACGAAGAAAAGCTGTACGTGCAGCTGCATGTCCGTATTCAGGACGTGCCTCCGGCCTATTGCATGGAGCGGGCCTACGAACTGACCCGTGGCAAGCAGTGCCGTTTCTGCCGTTACAAGTGGGAACGGGATACGGCGGAACCGACCGAGGAAACGACGGAACTTGACGTGGACCGTTTGCAGACTTTCTCTCCGTCGCAGGTGGCCGCCATCTATTATCGCGATAAGTTCCAGCGCGACATTTCGCCGGAAATGCTCGACCTGCTGGAAGAGGCTGTGAAACGGGTGCAGACCCAAGAAGAGGAATAAGAACGCATGAAATTACAGAAACTCATTATCGAAAATATTGCTTCCATCGAGAAGGCGTGCATTGACTTTGCACACGGGCCGTTGGGCGAGGATTCCATCTTCCTGATTTGCGGACCGACGGGAGCGGGCAAGTCCACGTTGCTGGATGCGGTGTGCCTGGCCCTTTACAACACCACGCCCCGCCTGAAACAGGCGGCCAACGAACGCTATCAGGACGAGAACGACAGTTTCTCGGGGCAGACGGAAGGTGTGAGCATCGACGATTCCCGCATGCTGATGCGGCGCGACAGTGTGTCGGCGCAGGTGGAACTGTGGTTCACGGATGCCGCGGGGGAGGCTCTGCGGGCGGTGTGGAGCGTGGCAAGGGCGCGCAACAAGGCGGGTGGAAAAATCCAGAAAGTGGTGTGGACCCTTTCCTTGCAGGACGGTACCCCGCTCACCAACAAGTCGACGGAGACGCGGGCGGAGATTGAACGGCGCATCGGCCTCACTTTCGAGCAGTTCTGCCGGACCACGCTGCTGGCGCAGGGAGAGTTTACCAAGTTCCTCAAGAGCAAGGAGGAAGAGAAATCGAACATCCTGGAGAAACTCACGGGCACGGAAATCTATTCGCGCATCAGCCGGGAAATCTATGTGATGAAGACCGAAAAAGAGGCCGAGTTGCAGGAACTGAAGGCACAGACGGGCGGCATCGTGCTGTTGGGCGACGAAGAGCTGGTGGCGTTGCAGGCGGAACAGACGCAGGTGACGGCAGAGACCACGACACTCCGCAAGGAACTGAAGCAATGGCAGGATTTGCGGAAATGGATGACCGACGAGCAAAAGCTGGTACTGGCACAGGAGGAGGCCGGAAAGGCGCTCCAGACCGTGACGGAACGGGTGGAGTCGGAAGGCTACAGGCGCAACAAGGCGTTGCTGGAGGATTGGGACCGTACGGCTGACGTGCGTTTCCAGTGGACCGAGCAGGTGACTTTGCAGCAGCGCATCCGCACGTCGGAAGAGGAACTGGCCCGGCTGGCCCAGAAGTATCATGTCCTGAACGGGGAGTATGTCCGGTTGGAGCGGGTGCGCGACCGTAGCCGGAAGGAACTGGCGGCGTGCGAGAACTTCCTCGCCGGGGTGCAGGAGAAGGTGCCGGTGTACGAGGCGGTGCAGTCGCTCACGGCCTTGTCCGACCAAATTCGGCGGGCGCTTCAGGTGACGGAGGATTGCCGGAAGGAGCAGGTCCACAAGGGGGCAGAGCAGCGGAAGATAGCCGAGGCACGTCAGAAGGCTGCAGCGGCGTATGAAGAAGCCCGGAAGATAGAAGAAAAGAAACAGGCGGAAGTCACGGCTTGCCGCACGCAGCTGGAGGCCTTGCAGCCGGAGAAGCTCCGGCGGGAGAAGCAGGCAGCCGATACCCGGTTGGGCGACTGGAAGGCGTTGCGGGAGGCACTGGCGCTCCAGATGGAGAAGGAAAAGGCTTGGCTGGAGGTGCAGCAGAACCGGAAGGCTTTGCAGGAAGAGAGCCGTCGGCAGCAGCAGGCGGTGGAGGAACTGAAAGCACAGGCCGAGGCGTGCCGCAAGGAAAAGGAGGAAGTGCAGCAGGTGTACGACAAGCAGCAGATGGCGTGTACGGACTGGGCGCGGGAGGCACGTGCCCGGCTGTCGAAAGGCGATGTGTGTCCGGTCTGTGGCCGTCCGGTGGAGGAGGATCTGGAGAATGAAGCCCACTTTGTGTCGTTGCTGGAGCCGGTACGTGTCTTGCTGTCGGAAAAGACCCGCCGGACGGAAGAGGTACTGGCGCCCTTGGCCCGGGCCGAGGCGGAGGTGCGTGCCCTGACGCGGCAGGAAGCCATGGAAGCGAAGAAGGAAACGGCGGCAGAAGTGGCTTTCCGGCAGGCGGAGGCGGCGGTGAAGCAGCAGCCGCTGGTGGCCGCGGTGACGGAGACAGCCGACGGGATGGCGCAGGTGGAACAGGCGTTGCAGGCACAGCAGGAGGTTTGTGGCCGGCTGGACACCCAGTGGCAGCAGGCCGAGGATCTGCAGCAGCGGTTGAACGGGCTGACCAAGGCACGCGAGGTGCTGACCGCCGACCGGGAGCAGTGGCACCGGAAGGTGGAGGAGGCCGACAAGGCCGTGTCCCGTCTGGAAGCGGAACTCCGTATGCTGGAGGAAGCCCTCGCGCGGGAGCGGCTCACCGTTTCCCAGTGTATGGAGAAAGGGGAGGCGCTGGTGACTTTCGTTCCGTGGAAAGCCGACTGGCAGACCGGCCGGGAGGAATTTATCACCCGCTTGCAGGAGGAAGTGGCCTGTTATGCGGAACGGCAGAAAGAGAAGGAAAGACTTGCACATCAGGTGGAGTCGCTCACGGGGCAGCAGAATCAGGTGGAGGAGATACGGCTGTCCATCTGGACGGTGTGTCCGGCCTGGAAAGAGACAGACGGGGAGGCGGTGCCCGACGGTCCGTGTCCCGAGGGGCTTCCGGCCCGGTGGAATGCCTTGCACGCGGCGGTGCTTTCCGTCTGTCAGGCTTTGCAGACTTCCCGCAAGCTGGCGGAAGAAAAGAGGGCGGGCGTAGAAGCCTTCCTGGCGGCCCATCCGGAAATCTCGGGCGAATACCTGGAGAAGCTGGCGGGGCTGGAGGTGGAGAAAGTGCAGACGGCCCGCCGTACCTTGCAGAAACTGGACAATGAACTGGCTGCGTGCCGGGCGGAAAAAGAGCGGGTGGCCCGCGAACTGGAGGGGCATCGGGCGCAGCGTCCGCAGGATATGGAGGCGGTGACGCCGGAGGTCGTGGAAGAAACGATGGCTCGCCGGGAGGAAGCGCTGACCGCGAAGGTGTCCCGTCTGGGGGCCATTGCGCAGGTTTTGGCGCATCAGGAAGAGGGCTTGCAGCGCATCCGGAAACTCAAGGAACAGATAGAGGTGAAACAGAAGGAAGTGGACAACTGGGCGGGAGTGGCTGCCCTCTTCGGCAGTGCCGACGGGAAGAAGTTCCGCAACATCGCCCAAAGTTATGTGCTCCGCCAGTTGCTGGCCGGGGCCAACCATTACCTGAGCCGCCTGACCGACCGCTACCGGATGGAGTGTCCGCCGGGGGGACTGACTATCTTGCTGCGCGACGAGTACCAGGGTGGGGCGAAGCGTCCCACTTCCACCATCTCGGGTGGAGAGAGTTTCCTGGTGTCGCTGGCGCTGGCCTTGGGACTGTCGTCGCTCAACCGGAAGAGTCTTTCGGTGGATGTGCTTTTCATCGACGAGGGATTCGGCACGCTGGACAGCGATTACCTGAACACGGTGATGGAGTCGCTCGAAAGGCTGCACCAGATTGGCGGCAAGAAGGTGGGTATCATCAGTCATGTGGAGGCCCTGCGCGAACGGATTGCCACGCAGATTCACGTGGAGCGGGTGAACCATACACTGAGCCGCGTGGAGGTGGTGAGTAGAACTTAAATGAAGAGAAAAGAAGACTTTTGAAGACCTTCTGAAAACGTCTAAGTGTTTGTGCTGAAACGCCTAAACGTTTCATCTCAAACGCTTCGGCGTTTCAACTAAAACGTTTCGACGTTTCGATCAAAACGTTTAGGCGTTTTATTCCGAATGCTTAGGCGTTTTGGGAAGGTAATAAGGGATAACTTTTTTTTATGATAAAATTTCGAGGAGATGTCGTAATTTTGTCACACGAAACTAAAAATATTATGTTTATGTACAAATCTATTCTTCGTCCCTGGTTGTTTCGCATCGATGCTGAGAAAATTCACAACCAGATTATGGGGTTGCTTCATGTGTATCGTCATTTAACGCCAGTGAAATGTCTGGTGCGGGCATACTATCGTCCCAAGACTGCTCCGTTTCAATGGCGGAACTTGACTTTTGGTAACCGGGTGGGTCTTTCTGCCGGATTTGACAAGGAGGCAAGTTGTTTCGACGAACTGAGTGATTTGGGCTTTGGCTTTCTGGAAGTGGGAACCGTGACGCCGGAAAAAGTGGCAGGCAATCCTTCCCCACGTATTTTCCGTTTGCCTGAGGATCATGCATTGGTATCGCGTACAGGTTTCAATAATCCTGGAAAAGAGGTTTTCTTGAAAAACCTGCAGCGGAAGCGTGAGGGAAAATACATTCTGGGAGTGAATATCAATACCAATAGTCCGGCCGATAACGAGCGGGCTGCAGCCGACCTCGCAGGATTATATGAAGCGTTTGGTCAGTATGCGGATTATTATACAGTGAACTGGGGGAGCATGACTCCAGAGGTCTTGGCTGGGGCATTGACTGCTCTTGATGTCCATAAGCAGCGTTTGAACAAGCCTGTCTTGTTGAAGCTTCCGGCAGATGTGCCTGTTGAAAAACTGGATGGCATTATTGAATTTGCCAAAGTACATCACATGGATGGGTTTATTGCCACGGGACCAACTCAGGACCGTTCGTTGCTGATTCATTCCAGTCAGGCAGAGGTGACGCAGGTTGGAGCGGGAGGTATCAGCGGACTGCCGGTTATTTATAAGTCGGTAGAAATAGTGAAATACTTGTCGGCACATGCGCCCAAGGATATGCTTCTGATTGGAGCAGGGGGAGTGATGACACCGACCGAGGCAAGAGTCATGCGCAATGCGGGGGCTCATTTGGTACAGGTGTACTCTGCCTTTATTTATGAAGGACCGGGCATTGTCAAGCACATTGCCGAGGCATGCAATGAATAAAAGATAACTTATGAATGCAAGATATGGAAGTAAACGAGAAAAAAACAGCCGTCTGGCAGTTGCATGAATTGTCAGACCGGATGGTGACCTACAATGCGGGTGACCCGAAACGGATACAGCACCTCATCAAGGTGCATTACTTTGCCCGGATGATTGGTTTGTCAGAGGGATTGGATGCGGCTACGCAGCTGATTCTGGAAGCGACCGCGATTGTACACGACATTGGCATCCGGATTTCCGAGAAGAAATATGGAGTGTGCGATGGGAAACATCAGGAACAGGAAGGTCCGGCAGAGGCCCGGAAACTGCTGACCGAAATGGGCACATTCTCTGAAGCACAGATTGAACGGATATGCTGGCTGGTGGGGCATCATCACACGTATGATTGTATAGAGGGAATGGACTATCAGATTCTGGTGGAAGCCGATTTTCTGGTCAATATTTATGAAGACAACCTGCCGGTAGAAGCTGTCCGGAAGGTACGGGAAAAGATCTTCAAGACCCGGGCTGGTTTGTCATTGCTCGATAGAATGTATCTGTAAGTAAGACGGAAGCCGTTGGATGGCGTCTTTTTGAGGCTGGTAGAGTGCCTCAAAAAGACGTTTTTTTGCAGGTTTAGGTGAAAAATTCTGTCAGATACCGCCATTTTATGGACGGATGATAGGGTGGTTGTCTGATGAAATGTGTATTTTTACCCGTGAATAGACAGATATACCATGAAAAAACAAACCTTATTTCTTTTTTTATGTGGCCTGTGCTTGTGGATGAACACAGCCACGGCAATTGAATATAATGTGCTTCGTCACGGAGTGGTGGGCGATGGAAAAACACTGAATACAGACAGCCTGCAAGCTGCTATCGATAAGTTGCATGCATCGGGAGGCGGCTAGTTGTATTTCCCTGCCGGACGGTATCTCACCGGCAGTTTGCAGTTGAAATCGAATGTGGTGCTCTATCTGGAGAAGGAGGCGGTGCTGCTGGGAAGTACGAGCCCGTATGATTATCCGGGTTTCAGCACGGAGAAGGAGCTGAAGGTGAACGATGACCATTTTGACCAGGCATTGATTTATGCCGAGGGGGCGGAACATATCGGTATCCGGGGTGACGGTTGCATTGACGGCCAGGGTAGGGAACTTGCCTTGACGATTGACAGTCTGCATCATACGGGAGAGCTGGTGGATAAGCATTATAATACATACTGTAAGCGGCCGAATACGCGTCCGAAATTGCTTTTCATCCGCGGGTGTCGCAATGTGGAGATCCGTAATGCCCGTCTTCGGAGCAGCGCCGCGTGGGGATTGTCGTTTTCATTGTGCTCCGACCTGACGTTGGACAGTCTGCATGTCGAAAACCGGGCTTACTGGAACAACGATGGGATTGATATCAGCGACTGTAAGAGGGTACGCATTTCAAACTGTTACATCAACTCTGCCGATGACGGCATCTGCCTGAAATCGCACAACCGGGGGGCTTGGAACGACGGAGTTTCTATTTCCAACTGTCACATCATCAGCAGTGCCAGTGCCATCAAGTTTGGTACGGAGTCACTCGGTGGATTCAAGAATGTAAAGATTGATAGCATCTGGGTAAAGGATACCTACCGTTCGGCCATTGCCATTGAGTCGGTCGACGGAGCGGAGATTGAGCATGTGCAGGTCTCCAATGTACATGCGGTGAATACGGGCAATGCGATTTTTATCCGTCTGGGGCATCGTTCGGGAGACCAGCCGGGGTACTTGCGTCATGTGTCCATCAAGAATGTGTATGTGGAAGTGCCTTTTGGCCGTCCGGACCTTAATTATGACTTGCGGGGACCTTCGGTGACGTTCTTCCATAACCCGTTCCCCAGTTCCATTTCAGGCATACCGGGGCATGATATTGAAGATGTGACGTTGGAGAACATCGAGATTGTGTATCCGGGCCGTGCTACGCGGGGGATGGCCTACATGTCGGTGAGCCGGTTGAAGGATGTGCCTGAAAATGAAAAGGGATATCCGGAGTTTACCATGTTTGAGGAACTGCCTTCGTGGGGATTTTATGTGCGCCATGTGAAAGGAATTCAGATGCGTCACATCAAACTGCGTTTGCAGGAAGATGATTTCCGTCCGGCTTTTGTGTTCGACCGGGTAAGCGGTATTCGTCTGACGGGGATTGATCTGCCGGAGAACAAGCAGGCAGGACAGGTAGTCTTGCGGAAATGCACGTTGCAGGAAGTGGATGCCACCGTAAAGGAACAGTTGCAGGAGGTGGATTGAGTAGAGGCCGGAAAGGTCAATATATATTATAAAGGTGAAAAGCAAGTATGCCTTCCTGAAGCGCTTAATCGGCGGACTCAGGAAGGCATATTTTTATTTAGTTTGTTTCAAGTTATTCCAGACAAGCATCCAAGTCTTTAATCAGCTGTTCCTTGTCGAGGTGCTGGCCGATGAAGACAATCTTCTGCATGCGGTCACCGTAGCGTTCGTCCCAGTCTCTCACCAGTCCAGGTTCGCGTTTCATCATTTCAATAAGTTCGTCTTCGGGCATGGTGGCATACCAGAGTCCAGCTTCTGTAATCTGTTTCTGGCGTCCTGCCTGTTCGAAGAGGAACGACATGTCACGGTTGTGGGCAAAGTAGCATACCCCTTTGGCACGAATCACGTTGCGCGGCCATTTGGTTGCCAGGAACCGGTCGAACTTATGAATGTCGAAGGACGGACGGCGATAGTACACGAAACTGCTGATGCCGTATTCCTCCGTTTCGCCTTCGTCATGGTGATGTTCGTGGTCGTGATGATGATGTCCATGCTCGTGGTCATGATCATGCGCTTCGTGCTCGTGTTCCTCATGCTCATGGTCATGGTGATGTCCTTCGTGAGCATGAGCTTCGGCCTCTTCTTCCTCGGTTACCGGACGTTCTATTTCGTGAATCCAGGCTGCAGAAGTGGCTACCTTTTCGTAGTCGAAACGGTGAGTACCGACAATCTTGTCCAAATCTACCTTTGCATAGTCACATTCGATGATTTCTGCACGGGGCTGGATGTTACGGATGATGCTTCGGATGCGGTCCAGTTCTTCCGGGCTGACTTCAGAAGCTTTGTTCAGCAGGATAGTAGAACAGAACTCTATCTGCTGAATCAGCAGGTTGGCAATGTCTTCTTCTTCCAGATCCTTGCGGGTCAGTTCCTTTCCACAGTCAAATTCGCTTTGCAGACGAAGGGCATCGACCACCGTCACGATGTTGTCGAGGCGGCAGGTTCCGTATTTGGTATAGGCTCCACCCAGCTGGGGAATGGAACAGATGGTACGGGCGATAGGCTCCGGTTCACATACTCCGCTGGCTTCGATGACGATGTAGTCGAAACGCTGCATTTTCATCAGTTCGAAAATCTGTTCGATGAGGTCGGTGCGGAGCGTACAGCAGATGCAACCGTTCTGCAGGGCCACGAGGCTGTCTTCTTTCTGGCCCACGATGCCGCCTTTCTGAATCAGTTCCGCATCGATGTTGACTTCACCGATGTCGTTCACGATGACAGCAAACTTGATTCCTTCACGGTTGCTCAGCAAATAATTCAATAAAGTGGTTTTCCCGCTTCCTAGATAACCGGTGAGCAGGAGTATAGGCATGTCTTTTGTTTTCATCTTATTGTTCTGTTTTTTTACGTGCCTGCAAAGTTAGTGTTTTTCTGCATATAGTGTCACTTCTTTTCGGCAGAACACGGGTTTAACTTTCGTTATAGGTCGGTGTCACATAGGTGACAAAGTTTCTGGAGGGGAGGCCTTATCTTTGCACCCGTAATCAAATAAAAAGAAAAGAATATGGAAACGAAAGACTGGAAATATACGAGTGTAGGACAGATTGTAGCCGATGACTTTGCTGCAGCGAAAGTATTCAAGAAATATGGCATCGACTTCTGCTGTCATGGAGAGGTGACGCTGGAAAAGGCTTGTGCCGATTTGAACTTGTCGATGGAAGACGTGGAGCAGGCATTGACGCGTCAGGAAGAGGCCGGGAACGGGCGGATTCCGTTTGCTTCATGGCCGTTGGACTTGTTGATGGATTATATCCTGAAGATACACCACCGCGGTATCCGTGCCAATGGACCGGAGCTGCTGGCATTGCTGGAAAAAGTGGAGCGTGTGCATGGGGAAGCACATCCGGAATTGCATGAGCTGAAGGCGCTGGTGAGCGAGTCGCTGGAAGATTTGGAAATGCACTTGCAGAAAGAGGAAAATGTGTTGTTCCCGTATCTCTATGAGCTGTATGCGGCGAAGGAACAGGGGCAGCGTATGGCACCGATGCACTGTGGTACGATTTCCAATCCTATCCGGGTGATGAAGATGGAGCATGAAGGAGAGGGAAACCGCTACTTGCACATCATTCAGCTGACGGATTATTTCTCGGTGCCTCAGGATGGCTGTGGCAGCTACCGTTTGCTGATGCAGGAACTGGAGGCGTTTGTGGATGCTTTGTTCGAACATATTCACCTGGAAAACAATCTGCTTTTCCCGCGCTTTGAGGAGATTGAACGAGAAATCGTATGTTGATTTTTGATATTGGAAAGAATGGATAACGGTGTGGTGCATGCTGAGAAGTATGCGCCACATTTTTTGTAGGTGAAGGTCTGTTTCTTGTCTGAAATACCTATATTTGAGGAGGAAAATAAGATAAAAAGAGACCGTTATGAAGAGACAAATTTTGGGGGCAGTCTTATTGCTCCTGTTAAGTATGCCTGTATGGGCACAACAAGTGAAAGTTAGTTATGAGTACCCGGCACATTCTCTTTCCGTGCCTTTGCAGGAATATTTCCAGATGCAAGGTGTGCAGCATCTGAGACTGACAATCCGGGGCGAGTTTAATGGAAAGCGTGCCAAGCTACAAAAGGTATCTTGCCATAAAGGTATATTTACAAAACGTGAACTATTACCCGATTTCCTTCATTTGATATTGGTCGACAGCGTAGAGACTGTTGACTTTATGGCTGTACCCTACAAGGAAGACAGTCTGCGTATTACTTGTTTTTATTCGCCTCTAGATAATTCTGCAGCCAATATGGGGTTGTTTACGGATACGGTATGCGTGGGCAGAAACAAGATTCTCATGGAGACATACACACCGGGCGATGGCCTTGAAACCCCTATTATGAGTTATACTTCCGGTATTCCTGTTGAGGGAGGTACTTACTTTTGTGGTTTGCGTGACTCCGGAGTAGAGCCACGCAAATGGTATGAGAAGTATGGCATTGACGATTATGTGTATTATACCCTCCGCTTAGAGGAGGATAAGCCCTCTGAGGGAACAATCCACGTCAGAATAACGAAGGGTAACTAGTCTTACTTCTCAGAAATCAGTAATCTATCTTATCCAGAATCCCCGCCAGGTAGGCAATGGTCACTCCGTAGTTGGTCATGGGAACCTGCTGGGTGCGAGCCCGGTCGATGCGGTTCAGCACATACTTGCGGTTGAACATGCAGGCCCCGCAATGAATAATCAGGTCGTATGGGGTCAGGTCTTCTGGGAAGTCCGTGCCCGATACGATGTCGATTTGCAGGCTTTCGCCGATGCGCTTGCGGAGCATGTTCGGAATTTTCACCCGTCCGATGTCTTCTGCCAGCGGGGCATGTGTACATGCCTCGGCAATCAATACTCGTGAGTCCGGGGTCAGCCGGGCAATGGCATTGGCTCCTTCCAGGTAGTAGTCGATGTCACCTTTGTACTGTGCAAAGAGGACGGAGAAGGAGGTAAGCCGGCTTTCGGCAGGTTTCTTGTCATACACCGTACGGAACACCTGTGAGTCGGTAATAATCAGCTTCGGCGGACGGGACAAGGCAGCTAGCATGGCATCAATCTTGTCGGTGGTACAGCTCATCACCAGGCATCTGCGGTCCAGCAGTCCCCGGATGGTCTGTACTTGCGGCAGGATGAGGCGGCCTTTGGGAGCCTGGATGTCCTGCGGCATGACCAGCATGACGGTGTCGTTTTCTTCCACCAGCCGGCCTACAATGCCTTGTGCCATGGTTTCATCCGGCAACTTGTGCCGGAGGCTGCGCAGAATGTCATCCAGCCCTTGTCCGGTGAGGGTGCTCACCAGCAGAGGAACCTGTCCGCATTGTTTTTCAATTCGGCGCATGGTCTGCTCGGCATCGGGCAGTTGGTCACATTTGTTCAATATCCAGATGATGGGTACATTCTTTTCCTTCAACAGGTGCTGCCAGTGCAATTCTTCTTCCAAGTGGTCGTCGGTGCAGACCATCAGGGCGATGTCTGTCTTTTCCAGCGCACGCTGTGTCTGTCGGATGCGGAGTTCGCCCAGTTCACCTTCATCGTCAAATCCGGCCGTATCAATGAACACGCAAGGACCGAGGCCATGGATTTCCATGGCCTTGAAAACCGGGTCGGTGGTCGTGCCGGGGATTTCCGACACAAGGGCCGTGTCCTGATGCGTCAGGGCATTGATCAGCGACGACTTTCCGGCGTTGCGTTTGCCAAACAGACCGATGTGCAGTCGGTTGGCACGGGGGGTATCGTTCATACGTTTAATAAGTCTTTAAGTCCTACATTTAGAAACGGAAGTCGCGTTTCCCTTCGGCAATCCGTTCCAGATTCTCCAACGCTCTTTTACGGATGGCGGGATTGGGAATCTCTTCCATCTGCTTGCGGATCATGTCTTCTGCCAAACGGCGTGTTTCCGGTGAGGCATAGTCATAAAGATACTCCTGAAGCGTCATCAAGGCATTGGGCGCACAACAGTTGGCGATTTGTCCGGTTTTGACCAGCGACATAAAGCGGTCGCCCGTACGTCCTTCGCGGTAGCAGGCCGTACAGAAGCTGGGAATGTAGCCCAGTTTCAGCAGCCAGGCCACGATTTCATCCAGGCTGCGGTGGTCGCTCACGTCGAACTGAGCCGAGTTTTCTTCCGGCAGTTCTTCGGTGGCATAGCCTCCCACGCTGGTGCGGGAACCACCGCTGATTTGTGATACGCCGAGGGCCAGCACTTTTTCGCGGGAACGCTGCGATTCACGGGTAGAGATAATCATGCCGGTGTAAGGCACGCTGATGCGGATGACGGCCACAATCTTCTGAAATATTTCGTCGGAGATGGCGTTCTCGAAGGTGGAAGCATCGATGTCGTCGGCCGAGCAGATACGCGGCACACTGATGGTGTGCGGACCTACGCCGTAGGTTGCTTCCAGGTGTTCAGCATGCATCAGCAGTCCCACAAAATCATAGCGGTAAGTGTTCAGGCCGAACAATACACCGATGCCCACGTCGTCAATGCCTCCCTGCATGGCGCGGTCCATGGCTTCCGTGTGGTAAGCATAGTTGCTCTTCGGACCTCTGGGGTGCAATTTTTCGTAGTTTTCCTTGTGATAGGTTTCCTGAAACAGGATATAGGTGCCGATGCCGGCCTCTTTCAGGCGACGGTAGTTTTCTACCGTAGTGGCGGCAATGTTCACGTTCACCCGTCGGATGGCTCCGTTCTTGTGCTTGATGTTATAGATGGTCTGGATGGACTCCAAAATGTACTCAAGTGGATTGTGGATAGGGTCTTCGCCGGCTTCCAGTGCCAGGCGTTTGTGCCCCATGTCCTGCAGGGCGATGACCTCGCGGCGGATGTCCTCCTGTGTCAGTTTCTTGCGGGCGATGGTCTTGTTCTTCGCGTGGTAGGGACAATAGGTACAGCTGTTCACGCAATAGTTCGACAAGTACAGCGGGGCGAACATCACGATGCGGTTACCGTAGAATTTCTGCTTGATTTCGCGGGCCAGATGGTAGATTTCCTCCACCAGTTCCGGGTCGTTGCATTCCAAGAGTACGGCAGCTTCGCGGTGGGAGAGTCCCTTGCACAGGCGGGCCTTTTCAATGATGGAACGTATCAGTTCCTTGTCCTGGCTCTTGCTTTGGGCATATTCCAGGGTATCCAGAATTTCTTCGTGGCAGATAAATTCCTCTGCCTTTTGAGAATCAATCTTGTACATAGTTGCAATGTAAGTTATAACGTCTTGCCGGGATAGTCTCCGCGGCTTTTATCTATTTCATATCCGATGGCTGCCAGCCGTTGTGCCAGCAGACGCAATCCTTCGGCGGCTTCCGAACCCATGGAGGCTTTGTGATCGTACAAGGCATATTTCTTCCGTTGTTCCACCGGCGAAAGGTTGGGCATCACTACGTTACCGCCTGCCAGGATACCTTTCTCCCGTCCGTCGGGCGTGAGGCTGGCCAGTGCGGTGGTCGAGGGAATCAGTGCCTGCGGGTGCATCAGCCGGAAAATGGAGAGCAACGTCAGGGTCTGAGTCAGGCTGCCGGGCGGACAGGAAGCAAAGGGAGTGTCGTGATGCGGCAGGAAAGGTCCGATGCCAATCATCTGAGGGCGGAACTGCTCGATGAAGAGAATGTCTTCCACCAGGTTATCGACGGTTTGCCCCGGACTTCCCACCATGATGCCGGTACCCGTCTGGAATCCGATGCGTTTCAGGTCTTCCAGACATCGCAGACGGTTGGAAAGTGACATGCTGTCGGGGTGCAGACGACGGTAATGGGCTTCGTTGTGCGTCTCGTGACGCAGCAGGTAGCGGTTGGCTCCCGCCTGAAAAAAACGTTCGTAGGAAACGGTAGGGCGTTCACCGAGGGAAAGGGTGATGGCCACATCGGGAAAGAAGGTACGGATGGCGGCCACTATGGAGGTGACCCGTTCATCGGTCATGTAGTTGTCTTCGCCTCCTTGCAGCACAAACGTACGGAATCCCAGTTCGTATCCGTGGCGGCAGCAGGCCAGAATGGTTTCCTCATCTAGGCGGTAGCGTTCCAGGTGGCGGTTGCTTCTCCGGATACCGCAATACAGACAGTCGTTGTGGCAGCAATTGCCCACTTCGATGAGGCCGCGGATATAGATTTTGTTGCCGAAATGGCTTTGGGCCACCGTGCGTGCCTTTTGCATGAGAAAGTCGAGGTTTTCCCCCCGGCACTCCAGCAGAAGGGTACGCAATTCACCGGGAGCCAGTGTCTGCTCCCGGTAAAGGCGTTCTATCAATTCTTTCATGGATTATTCCTGATTGCTGTTTTCGTACTTGAGGGTACGTTTCAGCAAATCCTGGTTCAATTGGCGTTTGCCGGATACCGGGTCATTGTGTGCGCTCGGACCGGTCACGCATCCGCCTTCGCAGGCCATCATTTCAATGAACTGGGCGTCTACCTTACCCGTCTTGGCGTATGCACGGAGCACCCCGATGTTCTTCTTCGTGAAGTCGGAGAACTGCATGATTTTGATGCCGTTGGCTTTCGGACCCAAGTAAGCTTTCACTGCTCCGGCCACACCGCCAGCCTGTGCAAATCCGTGTGCCTCGCAGACAGATTCGTAGGCCACCTTATACGGATTGGCTTTTTCCAGTTCGATGCCCAGTCCGCGGAACATCGGATGAAGTTCTTCGAAGGTCAGCACGTAGTCCACACATTCGTCGCGCTGTGCTTCTTTTCGTTTGGCGATACACGGACCGATGAAGACTACTTTGGCATTCGGGTATTTCTGTTTAGCGATGCGGGCTGCATAATACATCGGAGAGCCGGTGCTGGATACGTAAGGCTTCATGGCCGGAATGTGTTTGTTGACCAGCTCGATGTACGACGGACAGCAGGAAGTAGTCATGAATTTCTGTCCTTCTTCCAGTTTCTCCAGCAGTTCGTGCGCTTCGTTGCTGGTGGTATGCATGGCACCTTCGGCCACTTCAATCACATCGGCAAAACCGATTTCTTTCAATGCCCCGTATACTTGGTCGATGGTGGCATTGAACTGGCCCAATACCGAAGGAGCCGGGATGGCAATCACCTGTTCTCCCTTGCGGATGGCTTCCAGTACATCGAACACTTGGGAAATTTCGAAGATAGCACCGAAGGGGCAGGCATTCAGGCACTTGCCGCAGTAGATGCACTTGCTTTCGTCGATGTGTTCGATGTAATGTTCGTCTTTGCTGATGGCTTTTACAGGACAAGCTTCCTCACACGGCACCGGGATGTACACGATGGCGTGGTACGGACAGCTCTTGTGGCAGATACCGCAGCTGATACACTTGTCGTGGTCAATATGGGCTTGGCCGGTTTTCTTGTCGAAATGTACGGCACCTTTCGGACAGTTCATGTAGCAGCTTCTGGCCACACAACCCCGGCAAAGGTTACTTACCTCGTAGTTCACCTGCACGCAGGAAGAACATGCCTCGTCGATGACGCAAAGAATGTTTTCCTTGATTCTTTCCTTGCGTGCCAATGTCTTGCGAGCATATTCAGAAAGGGGAGTCAGCTCATCCGTTTCGTCGGTCATATCCCAACCCAGCAGTGGGAGCAACTTATATTTGGTAACGGCACGTTCCTTGTGGATGCAGCAGCGTCCCACCGGTTGTGAACGGCGCGGACTGAGTTCCAGAGGAATGCGGTCGATTTTCTCTACTAATTGATTTTCTTTCCATAAAGCAACCAGGTTTTCCAGCAGTTTGTGCCGGACAATCATTACGTTGTTTGTAAAAGCCATAATTGAGTAAAAGGTTTGTTAGTGTTATAGTTATCCTAAATTGTATATACGAAGATAAGTGCGGCGGTTATTCTTCCGTTTGTCCTTCTGCCGCTCTCAGAATCAGGGTTGTGGCACCGAGGGTAATGACGGCTCCGTCTTCAATGCGGACGCGCTCTTTCGGGCCCAGTATTTCGTTCATCAGAAAAGTGCCCGTGATGCTGTCGTTGTCACGGAGCGTATAAATAATTTTTCCTTGTTTGTCTTTTTTGACGTTGATGTAGCAATGCCGGCGGTCCAGGCTCGGGTCGTTGCTTTCGATGGGAATGTCGATGTCGTTTCCCTTGCACCGGCGTCCGATGAGGTTGTCGCCTTCATGCAGCGGCAACACCTGTTTGTAGGCAAACACGTTCTCTACGGCCAGTACATTGCCGAAGTCCTGCACGCCTTCCTTTTCGTCCACCACCTCAGCTTTGCGGTTGGCTGCGTTCAGTTTGGACTTGCCGATACGGATGCTGAACTGTTTCTTGCAGTTGTCACAAATAAAGACGAGTGACTGTCCTTCTTTATATTTAGTCTCATCAAACTGGATGAAATTGTCACATTTGGGGCATCTTACTCTTTTCATCTGTTTTAAAAAACGTATTTATTTTGAAGTGAAAACCCAGGCACTTTTAAATTCCTCCTGGTTACGCAAATTTTGTACCTTTTTATATGCATCGCCCGCATTTGTATAGCTTGCCAATGCAATACGGAATCGTCCGTCGGTTTCCAGTACCTGACAGTCTTTATAACCTTTTTGTTGGAGTTTCTTCAGTTCCTTTTGCGCGTCACTGGCAGTTGTCAGGCTGGCTACAATAATATAAGTTTTTTTCTTATTGGCTGTAGGTTGTATCGGATTTTGTTTTGGAGTAGCTTCAGCCGCAACTTTTGCCTTTGTTCTTACGGAGGAAGCCTGTACAGCTTTGGATTTTTTCTTCGTGGTGTTTACTACGGTAGGATCCGCAGCTACTTTTTCCGTTTTAATTACTACAGGTTTGAGGGTGTTGATGTTGTTGCGAACTCTTTTTTCACCGCTCTGTTGCTTTTGGATTGCTTTCTGAGATTTAGCTGTCTGATGGGTTTGTATGCTGGTGGCAACCGATTGGTTGCGGATGGCATCAAACATGCTGACTGATCCAAGGGAAGCATAGTTCGCATCGTCCATATAGGTGTTTTCTACCGGTACAGAAAGAATGAAAAACAGGCAGACGGCAGCTGCTACGGCTACTATGTTACGTGCCCAATGGCGTACGGAAATATGTTTCTTGTGAGAGACCTTTATTTCCGGAAGAACTTTTTCTGAGCCAGAAGGTTTCGTAATCGGTTGAAGTGCTGAAAGCGTGAAACTTTCCAGACCGTATAAGCTTGGAGTAAAAAACGAGGAAGTTGCCGGTTCAAAGGCGTAACCTCCATTCATGTTGTAATAAATTGTACCCACGTTTTTAAGCTCTACCTGGCCTTGCTGGTAAAGCTGATCTTTCATTTCGGTAACAATCTTTTCAATTCGTCGTGTAGCGTCGGGAAAGTCTGTATTGTATGCCTGCATGTACGACTGTACAAGCAATCCGTCGTTCATAACCAGTTGAGGATTGAATCCGATGGTACGGAGAGGAGGCTGGAATTCTCCTGTGTGCTCTGAGAAAGAAGCCTGACGTCTGTGTGCAATAAAGCCTCCTAGGCCCGGGACAATGACGCAGTCGTTTTCCAGCAATAGTACTTCTATATGTTTTGCTAATTCAATCATATTGCAAAATTAATACATTTTTCTCTTATGAGGGTTATCTTTCGGCGGGCATTTTTCGATTTGAATTCAAATTTGTTGTAATTTTGTCGGGGAAAAATGCAAGAAATACTTTAATCATCATGAATATAGCAATTGTTGGGACCGGATATGTAGGTTTGGTATCGGGGACATGTTTTGCAGAAACTGGGGCGAATGTTATTTGTGTAGATACGAATGAAGAAAAAATCGCTGCATTGAAGAACGGGCAGATTCCTATCTATGAGCCAGGACTCGAAGATATGGTACAGCGAAATGTCAAAGCCGGGCGTTTACGGTTTACTACTTCGCTGGCCGATTGTCTGGACGAGGTGTCTATTGTGTTTAGTGCTGTAGGTACTCCACCTAATGAAGATGGAAGTGCTGATTTGCAGTATGTGCTCGAGGTGGCTCGTACCATTGGCCGTTGCATGAAGAAATATGTACTGGTAGTGACGAAGAGTACGGTGCCGGTGGGGACGGCACAAAAAGTGAAAACCGTGATTCGTGAGGAACTGGACCGTCGCGGGGTATCCATTGACTTTGATGTGGCTTCCAATCCGGAATTTCTCAAAGAAGGGAATGCAATCAACGACTTTATGACTCCCGACCGTGTGGTGGTAGGTGTGGAGTCGGAGCGTGCCCGTAATTTGATGAGCAAGCTTTATCGTCCTTTCTTGCTGAACAATTTCCGGGTGATTTTTATGGATATTCCATCTGCAGAAATGACAAAGTATGCGGCCAATTCGATGTTGGCTACGCGAATTAGTTTTATGAATGACATAGCCAATTTATGTGAACTTGTGGGAGCGGATGTAAACATGGTACGTAGCGGATTGGGTTCGGATACCCGTATCGGACGTAAGTTTCTTTATCCGGGATGCGGTTACGGGGGCTCTTGCTTCCCGAAAGATGTAAAGGCTTTAATCAAGACAGCCGAAGAACACGGTTACTCCATGCGGGTATTGAAAATGGTGGAGGCTGTCAATGAAGATCAGAAAGATATTCTATTCCGTAAACTCAGTAAGTATTATCAAGGTGATTTGAAAGGGAAGACGGTTGCTTTATGGGGATTGGCTTTTAAACCGGAAACAGACGATATGCGGGAGGCTCCAGCTTTGGTGTTGACTAAAAAGCTAAAAGAAGCCGGCTGTCAGATCAGGGCTTACGATCCTGCGGCTATGGATGAAGCTCGTCGTCGGCTGGGAGATAGCATTTACTATGCGCGTGATATGTATGATGCTCTGCTGGATGCAGATGCTTTGCTGATGGTGACGGAATGGAAAGAATTCCGTTTGCCGGCTTGGGGAGTTATCAAAAAAACGATGAACCATCCGGTCATTTTTGACGGGCGAAATATTTATGACATGCAGGAACTCTCTGAATTGGGAATAGCTTACTATTGCATCGGAAAATAAATTTATAGATTCATTGACACATGAAGAAATCAGGCTTGATAATGCTTCTTGGGGGGATAGGGTTCATGTGGGGATGTATGTCTCCTCAGCAGAAAGGAGCGGAAGAGCAGGTGGAAGACCGTGAGGCCATGCGGTTGTTACAAGGCATCTGGTTGGATGATAATACAGAAGCGCCTTTGTTCAAGGTTCAGGGTGACAGTATTTATTATTCCAGTCAGATAAATGCTCCTATGCCGTTTACGATACGTCATGATACGATGATTGTATATAGTGCACAGCCCATTCATTATCTTATTGAAGAGCAGAAAGTGTATAGCCTGCGTTATCGGACATCGATTGGGGAGGTGGTGAGTTTGCATAAAGCCGAATCGGATACGCTTTCTTTTGGAACGGTGGTACCGGTCCGTGAAACTGAAAGCGAAGTTTTTGAGAAGGATTCGGTCATTCTTTATGACGGAGAACGTTATCGTGGATATGCCTATATTAATCCTACCAAGAAAAGGGTGACCCTGCTGAGTATCAGTGAGGAAGGACTTCCGGTGGAGAATATATACTACGACAACATTATTCATATTTGTGTGTACAAAGGGAAGGAACGCTTGTTTTCCAAGGATATCAAGAAAGAAATGTTTGAACGGGTGGTGCCAGCAGATTTCCTGAGTAATGCCATTCTAAGTGATATGGATTTTGTAAGGGTAGACGGGAAAGGTTATCGTTATGTGGCAACACTTTGTATTCCCGATGGGGCATCATGCTATAATGTACATCTGGATATAGATAAGAATGGGAACATCGGATTCTCCCGTTGATGATTGAGTTGTCTGTAAAATAAAATCTCCTCAAAGTGACTTATGCCATTTTGAGGAGATCCTTTTATTCTGCCTGTTCTTTGATCGAATGGTTAATCTGTTCGATATAATTCAGAATCTCTTCTCGTCCAATTTTGTTTTCTGAAGAGGATACAAAATAAGGGGGAAGCTCTTCCCATTGTTCTTTCAGTTTCTCCAGATAACGGTTGACGTTGACTTTGGTTTTTCCGGCACTTTGTTTGTCAGCTTTGGTAAAAATCAGTGCAAAAGGAATTCCATTTTCTCCTAACCATTCAATAAATTCTAAATCAATACGTTGTGGGTCAAGTCGGCTATCTACGAGGACGAAGAGGCAGGTCAATTGTTCCCGATCGAGTACATAGTATTCGATGAGTTTTTGGATTTTTTCCATCATTTTTTTTCCCCGCTGTGCATAGCCATATCCAGGAAGGTCGACTAGATACCATTCTTTGTTGATCAGAAAATGATTGATAAGCAAAGTCTTTCCTGGCGTAGATGAGGTCATGGCCAGTTTGGGATTTTTGGTCAGCATGTTGATGAGACTTGATTTTCCCACGTTGGAGCGTCCGATAAAGGCGTATTCCGGTAAATGGGTTTGGGGGCACATGTCGGCCCGTGAGTTGCTTACGACAAACTCTGCGCTGGTAATGTCCATAGGTCGAATTTGAGTTGTTTGATACAAAGGTAATTGTTTTTCTCTTTTGCCGCATACAGCTAAAGGATTTTATCTGTATTTTTGCCTTTTGTAAGAAAAGTAATCATAAAGAATGAATCAACAATATCCTTCAGTTTTGCTGGAAAAGGCAGTGGGAGAGTTTGCTAAACTTCCTGGAATCGGGCGGAAAACTGCCATGCGTCTGGTACTGCATCTGTTACGCCAGGATAATGCTACGGTGGAAGCTTTCAGCAATGCGATTTCCACTTTAAAGAAAGAAGTAAAATATTGTAAGGTGTGTCACAATATTTCCGACACCGACGTGTGCCGTATCTGTTCTAACCCTTTGCGTGATGCAACGACTGTATGTGTGGTAGAAAATATACGCGACGTGATGGCGGTAGAGAATACCCAGCAGTATCATGGGTTGTATCATGTGCTTGGGGGCGTGATTTCTCCCATGGATGGTATAGGTCCTTCCGATTTGGAAATCGAGAGTTTGGTAAACCGTGTCAAGGAAGGTACGGTCAAGGAGGTCATTCTGGCATTGAGTTCTACCATGGAAGGCGATACGACCAATTTCTATATTTTTCGTAAACTGGCAGGTTGTGAGGTGAAAATAACCATGATTGCCAGGGGGATATCTATTGGTGATGAATTGCAGTATACAGATGAAGTGACGTTAGGGCGGTCTATCGTGAATCGTGTCGCTTTTACAGGAACCATTTAAAAAGAATGTGTGATGGAAAAGAAAATATCTTGTTTGCTTCGGTTGTTGGAAGTAGAGTTTGCCTTGTGGTGGATTTTTGCTGTCGTATGGTGTGTGTTGTATGAAACAGATGTTTTTCCTCAGGGTAGCTTGGTGGGTGATGTGCGAGCAGAATATATCCTTCAGACGGTGGGCATTTTGTTGGCTGTCTGTCTGATACCTCTTTCGTTACGTATGTTCAGCCTTTCATTGACACGCTATGTGCGGCAGTTGTCATTACCGGAAGCACTGGTGAGCTATCGTCGCTGGTGTGAAATTCGGCTGGCTATGCTAGGGGCTCCGGTATTGTTTAATCTGACAGTATATTATACAACGCTTAATCTGACAAGTTTGTTGTGTGTGGGAATGCTGTTGGTAGCTTCGCTTTTTTGTGTGCCGGGGCGTAGAAGGTTGATGCGGGAACTGGATTTGGAGATAGATGGAGACCAAAAATGAGTGGCTTATGGAGAATAAAGAGACTATTAGGCTCAGGGCGCCGGAGCCGGAAGATTTGGAGGTAATTCTATCTTTTGAGAATGATGCTGAACTTTGGGAATTAGGGACAGCTACCGGTCCTTATTCTCGCTTTCAGCTGAAACGTTATATAGCTGAGAACCAAAATAATTTATATGTCGATGGACAGTTGCGCTTAATGATTGTACAAGGAGAGTGTGAAGTGGCGGGTATCATTGATGTATTTTCGTTTGATGTGCGCCATAATCGTGCGGAGGTAGGGCTGGTTATACGGAAAGACTTGAGGGGAAAGGGGATAGCAGGAAAGGCCCTCGATTTGATGGAGGCTCATTGCTTTAAGCAGCTTGGTTTGCATCAGTTATATGCCTATATCCCGGCGGGGAATGTGGCAAGTAGAAAATTGTTCTTATCCGCAGGTTACGTGGAATGTGCGATTCTGAAAGATTGGATACGGATAGGTGTATCGTATCAAGATGTATATTTATTTCAAAAAGTTGCCATGTGATGCTTGGTGGGGCATTATGTTGTATAAACTTGTTTTATAGTCGTATAAGTTCTCTGAGTTCGTGGTGATTTTGATCTTAATCGTTTAAAATAACTATCCATGTGATAGTGCTTTTTTACCAGTTGAGCATGAATATAACACGGATAGCCTTTATTTGTGTTTTTGTAAGTTGCATTTCTGTGTATGTTTCATTATCTTCGAATTATATAAGTTAAATTTATATTTTAATATTTTTATATTATATAAGTTAATTGTTTTTTAGGTGGAGGTAGGTTTCATTTTTTGTTCTTAGGAATATAAAGTAAATAAGGGAAATTTAAATTATTACACATAAGAAAATTGATGCGATTGTTTACGTATGGTTTGTCGTTGTTGCAGAGAGGGTTTTAGAGATACTAACAAGGTATTTTGATATGTAATCGCACGTAGAATCGACAGTGCGGAAATAAAGAAGTAAAGTCGATTATTTGAATTAACATAAACATTTATTACAAAATAAACAACTATGAAAGAAAAGATACTTGATGCATTTAAGCAGTTGGGTTTTTCATTAATAAAAACAGACGAGATGGGGTATGGCTTTAGTTGTGAAGGTACTAATCTTCTTTATATTCCCAATAGTGAAGATGAAGATTTTTTGAATATTTCTGTTCCTTGTGTGTGTGACGGTGAGTCGGGAAGGAGCATGCCACTTCAGGACTTGGCTGAAAGAGTAAATGCTATGCTGAAATATGTAAAGGCTTATAGATTAGGGAAAACTCTTTGGCTTTTTTACGAACGAGAGTTATTGAGTGAAGAAAATTTTCCGCAAATTATTTCGCGGATGGTGGTTCGTTTGGAAGCTGCAAACTGTTTTGTGCATTATTTTCTTGTTGCTAATGGCAATGTTCAGGCGAATATTGAAACGGGAATATCGATGTTTTTGGCAATCTGACAATATGAAAAATAAAAAAAGCAACTTATCATGTCAGATAAATTGCCTTTCTTCTTGTCGGGGTAGCGGGATTCGAACCCACGACCCCCTGCTCCCAAAGCAGGTGCGCTAACCGGACTGCGCTACACCCCGAACGTTTGTAATAACTTTTACTTTTTTGACTTCTGTCGGGGTAGCGGGATTCGAACCCACGACCCCCTGCTCCCAAAGCAGGTGCGCTAACCGGACTGCGCTACACCCCGAAGTGTCTTTCTCAAAAGCGATGCAAAGGTATGACTTTTTATTTTAATATGCAAATCCGGACACCTCTTTTCTGCAAATTTCGTGAAAAAACATGACGTAAAGGTGTCCGGAAAGGTTTTATAGGTTATTTTTGCGGCTTCAGCCAGCGGTCAAGCCAGTTGAAGAAGGTACGTTGCCAGAGAATTCCGTTCTGTGGTTTCAATACCCAGTGGTTCTCATCCGGGAAAATCAGCAGTTCGGCAGGGATGCCTCTCAGCTTGGCGGCGTTGAACGCGGCCATACCCTGTGAAGCCAGGATGCGGTAGTCTTTCTCGCCGTGGATGCAGAGAATCGGGGTGTCCCATTTGTCTACGAACAGATGGGGAGAGTTGGCGTAGCTGCGCTGTACGGCCGGGTTACTCTTGTCCCAGTACGGACCACCCAAATCCCAGTTGGTGAACCAGAGTTCCTCGGTTTCGAGATACTGCTGTTCCATGTTGAAGAAACCATCGTGGGCAATGAAGGCTTTGAAGCGCTTGTTGTGGTGTCCGGCCAACCAGTATACTGAGTAGCCTCCGAAGCTGGCTCCCACGCATCCCAGACGGTCTTTGTCCACATAGGGTTCCTTGGCGATGTCATCGATGGCGCTCAGGTAGTCGTCCATGCAGTGGCCGCCATAGTTGGTGCTGATTTCTTCCAGCCATTCCATACCGAATCCCGGCAGTCCGCGACGGTTGGGGGCAATGATGATATAGTCGTTGGCGGCCATGATCTGCAAGTTCCAGCGGTAGCTCCAGAACTGGCTGACGGGGCTTTGCGGTCCTCCTTCACAGAACAGGAGGGTGGGGTATTTCTTGTTCGGGTCGAAGTTGACCGGATAAACCACCCATGAGAGCATGTCTTTTCCGTCGACGGTCTTGGTCCAGCGGGGCTCAACCTTGCCCAGTTTCAGCTGGCTGAAGATGTGGTCGTTTTCTTTCGTGATACGGGTCACTTCGTTTTTCTTTTTCAGGTCGACCGTAAACAGCTCGTCGGCTTCGCTCAGGGAGTGGCGGGTGGTGAGCAGTTGCTTTTCGTTCAGCATGGCCACGGAAGCATAGTCATACATGCCGTCGGTGAGCTGTTTCACTTCCCCTTTCAGGTTGGTGCTGTGAATCATGCTGGTGGCATGCCACACGCCTGTGAAGTAGAGGGTCTTGTTGTCGGGTGCCCAGCAGTAACTGTCCACGCCCGACTGGAAGGCTTCGGTCACGTAGGTTTTCTTTCCGCTGTTCAGGTCCATCACGCAGAGACGGTTGCGGTCGCTTTCGTATCCGTCGCGTTCCATGCTTTGCCAGGCGATGTTCTTTCCATCGGGAGAGAACTGCGGGTTAGTGTCGTAACCCATGTTCTTGTCGGTGACATCTTCCTTGCAGAGGTTGCGGGTCTGCTTGGTTTCCACATTGTATAAATAGATGTCCGAATCGGTGGATACGGCATAATCCTTTCCGGTCTTTTTGCGGCAGGTGTAGGCCACAGACTTGGAGTCGGGGCTCCATGCGAGCTGTTCGATGCCGCCGAAAGGTTTCATCGGCGATTCGTAGGGCTCACCGGCCAGGATGTCGGTGGCTTCACCTATTTTATTGTCGGTAAAGGAAGCCACGAACGGATGGGGAACGGTTTCTACCCATTCATCCCAGTGCTTGTACATCAGGTCGTCGATGACTTTTCCGCTGGCTTTGTCTAGGTCGGGGTATTTGCCGGCAGTACGTTCGCCATATTTCACTTGTGAGATGAAAAGCACTTTGGTGCCGTCGGGAGAGAACTTGAATCCGTCGATGCCGCCTGCATAGTCTGAGAGCTGCTGGCGTCCGGTTCCGTCGGGATTCATTTCCCAAATCTGTCCTTTCGTGATAAAGGCCAGTTTGCTTCCGCCTTTAATCCATGCCGGTTCGCCTTCGCTGTCGGCAGAGGTCGTCAGCAGCTTGTTGTCGGAGCCGTCGGCGTTCATCACATAGATTACCTGATGTCCCTTGTTCAGCTTCACGCTGTAGTAGGATACGGTGTAAGCAATCTTCTTTCCGTCGGGAGACACACAAGAGCTTCCGATACGTCCCATGGCCCACAGGGTTTCCGGGGTCATCCGTCCGTCTTTCACAGTAATTTCCTGCTTGCCGATGAAAGGTGCGTCAGTTCCTTCTGCCTGTACGGCAGCCATCGGAGCTGAAGCCATCAATACGGCCGCAGTCATGTTCATTAAATCTGTTTTTTTCATGTCTTTATTTTTAGTTTTTAGATGATGCGTGTCTTTGTGCACGTTTCCGTTGTGCAAAGGTAAGATAATAAATGGAAAAAGAGAAGACAGAAAGAAAAAGAGCGGAACGAAAGGCTTCTGATGGCCTTCCTGTTCCGCTCTTTCTGTTCCTTTTCAGGATATTTTTATTTCTTTTTGTTCATATGTTCCTGACGTTCTTTCTGCAAGCGTTCCTGTTCTTTCTGCAGGGCTTCCAGTTTGGCCATCAGTCCGCTGGCTTTCTGCTGTGAAGGTTCCTTCTTGTTGGCTTCCAGCTGGGCGAGCAGTTTCTTCTCGTCGGTCATACGGCGCATAATCCACATGGTGATGATACCAATCAGACCGGAGATGAAGTAGTAGTAGCTCAATCCCGATGCATAGTCGTTGAAGATGAAGAAGAACATCACGGGCATGATGTACATCATCCATTTCATGGCAGCCATCTGCGGGTTGTTGCCCATGTCCTGCTGCTTCATCATGATTATCTGGTTCAAGACTGTGGTGATGCTGAACAACAGACAGAATAAGCTCAGGTGGTTACCCAGCAACGGAATGTGGTAGCTCCAGCTAATCAGGTCATCGTATGCCGAGAGGTCGGTTGCCCACAGGAATCCTTGCTGGCGAAGCTCGATGGCATTCGGCACGAAGAAGAAGAGAGCCATGAACACCGGTGTCTGCAACAGCATCGGCAGACAGCCTCCCATCGGGCTGACATTGTACTGTCGGTAGAGGGCCATGGTTTCCTGCTGTTTTTTCAGGGCATCTTCCTGTTTCGGGTATTTGGCATTGATTTTATCCACATACGGTTTTAGGGCACGCATCTTGGCCGAGGAAATGAAGGACTTCCAAGTAGTAGGAAGTACCAGTACCTTGACGATGATAGTCATGAGCAGGATTACCATACCCATGCTCAGTCCCCAACCCGACAGCCAGTCGAATAGGTTGATGGTAAACCAGCGGTTGATGAGTCGGATAATCGGCCATCCCAGGTAGACCAAATCTTCCAGCTCCTGGTCTTTGTCCTTAAAGCTCAAGTCGTTGCTGGCAAGCAAAGTTTTGAAGTGGTTCGGGCCGAAGTAGAACTGTAGGTGTGAGGCCTTGGCACCCGTCGGGTCGAAAGCCGTTTTCATGTCGGCAGTATAGTTTTTCATATAACCGCTGCCTTGCTGTTCCATCTTGGATTCGAGGGTAGCATTGTCGAAGTTCTGCTCTGCCATGAAGACGCAAGAGAAATACTGGTTCTTGAAGGCTACCCAGTCGAGAGCTTCCGGAATGGTTTCTTTGGCATCCTTTGTCTCGCTCAGGTAGTCGAAGCTGTCGTCCACCGGCTTATAGGTCAGCGAGGTGTAACGCTGTTCGAAGTTGTAGCCTTTCTCCATCTGGCGGGCCCGCTGTTTCCATTCGATGCTCATCGTCTTGGTGGAAGGAGAGAAGAAATTCTGCAAGCCGCTGGCCTGGATGGTGAAGTCCACCATGTAGGAGTTTGGCAGCAAGCGGTAGTTGAAGTCCAGGTGTCCGCCGTTGGCCGCGTTCAACCGCATGGTTACGGTGGAGTCGGTCACGTTGGTTGCCTCGAAATACATCTGGTCGCTCAGGATGTTTTCTCCCTTTCCTTCGAAGCCGAAATTCATGGAAGCATCTTTTCCGTCGAAAAGAACGAGCGGCTGTTTCTTCTGGTCTTTATACTCTTTCAACAGGGCCTTGCTTACCCGTCCACCTTTGTTGGAGAAGGTCAGCTGCACCAAGTCGTTTTCCAGTACGGTGAACTGTTCCGTACCTTGTGCAGACTGGAAGAAGAGGGAGGAACTGTCCGGACGTGCAGCTTCAACGGCTGCCGCGGCCTTTTTCTCCTGTACTTCCTGCTGTTGCTTGATGACCTGCTGGATAGAGTCTTGATAGTGCTGTGCGCGTGCTCTTTCTTCCTGGCTGGGGCGGTTGTAGATACCAAAACCTACAATCACCGCTCCAATCAGGACAAAGCCCACTAACGTGTTTTTGTCCATTTCTGTTTCTTTACAATGTTATTTTTGACTTACTTGTTGATGGCTGCCTTGATGAAGGACAGGAACAACGGATGGGGTTTCAGTACCGTACTGCTGTATTCCGGATGGAACTGTGTACCGATGAACCATTTCAGGGTCGGGATTTCGATGATTTCCACCAGGTCTGATTCCGGATTGATACCTACGCACTTCATGCCGGCCTTTTCGAATTCTTCCTTGTAGCTGTTGTTGAATTCGTAACGATGACGGTGGCGTTCCTGAATGTGTTCGCTCTGGTAAGCCTGATACGTTTTGGAAGTCGGGTCGATGACACATTCGTAAGCTCCCAAACGCATGGTACCTCCCATGTTGGTGATGGATTTCTGTTCCTCCATGATGTCGATGACATTGTGCGGAGTCTTTTCGTCCATCTCGCGGCTGTTGGCATCGGCATAACCCAGTACATCGCGGGCAAATTCGATGGCCATGCACTGCATACCCAAACAGATACCGAAGGTCGGCACGTTGTGTGTACGGCAATATTTGATGGCGATGAACTTACCTTCGATACCGCGCTGGCCGAATCCCGGACAGATGATAACTCCGTCCATGTCTTTCAGCTTTTCTTCAATGTTTTCTTCTGTCAGGTTCTCACTGTTGATGAAGTGGATGTCTGCCTTGCGGTCGTTGTAGGTAGCCGCCTGTGAAAGGGCTTCGAGGATAGATTTGTAGGCGTCCTGCAAATCGTATTTTCCTACCAGACCGATTTTTACCTTTTCAGTGGCATTGTGACGGCGGTTCAGGAAGTCTCTCCACGGGCCGAGGGTCGGGGTTTCGCCTACCGGAAGTCCCATCTTTTCCAGAATGGTGACATCAAGCTTCTGTTCCTGCATACGCAAAGGTACTTCGTAGATGGTTGGCATATCCATAGACTGGATAACGGCGCTTTCGTCTACGTTACAGAACAAAGCGACTTTCTTGCGCAGGTTCGTGCTCAGTTCGTGTTCGGTACGCAACACCAGAATGTCCGGCTGGATACCTACTGACTGGAGTTCCTTGACAGAGTGCTGGGTCGGCTTGGTCTTCAGCTCTCCGGCGGCAGCCAGATAAGGCACGTAGGTAAGGTGTACGCACAAAGCGTTTTTGCCCAGCTCCCTTTTCAGCTGGCGGATACTTTCCAAATAAGGGAGTGATTCGATATCACCCACTGTTCCTCCGATTTCAGTGATAACAAAGTCGAATTTGTACTTGTTACCCAGCAGTTTGACATTGCGTTTGATTTCATCGGTGATGTGAGGGATAATCTGGATGGTCTTACCCAGATAGTCACCCCGGCGTTCCTTGTCAATTACACTCTTGTAGATACGGCCGGTAGTAATGTTGTTGGCTTTGGTGGTCTGGATACCCAAGAATCGTTCATAGTGTCCCAAGTCGAGGTCGGCTTCGTGCCCGTCTACGGTTACGTAGCATTCTCCGTGTTCATAAGGGTTCAGAGTTCCCGGATCGATGTTGATATACGGGTCAAACTTCTGGATGGTTACGCTGTAGCCTCTGGCCTGCAGCAACTTACCGATAGATGATGAGATGATTCCTTTTCCCAATGAAGAGGCTACACCACCTGTTACGAAAATATACTTTGTTTCTGCCACAATATGAATATTTAAAAATTTGATTCTAAATTATATATGTCTGAAGATACCTGCCTTCTGACACGAAGAACTACTTCTTCAAAGTTGCAAAATTATAAAAAAAAGCTGAACCCACAAAAGTAAGAGGGGGTAAAACCTTATTTTGCATGGAATATCCTTGGGTTTTCACTAGTTTCATGCGGGTGGATTCAAACCAAAGGAATAGTAAATTTGTTTTATTGTGTAATTACTGTTAGGTAAAGCGGTTTTTAGAGAAATAAATCGTACTTTTGCACAGGTTTTAAGCATGAAATGAAATGAAAAAATCGATTCTTTTGGGAATATTGACTTTAATGTGTAGCGGATTGGCTGCACAAGTGGATGCGATTCCAGCTGATACTTTGACAAATGCAGTAGATTCGGCTGGGGTGACCTCTCGTTCTGCTGGGGGGATAAAAAAAAAGGCCGGGATTGCTTCAATGGCTAGAATTACATCGGATATACCTTCTATGCAGGTACGAAATTTCAATCAACTGGTTCAGGATTTCCGAAAGGATTATGACGCGAAACTGGAACGTTGGGACGATATTTATCTGTTGATTACAGGAATTCGTTCTAACCCGGATTACTATAAACTCTCCATGCCTGCGACTTATTATGAGGAACCGATTGAACAGGCGTTCAGTATTTCTGACTGGAAACCAAGAATACCTTTTATAAAAGAGGAAAATGAATGGATGAAGTCTCTGCCTCAGGTGAAGAATCTGTGTCATACGGAAAAGGTAGACCGATATATCAATCGTCAATTGCTTTCTTTTTATTTAACTTATCCTCAGTTGGTCAAACAAAATGAGGATAACCTGGAAGGGTTGAAACCGATTTATGGAGATGTGATTATTGATCAGCCTCGAAAAGAAAACTTGCTGGATATGATGCAAAATGATGAGTTGCCTAACCGGGTGTCTGAGAAAGATTTGTTGGTAATCAAACCTAATTTTTGGACCTTGGGAGGGAACGGGTATTTGCAGTTCTCGCAAAACTACATATCTGCCAACTGGTATAAGGGTGGAGAAAGTACGAAGTCTTTGCTTTCAGGCTTTACTTGGCAGGCTAATTACGATGACAGACAGCGTGTTCAGTTTGAAAACAAGATAGAATGGAAACTGGGTTTTATAACGGCTCCTTCGGATACGGTGCATAGCTATAAGGCTAACAATGACTTGCTCCGACTGAGTTCGAAGTTGGGCTATAAGGCTTTCAGTACGTGGTATTATACGTTGTCGGCAGAATTCAAGACACAGTTCTTCTCAAATTATGATACAAATTCAGACAATCTCGTATCTGCTTTCTTTTCTCCAGCCGAGTTGAATGTTGGTTTAGGTATGGATTATAAGTATGTAAAAGACGGTGTCTGCAATTTGTCTGTGCTGGTTAATCCGCTTAACTACACGCTTTATAGTGTAGCTAGCGATAGAGTTGATCCTACAAAGTTTAATATTAAAGAAGGACATAAGCGTGAAAGCGTATGGGGTTCTCGTTTGGAGACTACCTTGAAATGGAAGGTGTTTTCGGCTCTGATGTGGGAATCACGTCTTTCTTATACGACCAACTATGAGAAGGTATTGGCTGAATGGGAGAATACTTTTACATTTTCGGTGAACAAGTATCTTTCTACAAAACTTTTTGTACACGGGCGATTTGATGACGGAGTTGCACGGGAAGAAGATGCCAGTTATTTCCAATTGCAGGAGCTTCTCAGTTTTGGTTTGAGCTATACATGGTAAAAACTTCTTTTAGAATTTGATATGGAATTATTTCAGATGCCTTCGTTTGTAACAGTTCTGGATTTTATAGGAACGTTCGCTTTTGCTATCAGTGGGATTCGTCTGGCCTCCGCTAAGCGGTTTGACTGGTTTGGTGCTTATGTAGTCGGTTTGGCGACAGCCATCGGTGGAGGAACAATTCGTGATCTTTTGTTGGATGTGACTCCGGGTTGGATGACCGACCCCATGTACTTGATATGTACAGCTTTTGCGATGTTTTTTGTCATTCTATTTGGAAAATATGTGATTCGTCTGAACAATACTTTTTTCCTGTTTGATACCATTGGTTTGGCCTTGTTTACCATTGTGGGTTTCAGTAAAGCCTATACATTGGGATATCCTTTTTGGATTGCTATTTTGATGGGTAGTATTACTGGTGCAGCAGGAGGTGTGTTACGTGACATTTTTATTAATGAGATACCGTTGATATTCCGCAAAGAGATTTATGCTATGGCTTGTGTCATTGGCGGTCTTGTTTATTGGATTTGTCTGCGATTAGACATGGATGCCGTGCTGTCACAGATTATGGGCGGTATGACGGTATTTGTCACTCGTATTCTAGCAGTGAAATATCAGATTACGCTTCCTATATTAAAGGGAGATCCAGAGCATCCCTGATGCCTTTTACCGTTTTTCGGGAAAGGGAGGGATGCATTTCATCAAGTACATGATTTTTCGTTGACGCTTGTACATGTAAGAACTGGGTTTTCCTGAATTAAATTTGCGCGGATTCGGAAGGCTGGCGGCGATGAGTGCGCATTGCTTGCGTGTGAGTTGGGCAGCTGTGGTATGGAAATGCGACTTTGCTACAGCTTCTGCTCCGTAAATACCGTTGCCCATTTCAATGGAATTCAAGTAGACTTCCATAATTCTTTCTTTGTCCCAAATTAGCTCGATTAATACCGTGAAGTATGCTTCGAACCCTTTTCTTACCCATGAAGAAGAAGGCCATAGAAATACATTCTTGGCAGTCTGTTGGCTAATAGTGCTGGCTCCTCTGGCTTTTTTACGTTTTTTGTTCTCTTTCATGGCTTTACTGATTTCCTTGAAATCAAATCCATTGTGGCTGGCAAATCGGTTATCTTCTGAGGCTATGACGGCCATGGGGAGATGGCGTGAGATTTTTTCTTTAGGTACCCAGTGATGTTTCATTACAATTTTTTCACCTTGCGCCAGTTGCTCTACGCTTCGTATTACCATCAACGGAGTAATGTAGACTGGAATAAACTTCAATGCAACGACTGAGAGGATGGAAGAAGCAAAGAAGAAGATAATCAAGTTGCGAAGGTATTTTAATATCCGTTTTTTATTCATGTTTTGTGTGAATGTTTTATATGAAAATTATGCCGGGCCTGACAGACCCGGCATAATTTGTTTATAGACTTTTGAAAGGTGTGTTTACTGAAGTGTTCCAGCTTCTGCCTGCTGAATCATTTGTTGGCTGGCATACATGTAAACTTCTACACGACGATTTTGTTGACGCCCGGTTTCGGTGGAGTTGTCCGCTATTGGATTTTCTTCACCCATACCGGTTACAGACTTAATTTGGCTGGAAGAAGCGCCACATCCCAGCAGGTAGCTGGATACGCTCTGTGCACGTTCCTGTGAGAGGTCGAGGTTTTTCTGTTTGCTCTGTTCTGCAGTGCTGTTTTTCCATCCTGTGTTGTCCGTATATCCGTAAATTGCTACGTCCATATCTTTGTTCTGATTGAGCACATTGTTGGCAAATTTGCTCAAGGCTGATTTGGCAGAACTGCTCAGAGTGGCACTGCTGGTGTTGAACAGGATACCTGAATCGAAAGTGACCTTTACGGCCTGCAATCCGTTGTTGTCAGTAACTTGTTCTACTTGTGCTCCTTCAATCTGTTCTGCTTGTGCGGCAGCTTTATCCATCTTCTTTCCAATCAGTACACCTGCACCAGTACCCACTGCTGCACCTACAGCGGCACCGATAGCTGCTCCTTTACCATGGCCGATGACTCCACCTACCAATGCACCTAATGCAGCACCGCTACCTCCTCCGAGTAATCCACCTTTGGCCGTATTTGTCATACCACAACTGCTAAATACTAAGCATGCGCTCAGTAAGATAGCCATAGAATTCATTGTTTTCATTTCTTTTTTTCGTTTAGTTAATATGCAAATATAGGATAATTTTTCATAGTTTCGTTCACGCGATGGCGTACAGAAGCAATTATTTCTTCGTTGTCTACATTAGACAAAACTGTTTCAATCATTTCCGCAATTTCATACATCAGGTCTTCCTTTGCTCCACGAGTAGTGATAGCTGGAGTTCCCAGACGGATTCCAGAAGTCTGGAATGCAGAACGTGTGTCGAAAGGTACCATGTTTTTGTTGACTGTAATGTCGGCAGCAACCAGTGCTTTTTCTGCCACCTTTCCGGTCAGGTCTGGATATTTTGTACGCAGGTCCACTAGCATGGAGTGGTTGTCAGTGCCTCCTGATACAATGGTAAAGCCACGGTCCATTAAAGCTTGTGCAAGCACACGGGCGTTCTTCTGTACTTGAATTTGATATTCCTTGTATTCTGGTTGCATACACTCGTAGAAAGCGACAGCTTTGGCTGCGATGACATGTTCCAATGGGCCTCCCTGAATTCCGGGGAATACCGCTGAATCCAGTAATTGTGACATCATTTTGATTTCTCCCTTCGGCGTTTTCTTTCCCCATGGATTCGGAAAATCTTTACCCATCAAAATAATGCCGCCACGTGGCCCACGCAAAGTCTTGTGTGTTGTAGAAGTGACGATATGCGCATATTCCACCGGATTGTCAAGCAAGCCGGCTGCAATCAATCCAGCAGGGTGGGCCATATCAATCATCAGTAGAGCACCTACTTTGTCAGCAATGTCACGCATCCGTTTGTAGTCCCATTCGCGTGAGTAAGCAGAACCTCCACCGACAATCAATTTCGGATGTTCTCTCAAGGCTATTTCTTCCATTTGGTCATAGTCAACACGACCTGTTTCTTTGTTCAGGTTATATTCACAGGGGGTGTATAAAATGCCAGAGGTATTGACCGAAGATCCATGTGACAGATGACCTCCATGAGCTAAGTTCAATCCCATGAATTTGTCGCCAGGATTCAGTACTGCCAGGAAGACGGCTGCATTGGCTTGTGCTCCAGAATGAGGCTGAACGTTGGCCCATTCTGCTCCGAAGATCTGCTTGATACGGTCGATGGCCAATTGTTCACTTTGGTCTACAACCTCGCATCCTCCATAATATCTTTTTCCTGGATATCCTTCCGCATATTTGTTGGTTAGGCAGGAGCCCATGGCTTGCATGACTTGTTCGCTTACGAAATTCTCAGAAGCAATCAGTTCGATACCTTTCAGCTGTCTCTGATGTTCTTTTTCAATAATGTTAAAAATTGAATCGTCTCGTTTCATGATATATTCTTTTAAAGTGAAAACTCTCATGTCAAAAAATTACTCCTACGGAAAAACTAAGTATGTTTTTCCGCTGCTGAAGCTGAATCTTTCCTTCATTGTATGGAGATTCAGTGAGGTTGGAGTTATAGGTCATTGACCGTATGGTGTTATGCAGACCGATTTCATAACGGAAATCAAAAAAAATGTTCGACACGTTGACAGCCAATCCTATTACTCCGCTGTATTGGAGCGGGTGTTGTTCTTCTTTGATTTCTTGTTGATAAAAGCCAGTGAATTCGGTAGAACTGTGCTGTTTCCATATCCAGGTAATTTTAGGCCCGATAAAGAAAGCCATTCCATAGGGATGTACATCAATGAATTTATATCCATATAAAATGGGAATATCAAGTGTAGTTGTTTTTTTCTTTATCAATGCATTTTCTTTGAGGAGCTCCGAGTTGGCCAGCGTGAACGGAATAGACACGCTGCCTTGTGTGATGTTGCAGGAAAATTCTGGTTGAATAAAATGGTGTTTCTTTAGATTAAATCGGCAGAATACGGCAGCTAGGTAGCCTACTTTGTAGTTGTTTTGCGCCATTTCCAGTTTCTTACCATTGATGGATATTTCATCTGTAAAGAACATGGAGGAATTAAAGCCGGCTTTCACTCCCACGTTGAAACGGGGCTGTTTCAGCGTGACCATAGGCGTGAGCATGGCTTGTGCTTGCAGGTCGCAAATGGCTAGCATTCCAGTTCCTATGACAGTGAATACGACTTTTCTTATCATTCTTTTATTTATTCTTTTTTTCTACTGACCATCCGAACTTTCCAATTTTCTCTCCTAGTTCGTAATAGCCTCCATGGGCATAAACCAATAGGTTGGCACGTGCCAGTTCAAATTTCCCGGTTTCAGTGTTCAGGTATTTTTCGTCAGCTTTTACGTTTACCACATCTGCGATGAACATGTGGTGTGATCCCAAGCTTATCACTTCTTTCACCCGACATTCAATGCAGAGTGGTGATTCTTCAATGTAAGGAGCTTGTACCATACTGGATTTTCCGGGTGTAAGTTTCATTTCCTGAAACTTATTGTAATCTTTTCCTGAGCGTACTCCGCACCAGTCTGTCGCAAAAGCCATGTCTTTTGTGGTTAGGTTGATGACAAACTCCATATTCTTTTTCAAAATAGAATAGGAGTATCGCTCTGGCCTGACAGAAATATAACACATAGGCGGGTTGGTACAAATTGTACCTACCCACGCTACGGTAATAATGTTGTATTCTTCTTCACAGCTCCCGCATGTAACCAAGGCAGCTGGAAGTGGATAAATCATGGTTCCTGGTTTCCAGTCCTGCTTCATGCTTACAGAAGTTTGATATTGTCTTTCTGCTGTTCCTTTTCACAGTAATGACATTTCAGGAGTCCTTTCTCCTTGTCGATTACATGAAACCAAGTTTGCATCGGTTCGTTGTTGCTGATGCATTTGGGATTATTGCATTTTACAATACCTTTCAATTCATCGGGCATTACAACTTCTTTCTTTTCCACTACTTCATAGTCACGGATGATGTTTAGTTTGATATTGGAAGCAACAACTGACAGTCGGCTGATTTCTTCTTCTGTAAAGAAACGGTCGGCTATTTTGATAATTCCTTTTTTCCCGAGTTTCTTGCTTTCAAAGTTGTTGCCGATTGTAATGTTGGCGTCTTCATCCTGTAGATTCAGCAGGGAGACAACCGTAAATAATTTATCAGATGGTATATGGTCGATAACCGTACCGTTTTTGAGAGCGGCTACTTGTAATTCTTTTTTCTCACTCATAGTTACTTGAATTGAATGTTTTTCCGGATTATTTTTCAGTGTCAGCTTTTACTTGGTCAAGTGTAATACCTAGTACATCACATAGAATAGCTTGACGTGCATAAAGACCATTTTTAGCTTGTTGGAAATAGTAAGCTTTAGGATTATCATCTACGTCGTAAGTAATTTCATTTACGCGGGGTAGTGGGTGAAGAATTCGCAGGTTGGGCCGTGTATGTTCCAGCATTTTATTGTTCAGAATGTACACGTCCTTTACTCTTTCATATTCCATCAGATCGGTAAAACGTTCACGCTGTACACGTGTCATATAGAGGATATCTGCGTCGGAAATAGTTTCTTCTGTAAAATCGGTATGTTCAACGTATTTGATGTGATGCTCTTGGCAATACAGCTTGTACTCGTCCGGCATTTTCAACTCATCCGGAGCAATAAAATGGAAAGTAGGATTGAAGTGACGCATGGCCATCAAAAGGGAATGAACAGTTCTTCCGTACTTCAGGTCACCTACCAGATAGATGTTTAGGTTTTCCAGTGTGCCTTGAGTTTTATAAATAGAGTATAAGTCGAGCATGGTTTGCGAAGGATGTTGATTGGCTCCGTCTCCTGCATTGACGATAGGTACAGGAGCTACCTCGCTGGCATATCGTGCAGCACCTTCCAGATAGTGTCTCATTACGATGATATCGGCATAGTTGCTGACCATCATGATGGTGTCTTTCAGTGTTTCTCCTTTTGAAGAACTGGTCACTTTCGGGTCTGTGAATCCGATGACTCTTGCCCCTAGGCGGTTCGCGGCTGTTTCAAAGCTCAGGCGCGTACGAGTGGAAGGTTCAAAAAACAAGGTTGCAACTACTTTTTCAGCCAGAAGGCGGCGGTTAGGTTTCTTTTCAAACTCTTTTGCCATTTCCAGAAGATACAGGATTTTCTCTTTGGAATGTTCGGCGATAGTAACTAAACTTCTATTTTCCATGTTAGCTGTTTTTGATTACTTTTATAATACCGGAGTTCAAAGGTAGGTAAAAAAAATAAAAATACCACCGTTTTATTCAGATTTCGGGCGATGTTTTCGCATTTCTCAGGATATTGTGAAAAATGAACCATTATTTCGGATAAATTCCGTAAATTTGCGACTTCAACAGAACGAATCAAAGAATATAATAACGTATGAGAAAAATATTCATATATGTATTGTGGGCATTTGTCCTTTTGTGTATGCTGACTGTGGCGATTGTTTTTGCGGCCATTGCCAATGGAAAAATAGGTTATGTCCCTCCGGTAGAGGAATTGGAAAATCCGAACCTGAAGTTTGCCACACAGATTATTTCAGATGATGGAAAGTTGTTGGGCACTTGGTCTCTTAGTAAGGAAAACCGTGTGTATGTAGGATATGAAGATTTGTCTCCTCATTTAGTACATGCATTGGTGGCGACAGAAGATGTTCGCTTTGAAGATCATTCGGGGATTGATGCCCGTGCATTTATGCGTGCGGTGGTCAAACGTGGAATTTTTATGCAGAAACATGCAGGTGGGGGCAGTACCATTACCCAGCAGTTGGCCAAGCAGTTCTATTCACCTACTGCCGACAACGTAATGGAGCGTTTGTTGCAGAAACCGATTGAGTGGGTGATTGCTGTAAAGCTGGAACGCTATTACACGAAAGAAGAAATCTTGACCATGTATCTTAATAAGTTTGATTTTTTGAACAACGCTGTGGGAATCAAGACCGCGGCTAAAACTTATTTCGGGAAAGATCCTAAAAACTTGAAAATAGAGGAGGCTGCCACGTTGATAGGAATGTGTAAGAATCCTTCGCTTTATAATCCGCGTCGTTTTAATGAACGTTCACGTGGTCGTCGTAATACAGTCCTTGATCAGATGCGTAAGGCGGGGTATCTTACCCAAGAGGAATGTGACTCTTTGCAAGCTCTTCCTTTGGTCTTGAAATTTCAGCCTGTAGACCATAAAGATGGTTTGGCTACTTATTTTCGTGAATATTTACGAGGAATAATGACTGCTCGTAAGCCTGACAGAAGCGATTATCGTGGATGGCAAATGCAGAAATACTACGAAGACTCTCTCGCTTGGGAAACGAATCCGCTGTATGGTTGGTGTGCTAAAAACAAGAAAAAAGACGGTACCAATTACAATCTTTATGTAGATGGCCTGAAAATTTATACAACAATTAATTCCCGGATGCAACAGTATGCGGAAGAAGCTGTCTATGAGCATGTGGCAAAATATTTGCAGCCACGTTTCTTTAAAGAAAAAAGCGGACGGAAAACAGCTCCTTATACGAATCAGTTGACTCCGGAAGAGGTGGAACAGATTCTGAGTCGTTCTATACATCAAAGCGACCGTTATCGGACTATGAAAGCGGACGGATGTTCAGAAGCGGAAATCATGAAGGCATTCAATACTAAATATGAAATGTCGGTCTTCTCTTGGGATGGAGAAAAGGATACCATTATGACGCCGCTTGATTCTATAAAGTATTACAAGCACTTCTTGCGGGCTGGTTTTATGTCGATGGATCCGATTACGGGATATGTCAAGGCGTATGTAGGAGGGCCTAACTACAATTATTTTCAGTATGACATGGCAATGGTGGGACGTCGTCAGGTAGGTTCTACCATCAAGCCTTATTTGTATGCGCTGGCCATGGAAAACGGTTTTTCTCCTTGTGATGAAGTGCGTAATGTGGAGCAGACACTTTTTGATGAGAACGGAAAGGCTTGGTCGCCTCGTAATAGTTCTAAATCGCATTATGGGGAAATTGTTACCTTGAAGTGGGGGTTGGCTAATTCTAATAACTGGATTTCGGCTTATTTGATGAGTAAGCTTAGCCCATACGATTTGGTTCGTTTGATACATTCCTTTGGGGTGCTGAATAAGGATATTCAGCCTACGGTGTCTTTATGCCTGGGCCCCTGTGAGATCTCAGTAGGGGAAATGGTGAGTGCTTATACTGCTTTTGTAAATAAGGGCATTCGTACGGCTCCGCTTTTCGTTACTCGTATAGAAGACAGCGACGGCAATGTGGTGGCTACCTTTACACCTCAGGTAAATGAAGTTGTCAGTGAATCTACTTCTTATAAAATGCTTGTGATGTTGCGTGCAGTTATTAATGAGGGAACAGGTGGACGTATACGTCGTTTGTATGGCATTAAGGCTGATATGGGAGGAAAGACAGGAACAACAAATCGTAATTCCGACGGATGGTTTATGGGATTTACTCCTTCATTGGTGTCTGGATGCTGGGTTGGTGGTGAAGAGCGTGATATTCATTTTGATACCATGCGTGATGGACAAGGCGCTTCCATGGCTTTACCGATTTGGGGAATTTATATGCAGAAAGTTTATGCGGACAAAACGCTTGGATATTCGCAGGATGAGACTTTTGACATACCGGGAGATTTTGATCCGTGTAAAGACAGACTGACGGAGATTGAAGAGGAAAATAATACACGCCTCGATGATGTATTTTTCCAATAGCTGAAATAATAAAGAATAGAAATAGAGTTAAGGACTGCTTCACTCGAGGCGGTCCTTTTTTTGGCAATATTTTAACTTCTAAATCGGATGATTGGATGGAATGAATGAGTATAAAAAAAGGGAATCTTCCCAGACTCCCAATCTTCATTAACCTTAAATCTAATACCATGAAAAACACGATGCAAAGATAATGCTTTTATGTTATGTAACATGTTTATAGGGCTTATATTTGCGAAGAATTAACAATATTTATGTTTTGAATTCTGGCGATTTCCTATCTCGATTGGTTTGATAAATAATAGGAGCTAGAAAAAGGATTCGTATTTTTTATTTGACAGATTTTTTCCATTTTTCATAGTATCGTTTTTTATTAGGATAGCTGTAAACTTGGTGGTTATCTCGTAAACATGTATCTTTGTCCTTAAAACGATAAAATTATAGACAGAATGAGAAAACAGTTCGCAAGATTGGTGCTGTGGTTATGTCTGCTTGGCGGGGCGAGTGTGTATGCTCAAAGTGGGATGACGGACAGCCAGATTATAGAATATGCAAAACAGGCATATTTGGAGGGGAAAGACCAGCAGACCATTGCCATGGAGTTGTTGGCGAAGGGAGCGACTCAGGAACAGTTGTTGCGGTTGAAATCTACTTATTCGGGTGCATTGGATTCTTCTGTATCATCGGATACGGAAACAGAGGTAGCGTCGAAGTCAAATTCGGATGAAAAAGTCAGTCGTGTAAGAAAAGAATCAAATACCTCGGAACAGTCGCAGGCAACAGGTACTCAGGATGCGAGCCGATGGTCGGATGAAATGAAAAAAAGTATGGAGAAGCGTCGGGGACTGATGACGGAACCTGCGGGTGAGAACGATGTCTTCGGGCGCAATATCTTTAATATTGAGAAATTGACATTCCAGCCTAACTTGAATATGGCTACACCGGAAAATTATCGTTTGGGGCCAGGAGACGAAGTGATTGTTGATGTCTGGGGAGCCAGTCAGACTACATTGAAGCTTGCAGTTTCGCCTGATGGCTATGTGAATATCCCCAATTTGGGGCCCGTTTTTCTGAATAATACAACTATAAAAGAAGCCCGGCGCTTGTTAAAACAGGAATTGAGTAAGATTTATGCGGACTCGGGAAACAATATTCGTGTTACTTTGGGTAATATTCGTACAATTCAGGTGAATGTAATGGGAGAGGTGATGGCACCGGGTACTTATTCTTTATCTTCACTTTCTACGGTCTTTTATGCTCTTTATGTAGCAGGAGGTGTGAGCGATATTGGTAGCCTGCGTAATGTGCAAGTGGCGCGTGGAGGAAAAACAGTGGCTCATTTGGATGTGTATGATTACATCATGAGGGGACAGATTCAAGATGATATTCATCTACAGGATGGCGATGTGATAATCGTACCTACCTATGAGGAGCTTGTTAAAATTACAGGAAAGGTAAAGCGCCCGATGTTTTATGAAATGAAAAAAGGTGAGTCGGCTGCGACCTTGTTGAAATATGCAGGTGGATTCTCTTCTGATGGATACAAGAAAAGTATCAGGGTGTTGCGGCAGGATGGAAAGGAGTTTTCTGTGGCTACTGTGGATGAATTGAATTTTTCGACCTTTAAATTGCAAGATGGAGACTGGGTAACAGTAGATTCTATTCTGAATCGCTTTAAAAACCGATTGGAGGTCAAAGGAGCTGTATATCATCCGGGAATATATGAATTAAGCGGATCTCTAAATACGGTGCGTCAGCTTGTAGAGAAAGCTGATGGATTGTTGGGAGAGGCTTTTACAGCACGTGCCGTACTTTATCGGGAACGGGAGAATCTGACACGGGAGGTTTTGCCGGTAAATATTGAAGGAATTTTAGCCGGGACATCGCCTGATATAGCTTTGCAAAAGAACGATGTGTTATACATTCCAAGCATACATGATTTGCAGGACATGGGGAAAGTCACGATTAGTGGTGAGGTGAATCGGCCTGGCAGTTATACTTATGCAGACCACATGAGCCTGGAAGATTTGGTAATTACGGCAGGAGGTCTGAAAGAGTCTGCTTCTACGGTGCGTGTGGATGTATCCCGCCGAATCCGTAACTCGAAAAGCACTACTGAACCCGATATTATTGGACAAAATTTTTCTTTTGGCTTGAAAGATGGCTTTATTGTAGATGGAGAACCTGGTTTTACATTGCAGCCTTATGATCAGGTATTTGTACGGCGTAGCCCTAGTTATGCGGAACAATTGAATGTGACGATAGAAGGGGAAGTTTTGTATCAGGGTGATTATACGTTGAATACAAAGAATGAACGTTTGAGTAGTCTGGTAGAACGAGCTGGAGGAGTGAGCCGGTTTGCATACGTGCGAGGAGCAAAATTGCGTCGGGTCGCGAATGAAGAGGAACTGCGCAGGATGGAGGATGTGGTGAAGATGATGCGTCGTGAAATCGGAGCCGCTATGGCCAATACGTTGGGTTTAAAGGTCGACAGTACATATACGGTCGGGATAGACTTGGAGGCTGCTTTGGCCAATCCGGGAAGTGATGCAGATCTGGTATTGCGCGAAGGAGATGTACTGATGGTGCCTGAGTATAATAATACCGTAAAGGTGAATGGAGCTGTCATGATGCCCAATACAGTATCGTATGCGAAAGGGAAAAGCGTGAAATATTACCTGAGCCAGGCTGGAGGGTATTCTGTCAATGCCAAGAAGAATCAGAAATTTATTATTTATATGAATGGTCAGGTAGCCGAGGTGAAAGGAAACGGAAAGAAGCAAATTGAGCCAGGTTGTGAGATTGTGGTACCTAACAAGACGAAGAAGTTTAATTTTGCCACGATAATATCCAATGCTACTTCTTTTGCTTCGTTGGCCACAATGTTGGCTTCATTGGCCACAATGATGAAATAACCATTAAATCGAATATATTATGAGTATTAAGTTAAGACTGATTGTGATGAACTTCCTGCAGTTTGCCGTGTGGGGAGCGTATCTGACCTCAATGGGTACGTATTTGGCTAGCGTCGGACTGGGAGGACATATAGGTATATTTTATGCTATGCAGGGAATTGTGTCGTTGTTTATGCCAGCTGTATTAGGTATTATTGCCGACAGGTGGATTCCGGCTCAGCGATTGCTGGGATTGAGTCATTTGCTGGCTGCCTTGTTTATGGCGGGGGCAGGCTATTATGGCATGACAATGGGAGCACAGGTGGAATTCCCGGCTTTATTTGCCTTTTATTCTGTGAGTGTTGCTTTTTATATGCCGACTTTGGCTTTGTCAAATTCAGTAGCCTATACTGCGCTTGACAAGGCTGGTCTGGACACAATTAAGGCTTTTCCTCCCATCCGTACGTTTGGGACAATCGGCTTTATTTGTTCTATGTGGCTGGTCGATTTAATGGGCTTTCAGGCCAACTACATGCAGTTTTTCACTTGTGCAGCTTGGGGAGTAGTACTAGCTATATATTCTTGTACACTTCCGGAGTGTCCGGTAAGTCGTGGAAACGGTGGACATAAATCTTTGGTTGAAGCTTTGGGATTGAAGGCTTTTCTGCTTTTTAAGGACCGTAAAATGGCAATATTTTTTATCTTTTCTATGCTGTTGGGTGTCTCACTGCAGATTACGAATGGTTTTGCAAACCCGTTTATTACCAGTTTTAGTGCCATCCCTGAATATGCGAATACGTTTGGTGTACAGCATGCCAATCTGTTGATTTCGTTGTCTCAGGTGAGTGAAACGTGTTGTATTTTGCTTATTCCTTTTTTCTTGGGACGTTTCGGTATCAAACGGGTAATGTTGATTGCCATGATAGCTTGGGTACTTCGGTTTGGCTTGTTTGGTTTGGGTGATCCCGGCGACGGAGTTTGGATGTTTGTCCTTTCCATGTTGGTATATGGTGTGGCATTCGATTTCTTCAATGTCTCAGGTTCGTTGTTTGTGGATAAGGAGACAGACTTGTCGATTCGTTCTAGTGCACAAGGCCTTTTTATCATTATGACCAACGGAATTGGGGCTACGGTAGGTACCTTAAGTGCACAGGCGGTAGTGAATCGCTTTGTGGATTTTAATTCGACAGCTCCTCAGGTGGAGGGATGGAGCCATGCCTGGTTCATCTTTTCTATTTATGCATTGGTTGTAGCGGTAGCTTTTGCTTTGGTTTTTAAATATAAACATACACATAATTAAAGAAATGTGTTTAATCCATTGGCTGTATGGACGTTTCAAAAGATTTAGTTAAGATGCTGGTTAAGGATCTGGCTACAGCTATGGATATGAGAAAAACTGTAGAAGATCTGGCTTTTAATGACTTGATTGATAAAACAGAAAAGGCGGAGCAGTTAATGATGTCGCTGAATACAATGAAGTTGGTGCTGGAAGAAGAGGGACCGCAGAAGCGACTCATAATGGAAGTGGTGACGGCCGAAGAAGGAAATTTGCTGTGGATGGCCATGGGCAAACGGAGGGCCGACAGATTGGCACTGCCTTTTCAGATGATGAAAACTTTTTATTTGTTGGGAGCAGAAGTCGAAGGTGCTGTGTTGTATTCGTGCGAAAATTTTGAGATGAAGGCAAAATTGTATGTACAGAAAGCCGATGGCCATGAATTTGCATTGGATTTACGGCTGGTGGATGCATTAATACTTACTTTATTGGCAGATGTCCCTTTATATGCAAAGGAGGGACTTCTGTCTGCTCAACAACAGCCATTGGAGTCGACAGAAAAATATGGGGCAGATCTGAAATTGGAATTATTGCATATAATGCCGGTAGAGGATCTTCAGAGAGAAATGGATATTGCGATTCGTCATGAGAAATACGAATATGCGGAGGCTGTGAGAAAAATAATGGAACAAAAGAAAGAAAATAGAAAAAATAATCTATAATTATGCATGTATTTTATACTCCTGATATAGCCAATACACAGGAATTGCCGGAAGAAGAAGCGGGACATTGTTTGCGGGTGTTACGTTTAGGGATTGGTGATGAGGTGATGCTGACTGACGGAAGAGGTTTCTTCTATCAGGCGGTTATCGCAGCTGCTACCCAGAAGCGCTGTATGGTGAAAATCGTTTCAAAAACAGAACAGGAACCTTTTTGGGGTGGACATTTGCATCTGGCATTGGCCCCTACCAAAAACATGGATCGGATGGAGTGGCTGGCAGAGAAAGCTACTGAAATCGGATTTGATGAGCTTACGTTTCTGAACTGTCGTTTTTCGGAACGCAAAGTCATAAAGACGGATCGTATAGAGAAAATTGTAGTTTCAGCGGTAAAACAATCGCTCAAGGCCCGCAAGCCAGTGGTGAATGAGATGACGGATTTTCGTAAGTTCATGGAGCGTGATTTTTCGGGACAGAAGTTTATTGCCCACTGTTACGAAGGAGAAAAACCGTTGTTGAGGGACGTGTTACACCCTGATGAGGATGCTGTAATATTAGTTGGCCCGGAAGGAGATTTCAGCCCGGAGGAGGTGACACTGGCAATGGAAAAGGGATTTCAACCTGTCAGTTTGGGTAAATCGCGTTTGCGTACAGAGACTGCGGCACTGGTTGCCGTTCATTTGATGAATCTAACACATTACAAGTAATATTTGTGTAACTTTTAAATGATGAGATTATGAAAACATTGAATTGGTTAGGAAGTTTGGCGCTAGGTATGGCGTGCATGCTGGCTTCATGTAGTGGCGGTAATACGTACACGAACGCATTGCCGAAAGATGCAGCTATGGTAATTTCATTGGATGTGGATGGGATGGTGCGGAAGTGTGCGCTTGACGAGCAGACACGGAAGTCAGTAGAGCAGATGCTGAAAACGAATCTCAAAGGTCGTGCGGATGCTTTAATAGATAAAATAATGGAAGATCCGGAGGAAAGTGGATTGCGGCTGACTGACCGGGTGTTCTTTTTTGCCACTCCGCAAACGGAAATGGGAGGAGCGCTGATACGTATGGCCGATAAGGATAAGCTGGAAGATTTGATTGCAATACTTCACGAACAGCAGGCATGTGAGGCTCCTGCAGATGGAGATGGCTGTCGTTGGACCATAGGTGGCGGTGGACTGATGGCATGGACGGATGATGCTTTTTTGTTGGTTGCACACAACGGCAACCCCAAAGACTTGCAGCATCAGGCTTCCATGTGGCTTCGTCAGAAAAACGAGGAAGGGTATTCAGGTACAACGGATTTCAAGAAACTAAAAGACGCCGATGAGGACATTGCTATGGTGACCTCGTTGAATATATTGCCGAAGGAATATTTGACCATGGCTACTATGGGTTTGCCTGCTGATTTGAAGCTGCAAGATTTAAAAACTTTTTCCACGCTGGATTTTCAGGAAGGAAAAGCAGTGTTGGAAGTAGAAACGATGACCGACAACAAGGTTTACAAAGATTTGTTGGAGAAACAGGCCGATGTGATGAGACCTTTGAAAGGTTCATATTTGAAGTGTTTCCCGGCCAATTCTGTAGCTTGGATGGGGATTAATGTAGATGGAGAAAAGGCCTATGAATTGTTGCGTGAGAATCCGACGGTACGTCAGGAACTGGATAATTCAATGATGCCGCTTGATTTTGAGGCTATCTTCAAGGCCATGAAGGGTGATATGGCGTTGGCTATGCCGGAAATGTCGCTTTCGCCTGGATTTATTTTGTATGCCGATGTAACGAATAGTGACTTCATGCGTACATTTGAAGATTTGAAACCATTGCTGGCTATGACTAACGGACAGATGCGTTTGCTGGACAAAGGAAAGAATGCTTATCAGTTTGTTGCTGTGGATGGTTCGATGATGGGTATGGGACGCGGACCGGTTTCGCTTTGGCTGGGAGTGAAGGACAAGCGTTTCTATTTGACCAACCGCGAGAATCTGATTGACAGTGACGTGAAAGGATTGACATTGGATGACTGTAGCTGGGCCAAGGATGTGAAAGGCAAGCGCTTTTATTTGAATCTGAATTTTCAGGCGTTGTCTGCCGCACTTCCGCAGTTGCCTTACGTGGGTATGCTGGATTTTTTGACAATTGAAGCAAAAGAACCGACGAAGGTACGTATGGTATTGCAGATGAAAGATCATAAAGAAAATGTGTTGAAACAGTTATTTTTACTGGCTAAATAAATGAATACAATCGAATTACAGCAAACCTTGCCGGAAGTCTTCGCCGGACGAGACGGTATCGTGTCCGACGTATGGCACCGGCAGGTGGCTTTTCAAAAAGGAAAAATGTACTTGATTGAAGCTGCCTCAGGTACAGGGAAATCATCATTGTGCAGTTTTATTTATGGCTATCGCACCGATTACCAAGGAATTATTACGTTTGATGGAGAGAATGTGCGTAAATTGACGGTAAAGCAGTGGACTTCTATCCGTAAACGTGCGTTGAGCATGTTGTTTCAGGAACTGCGGCTTTTTGGAGAGTTGACAGCTTGGGAGAATGTACAGTTGAAGAATGGTTTGACAGGATTCTGTCGCAAACAGCAAGTGAAAGATTGGTTCGAACAACTGGGTATTGCCGACAAGTGGGATGTAAAAGTAGGCAAGATGTCGTACGGACAACAGCAGCGTGTGGCTTTCGTGAGATGCTTGTGTCAGCCGGCCGACTTTTTCTTTCTGGATGAACCGGTAAGCCATTTGGATGATGGCAACGGACAAATCATGGCTCGTATTTTGAAAGAGGAGGCTACTCGTCAGGGAGCAGGAGTGATTGTGACTTCTATCGGTAAACATTTGCCGTTGGAGTATGACAAGGTGTTGTGTTTGTAAGTTATTAAATAAGAAGAATAATGATTTGGAAATTATTGAGACAGCATATCAGCGTGGCGCAGTTGGTGGGATTTTTTCTAGCTAACTTGTGTGGCATGGTCATAGTGTTGTTGAGTGTACAATTCTATAAGGATGTGTTGCCGGTTTTTACGCAGGGCGATAGTTTCATGAAAAAAGATTATGTGATTGTCAGCAAAAAGGTAAGTACATTGGGCAGCTTGGTGAGCAAGGGGGCTACCTTTTCGAAAACGGATATTGCTGAGATGCAGGAACAGCCGTTTGCTAAGAAAACGGGTGCTTTCACACCGGCTCAGTTTGAGGTGTCGGCGGGCATGGGCATGGCAGGTATGCAACTTTCTACAGCCATGTTTTTTGAGTCGGTGCCCGATGAGTTTGTCGATGTACGGCTGGAAGGCTGGACATACCGTGAGGGACAGGACGAAATTCCGATTATCATTCCACGCAATTACTTGAATTTATATAATTTCGGTTTTGCACAGAGCCGTAATCTTCCGCAACTTTCAGAAGGAGTGATGGGGATGATGACACTGGATATCCGCTTGAGCGGACAGGGGCGTACGGAACAAATGAAAGGACGTATTGTAGGTTTCTCGAATCGGTTGAATACCATTTTGGTGCCTCAGGCTTTTATGGACTGGGCCAATGTGACTTTTGGGAAGGGAGAAGAGAACGCACCTTCGCGACTGATTGTGGAAGTTGACAATCCGGCCGACGATCGCATAGCAAAATATTTTAAGGATAAAGGATATGATACGGAAGGCGATAAACTGGATGCAGGAAAAACAACTTGGTTCTTGAAGATGATAGTTGGCATTGTCCTTTCGGTTGGCCTGATAATCAGTGTGCTGTCATTCTATCTGTTGATGTTGAGCATTTATCTGCTGTTACAGAAGAATACAAAAAAAATGGAAAATTTATTGCTCATTGGCTTTAGCCCGGCGGCGGTTGCTCGTCCCTATCAGGTGCTTACTGTAGCCTTGAATGCTGCAGTAGCTGTCATTGGAATATTGGTGCTGTATATGGTTCGCGGGGGATATATGGATATGTTGCGTCGGATGGTACCCGATTTGCAGAAAGGCAGTTTGTGGCCGGCTCTGCTGACAGCAGGGATACTCTTTTTGGTCGTGTCCGTGCTGAATGTACTGGCCGTACGGCGCAAGGTAGATTCTATCCGGGTGAAAAAGTAAAAGTATATATTTATTTTATCTATTATCTATCAAAAACAATTATTTATAAAAACAAGTAACACATGAAGAAATTAAAGAACGTATGGCTTATTTTAAGCTTGTTGCTGATGACTCTAGGAATGGCTTGCTGTAGTACAGAGGATGACCCTACAGGGGTAGAAGTATCGCAGAGTGAGATTATTGGTACATGGAAAGTGACGGCGAATGATTGGACTAATTCGGAAGAAGATTCCGGACGTAATGACCATTTGGGTCAGACTCTTTCAGTGAAAGAAGATGCCACGGCTGCCTTTCGGGGAGAGTCATTTGACTGGACTTTGAAAAAGGGAGTGCTGGAACTTTCGGACAGCAGAGGAAGAAATATCCGGGTTGTAATTCTTTCTTATGCGGACGACAAGATACAGGCCACTTATACTTGTACGTTTGAGTCGGAAATGTATACGGAGGAAGGAAATTATACTTTTGAACGGGTATAAGGAATCCGATAGACAGGAAGAAGCCGCATTTTGCGGCTTTATTGCATTTTATGCCCTAAGTGTGACCGCACACACGTACGATTTCCGTGTGAATAAGTGTTTAATGTTTTGTAGCTGTGTGAACGAGTGTAAAACGCTCTGTCCGATATCCCTTGATTTATGTCTATTATTAGGGGAATCAGTCTAAAAAATGTTACATGGAGTTACACCTATGCGAGTTTATTCTGTAAATTTGCGTTACATAAATGGTCAAACTTTTGACAAACACCCGGGACGTTTGGAAGAAGAGAGACCAAGAAGATTCATTTTTAATTAAAATAATAGCTTATGTCAAAAATCGTTGGACACATTTCGCAGGTAATCGGTCCGGTGGTCGATGTGTACTTCAAGTTCGAAGAAGGACAAGACGTGGAACACGCCTTGCCGAAAATCCACGATGCCATGACGATCGCCCGTAATGACGGTCGTACGCTGGTGATTGAAGTACAGCAGCACATCGGTGAAGACACGGTACGTTGCGTGGCCATGGATAGCACGGACGGATTGAAGCGCGGAATGGAAGTCGTTCCTACGGGTCATCCGATTACGATGCCTATCGGTAACCAAATCAAGGGCCGTGTGATGAACGTGGTGGGTGACACCATTGACGGAATGAAGAGTCTGGACAAGAAGGACGGATTCCCCATTCACCGTGAACCTCCGAAATTCGAAGACCTGGCCACCACCCAGGAAGTATTGTTTACCGGTATCAAGGTAATTGATTTGCTGGAACCTTATCTGAAAGGTGGTAAAATCGGTCTGTTTGGTGGGGCGGGCGTTGGAAAAACCGTGCTCATCAAAGAGTTAATCAACAACATTGCCAAGAAACACAATGGTTTCTCTGTGTTTGCAGGAGTGGGTGAGCGTACCCGTGAAGGTAACGACCTGTTGAGAGAAATGATTGAATCTGGCGTAATCCGCTACGGTGATGACTTTCTTAAGAGTATGGAAGAAGGTAACTGGGATCTTTCGAAGGTGGATTACAAGGAAGTGGAAAAATCACAGGTTGCTATGGTGTTCGGACAGATGAACGAGCCTCCTGGTGCCCGTCAGTCAGTGGCACTTTCCGGGTTGACGCTGGCAGAATCTTTCCGTGACCGTCAGACTGGTGAGAACGGTCCGCGTGATATCTTGTTCTTCATCGACAACATCTTCCGTTTTACGCAGGCCGGTTCTGAGGTTTCTGCCTTGCTGGGACGTATGCCGTCTGCCGTAGGTTACCAGCCGACGTTGGCTACGGAAATGGGACAGATGCAGGAACGAATCACTTCTACGAAGAACGGCTCTATCACTTCTGTTCAGGCAGTATATGTGCCTGCCGATGACTTGACCGACCCTGCTCCGGCTACGACCTTTACGCACCTTGACGCCACTACGGTGTTGAGCCGTAAGATTACCGAGCTGGGTATCTATCCGGCTGTGGACCCGCTGGACTCTACGTCGCGTATCCTCGACCCGCTGATTGTGGGCAAGGAGCACTACGAAACCGCTCAGCGCGTGAAACAGATTCTGCAGCGTAACAAGGAACTTCAGGATATCATCTCCATCCTGGGTATGGATGAACTCTCGGACGAAGACCGTCTGACCGTGAACCGTGCCCGCCGTGTACAGCGATTCCTGTCACAGCCGTTTGCCGTGGCCGAACAGTTTACCGGTGTGCCGGGAGTGATGGTCTCTATCGAAGATACCATCAAGGGATTCAAGATGATTTTGGACGGCGAGGTGGACTATCTGCCGGAACAGGCCTTCCTGAACGTGGGTACCATTGAGGATGCCATTGAGAAGGGTAAGAAGTTGCTGGAAGCTGCGAAGAGTTAATAATTAAAAGTTAAAAGTTAAAAGCTGATAGCTTAATATGAAAGAACTTCATCTGGTTATCGTTTCACCCGAACGCCTGGTTTACGAAGGAAAAGTGAGCTTGGTGACCTTTCCGGGAGGTGCTGGAAAATTCCAGGTCATGGCCGACCATGCCCCGCTGATTTCCACGCTCGCGGCAGGGGAAGTGAAATACGTGGCCGGAAAGGAAACGCACTCGCTGCAAATCAAAGGCGGGTTCGTGGAAGTCAAAAACAATCAGATTTCAGTCTGTGCCGAACTCTGAGAAGAGTGGGGCGGACGTTGAACCGAATATGTTTTTGGCGGCTTTCCGAATGAAAAACCGCACGATACTATGTTTTTGTTGACCGTAAAGAAAAAATTTGTGAAAGAATTGACCGTGATAGGAATTATACTGACAGCGCTTGTCGCTGTGGTGTATCATTTGTTCATCCCCGACAGGCATTTCCTGTGGTTTCCTGCCATTCCGATATTCTTTTATCTTTTCGGCCTCTTTTACATAGAAATGTTCGCGTTCAATTACCGTCTGGGTATCGAGAAGATTGCAATGACTTATCTGGTGTGCAAGGCGCTGAAATTCATCCTGAGCGCACTGGTGCTGATATTCTACGGATTTGTGATTGAACATGAAGTGGTGGCCTTCATGGTGACCTTCATCTTCTTTTACTTTGCGTTTCTGATATTCGAAACCCGTTTTTTCCTTCTTTTTGAAGCGAAACTCAAATTAAGACAAAAAACAAATGATGAAAAAAATACGGTACATAGTGATTACGCTGTTACTGCTGATGGTGGTTCCGGCCGCCACGGTGAAGGCGCAGGCCGCTGAGGGCGACGTGGACGTGAATGAACTGGTGTTCGGACACATCGGCGATGCCTACGAGTGGCACATCGCGACTTTCGGCAACACGGAGGTACGCATCCCGCTGCCCGTCATCGTGAAAAGCAGTACAGGCTGGCACGTGTTCTCGTCTGCCCGGCTGGAGGAAGGTCCTTATGAGGGTCTCTACGTGGCCAAGGGCGGCAGCTACGACGGCAAAATCGTGGAACGGAACGCGGCCGGCGAGGAGGTGCGTCCGCTGGACATCTCCATTACGAAGAATGTGCTGGGCTTGTTTATCAACAGTGCGGTGCTGCTGGTCATCATGATGAGCTGCGTGCGCTGGTACAAGAAACATCCGCTGGAAGACGGAGCACCCAAAGGGGGTGTCGGCATGATTGAAGCCACGGTGATGTCGATTTACAACGACGTGATAAAGGGCTGTGTAGGCGAGAACTACCGCCGCTACGCACCTTATCTGCTCACCGCTTTCTTCTTCGTGCTGGCCAACAACCTGATGGGATTGATTCCGATTTTCCCTGGGGGAGCCAACGTGACGGGTAATATCGCCATTACGATGGTGCTGGCCTTGTGTACGTTCGTGCTGACCAACGTGTACGGTACGAAGGCTTACTGGAAGGAAATCTTCTGGCCCGATGTGCCCACATGGCTGAAGGCGCCGGTACCTATGATGCCGTTGATTGAATTCTTCGGTATCTTTACCAAGCCGTTCGCACTGATGATCCGTTTGTTTGCCAACATCATGGCAGGACATGCGGCAGTGCTGAGTCTGATTGCCATTATCTTCATCACGGTGAAGTCAGGGCCGGTAATCAACGGTTCGATGACAGTGGTGGCTGTGGCATTCGGCATATTCATGGATGCGCTGGAACTTCTGGTGGCATTCATCCAGGCATACGTGTTCACAATGTTGTCGGCCGTGTTTATCGGCTTGTCACAGGTGAAAGAGCATGCCAAGAAATAATCGATTCAAAGAAAATTAAAGTATAACCTTTTAAAACAAGAAAATTATGTTATTGTCAGTTTTATTGCAGGCAGCTGCAGGTGTAGGTATTAGTAAATTGGGCGCCGCTATCGGTGCAGGTATTGCAGTTTTGGGTGCCGGTATCGGTATCGGTAAGATTGGTGGCTCGGCAATGGAGGCAATGGCCCGTCAGCCGGAAGCTTCAGGCGACTTGCGTATGAACATGATCATCGCTGCCGCCCTGGTAGAAGGTGTGGCCCTGATTGCTATCGTGGTTTGTTTGTTGACATTGTTCTTGTAATAAATAAAACAGTAAATTATGGGATTATTAACTCCGGACCCGGGGCTGCTGTTCTGGATGATTATCACCTTCGGAGTCGTGTTCTTCATTTTGGCGAAATACGGCTTCCCGGTAATCATCAAGACGGTGGAGGACCGGAAAGCATACATTGACAACTCGCTCAAGGCAGCTCGCGAAGCCAACGAACAGCAGGCGAACGTGAAGGTGGAAGGAGAGAAAATCCTGACACAGGCTCACGAGGAGCAGAGCCGCATATTGAGTGAGGCAGCGGCTACACGCGACCGTATCATCAAGGACGCTCAGGAGAAGGCCTTCAGTGAAGGAAACCGCCTGATGGAGGAGATGAAGAAGCAGATTGAAACGGAAAAGGAAAGTGCCATCCGTGACATTCGCCGTCAGGTAGCTGTGCTGTCGGTGGGCATTGCGGAAAAAATCATGCGCAGCAAACTGGCCGACGAGAAGGAACAGGCCGCGCTGATTGACCGTCTGCTGGATGAAATGATTGAATCTTCTAAAAAATAAATGAGTTATGAATACAGGAGTCGTTTCGAGGCGTTTCGCGAAGGCGCTGCTGGCGTATGCAAAGGAAGAGGGACAGGAAGACAAGGTGTATGAGGAGGTGAGAACACTGGCCGCACACTTTGTGGAGGTGCCCGGCCTGCGCCACGCCATTGAGAATCCTGTGCTGGAGAAAAGCAAGAAAGTGGAGCTGCTCTGCGAGGCGTCGGGTGGAAAGACGGTGAGCAAGGTGCTGACACGTTTCTTTAATCTGGTGCTGGAGGAGAGACGGGAAAAGTTCTTGCAGTTCATGACGTGGTCGTACATCGACCTTTATCAGGAGGACAAAAACATTCTCATCGGTAAGCTGACGACCGCTGCAAGCTCGCCCAAACTGGTGGAACACTTGCAGAAACTGGCTGCGGAACGTACGCACGGAAAGGTGATTCTCGAAGAAAAGGTGGACAAGAACCTGATTGGAGGGTATGTCATCGAACTGGCGGGCTACCGGCTGGATGCCAGTGTGGCCAATCAGCTGAAGCGCGTGAAACAGCAGTTTATCGCGAAGAACAGAAGAATAGTGTAAACAATGAATAATGAAAAATGAATAATGAAAAACGGTTTCAATTGTTCGCTATTCATTTTTAATTGTTCATTATTAATTATTAATTAAAAAGAACTATGCCAGAAAATACAATAAAACCCAGCGAAGTTTCCGAGGTGTTGCTCCAACAGTTGAAGGGGATTGACAACTCGCTGAAATTCGACGAAGTAGGTACCGTACTTCAGGTGAGCGATGGTGTGGCACGTATTTACGGTCTGCGTAATGCGGAAGCCAACGAGTTGCTGCAGTTTGAAAACGGTATCATGGGAACGGTGATGAATCTGGAGGAGGACAATGTGGGAGCCGTGCTCCTGGGTCCGACCGACCAGATTAAGGAGGGGATGATTGTAAAGCGTACCAAGCATATCGCTTCCATCAACGTGGGCGAATCCATGCTGGGACGTGTCATCGACCCTCTGGGCGTGCCTTTGGACGGACGCGGTGAGATTGGCGGCGAGCTCTGCGAAATGCCGCTGGAGCGCAAGGCGCCGGGAGTTATCTTCCGTCAGCCGGTAACCGAACCGTTGCAGACGGGTCTGAAGGCCATCGATGCGATGATTCCTATCGGTCGCGGACAGCGTGAGTTGATTATCGGCGACCGTCAGACGGGTAAGACCGCCATCGCCATCGATACCATCATCAACCAACGTGCGAACTTTGAAGCCGGAAATCCGGTGTACTGTATCTATGTGGCCATCGGTCAGAAAGGTTCTACGGTGGCCAGCATCGTGAACGCCCTGCGTGAAAAGGGTGCCATGGACTATACCATCGTGGTGGCTGCCACGGCTTCCGACCCGGCTGCTATGCAGTATTTCGCTCCGTTTGCGGGTGCCGCCATCGGTGAGTACTTCCGTGATACCGGCCGTCATGCCCTTGTGGTCTATGATGACCTGTCAAAACAGGCCGTGGCTTACCGTGAGGTGTCTTTGATTCTGCGTCGTCCGTCCGGACGTGAGGCTTATCCGGGTGATATCTTCTATCTGCACTCTCGTCTGTTGGAACGTGCAGCCAAGATTATCAGCCAGCAGGAAGTGGCTGAGCAGATGAACGACCTGCCTGCTAGCCTGAAAGGCAAGGTGAAGGCCGGCGGTTCACTGACTGCCCTCCCGATTATCGAGACGCAGGCCGGCGACGTGTCTGCCTATATCCCGACCAACGTGATTTCTATTACCGATGGTCAGATTTTCCTGGAAACTGACTTGTTCAACCAAGGTTTCCGTCCGGCCATCAACGTAGGTATCTCTGTATCCCGTGTAGGTGGTAGCGCACAGATCAAGAGTATGAAGAAAGTGGCCGGTACGCTGAAAATCGACCAGGCTCAGTATCGTGAACTGGAAGCTTTCTCCAAGTTCAGCAGCGACATGGACCCTGTCACAGCCATGGCCATCGACCGCGGACGTAAGAACAACCAGTTGCTGATTCAGCCGCAGTACTCACCGATGCCGGTGGGCGAGCAGGTGGCTATCCTGTATTGTGGTACGCACAGCTTGATGCGTGACATCCCTATCGCTAAGGTACGTGCATTCCAGGATGCTTTCCTTACGACTCTGCGTGCGAACCATCAGGCCGACGTACTCGACGTGCTGGCAGCTGGAAAGATCAACGACGACATTACAGCCATTATCGAAAAAGTAGCGGCAGAAACTGCCAGACAATTTAAAGCATAATTCTCATGGCATCACTGAAAGAAGTTAAAGGAAGAATCAACTCAATCAACGGCACGCTGAAGATTACCTCAGCGATGAAGATGGTGGCCTCGTCTAAACTGCACAAGGCGCAGGAGGCCATTGAAAACATGCTTCCTTACGAGCGCCGGTTGCATCGCATGCTCGATCATTTTCTGGGTGCGGGGCTCACCGTGGAGTCGCCTTTTGCAGTGAAGCGTGAGGTGAAGAAAGTGGCCGTTGTCGTGTTTGCATCCAATAGCAGCTTATGTGGTGGATTCAACGTGAACGTGATTCGTCATTTGAATGAGGTAGTAGAAGAGTATGGCCGGCAAGTAGGCCGCGAAAACATTCTGATTTACCCGGTAGGCCGAAAGGTAGCCGACGCGGTAAAGAAGATGGAAGGCGTGGTTTCAGCTGGCGATTATCAGCACATGAGTGGAAAACCCAATTACAAGGAAGCTGCCGATTTGGCCGCCGACCTGATGAAACGGTTTGCCGCCGGTGAAATCCAGCAGGTGGAGCTGCTGTATAACCACTTCAAGTCGACTTCTTCGCAGATTCTGACCCGCGAGACGTATCTCCCGCTGGAACTGAATGCAGCGAAGGTGGACGATACGGAAGGGGCTGCCGACGAAATGCAGGCCGACTACATCATCGAACCCTCACCGGAACAGGTGATGCAGGAGCTCTTGCCGAAGGTGCTTCGTTTGAAGATTTACACCGTGCTGTTGGACTCTACAGCTTCAGAACATGCTGCCCGTACAATGGCTATGCAGATTGCTACGGATAATGCAAACGACTTGATACAGGAACTGACCTTGATTTACAACAAGAGCCGCCAGCAGGCTATTACCAATGAACTGCTGGATATCGTGGGTGGGACAATGGCCTGACACGGTTGGGTTCTTGCAATGCATAAAAAAACGTATCACTGCCTTTTGGCAGGATACGTTTTTTTTTGAACGAATAAACTAAAAAATTAATTATCTTAAAAAGAAAACATGAAAATGCTCGGTCTTTTAATTATATAACAAACTGGTTGTCACTTTGTTCATCTCTTTTCGTGTTTTTTTTATTTCATCTCTTTTTAATAATTATAGAAACTAACCCAGGCTCCATCTAGTTGGCATTCCAGACGTCCGTTTCCAAGTTGGATGTGGTCCATGTAGGAATAATCGCCACCGCCATAGTTCAGCCGGATGCTGGTGTAGAACGCGTCGTACCAGTCCCACACGAAGGTGTAGCGGTATTCGTCCCACCGTCCGTAGGCATCTTGTACGCGGAGATAGTCTTCGCCCGTGCCGTCGGCATAGAAGCGCAGCACCTGGAAGCGGTGGTATCCGTAGTCGTCGTACCAGTCATCCTGCCAGTCAGAACTGCAAAGGTAAGCCGTACGTTCACGGTATTCCAAAGTATGATTACCCAGTGACAAATCTACCTCACATGAGGGGAGAGCGAGTGTGACGAGCAACAGCATCGCTATATACATGAATTTTCGTGCCTTTGTTTTCATAATTCTTTGTGTTTTGGTTTTCTTGATAAGGCAAAGATACATGGGGAAAAGTATATAGACGAATGATTTTTCCTATTCTTCCCAAGGAATTTCCCTATTGGGAGTAGGGATATCGGTACAAAAAGAAGCCCCACACCGTGAGGGAAGCACGATGCAGGGCAGCGAGGTTTCTTTTTGTTTGAATTGGTCAGGCCTTCTGGAGCAGTACGGTCAGTGCGTCGCGCCAGTCTTCGCCGTTATGCGGGCAATACGTCTGGAATCCCAGTGCATGAGCTGCCTGCACGTTTCCAGCACCATCGTCTACGAAGAGCGATTCTGTCGGGTCGATGCCGGCATCAGCTATCAGAAAGTCAAAAATCCGCCGGTCAGGTTTTGTTATTCCAATCTGGTACGACAAATAAAGCTTGTCGAAGAAATCCGTCAGCGGTTTTCCTTTCGATGAAAATTCAGGACTGCATGCCCAATCCATCACGTAAGGATTGGTATTGCTCAGCACGAATAGCTTATAGCGTTTACGCAGTTCCTTAAGGCAGTCAAGCAGACGTTCGTCCAGTCCCGTAAAGAAACCCATCCATGCCTCTCGGGTTTCTTCCCATGTAAGTGTACGTCCGCACAGTTCTCCCAGTTTTGTTTGAAATTCGTCCGCTGTAATCTTTCCTTCCTCCAGCTCTTGGAAGATACCCGTCTGGTGATATTTGTCCAGGCGTTGGTCAGCATCCGCCAGTCCCAGTCGGATAAAGGCCTCTACGGCTTTTTCGCGGCTGATAGGGGCAATTACCCCTCCAAAATCGAAAATCAGATTTTTTATCATAATGTCGTTTTTATTTTCTCAGCATCAGGTTTTTGAACGAACCTGGGTAAGGTGTTTCAAATTCCATGCGTTCGCCCGTGAGTGGATGGTAGAAGCAGAGTTTGAAAGCGTGAAGCGCCAACCGTCCGAGCGGGTCGGTCTCACAGCCGTAGCGTGTGTCGCCCACAATCGGATGTCCGAGGGTCTGCATGTGTACGCGAATCTGGTTCTTGCGACCCGTTTCCAGCTGCAGTTCCACGAGCGAGTAGCCATTGGCCCGTTTGATGGTGCGGTAGTGCGTGATGGAGAGTTTTCCCCCGTCGTCCACCGGCGAGGAACTGACATACAGCTTGCGGTCGGTGAGCCAGGAGCGTACCATGCCCTGGTCTTTCTCCATGTCGCCCATGACGATGGCCACGTAGCGGCGGTCGTACACGATGTCGTGCCAGTTGTCGCGGAGCGTGTGCTGTGTCTTTTCGTCCTTGGCATACATCATGATGCCCGAGGTCTCACGGTCGAGGCGGTGTACCACGAAGATGCGGTTGTTGCGGTGTTCCCGCTTCACATACTCATTGAGGATATGCTGTGCGGTACGTTCCTTCTGGTGGTCGGTAGCCACGGAGAGCAGTCCCTCTTTCTTCTCCACCACGATGAGGTACGCATCTTCGTAGAGAATCTTCAGCATCGGATGACGGAATTCGTGGTTATGCTTTTCCCGGCTCACCTGCACTTTCATGCCCGGCTTGAGGGGATAGTTGTACTGCGTCTGGATGTTGTTGTCCACCATAACCACGCGGTTGGTCAGCAAAGCCTTCACACGTGTGCGGCTGATGCCTGCCATCTTCTTTATGAGGAACTCCATCAGTTCCGCCGGTTCGGTGACCGGATAGACCGTATATCTGGCGGCAGCCCGCGGAAGGGGACGCCGGCCGTTTGTATTTCTTCTTGCCACTTTGTGTATCGTAATCTTGGGTTAGTTATCAGTTGGGTAAATACTGTGCGTTCAACGGCGGTCCAAGCGTACCACATTCTCCACGTGGTGCGTGTGGGGGAACATGTCGACCGGCTGTACGGCGGTTACCTTATATTTGCCGTCGAGCAGCTGGAGGTCGCGTGCCTGTGTGGCTGGGTTGCAGCTTACGTAGACGATACGCTTCGGCTCGGCGGCCAGAATCACGTCGATGACGTCGTTGTGCATGCCCGCGCGGGGAGGGTCGGTGATGATGACATCCGGACGTCCGTGTTCCGCGATGAAGTCGTTGGTGAGGATGTCCTTCATGTCGCCCGCATAAAACAGCGTGTTGTCGATGCCGTTCAGAGCTGAGTTCACCTTGGCATCCTCGATGGCTTCGGGCACATACTCGATGCCCACCACCTTGCGTGCCTGCCGTGCCACGAAGTTGGCAATGGTACCCGTACCTGTGTAGAGGTCGTACACCAGTTCGTTGCCCGTGAGTCCGGCAAACTCGCGCGCCACCTTATATAAATTATATGCTTGTTCTGAATTGGTTTGGTAGAACGATTTTGGTCCCACCTTGAAGCGCAGTCCTTCCATCTCCTCGAAGATGTGGTCGTTGCCCTTGAACACCTCCACGTCGAGGTCACCGATGGTATCGTTGCACTTGTTGTTGATGACATACATCAGCGAAGTAATCTGCGGGAACTGGTCGGCCATGAACTGCAAGATTTCCTCCATCTTGCGGCGGTCGTCGTCGCCCGTCACCTTGCACTGCAATACCACCATCAGCTCGCCCGTAGACGAGGTGCGAATCATGATGTTCCGCAGCAAGCCCTCCTGCGAGCGCAGGTCAAAGAACGGGAAATTGTGCGCGTAGGCATAGTCGCGCACTGCGTTGCGAATCTGATTGGAGATGTCGTCCTGCAACCAGCACTTGTCGATGGCCAGCACCTTGTCGAACGCCCCCGGGATATGGAATCCCACCGCGTTCATCTGGTCGTACTTCACGTCCTGCTTCACCTCCTCTTCGGTGAGCCAGCGCTTGTTGGAGAACGTAAACTCCAGCTTGTTGCGGTAGAAGCGGGTCTTTTCCGAACCCAGGATGGGACGGAATTCCGGCAGTTCCACCTTCCCGATGCGGGTGAGGTTGTCGAACACCTGTTTCTGCTTGTACTTGAGCTGTTCCTCGTAAGAAAGACATTGCCATTTGCATCCTCCGCACACCCCGAAGTGAGAGCAGAACGGCTCTACGCGCAGGGGTGATTTTTCATAGAACTTCACGGCTACCGCTTCGGCATAATGGTTCTTCTTGCGTTTCACCTGTAAATCGACTACATCGCCCGGCACTACATACGGGACAAATACTACCAGTTCATTCACTTTAGCCACGGCTTTGCCTTCTGCGGCTACGTCTGTTATTGTCACTTTCTCCAATAAAGGAAGTTCTTTCTTCTTTCTTGCCACGTTCTTTTCAATAAAACCAATTTGGGAGCAAATTTATACATTTTTCCTGACATTCTGCTATGTTTTGGAAAGAAGTTGATTTTGCAAAGTCTATGTTGCAAAATATGTCGAAAAATATCTTTGTAAAATTTGTAATGTAATAAAATATGTATAGATTTGCGCCGTTGACCAACGAAAAACACACTCGTTAACCAACGGAAAAAACATTATTCAACCTTATCAATATAAGAAAACATGGAAAAGAAAAGAGTTTATACCTTCGGAAACGGACATGCCGAAGGAAAAGCTGACATGAGAAACTTGCTGGGTGGAAAGGGGGCAAACCTGGCCGAAATGAATCTGATTGGTGTACCTGTACCTCCGGGATTTACCATCACCACGGAGGTCTGCAACGAATATTTTGAGAAAGGAAAAGACGATGTGGTTGCCCTGCTGAAAGACGACGTGGAGAAATCCATCAAGGGAGTGGAAACTTTGATGAAGTCGAAATTCGGCGATGTGGAAAACCCGTTGCTCGTTTCCGTACGTTCGGGTGCCAGAGCGTCCATGCCGGGAATGATGGATACCATCCTGAACCTGGGACTGAACGACGAGGTGGTGGAGGGACTGGCCCGCAAGACCGGCAACCCGCGCTTCGCCTGGGATTCTTACCGCCGCTTCGTGCAGATGTATGGCGACGTGGTGCTGGGCATGAAACCCGTGAACAAGGAAGACATCGACCCGTTTGAAGCCATCATCGAGGACGTGAAGAAGGCCAAGGGCGTGCGTCTGGACAACGAACTCGACGTGGACGACCTGAAGACGCTGGTGGTCCGCTTCAAGGAAGCCGTGAAGAAACAGACCGGACAGGAATTCCCGTCATGCGCCTACGAACAGCTGTGGGGCGCCATCTGTGCCGTATTCGATTCATGGATGAACGAGCGCGCCATTCTCTACCGCAAGATGGAAGGCATTCCGGCAGAGTGGGGAACAGCCGTGAATGTGCAGGCCATGGTCTTCGGTAATATGGGCGAGACATCGGCCACAGGTGTCTGCTTCTCACGCGACGCCGCTACCGGAGAAGACCTGTTCAACGGGGAATACCTGATCAATGCTCAGGGTGAGGACGTGGTAGCTGGTATCCGCACACCGCAGCAGATTACGAAAATCGGCTCTCAGCGTTGGGCTGAACTGCAAGGCATCTCGGAAGAGGAACGTGTGGCCAAGTATCCTTCCATGGAAGAAGCCATGCCCGCCATCTACAAAGAACTCGACGAGCTTCAGACCAAGCTGGAGAACCATTACCACGACATGCAGGACATGGAGTTCACCGTACAGGAAGGCAAGCTTTGGTTCCTCCAGACCCGTAACGGAAAGCGCACGGGTGCCGCTATGGTACGCATCGCCATGGAAATGCTGCACCAGGGCATGATTGACGAAAAGACGGCCCTGATGCGTTGCGAGCCGAACAAGCTCGACGAACTGCTGCATCCGGTGTTCGACAAGGAAGCGCTGGGACGTGCCCGTGTCCTGACCCGTGGTCTGCCGGCCTCTCCGGGAGCTGCTTGCGGACGCATTGTCTTCTTTGCTGAAGATGCAGCCGAATGGCATGACGGCGGTCATCGCGTGGTGCTGGTACGTATCGAAACTTCACCGGAAGACCTGGCCGGTATGCAGGCTGCAGAAGGTATCCTGACCGCCCGCGGAGGTATGACCTCGCATGCAGCCGTCGTAGCTCGCGGTATGGGTAAGTGCTGCGTATCCGGTGCCGGAGCCATCAACGTGAACTACAAGACCCGTACGGTGGAAATCGACGGGGTGGTGCTGAAGGAAGGCGACTACATCTCCATCAACGGAACCAACGGTTATGTGTATGCCGGAGAAATCCCGACCCAGCCGGCCAAGCTGTCGGGCAACTTTGCCGAACTGATGGAACTCTGCGACAAGTACGCCCGCCTGAAAGTGCGTACCAATGCCGACACGCCGCGCAACGCACAGGATGCCCGCGGTTTCGGTGCCGTAGGTATCGGACTCTGCCGTACGGAACACATGTTCTTCGACGACGAAAAGATTATCGCTATGCGCGAAATGATTCTGGCCGAGGATGTGGAAGGCCGCAAGAAAGCCCTCGACAAGCTGTTGCCTTATCAGAAAGCCGACTTCAAGGAAATTTTCAAGACCATGGACGGACTGCCGGTCAACGTGCGTCTGCTCGACCCGCCGTTGCATGAGTTCGTGCCGCACGACCTGAAGGGGCAGGAAGAAATGGCCGAGGCCATGGGCGTGACTGTGGAATACATCCGCCAGCGTGTGGACAACCTCTGCGAGCACAACCCGATGCTGGGTCACCGCGGCTGTCGTCTGGGAAATACTTATCCGGAAATCACCGAGATGCAGACCCGCGCCATCTTGGGTGCCGCCTGCGAGCTGAAGAAGGAAGGCTACGACCCGCATCCGGAAATCATGGTGCCGCTCATCGGTATCCTGTATGAGTTTGAGGCGCAGGAGAAAGTGATTCGTGCTACGGCTGCTCAGCTGTTCAAGGAAGAAGGCGTGGAAATCCCGTTCAAGGTGGGTACCATGATTGAGGTGCCGCGTGCTGCCCTGACCGCCGACCGCATCGCTTCACACGCCGAATATTTCTCTTTCGGTACGAACGACCTGACCCAGATGACCTTCGGTTATTCGCGCGACGACATCGCTTCCTTCTTGCCGGTGTACCTGGAGAAGAAGATTCTGAAGGTCGACCCGTTCCAGGTGCTCGACCAGAACGGAGTGGGACAGCTCATCGAGATGGCCGTAGCCAAAGGCCGTTCGGTACGTCCCGATCT
>CABIXF010000003.1:0-62762 GCA_902362595.1 Bacteroidaceae bacterium | reverse complement strand
TCTTTATCAGGATTAATATCAAATGGTAGAAAGTTATCACCGGTATTAAAGCGGTCAAAATCCGAATTAAACAAGCGGTCTTGAATGATTCGGTATTTTTCAAATTCGGCTTCAGCAAATTTCTTGGCAAACTCAGCCGTAACTTTGCCTGCATCAGTAAGGATTGCATCACCACCTGCTTCCAGAATGATGTCGATACGTTTCGCCCAATCTTCCATCGTCATAGGTATATGACGCTTTGCCATACGCTCAGCCATGTCCAAAACAGCATTGACCAAACGTCCCATATCTTCCAGTTCTATACCCTTCAAGTAGTTTTTGGCAATACTTACATCAGTCTTGACTATTTTCCCGTCTGGAGCATTCTCCCAGGTTGTCAGTCCCATGTGTTCTTTTTCAGCATCGGCTCTGTTCACAATCAGTTCTGCTGCTGTCTGGCCGTGTACCGCATAATGCATCTTGTTCTGAACCTTCTTGAAAAATAACTTTGTGGTTGGAGCATCACGGTTATAATCAATAGCTGTAGCGTAAATGTCAGTAAGTTTTTGATAAAACCGGCGTTCACTGAGACGGATCTCACGGATTTCAGCCAGTAAGTGCTCAAAATAGTCCTCACCGATAAATGATCCATTTTCCATACGTTTCTTGTCTATCACATAACCACGTATAGAGAATTGACGGATGACTGAGGTACACCATTGGCGGAATTGTGTGGCTCTGATACTGTTTACCCGATACCCTACAGATATAATGGCATCCAAATTGTAGAACAGGGTCTTTCTGTTGACTTGACGTTCACCCTCTGTTTGAACTACCGAGAAAAACTCGGTAGTTGTTTCTTTCTGTAACTCCTGACTGGCATATATATTCTTCAGGTGCAAACCGATGTTGTCTGTCGAACAATCAAATAAGGTTGCCATAGCTTTCTGCGTACACCAGATAGTATCATTCTGATACACCACCTGTATGCCATCTTCCTTGCCCTCAATAGCGAAGATTAGGAATTCTGCCGTACTGTTTCTTATCTCAAACCGTTTTGCCATTATACCTCCACTTATTCAACTAGTCCCAATTCTTTCAAATACACCTCAATCTCTTTGTCCAGTTCGGCACGTTTGGTTTCAAGTTCTTTGATTTCTGCCATTACGGCCTTGATGTCGATAGGTTCTTCTTCCTCAAAGGTATCAACATACCGGGGGATATTCAGGTTGTAGTCATTGTCGGCCACTTCTTGTAAGGTGGCAAGATGACTGTACTTTTCTATTTCCTTACGGTCACGGTAGGTTTCAACAATCTTCTGTATATGCTGTGGACGAAGCTTGTTTTGAGTCTTTACTTTTTCAAACTCCTTGCTTGCGTCAATGAATAGGATATTGTCATCTTCCTTACGGCATTTCTTGAAGACAAGAATACAGGTCGGAATACTTGTACCATAGAAAATGTTAGCTGGCAATCCTATAATGGCATCTATGTAGTTTTTCTTTTCTATGAGGAAACGACGGATAACACCTTCTGCGTTTCCACGGAACAATACACCATGAGGAGCAACACAAGCCATTGTACCACCTTCATTCAAGTGGTAAATCATATGTAAAATGAAAGCGTAATCGGCTGTTTTCTTCGGTGCGAGTCGTCCGGCCTTACTGAAACGGTCATCATTATTGAACTTGTCAGCTGCACTCCATTCAGCAGAGAACGGCGGATTTGCGACTACTGCATCGAACTGGGTATCGCCGAAAGCATCCCATTCTAGTGTATCACCGTTTTCTATCTTGAAGTTACTGAACTTGATTCCGTGAAGAAGCATATTCATACGGGCAAGGTTATAGGTAGTCGGATTCTTTTCCTGCCCGTAAATATATACTGCCTTTCCTATACTTGCAGCACGTAACAACAACGAACCGCTGCCACAAGTAGGATCATACACATTGCGCAAGCGCTGGTGGCCGATAGAAACAATCTCCGCCAATATACGACTGACTTCCTGAGGTGTATAGAACTCTCCTGCTTTCTTTCCGGCTCCAGCAGCAAATTGGGAAATCATGTATTCGTAGGCATCACCGAGAATATCAATTTCCTGTGAGGCTTCCACACCAAAATCTATATCATCCAAAGCAAGAAGCACATTGCTGACCAATGTATTCTTGTCGTCAGCGGTCTTACCCAACTTTGGAGAAGCCAAATCAATATCAGAGAACAGTCCTCCGAAATCCTCTTCACTGTCCTGTCCAAGTGTACTGTCCTCTATGCGTTTCAAAGAACGTTCCAGCATAGGCAGGATATTTTCTTTCCGTTTGATTGTGTCTATCACAGATGAAAACAGGAATTGTGGTTCTATAAAATAACCGATATTTTCCAGACACTGGTTTTTGACCTCTTCCTGCAATTCCGCAGCATCAGCATCGGTCATATTCCATAATTCCTTAAAGGTCACTTCATCGTCTTCAAGCGCACTATTAGCGTATTTTTCAATTTTTTCTGACAAATATTTATAAAAGATGAACCCCAAGGTAAAATACATAAAGTCGCTTGCCGACATATTGCCACGCAAACGGTTTGCGACCTCCCAAAGCTGGTCACGGAGTTTCTGTTGTAATTCTTCGCTCATATTTAATACCAATATTTCTTTAATTTTTCTGACATATATAATAATGACTGCTTTTTCTCAGTCACACGATATGCAATAACATCTGGAATAATTTTCGCTATGGAATCTTTGCTTATTCTTTCACGTTGCTTCAATGTTTTATAGTTATACCATTCGGATAAAATATAAACATTCTGAGCAGGAGCATAATTCACACATATTCTGTTTAACATGTATTGATTGCCGACTTCATTGCTAACATAACAAATTAACATTCTTTCTGCCAACAAGATATCTTCATCATCAGGTAACATGTTTACAAAATGCCCGACCCAGATTTCCGATATTCTAGGTAACTCTTTTATGTGATGGTCTTTATTCGAAAATCGCTTAGCAACACCTTGTATAGTCTTGCCAATATAATAATGATTAGTGGTCTTTGCATATTTCTTATATCCTTTTATTAGGTATAAATTACATGTATAGTCCGAATGATTATTTTCCCACTCTTTCAAATCGTCCAAAGCGTTTTCACCGTAAAAAGAGCCATACCACCTGATTAGGAATGTTTTATCCATTTGTTGACTTTATATTGATGAATCAAAAACATTCCAAGAAATACAATGAAGTGAACCTCCGATATTTCCGTCAGACGCTTCGAAGGTAAGCTCACATGAATCTATTTGAATAACAGATTCCACTTGTAGAAACTCTTTTAACTGCTCGGCAGCGACATCATCTGCTTTTTCATTTACAACGGGCATAAGCACTACATTACCAACTTGCAGATAGTTAATATATATCCATGAATTTTCTGTCCTGATATCCCCAAATTGAAATTCTTTAATATTAAAATATGGAGATAAACGCTCTAACAATTTCAACCGATATTCCGGATCATAGTCTATATAGTTTGAAAGTAATATCGTATTCTCATCTATTGCGTGTAAAATACCATCAGCATGACATAAAGGAAGTTCATTTCTTTTTTCGCACTCTGCAATTTCATTCGGATCACAAGGTATCCATATTACCTGTTTTCCGCTAGCGGATTCAATACGTTTGGTAATCTCATACTTTGACAAATCAGTGTTCTCTTCAAATACTTTTTCTGTCAAAATTATCTTATTACCACAAACGACCACATTGCCACCATCTAAAACAAGATTACAATCTACTATATCTTTGTCTTTAAGAAAATCACAATCAGGTTTGTCGGTAATAAACTTACTCATACCCGGAACTTTTACAAGATAATCCGGGGTGTATTTATAGCGCATGAATTTATTTTCATCTATCTGAATAGGCATATAGTCTCTTGCCCAAATATCTTTTGTCTGTCTGATATTCGAACCAATCTCTATACCTTTTGCTTTCAAAGCTTCCATGATAGACTTTTTGCATTTTCTGTATGTCTGAGTAAAACATGCAGAAAAGAAAACTTTATTTGTTTTGCTATCCAACATAACTTCAATCCCAACTAAAAGTTCTTATAATACCACGCAATCTATCAAGAATGCGTGTCAATGCTTTTCTTGTCTTTATCAGACCAAGATGTTTCTCTTTCAAGGCCTTTTGTATGATTTCAGGCTGTTCCTTCTGCAAATAGTCATACTCTTTTATATAGAGATTAAGCACCTCGGAAGAAATTTGTTCTTCATCAGCCAAATCACATATAGCTTTATTTCGTTCAGATACAATATACTGGTTCAGGCGTTCCTCCAATTCATTTGTGCCGTCAGCCTTATTACGCCCAGTCATGAAGTTTTCCTTGTCTTCATCCACATTCTTTTTGATAAAGCCGTCTATGAGTTTGGCTTTGCCTCTCATTCCAGCATCCTTAATCATAGTATCAATGATATGCTGGCGTTTAGCAGAATAATCATCGCTATATGGGTCAAGGTCGGCAATGAGTTCAAGGATATAAGCCACATTGATAATGTCACTATGCAGAAGCTCAAGACAGAAATCTATATCTTCCAAGCCTTGATTACTGCCGTATGGCACAGGGTCTTCCGCAACAACCGGTGGTGTAACTGGAGGATTGATAAAGCCAACTGTTATGTCGAGGTATTTACTCTTATAGTCGTTGAATTGTTGTTCTGTCAGTCCAAGATCGTCCGCATCTTCGCTATAATCTTCGTATATCTGGATTTCTGCGTGTTTGCGGATTATATCACGAAAAGCAAGCACAAAATTCTTTTTGTCGTTTTCACTTTGCAGAAAGTCTATGCTGCCGGGCGTAGGATATTTTTGAAGAAACTCTGTTGCTAAAGTTCTGTATTCCTGTTTTACTTCCTCAAACGGAGGGCGCACAATATCCTCAGGATTGTCAGAGTTACTAAATAACCTGATAGACGTATCAACATTACTTTTCAAGTCACGAAAACAAACGATTTTACCAAAACGCTTCTTCTCGTTCAGTACTCGGTTGGTACGACTGAACGCTTGCAGCAAGCCATGATACTCCATGTTTTTATCCACATAGAGCGTATTCAGTTTCTTGCTGTCAAAGCCGGTTAAGAACATACCCACGACAAGGCAAAGGTCAAGCGGTTTCATGTCCGTTTTCTTCTTTTTCATGCGCAGGTTGATGTCATCATAGTATGCTCGGAAATTCTCAGTCGTGAAAGCTGTTCCGTACATTTTATTGTAATCATCCATGATGGCTTGCAGTTCGTCAGCTTCGCCTACACTTTGACTTGTATATTGACCTGTACCCATACCTGTCTGGTCATCATCCTGGCTACTATTGGCTGCGTATGTAAACACTGCACCGATTCGGATTTTAGGATTCAAAGATTTGAAAATCTTGTAATAGCGTATAAGCATCGGAACGGACTGCACGGCAAACAAGGCATCAAATTCTCCATCAAATGTGGATTTGTTGAAATTGTTAAGGATGAATTTTGCAATTTCTTCCATCCGGGCTTGATTGTCATTATCAACGACTTCATTGCCGTGATAGTATTCCACAAGGAAACCAAGCACGTTTTCATCCGCAATGGCATCCTTAATCAGATATTTATGGAGGCAATTGCCGAATATTTCTTTGGTGGTATGTCCGTCCACCGCATTCTCAGTAAAAATAGGCGTTCCGGTAAAGCCGAATATCCGGGCATTGTCAAAGAACTTCATAATCTTCTTGTGGCTGTCCCCGAAATGACTGCGATGACACTCATCAAATATCATTACGATACGTGAGTGACGGACAGATTCAATCTTGTTGCTATACCAAGTCTTGCTGACTGCGGAGTTGAGTTTCTGAATGGTAGTGATAATAATCTTTGAATTGCTTTGCAGTCGCTTCACAAGTTCATCCGTATTGTCGGTACTATCCACCGCACCCGGCTCAAATGCCTCGTATTCCGATTGTGTCTGAGTGTCGAGGTCATGACGGTCAACTACAAACATCACCTTATCTACATCATCCAATTCCGATACAAGCTGTGCCGCCTTGAATGAAGTTAATGTTTTTCCAGCCCCTGTTGTATGCCAGATATAGCCATTGTCGTTAGAGTTTTGTACCCTGTCCAAAATCTTCTCTACCGCATAAAATTGATAAGGGCGAAGCACCATCAGGCACTTGTCGCCCTCATGCAGTACAATATATTTTCCTATAATTTTACCGAGCGTACACTTCTCTAAGAAAAATACGGCAAACTTATCCAACTCATTGAACGGATGATTGGCAGCATCAGTCCAGTTGAATGTGAATTTATAACCACTATTCGGATTATTGGCGAAATAACGTGTATTTACTCCGTTTGATATGACAAACAACTGGATATAGTCAAATAGTCCGTGGAATGAAGTCTTGTGGTAACGCTGTATTTGATTGTATGCTTGTTTCAGTTCCACGCCACGGCGTTTCAATTCAATCTGAACCAAAGGCAAACCATTTATAAGAATGGTTACATCATAACGGCATTTCTTACGTCCTTCCACCGTAATTTGGTTCGACACCTGAAACTCATTCTGACACCATTGCTGACGATTGAGAAACTCCACCCAAATGCGCTTGCCATCTGACGTGTCAAGCGGATAGAGGTCCCGGAGTTTTTTTGCTTTTTCAAAGCGCGTACCACCTTCCAGGTAGATAAGTATCTTTTCAAATTCCTCATCGGTAAATTCAGTACGACCATGCTCTGACAACCGCTTATGATTATGCTTCTCCAACTGCCGTTTGAAATTGGCTTGAAGATTATCTTCCTCTGCAATCTGGACATATTCATAGTCCATTTGTTGAAGGGCAGCGATAAGTCCGGCTTCTAATGCCGCTTCACTTTGTATTGACATAAATCTGCTTTATTCGTTATTCATTTCTATTTAGACTTTTGATAATCTCGATGCCTAATGCATTCTCTATTTTGCATATAGTCTCCAGTGACATATTCTTTTTCCCTTTCAATATTTTTGAAATATATTGTTGGGTACAATTCATCTTCTCAGCAAGCATTAACTGCGTAAAGCCAAGTTCCGCCATCCGCTTAGACATAACCCCGGCTATTAACTGTGAATACTCTACCCAATTCTTTTTATCTTGCTCAATTCTGATTTCTGCTCCTGTAACGTCCAAAGCTTTACAGGAAATTTTGTCTGCTGCTATATTCATTAAAAAGATTACTTTATCGCACGTCTACATGCAAAGATAATGCAATTATTTGATAAATTACAACCAATGAGTTGTATTGTAGCTATATTAACTCAATTTTCTACTTATCAGTTTACGGAATAGAAGCCAGGTATCCACAAATAAACTATAAGATATATAAAACAGACCGGCAGATATGCCTCGTATCTGTGACACCAGGCAAGTTTCAGCCGACAGGTTCATACAATCATGCAGATAAACCAGGACAGTTGCCAAAGACAGAGCCTTTAAGGTTACACTACTCTTCACTTCAAAGGCTCTGACATTGGCAACTGGTTACCGGTGGCTCGTCTGAAAACGCAAACAAGCAGGCCGTCCCGATGATGCAGGCTAAAGCTTGCACTGACGGAACGTCCTATATCCTTGAATACCCGTCTTAAAATACAGGCAAGCTGTTCCGACTGTTCGTATTTCATGCGATGCCAGAACAAATTGCCTTATACAGCGGAAACTTATCGGCTGACTTGCTTCGTATCCCGATACCAGGCAAGTTTCACCCGAAAGGTTCATACAATCATGCAGATAAATCAGGACAGTTGCCAAAGACAGAGCCTTTAAGGTTACGCTACTCTTCACTTCAAAGGCTCTGACATTGGCAACCGGTTACCGGTGGCTCGTCTGAAAACGAAAACAAGAAGGCCGTCCCGATGATGCAGGCTAAAGCTTGCACTGACGGAACGTCCTATATCCTTGAATACCTATCTTAAAATACAGGCAAGCTGTTCCGACTGTTCGTATTTCATGAGATGCCGGAACAAATTGCCTTATGCTACGGAAACTAACTGGCTGACTTGCTTCGTATCCCGATACCAGGCAAATTTCAGCCGACAGGTTCATACAATCATGCAGATAAATCAGGACTGTTGCCAAAGACAGAGCCTTTAAGGTTGCGCTACTCTTCACTTCAAAGGCTCTGACATTGGCAACCGGTTACCGGTGGTTTGTCTGAAAACGGATACTATGCTCTTCAGAAATCTTTGAATACTGAATATCAGGAAATCATTGGAGCATCATAGCCGGAACCGTTTCTTATGTGCAAAGATACTGCGGACTGGAGAAACGCCAAGTGACGCTTGCGCTTTCAGTCGGAGGACTTGACGGCAGCCTTCCGCAAATTTTCTCATACCTCAAAAATTTGGGTATTCCGTCTGCATTCTCTGACTTCACACTTGTCTTTTTCTCCCTTTGGTCCGCAGTTACAGATGCACATAAAACGTTTTTTCCCGGCCATGAAGCTCAATGAGCTTTACTGGAGGGAAAAGAATCAGAACTTCAAAATCAAGTGTTATGCGTACAAGGAGAATAAGTATCAAACTATCTTTTAATTTTTTACTGATATGTGCAGATTAATGACGACACAACTGGCGGAAGCTCTGGAGGGTTATCCGCTCTACTCCCAGGACGGCAAGGGAAAAGAGGCTGTTTGCCGTGCGGTTTTTGCCCTTGGTGCTGTAAGGTGGTTTATCCTTGAAGGAAACAGGGAGGATGACGATGTGATTCTATTCGGTATCGTAGTCGGACTCTTGGAGGATGAATACGGGTATATTTCCCTCAATGAGCTTTCGGATGTGGAACTTGACCTGAGTGCTCAGGGGCTTGGCAAGCTTCAGGTAAGGCAGCAGCAGAACTTTAAGCCGGTTCCGCTGAAACAGATTCAGGACAGCAGGCTTCAGGACTTTCTTGCAAGGTTTGAATAGGCCGTATGAAAACAGAAGTGGCCGGTCCTATCCGTCACGGACAAGACCGGCTGCTTATTATAGCAGGTAAATGAAAACAAAACTATAATTGTATGGTAAATGGAAAATTGTCGTAATATTTTTAATCTCTCTGCCCGACATGGGTGGAGCGTTTCTATGGAAAACAAGGATGTAATCCGGTATCTCAATTTCAGACGGAAGACTTCGAGCGGTGTACCGTTCTGCTTTACCATTGAAGCCGGTGACGGTACAGCCGGCTGCATAGCAAAAGAAATATTCTCTTTCGTCAGTGCCGCTGTTCCTGAACAATGTGCAAGGGAATGGATGATTCAGTCGGGAGCAATGGAGCCATCGGAGTTCTTTCAGGCCGTTTCCGACATGGAGGATGTCAGGCTAAGGGCAAGGCTGCTGGCTCTTGAACTTGCAGCCATGAATGCCAAATGTAATCTTTTGGATACCATTCCATGGGACAGACTGAACTAACGGTGTTTCTTACGCTTGCGGCCACGTTTGGGCAGGCCGGTTTCCTTGTAGGCTATCAGGTCAGTTCCTCTGAACACCCTTTTTGCCTTATCAGGTATCTTCAGGAAAGCCAGCGGCTTTTCCAGGTAACGGATATAGGCATAGATGGTGCAGCGGTGAACACCCAGGTAGCGTGCTGCCTCCTTCACTGAATATGTCTTTTCGGGAACGACTTTCATTATATCTCATGCTGGTTAATCTTTTCTTTTATTGGATGCCGTAAAGGTAAACAGTTGATTATTAGCTGTCAATACGTCAAATATGGGATTATTTCGGAGATTGTGGGAATACGATGGATTATGTGTTACCATCATATTCAATACGGCTGGACTAAGGCGGTTGATGGTAAATCTGTTTTTACGGAAATAAGGAAGGCATATATTTGATGGTTGACAGCGTTGACAGCAAATCCAATGAAAATCCGGCATAAAATCAGTCTGGGAAACTGCTGTAATACAACATATTATATTCTTTCTGATTTTTCTTATAAAGAATAGAGTATTATAATGTGTCAACGTTTGGCTATGGATTTTTAGCGGACTGAAAATTGTGGCTACACTTGTCAACGTTTGTCAACGTATGATTTCTATATGAAGTATCTGATACACTGGCAGATACTCTCTGTCAACACCGTCACCCCTGAAACGGGTGCATTTTATTATCTGAAAACATCTGATGCGAAAGGGATACATAGTTATCCTAATGTACCGTTACAGCCACAGGTTTGTTCAGCATGCCTCTGCAGATATTTTTTTGCAAAGGTATCTCCGGCATTGCAAACGTCAAACACAGAGCTGAAAATCTTCCTCAAACGGGGTTGAGCGTATTTTCAGCTTTCCTTTAAGTTTGCCTTATTGAATGCCTGCGCTTCTGAGAACTGCAAAAAATATCCTTCGGGCAAGCTGAAAAACTTGCAGACAGAAGGGAAAAAAATCAGAGCGTATGGTACAGATGGACGAAAGCATCAGAAAGCAGTTGGAAAAGCCGCAGACATGGTTCTGCAAGTATTTTCCCAAACGTATTCAGAATGTGGGCGAGAAGGAAATCGCCGACAGACAGTTGGTTTATGACTTCAAGGATGGAAGGTCTCATGAAGAGGTGGCACAGATGACGGCAGCAAGAATGATTGAGGAACACGGCAGCAGATGCTCACAGTTGGTATTCATTCCGGTTCCGGCATCATCGGTAAGAAAGAATGAAATCCGGTATATGGACTTCTGCAAAAGGGTATGTGAACTCACAGGAGCAATAAACGGATATGACCATGTAAGGGTATGCGGAGAAAGGCTGGCAGTTCATGAAAACCGTAAGGCTGAAAAGGAAATCAGAAAGGTGAGCATCATAGAGTTTGATGAAGAGTGGTTCAGAGGTAAGGCAGTCATAGTCTTTGACGATGTAATCACACGCGGAATCAGTTTCGGTATGTATGCAAATCAGCTGGAGAGTTTCGGAGCGAATGTCATTGAAGGCATCTTCCTTGCAAGAACCCATTATAAAGTATAGAACTATGAACGGAATATTATCAGAAAAATCAAAGTCACTGGCTTTCACGGGACACAGAACTGTTCCCGTAGAAAGGCAGGATGAAATAAGGGCACGGCTTGTTGAAGCCGTGTCGCTTGCATGCAGGTCAGGTATAACCTGCTTCTACTCAGGTATGGCCATGGGATTCGACCTGATGGCTGCTGAAACTGTATTGTCACTGAAGGGAAAGTATCCGGATATACGGCTCATTGCCGTTGTTCCTTTCAGAAGACAGAGCTGCCGGTGGCCGTTAATTGAGAAGGAACACCATCAGAGAATAATTTCCCAGGCAGACCGGGTTATCGTATTGAGTGAACACTATTTCAAAGGATGTCTTCTAAGACGCAATGACTTCATGCTGGAGCATTCATGTAGCGTGATTGCCTATTATGACGGCAAGCCTTATGGAGGAACATTCTATACCTACAGGGAGGCAAGGAAAAGATGTATGGATATAATCAATCTGTACTGAAAACCTGCCCGGATTATAGTGAAAATATTATACGAAAACAGATATGCAATTTTCTTGCATATCTCATTTATAATGCTTATATTTAGATAGTTAAACGAGTTATAAGAGGTAATTTTATGAATAATATCTACAACCGATACATTTGGCTGTTGCATATAGTCTATCAGGAAAGAAAGGTCACTTTTGAAAGGCTTTGTGAGATATGGAAGCACCACTTCCTGTACAATGGAAAGCCGCTGAGTCTGCGCACATTCCATCATCACCGAAAAATGATTGAGGAGAATTTTGATATAGTTATTGCGTGCAACAGAAAGGACTATACATATTATATCCAGAACTTGGATGAAATACTCGGTGACAGCTGCCGGAACTGGCTGTTCAACAGCCGTATCATTGATGTGGCTCTGAAAAGCAGTCCGTATCTGTTCCATCGTGTTGTATTGCCTGACATGTCAAATGGTATTGAATACCTGCCGGATATATCGGAGTGTATCAGCGATGGGCATGAGCTGTACATATTCTACACCAATGACAAGGGTAATGAAGTGGAAGGCCGTTTCCGACCGGAAGGTTTGAAGCTGTTCCATAACCGCTGGTATCTGCTCGGATATAGGAACGGATCAGAGTTCTGTGCCGTTCCTCTTGATGCACTGACCAAAATCTATCTCAGCGGAAACAGGTTTCAGACAGACTGCAGATTTTCGCTGGCTAATCGTCTTTCAGACTCTATTGGTGTTGTGGCTCCGACCGGACAGCAGCCGGAAGAGGTTACTCTAAGGGCTTACGGTTCATTTGCAGATTATCTGAGAAAGCATCCTTTCCACCATTCGCAGGTGGAAAGGAATGATATGGGGACTTTTACGTCATTTGATTATACTCTTCTTGTGACTGACGAGCTGGTGGATGAAATCCTGGCTCTTGGTGATAAAGTGGAGATTACTTTCCCGGAAAAGTTGAGAATGAAACTGCTTCAGAAAATTGGACGTATCAGAAACAGGTATGCAACATAAAAATCTGCAATTGTAGAATATTACTTTTGAGTAGTAAGCATTCGCTCAATCATTGCTTCAAGCTCAGGATTCAATGGACGTTCTGTGTCCATACACTCCTTCTCACCGGCAACCAGGTCATCATATATATTCCTGTAGCGTTCAGCTTCACTGCCATCACAGCAAAGCATAGCCGTCTCAAACTCCTTAATCATTTTCTTACGCTGGCTCTCTGGATATTCCTTACTCTTACCATAACTGGTAATAGTAAATGTTTTTGCCACAATCATAGGATTTATTTGTTATACCTTTGTTTATAGTCTTTTTACTATACTAATATACAGAAATATTCTGAAAAATCAGAAATTTAATACTAAACCCGTAAGAAATTATTTGCGAATTTCAGCTTTACAATATTACTGTTTATCCGAAATTCCTGCTATAGTTGAGATTTAACATGCTTTCCCAAACTTACATCTTCCCATTCACCACCATGAGAATCTTATAAAATTTATATGCCAACAAAAGAGAGAAAATCTATCTTTTATTGGCATAATATTATATATTGCATTTGTTCTCCAAGTCCAAACAGAACAAATCAAGGCTCCGGCTTTTCTGGCGGCATGTCCTAAGTCCTTTTCTCATATCTTTTGATATATTGTCATAGTCCAAGTTCTTTTTGTCGGTGTTGATGTATCTGACTCTTTTTTTACCGTCAATCCTGCCAATAAGATAATGTAACCGTTCTTTTGGATTTGCATACTGTGCAGTTTCTTTACAGGAATTATCGAATAAAGGTATAAGCCATGCGTCAGTCTCTTCAATTGCTATTGCATATGCAACCTTATCACGATAAGTCTCCGGAATAATGTTCGAAATTTTATATTCTACTGCTTTATACAGATAATCACAATATTCTTTCCAATCTGTATCTTTTGTACGTAATGGTTCATTTATATCATACCCAGCTTCACCTCGTTCTGCAGTATCAATCTGAACAACAAGCAAAGCATCATCTGCCAATACATCAAAAAAAGACTGGAGCAGGCTATTGTCCTCACATGATTTCAGGACCAGATTCCAGTTGCTGAAATTCATTTCATTCAAATCTGTTTCGTCAAACTGTTCACTGGGACGCAATTGAACGACATCACTACCATCAATACCCTTCAAGGCCTTCAGAACTGCCTTTATTACAGCTATGTCAGCTTTACCTTCTGCTATAATACCCAATCTCATATCGTCAGAAATTATAAGGTACACCGCCAATAAGTCCTTTCATCCACATTTCTGAAAGCATCATGCGCTGTTCACCTGTCTGTTCTTTTGTCTGGATACGTTTAGCTTGCGTTTTTCCCTCATCGTTACGGGTCACAACGTATAATCGCTGACTGACGTCATTAAGATTCAATCCATCCAATATGGCCGGATTATGAGTTGTTATAAGTACCTGCTTACCATTCTTGACAGCCAATTCACAGATTTTCTTCATGAGAAACCTGCACAAACGAGGATTCAACCCATTTTCAATGTTGTCAATAGCAAAAAAATCAGGAGTCTTTCTGCTGATAAAAAGTGTCAGATAAAACAAGAGCTCCAAAGCACCTTCATTGGCATTTTCTGCAGAGAAAAGATTGTTCTTTTTCTGCATAAACTTATCCCTGAAATAAAGGTTGGATTTACTTCTTCCCAATTTATATCCCTGCATCTTGTATATTTCCTCACTGTCAAAGAATATATCTTCAATCCAGGATATATAGTCTTTAGCTGATTCTTTTATCTGCATGATTTCTTCTTTGGGTATGTTGTTAAGAAGCACATCAAGTCCTTCTCCGTTCAAACCAAGCGGATATTGGAAACTTTCTGAGGTCAATCCACGAAGTGCGTTGATTGACAATGAGTAAATAAGATACTTGGACAAATATTCCCTTAGCTTATCTGTTTTTTCTACTGCTCCCTTAATATTTCCACGTCTGGCTCCAGTTGACCAAGGAGCATTCCAAGTAGAATAAATATCCTCTGGAGTTAAATTGGTAACTGCATATTTTATACGTTCACCTTCAGTTCCAGATATATTTACATTAATGGTGCTGTTAGATGGCTGACCATAAAATGAACTTATCATCAAGTCTGGTTTCGCAATTCTAATACCTTTCTGTATCATGGAATTTACCTCTATTTGGGCAGAACGCTCAGCTGCAACCATTGCTATAGCTTCAAGAATATTTGATTTACCGGAACCGTTAGCACCGATAAAAACGTTGACATTACCTAAAGACAATGTCATATCTGTTATTGACTTGAAATTTTTTACAGTTATAGTATCTATCATATTGTCTGTTTTACAAAAAACACCTAATTCTGTACTAGGTCGCACATATAAGTACAAAGATACTGAAATTTCACTATAAAAATGAATTAAAAAGCATATTTTTAGACACATAACATAACTTGTTAATCAGTATATTAATTTGATACTGCATATTAATCAGCCAAAATGTAATTCCTCCTGTTTGACTATATGTTGTTGCTCAACAGCTATTTCCTCCTGTGCTTCAGCTATAACCTCAGTTTCAAGATCCAATCCGAAAGTTTCCTTCAATTGTAGATAATCAAAACACAAAGCCTTCGGTCGGTTTACCTTTACCTTCTTAACCTGCTCGCCATTCACAATGTCAATGGTATAGTCAGGAAGCCCGCTGGGCAGAAGTATGGTGAATCTGTCCTGTTTCAATCCCAAATATGAAGCATGGGATTTCAGGTACGACATGATGGTGGACCAGTTCGAGCGGTTGGAGGTGGAACCTGCGTTCCGGCTGTTGAACAGTGATGCCACGGCTGCCGTGTTCAGATAGAGAATAGGACGTGCTTCCTTAAATTCTATATCTTCCTTTACGGACAATGGACGGAAGGATTTCATATACCTTATGCGGTAATGTGCCTTCTCAATACATTTCCCTGAAGTCTGGAATCCCTGAAGCATACTCCAGAAGTCCGCTATTTCTGAACTTTCCTGAGCCAGTTCATTCTGATTTCGTATTCCTTTGATTGCTGTATCAAACAGTTCCGCATAGCTGAAAGGCACGTCAATGACTGTCTCCAGTGTCCTGAAGGTAGCCAGTGGAATAACCCAGTTACCGAATATACGGTCATGGATGGTTTCATTCTCCAGTTTTGTAGCCAGTTCACGCTTGGTGATGGAATATATTTCCGGAAAGTTCTTCTCAAACAGTTCCCGGTGCCCCAGTATCCCCAGGGTGAGGTGCGTAAGTCCCATGTTGCAGACTGATACAAGGTCTTCGTAAGCCCTTTTCTCATTCTGGTTGAATGATGTCTTTGAAAAGGCAAGGAAGATGACACGGGTATAGAGTGCCATATCCTGTGTCGGCTTGTCCTGGCCGCAAAGGGCTACACCTGTTGTAACAATGGTCTGGGCTGCCATCCCGTCCGTATTCGTATTCTTCTTGGTCTGGCCGCCACCGCCCCAGAGTCCTTTCAAGTAGGCTATCTTGCGGATGTCGAGGTCGTTCTTGTATTCATCAAGCACTGCAAGTGTATTGACAGCCTGTGATACACGGTCGTTCATGGCCGGTACGGAAGTTACACCGAGGTTGGGCGGATCTACTCCGTGCAGAAAGAAGGACTGGAGGGAAGTGGCCAGGGTTGTCTTACCGGTTCCTTTCTCACCGAAAAGGTTCAGAATGGGAAAGTGACGGGTGCGTCTGAATATGATGTCACGGAAGAGGGTGGCAAGAAGGTAACAGAAGGCTACGCTTGCATTCTCACCGAATACTTCCATCAGTCTGCCTACATAGTCATGCAGCTTTATTCCGTTACGGTTCTCATGTACCATGAGTCTTTCAAACTGGAATATCTCCGGATTGTTGAGATAGATTTTTGAAGTGGCCGGTATATAGAAGGCCTTGCCGTTGATTCCACGGACAATACCCAAATCATCAACGGCATTGAATGTGCCTGCAAAAAATATTCCGTTACCGAAAGCGAAGAATCCTTCAGCCGCATTCCAGCCGAGCTTTCTGATACGCTCTGCCGTATCAGTCTTTGAATACAGGTATTCCTTTACACGGTTGAGCTTGTCTATCTTGGCCAGCCATACATAATTGCCCAGTGAGCCGACCTTCTGCTGGAAGTTGCTCAGCGAGCAGAGTTCTGACTCCTTCAGTTCTATGACCCTGCATACATTGTACATATTCCTCATGCGGAAGATTCTGGTTCCGTTTATCTCATCCTCGATATGAAAGAGCGGTTCCATGATGAAGTTGGAGATTCTTGACGGTTCATCATCATCTTCACCGATGGAGTAGTAACAGTTTTCCCTGACGAACAGACCGAACTGGCGCAGCAGCTCCGCTTCACGCTGCATCTCGTTCATGGCCGTCGGCTTGTCGTTCCTTCTCCTGGCTTCCCCACGTGCCTGGGTAACGGCATCACGCCATAGCTTTACCTTGCCGTGCAGTCTGGAGAGCTGTTCTATGCACTGGTCATACACAAGCTGGTCTTTTATATAGCGCAATAGGTCTGCTATTTCAGCAACACACTTTCTTTCTTCTACCATGGAACCGGCTACCAGAAAACGTTTCTGTGCAAGCCAGATAATGAAATGCTTTTCCGGAAGTGAAGTATAATCCTCCCTGCTGCGGATATAGCTGTCGGCATCATTCTTGGCATATTGTACTTCTCCTTCTGCCTCGGATGGTATTTCTGTAAAAGGAAGTTCCCTGACTGTTACATGGAATCCTTTTCTTATGGCTGCAGCCCCATTGGTCATCACTGCCTCAAATCCCGGTCCGTATGGCTTGCCTTCCGCAATATCTGAATCAGGAATGAAACAGAGTGAGGATACATACCTCTTCAGCTGCTCGAATTGGTTGTCACTCCAGGCTGTTCCAAGTGACGCTACTGTATTGTCGTATCCAATCGACTGCATTCTAAGGACATCAGGAGCACCTTCCACAATGATATAATAGTCGGCATCACGCAGTCTGGCTGCACGGTCAATGCCGAATACTGTTTCTCCCTTGGAGTAAATCATGCTTGTTGCCGAGTTGATATACTTGGGAGCTTTCCTGTTGTCTCCGATGTATCTGGCTGTATAGGCAATGATGCGTCCCCATCTGTTTCTCACGGGAATCATGATACGCTGTCGGAACATGGCGTATGTGTTGCCGTCCTCGCCACGCTTGAACATGCCGAGTTCGTACAGCAGTTCTTCGTTCAGAGCCTTGCTTCTGCAGAAATCCATAAAGGCCTGACCGTCCTTCGGTGCATAGCCTATTCCGGCAAAGGCACAGAACTCCTCATGCCACCGGCTGTATGCATAGGCTCTGGCATCAAGGCTCTCTTCCTTGTCTGTTGCCCTGAGACATTGAAGGAAAAAGGTCTGGACTGTATCGAGAACTGTTAGAAGTGATTCTCGGTGCCTGGCTTTAGCCATCTGTTCCTCACTGCGCTCTTCACTGATGTATTCTACCGGAATATTATGGTTCCTGGCAATAAATTCCACGGCGGCACTGAAGGAAAGGTTTTCCTTTTCCATTATAAACGTAATGGAATCACCGCCACGGTTACAGCTGAAGCAGTGGAAGAGATTCTTGCTGGGAGTGACAGCAAAGGAACCGGTCTTCTCAGTATGGAAAGGACAAAGTCCCATCAGGGTTGAGCCTTTTCGGGACAGTCTGACATAAGGACTGAGTACGTCTTCTATGGCAAGTTCCCTTACTTTCCGTATGGTTGTTTCGCTTATCATAACGTACTGAGCAGGTTCCAACAATCGATTATTGACTGGCCGGAGTATTTCGGGCGGCTGACATTATTAGGATTGAGCGGTTGGATATACCCGTTTTCTCTGTATTTTTTGAGTGTCTTGTTGCTGATACCGAGTTCAGCACAGGTGCGCTTGACTGAATAGACACCGTTTGGATCGCACGCTGGTCTGATTTCTTTCATTATTATAAAATCATTATGAATGTGCGATACAAAAGACCTGTCCGGCTTTATCGTTAGGTGGTAAAGCTATAAGCTGGTGAACAAAGGTTACTGACGCACATTCCTGTACCTACTATAATTGCTTTCTTTATATTTCATAGAGTATCACGGCTAAACTAAACATGCATAGTTTGTCACTATTAAAATATTAGCCATAATATGTTTATCATTTATCTCTTTTGACTGGTCTTTCGGCCTGTTTTGGCAGACTTCCATCAAAATAGTCCTGGGTGGTACGCTGCAAGAGCCTGAGGTCTGCCGTGCGGTATTCCACCTTACCGGGTCTTTTGTAGGAAACCACCTTTCCCTGACGTTTCCACCGTTCTACATTCCTGCGGCCAAACAGCTCGTATGCCTTCCTCTGGCTGATGAATTCAGGATCATCCTTGTCGGCTTTCAATTGCCTGACAATTCTGGAGGAAAGGTCATTCAGAAATGTTTCGTATGGTATAAGATGGTCCAGAAACTGTAATATCTTCATATGAACCTGATTTGATTTCTATACTATTCGTTTGACCGTAATGGTGTGGTTTTCCCTGTCAGTCCTGGTCTTGAACTGACGGTTATAAATGGCACCAAGCTCTGAGGCCTGTGTACGGACGCTTTTCAAACGTGAAATGGGGAATGAAACGGATTCACCTACTTCAAGGGCAACAAGTGCCGGACGGATTTTTTCTAAGTTTTCAGACATAATTGTTGGATGTTTAATATTTAATGTTTAACTTTGTATTCACCAAATGAATAGGTTACGTCACAAAGTAACGTAAAATGGTTTATATAACCAAATATTTGTTTGATGATTTATTGTTTAAGATGTATTTATTGAAGGAATCGCATGGATAATGACATAAAACACGTGCATGTAGGTCAGGCTATCGACAAAAGACGTAACGAGCTTGGATTGAGCAAATCTGAGCTGGGACGTAAAATAGGTGTACCGCAGCAGCACATAAACCGCATACTGGAAAGGGAGACAATGGAGACAAGCAGGCTTATTAAAGTCAGCGAAGCATTGGACTTCAATTTCTTTTCCCTTTTCTGTCCGAAACAACATAATATATCGGCACATCTTGCAGCCGTTGCCTTGGAGGGAAATGCGAATAACCTGATAGGTGACGCGGAACTTGCTGTACAATTATCCAACGAAAAGAAAGAAACGGAGAACCTGAGGGAAACAATCAAGCTTCTGAAAGAACAGATAGAGAGTCTGAACTCACAAATTTTACGTCTTGATTCAAACCTGAAGGATAAAGATATGATTATTGAACTATTAAAAGAAAGGAGAAAGGAATAAGATATTAATTATTTCATCTGTAGTACCCATACAGATAATTCAATGATTAAAACCATTTTGCAGCTTACCTTTTTTAAGTAATCCATAAAAAGGAAGAGTCCTGAAACTTACAAACTACTTACAAAGCAAAGGAAAGCTACTGATATTCAGATATGAATTAAAGAGGCACAAGCTGCGATAGAGGAATAAGACTACTTTTTATGTACTATTACCAGGAATGATAATCACAAACTTACAAATCACTTGCTAAAGTTGCATAAGATTCTGATTTTCAATCCCATCTGAAAGTGGCGCAGGCTGCAATAGAGGAAGCATAAATAGTATAAGATAATCATTGATTTAGGCTGTAATGGGCTGTTTTTCAGACATTACAGCCTAAGTTGTTTTTAGGCGGTTCGTGCATTTGTCCGCAAAAAATGAGCCAAATAAACGGTACTTGCTTACAAATAGCTTACAAAACTGAGAGGGTACGCTTACAAAGAACTTACAAAAGTAAAACAACTGTAAATCAATAAGGTATGGCAACATTTAAGACTATTGTAAGGTATAAGCGAGCTGACGGCTTTTACCAAGTGTACATTCGAGTACTTCATCGTTCAAAATCAGGGTATATTAAGACTGATAAATTCGTTACTGACAAACAGTTATCCAAATCTGGAGAGATTAAGGATGCTGTCATAAATAAATATTGTGCACAGGAAATACTTCGTTATACAGAACTTGTAAATCGTAAAGATGTGTCAGGATACTCTGTAACAGAATTAATAGAATACTTAATGAACTCTGATATGGAAGTATGCTTTAGTGACTATGCAACAAGGTTCATTAACCGCATGGCCTCTGAAGGACATGAACGTAATGCAAAGAATTATCGCCTGGCTGTAAACCACCTCGAAAGATATTTGGGAACAACCAGAGTTATGTTTACTCACTTGTCATCTTCTGTTTTGACAAGATGGATTAATAGCCTTTCGTTGACAAACAGGGCGAAAGAAATGTACCCAACCTGTTTAAGACAGATATTCAAAAGGGCACTTATAGAACTGAACGATGAAGAACGTGGTATCGTGCGAATCAAATACAATCCTTGGTTAAAGGTATCCATTCCTAAATCTGACAGTACGGTTCAAAGAGCCATCAGTGCAGAGGCATGTAGGGAATTCTTCAATCGCCCCCTACCGGAAACCAAAATGATTTCCTCTCTTCCGGAACTGGGCAGAGACGTGGCACTCCTATCCTTGTGTTTGGGCGGAATAAACACCGTAGATATTTTTGAACTTAAAAAAGAAAACTATAAGGATGGAGTTATCGGATATAAAAGAGCTAAGACAAAGCACAGTCGGAAAGACGAAGCCTATATTGAAATGCGTGTGGAACCGTTCATTCAGGCCACATTTGATAAGTATCTTTCAGACGAGAATGACGAATATCTTTTCAAGTTCCATAAGCGTTACAGCAATCCGGACAGTTTCAATGCCAACGTAAACATTGGAATCAGAAAGATATGTGCCGATATGGGAATGAAGAAGGAGGATTACTACTGTTATTATACTTTTCGTCATACATGGGCTACCATTGCACAGAATGACTGTGATGCCAATCTGTATGAGGTTGCCTTCGGCATGAACCACAGTCATGGACTGAATATTACAAGAGGCTATGTTAAGATAGACTTCACTCCTGCCTGGGAACTAAATGCCAAAGTGATTGACTTCATTTTCTTCAGTAGCAAGAAGAGCAAACAGGGCAAAGCACGTGACTTCGAGACACCGGCAGACAAGATGTTCCGTATCACCAAAAAGATGATGATCTATGGACGTGCATATTTCAAAGGTAACGTTATCGGTGAAATAACAGACATTGGTTTCAGTAATGTAGACCAGGTTATCGACAGACTGGTTGAACAGTTACCTAAGGATATTCCTACCGGATGTATGGTTCAGTTCCGTCTTATGAATTGTGATTCCAAGAAAGAAGTTGTATATGAAAGAAGCAAGGGAAAAGGTTTCATGTAATCGACAAAACAGAACAAGCCATTAACATAAAGGGAGGATTCTACTTATCTTTATCAGAACCGTACCATTATCATATTGGTGCGGTTCTTTCTATTTGTCCGGTTGATTCCAAAGCATAATTTCACGGCCTATAATTATAGCAAAGACAAGTATGATGAGCTTCCATATAAGTATAAAGGTTTTCTTAACCAGCCATACAGCCAAACGTATGACAATCCTTAAAAGCCAGAATACCAGTTTCAAGAGTAGCATACCGATAATAAGTACCGGCAGTAGATATATAATAAACAGTAGTTCAAACATAACGTGTAATATTTATGAGTATAAGAGCTTATTAATTATATAAATATACTAAAAATCAATGAGATACAGAAATTTACGCAACACTATTTTCTTGTTGTTCGAGTAGATTTTTTACTGATTATCAATGTTATATCACCATGATAACGAGGTCTCTCCAGACTCTGATTACAGGGTTATTCTACCTGAATGTTTCTGCAATACAGTTCAGATAAAATAAGATTTCCCGATAGCCATTTCATCAGCTGAATCAGCTACAAGATTTCATTTTCCCTTTTATTGAGATTCCAATAACTTAGATAAGCAGGTTACTTTTACCATGCTATCATTGTATCGGGACTACATATTATATTGGATATAGGTTTTATGAGAACAATAGCCATCTATCCCATATAACTACATCTTTTGTGTTTTTGAAACTTTGGTTTATTCAACCGAAGAATACGAAATATTATTTTCTGATTACCAAAATTAGTATAATCCAAAGATTAAATAATACCAGAAGCTTCTGTTTCTGAATACATGTAAATTAGTTTCAAACGTCTTAAAAACTCTATATAACAATAATACGCTATATGGAGTTTCTTATATAACTGGTGCTACAGTTCATGGTAAGCTGGAATATGCCTCCAAAGAATTGTGTTGTTGATTTCGGTTTGCAACGGCTTTCCCCGGTAAATTTGGGTGTAATAATCATTCCCGGAAGGTATCTTTCTGCCGTGCAGAGTTTTCCAAGCAAGTTGTACTTTTGTGGCCACAAAACTCCGTTTCGTACTCACAAAAGTAACTTGCCGAATGCTGGTGCATCGGAGCGGCTGGCCGCTGTTTCGCATGGCGAAAGATGGTCCGGGGAACCTAACCACCAATGTATCCAAGTATGAAGAATCAGAGAACCAAGTACATCAAGGTCAGAATGACACCGGAGGAAGTACAACAATTTAAGGAGAAATCTGCCTCCTATTCATCTGTGAGTCATTATATACGCTCAGCACTGGCAGAGTATTCAAATATCGGAACCAAAAGGCAACTCGAACTGATGAATGATTTGGGTTTGTTTTATCGTAAATATCAGAATGAACTTTCCTGGGCTGGAGGAAACCTTAATCAGTCGGTTAAACGTGCCAATGAGCTTGCGGTAGCCGGATTACTCGCACCCGGCTATATCCAGGAGGTTCTGTTACCAATTATCCTCGAAACTCAGGAAACATTGAACCGAATAAAGAAAGACCTTGATTCTCTGACACAGAAAGCTGTCAGAATCTGAGTTATTAGTTACATGGTATTCAATCATTTCTGATATTATTATTGTGTAACCATAGATTAATGAGCTTGAAGTATTTCGGTTACTCAGTCACTAAAACCTTGATAAATTAAGATTCAATATGATAGCAACCATATTACCGGGAAGTACGAACTTCCATGCTGTAGGTTACAATGAACATAAAGTATCGAAAGGTGTTGCACGGCTTATCGAGATTCAGAATTTTGGTTCACTCGGAACATTTCACAAACCTACCCCGAGTGAGCTGGTTGGTTATCTCCAGAAGTACAGTTCACAGAACAGCAGAATCAGGAAACCACAGTTTCATGTGGCCATATCATGTAAGGGACACGAAATGTCGGAAGATGAGTTGCTGGATTTTGCACACCAGTATCTCAAGGAAATGGGATACGGAGAATCCGGTCAGCCGTTGCTTGTTTATTCTCATTATGACACGGAGAATACCCATCTTCATATCATCACTTCGAGAGTGGCACCTGATGGAAGAAAGATTCAGCACAGCCATGAACGCAGACGTTCTCAGGAGGTAATAGACCGTATTCTTGGTAACGACAGGAAGAAGAAAACGGAAGATGACATTAATTTGGCCAAGCTATACACGTTCTCTTCATTTGCCCAGTTCAAGGCAATAATGGTTTCCATGGGATATGAAGTCTATCAGAAAGATGGGAATGTATTCGTCAAGCATGGTGGAAAGGTTCAGAAGGAAATCCCTTTTACTGAAATAGAAAGTCTTTTCAAGAGCGGTTATCGGGAAAGGGCTCGTTGCCGTCAGCTCAGAAGTATATTAAAGAAGTACCGTGATGTAAGTTCCAACAAGGAGGAACTGCAGAAGGAACTGAAAACGAAGTTCGGTATTGACATTGTGTTCTTCGGCAAGAAGGATTCTCCATACGGATATATGCTAGTTGATCATTCAAACAAGACCGTCATTCATGGTGCAAGAGTGCTGGCTGTAGAGGAACTTCTGGACTTCGCTACTCCTGAAGAACGGTTCAATCGAATTGAGGACTATATTGACCGATTACTGACACTTAATCCTAAGATTACCCAGAGTGAAATATACAGTAAAATCAGGAAGCAGCGTGCTTATATCAAGAAAGGCATCATCTATTTTGATGGTCAAAGCCGTCCGTTGAAACCTTTTATGGCAGAGGCTATTGACCGTAACAACCGTATAGCTATGGTTGAGGTGTTCAGTCCGGCTACTGAGGCTGAACGGGATTTGCTTTGTAAGATATTCAAAGTCTCACGGAAAGATTTAGTAGATATATCTCCGGAAAGAACACACTACTACACTGATGCAGTGAACCGTCTGCGTGAGATATTCAATGATGAAACAGTAACCTCTATCAGAAGCCGACTGCATGAAGAAGGCTTCATTATCCGTCAGGAAGAAGATGTAACTTATGCTATAAATTTCAAGCAGCATATCATTATAAATCTTACTGAAGAAAACTTCAATCTTGACCGGCTAAAGAAACAATCTGTGAAACATATTGAACTACAAAAATACCAACAACAAACAAAGTCTACTTCACGTTTCTCAGGCAAAACCAAGCTGCGTGATGTAGGTGGTGGCAGTCATGGCGAGAAACGTGAGTGGGAAGTTGGACAGAAAGGTAGCTATGATGATATTGATGACGGACATTCAATAAAAAGATGACAGACGCGATAAACTGGTCACAGTTTCCTAATTCAATGATTTTTTCAAAACTGAAAGTCGCTTTATAATATGCCCTACAGCTATAACAGTCGTTATGATGCCTATTTTATAATGCCATAACCCAAGTGGAGAGTTTGCTCCGCTTACTCCAAGTAATACGATACCTGTAACGGACAGCAATAAAAATATGATAGACAGGACTGCTGTAACCTTGCTTTTCCTGCCTATTCCGTTTTTTATGATTCCCTTATACCATCCCCAGTGTGTTGTCACATGGAATATGATGGCAACAAGGAACAATATACTGCCCAAGACATGAACCTCTGCCCAGTTATGCCATACTTCGTGGCTGTTCCCATGTCCGGCTATATGCAGACCAATTCCTGAAATGGCAGACACGATGAATACAACGATTAAAATCCAGTCGATTACAAAAATTCTTTTCATACATTTCCAAATTTAATAGTGCAAAGATCACTACTTTATCGGAAACGGACGATAACAATTGTAAAGAAATGGAGATTAGCGCCGATTTCTGATACGGGAAAGCGAGACGGGAGTGATACCAAGATAGGAAGCTATATAATGTTGCGGAACCCGCTGGATGATGTTGGGATATTCCTTCAACAGTTCTTCATACCTCTGCTGTGGCGTATTCTTGATACGGGACAGGAACAGATGCTGGTAAAAGCTGAACCGTTCTATAATTTTCTCTTCATATAGCATTCTCAATGAAGGATTGCTTTCCATTTTTTTGTAGAAATCTTCTTTCTTTATAAACAGAACTTCGGATGGTTCTATGCTTTCCAGAGAGAACAGGCTCGGCGTACCCTTGTACAGGCTGTCAAATGAAGCCACGAAATCCCCTTCAAAGAAAAACTGGAAGGTTATATCTTTTCCTTCGTTGTAGAAAAACAATCTCAAGCATCCTTTACGGATAAAATATAACCTATCCGCAACCTTACCTTCCTCCAATAGCATTGTCTTAGATGGAATAAATGATATTTCTCTTCCCTCAAAAATAGAAAGATGATTGTCAGGCTGTTTTTTCATCATAGGACAAAGTTATAATTTTAGAATCATAAGAGCTATAAAACAAAGGATTTTCATTATAAAACGTTATCGTTTCTCTAAAGAAAAACGATTTCTTTAATCTATCGGTGTAAAATCTCTCCGTTTTTACCTAAATTTGCTTTTTTATAAATGAATTAGTAAATCATTCATATATACCCATATAACATCTCGGATACATAAATAGAAAAACAGAACAATATGAGCATACTTGAAAAGAACTATTACGGGAATTTATGTAGCAGAATGTACGAAATCCTGCATAAAAAAGCACCACAGGACGAATTGAATTTTTACCTTTCTTACGCCAAAAGAGAACAAAAAATTTTAGAACCGCTGTGTGGAAGCGGTCGTTTTCTTATTCCTTTTATGGAGAAAGGGTTTGATATTAGCGGGATAGACCTTTCTGTTGAAATGCTAGATAAATTAAAGCAAAAATCCCCAAACGCTCAAGTCTTTCAGGCAGACATAACTACCTATTCTCCTGAAGGGAAATTCGACTATATTCTGATTACTTCCGGTTCGGTATCATTGTTTACAGACATTAGTCAATGCAAGAATATTCTGCTGAAGATGAAAGAGATTCTGAGGCCGAAAGGGAAGTTTGTTTTTGCTGTTGATACAATCGCAAACAGATGCGTGGATGATGAAGACTATAAAGTTTCGGTTTCCGTAAAAACGGAAGAAGGATTTGACTTAATCCTGAAAAGCAAGAATCACTATGACGAGCAAAGCCAAACCCAATTTTCACCGGGTGTCTACGAACTGTATAATGGTACAGAATTGTTACAGCAAGAATTTATGGACTTTCAAACCCATCTTTATAAATATGGTGAAATGGAAGACTTTTTGAGGGAAGTTGGATTTGCGGAAATCAAAACCTATTCTTCCTTTGAAAAGGAAATCGCTATAGATGATTGTTGTGAAATGTTTTTATTTGAATGCAGTTTATAATATGAATACCCCTACATTAGAAACAGACAGATTGATATTAAGGAAGTTTACAGAAAACGACATTGAGGCTCTTTTCCTTATTCTGAAAGATGAAGAAGTCAACAGATTCCTGCCTTGGTTTCCTCTAAAAGATATTGAAGAAACCAAGAAATTCTATGCGGAAAGGTATGCAGTCAAATATGAACAACCTCAAGCATACGCTTATGCCATTTGTCTGAAAGACGACAATTATCCAATAGGATATGTTAAAGTTGATATGGAAGAACACCATGATTTTAGCTATGGGCTCCGTAAAGAATTTTGGCACAGAGGTATCGCTTCGGAGGCAGGCAAGGCTGTTGTCGAACGAGTAAAGAAGTACATTACTGCCACACATGACAGGAACAATCCAAGAAGCGGTAATGTAATGCAGGTTTGCGGTATAAAATACTGCTACACGTATGAGGAATTGTGGCAACCAAAGAATTTTTTAGTTGAATTTCGATTGTATCAGCTGAATTTTACCAAAGAAGAAAACTGGATGTATAAAGAATACTGGGATAAATATCCGATTCATTTTATTGAAAAGTTGTAGACCAATTTGTTATGATTATTTTGATTGCTGGTGACACGCATACGGGAAAAACCTTGCTTGCACAAAGACTGTCGGAGAAATACAAATATTCATATCTGTCAATAGACCATCTGAAGATGGGGCTTATCAGGAGCGGGCAGACAAATTTGTCTCCTGAAAGTCCGGATTCAGTTTTGACAGATTTTCTGTGGCCTGTTGTGCGGGAAATCATAAAGACCTGCATTGAAAACAGACAGAACCTTATAGTGGAAGGATGCTATATACCATTCGGATGGGAAAAAGACTTTGCGGATGATTATATGCGGGATATAAAATATATTTATCTGATATTCAGCGAAGAGTATATAAGACAGCACTTTGCGGACATTGTAAAATACGGAAGTGTGATAGAGAAAAGGTTGTCTACGGACATTGTTGCCGATGACATGATTAAAACCAACAGGTATAATCTGGAGCAATGCATATTGAGAGGTTACAACTATGTTCTTATTGAAGAAGTATATCAAATAGATACGGATGTTATAAAGGAAAGTACAAAATAGGGATGCCGTTCCCTTGATTCCCATTCCGGACGCATAACATCTTAAATGTTTTTGATTCGTTTATTCATTTTTCCAATAGGATATATCAAGGTAAATATGGAGGGGCATCCTAACCATTTTATTGAAGAATTGTATTTATAATGAAACTGTTTGTATATGGAACATCTGATTTTAGAAACAAAGAGATTGCTGTTGCGTGAAATGAACGTTTCCGATATGGATTCTCTTCGTTCTATTTTGCAGGATGAAAGAGTAATGTACGCCTATAATGGAGCCTTTAATGATGAAGAAACTATGGTGTGGATGCAAAAACAACTCCAACGCTACAAAGATTTCGGATTTGGCCTTTGGGCTGTCGTGCTGAAAGAGAGCGGCGAAATGATTGGACAATGCGGAATAACGATGCAGGAATACAACGATATGATGGTTCCGGAAGTCGGATATCTTTTGGCTTACAAATATTGGCACAAGGGATATGCTATAGAAGCTGCTACGGCATGTCGGGATTATGGATTCAGTACATTGCATTTCGATGCAATGTATTCAATAATCCGTGACAACAATATTGCATCACAAAAAGTTGCGATAAGGAATGGTATGATACCGATTGATTCTGTTGTCAAGCATTATCGTGGAGAAGAAATGCCTCATAAGGTATACCGCATAAATGCTTCCTGCTTTTCGGATAACAAAGCTGTACGATGAAATATATTGGTTCAGTTCTGTATACCCTGTTAAGTTTGGAATGTACAAACTGAACCAATATCTATTTATTCAAAGAAAACAGCTGGGTAACGTACAATTCCCTTAATGCTTTTCAATGCATCAGGTATCAGTTCGATAACCTGACAATATTCAGAAGGCACATCAAACGGAAACGTGACACCATAGTTAGCTGCTTTGCGGTAACCGAAGCGTGGATAATAGTCTTTATGCCCAAGCAGGACAGCTGTTCCATATCCAAGTGCGGCTGCTCTTTTATGTGCTTCTTTAAGTAACATTCCTCCTATGCCTCTGTTCTGGTACTTAGGAAGAACGGCAAGCGGAGCTACAGCCAAAGATGTATGGACTTCACTTTCTGAAACGATTTCCACTTTCGTCAACAAAATATATCCTACTAACTCTCCTTTTTCCGTTTTTGCGACCAGCGACAGTTCCGGAATATATGTATCGGACTTATGCAGTTTGTCCACTAAATGATGCTCCTGATGATCGCTTTCCTGCATATCTGCAAAAGCTGCTTCTGTCAGTTTGCAGATTACGGGCAATTCTGAATTTTCTTCTTGACTTATTGTTAATTTTAATACTGGTGTCATCAATTATATCATTATTAATTAGCGTTTCACCTCATTCCGGTAAACGTTTTTTATTTCATTTGTATATCTGGCAGCGTTGTGAAGACCAATTTCATCCATATAACATACAGCCTTTGTGATAATGAATTCCTCATTAACAGATTCTTTATCATTGCCATAATCTTCAAGCAGTCCTCTGACAACGCACTCCATTGCATATTTTCTGATTTCTTCATCATGTTCAAAACGGATTGCATTAAAAAGTCTGCATTCTTCATTATAGAGATCATTGCATGGCACCAAATCTCCGGATTCAAGGATAAAATACTTGTGTGTATTGATAAGCTCCGGTTTACTTTCCATTCCCAAAGGAATATCTTCAGAATTAATTATTAAAGTTCTGCTGTCGATATAGGTAAGACAGGAATCACATGCATAATATAATCTGTCTCTAAGCGGTTCTACTAATATTTTTTCTTCCATACTAATCCTTAAAATTTAATGTATATACATCAAATGTACAAAATTTCCTGATTTTCTGTCTATAATATTTTTATAAATATCAATTCAATACGAGATTTCTAAGGCAATAGACTTTTTACTGTAACATTTTCAGCTAAAAAAATCATAATAACCCGATAATTGACATCCTACATATTCCGGTTTATACAACCTAAATCACAAATGTGTTGTGCATTTCTTATCTGAATACCTTGGTTGATACATTTGTCACAAAATCAATCAAAACTTGAAATGATACAGACTCCGGTTATAGTGACATTTGCTAATCAGAAGGGAGGTGTAGGAAAGACTACCCTCTGCGTCACCTTTGCCAACTATCTGGTGACAAAGGGTGTAAGGGTTGTGGTGATTGACTGCGATTTCCAGCACTCCATCATGAAGTGCCGAAAGGCCGACATCAGAAAATATGGCGAACAGGAAATGCCATACGAGGTATGGGCATACGAAGCAAACGATAAGGCGATGATGACTTCCCTTATGGAGAAACTGCACAACGATCCTGAAATTGACGTTGTGCTTATGGACTCTCCCGGCAGTCTGAAAGCGGAAGGGCTGATACCCATGTTCGTCAACTCGGATATCATCATAGTTCCATTTCATTATGATCTGGTAACCGTTCCGTCCACGGCCAGTTTCCTCATGTTTGTTGACCGGCTGAAAAAGGCTGTCGGTGAAAGGATGAAAGCCAGACTCTTCATCATTCCCAATTTGAATGACGGAAGAATCGGCAAGCGTTCCGAACTGCTTATCTGGGACAATGCAAGGGATACCTTCTCCAACTATGGGTATGTTACAGCAAAGATTCCCAAACGTGCGGATATGGAACGTTTCAGTACCATGGCAGCACTGGATATGCAGGCCACTATCGTTACACCAGTCTTTGACAAGGTCTATCAGAGTATCTTCGATACACTTCAACCGATAAGGGAAAAAGAACTCAAAGGCATACAGCTGACGGAAAATCTGAATCCCAAACCTAAGAAGAAAAAGAAGGCACAGCCGTCTGATGAAGCTTCACAGGACAGTAACGAAAATCAGAATAAAGAACCAGAATAATCAGTAAACTTCAATAACCATAGCACTATGAGTAAGGATATACCGGAAATAGATGACCTGACAAGAGGTATCAATGATTCAGAACTTATATTGACGGAAGATACCGCAGGAACGCAGGTTGAGCAAAAAGAAAATAATAATGAAACACTGAAAAAGGATACTGCTGTTTCCCTTTCGGATACAGGATGCTGGGATGACTTCATGGATTATCTGCAATCGGACGGTTTCGGAACGGATAAGACTGAAAGGCTTGTCTGCAAGCTTGACCGTGACCTTGCGGATTCATTGGACGACTGCGATATACATGGCAGATGCCGCTCTGACCTGGTGAATGCCATTGTAAGGGCATTCTTCAAGTCCTACCTGCCACGTCTGGCAGAATACAGAAGGGAAAAGAAATCTTTGTTTAACAGCTATAATCTGTAGGATATGAAAAAAACAGACTGGACTGACAGGATGCTGGCCGCTCTTGTCGAGCTGTATCCGATAGAGACCACAGCCTATACAGCTGCCGTTCTCAATCTGAGCGAATCGACCGTCAAGCTGAAAGCCCGTGAACTTGGACTTGTAAAAATGGCCAAATCCAGATGGATGGAGCGTGCCGACTATATAAGAAACCACTTTCAGGAGTGTTCCTTCTCTGAGATAGGGAAAGCTCTCGGTATTACCCGGATGAGTGTCGGACGCATAGCTGCTGCACTCGGACTGAAACGCAGCAGTGAAGAGAAGCACAGGATTTCCTCACGTATCCGTATCCAGATGGTAAAGAGGGAAAGACGGCGTATCGTCTTCGGACTGGAACCTGTAACCGGTATCCGTGTCATTTCAAACAGGGCAAAGGTAAGGGTACGCTCAAACATGAAGTCAAACGGATACATCATCAGTGAGGAACACAACGTGATTTATTATACCGGCACTACGGAACGCAGGGAACGTCTGGAAAGCCGGGGTATCAGACTGGGACTGCATATCCTTCCGCTTCCGCAGGACAGTTCCACCCTTTCTTCCAACATTATATTACAACAGCCATGCAGTACGGACAGATAGTATTCCTTCTCTTCGTGGCAATGGTATTCTACTATGCGGCAATGATTTTCATGGACTTCCAGAGGGCAAAGGCCGCACAGAATGCCGAGCAGGACAGCCATAAAGAAGAGGACATAGACATATCGGAAGAGGCACGAAACTTCAGGCCGATAAAAATAAACCGGGATGAACCTGAATCCAAAGAACAAAGTTCAGAACAGAGTAATACGGAGAATCCCGAATCAAATAATGAAAGCAATAATTCTGATGGTACAGAGAAATCTGCATCCAAATCAGAATCTTCCAGACACGTTTACCGGGAGGCCATCATGACTGACGGCATTCTGGTAGAGAATATCATTCAGGAAATAAACAGACTGGCAGAGACCGGTACCAGTGATCTCGGTGCCGTTATCTTCAGCTGTGAGAATGCCTGATATTATATATACCGTTCCTTTAGTGACATCTGTTTCTTTGGCGATGAAATCCTTTAACATTATTCAGAAATGCAGATAATAAAGAAAAGTGCCCGGAATCTTACGGAGCGTTTCATCGGTTCAAGTTTTGGACAGAAGTGTGTGGTGGCTGCCATTGCACTCGTAATTTCCACATCAAACGTAATGGCTGGAAGCAAGGGTGCAGCAGGTTTTACCAAAGCCACCCAGGAAGTCAGTTCCTACCAGACTCCGGTATCGAACCTGATGAAGGCCATTGCTGCCGTTATCGTTCTGGTCGGTGCCTTCAACGTCTATTTCAAGATGCAGAACGGAGACCAGGACGTGAAGAAGACCATCATGCTTACCATCGGAGGCTGTATCGCATTCATCGCACTTTCGGAAGCTCTTCCGCTATTCTTCCAGTAATCCTTACCCGGCATGACAATGAATCAGGAAGGATACCCTGTGTTCAAGGGATTGCAGAAACCGCTGGAGTTTATGGGCATACGCGGCCGTTTCCTCACTCTGGCAGCGGCAGCCATAGGCATATCATTCGTAGGCTTCATCGGTTTCTCAATCGCCTTAGGGAAGATTGCAGGGTTCATAGCCATGATGGTCATGGCACTGGTGGGACTGATAACCATCTACATCAAGCAGCGTGGAGGACTCCACAACAAGAAAAGGGCAAGAGGTATCTATATCTACAGAAGTCTGAGAAAAGAACAGTAAATCACTTTATACAGTATGGCACACAAAAGGAAAAGAATTTTTGACGGACTCTATGCGCAGCTGGAGGAGACGGACGGCAATGTCGTGCTGTTCTCGGCCAGAGGCGAGCCGTCCGTTATCTTCGAAATAACCAATCCGGTCCAGCAGCTTTGTACGGATGCGCAGCAGTACATGCTGTTTCATGACGTGCTATCCAATATCCTTCAGACCATCGGTGAGGGATATGCGCTGCAGAAGCAGGATATTATGTGCAAACAGGCATATCACCATGACGTGCCGGATGATGCGGAGTTCCTGACGAGGAGTTATTTCAGATACTTCGAGGGAAGAGAGTTCACAGAGATAAGGACTTTTCTTATCCTCACCCAGGAGGCACAGAAGAACCAGTTCATCCAGTACGACCCGAAGAGATGGCTCGATTTCCATGCCAAGGTATCAAAGACGGATGATATTCTGACGGAAAAGCATATCCGGCACAGAAAGCTCGGCAAGGAGGAAGTCAGCGAGTACTGCCACCGTTTCATGGCATTCCAGTTCCGGCACGGACCGTTCTCGATGACCAACTTCAAGGCTTCAGACGAATATCTCAGGACAGGTGACCGGATTATCCGTTCCTATCCGCTGGTGGACATTGACGAGATAAACCTGCCTTCCATGGTAAAGCCGTACACGCAGATGAACATCAACGGCTACGGTATCGCAACCGACCTGCTTTCTTTCCTTACCGGTGTCCCCTACTCGGACTGTGTGGTGTTTAACCAGGTCATTCAGATACCGGGACAGAGGAAGCTGCTGCGAAAACTTCAGGCCAAGGCGAAGCGTCACGGTTCCATGCCAGACCCGAGCAACCGTATTGCCAGGGCTGACATTGAGGAAGTGCTGGACAGGCTGGCCGTTGACAGTACCATGCTTGTGTACTGCAACTTCAACATTCTGGTCAGCTGTCCGCCTGACAAGGTTACTCCTGTAACTTCCTTTCTGGAGACAAAGCTGTATGAGTGCGGCATCATGCCGTCAAGAACGGCCTACAACCAGCTGGAACTTTTCATGGACTGTTTTCCCGGTAACGGCTATGCATTCAACCCGGACTATGACCTGTTCCTGACGCTTTCGGATGCTGCCTTGTGCTTTTTCTTCAAGGAGCATCTGAAGGAGTCTGAGGATACACCGCTGACCACATACTACACCGACCGTCAGGGACTGCCTGTCTGCATTGACATTACCGGCAAGGAAGGCAAAAGGAAGATGACGGACAATGCCAACTTCTTCTGTATCGGTCCTTCAGGTTCCGGCAAGTCGTTCCACATGAACAGTGTGGTACGTCAGCTGCTGGAACAGAATACGGATGTGGTCATGGTGGATACGGGTGATTCCTACGAAGGCATATGCGGATATTACAAGGGTACATACATAGCCTACTCGAAGGAGAAGCCCATCTCCATGAATCCGTTCAAGGTTACTAAGGAAGAATATGAACTCAATTTCGGTGAGAAGAAGAACTTCCTTAAATCGCTGATATTCCTGATATTCAAGGGTAACGCATTTCCAACAAAGATTGAGGACATGCTGATAAACCAGACCATCGTGGAATATTACGAGGCCTATTTCAATCCGTTTGAAGGGTTCAGTGACAGTGAGCGTGAGGCATTGAGGCAGAAACTGCTGGTCGCCGCCAAGATGGAGGATGACTATGAACAGTACACGCACAGCATGGAGGACATCGACAGGCAGATAAATACGGAAGAGGTTCAGGAGAAGGCTGAAAGCCGTGCCCTGCTGCTGCCTTCCGAAGTACGCCGTCTGAAGCTGATACGACAGTGCCGCTCACTGACTGCCCTGATTAATGATGAAGCGGCCACAGAATCGGAAAAGGAACGTGCACTTACTATCATAGAAAAATATAAGAGGGAACTTTATAACAATTCCATGCTGATTAAGATAGACAGGCAGATTGACCACATGGAGGAACAGAAGTGCAGGCTGAAGGTTCAGGAACTATCGTTCAATTCCTACTATGAGTTTGCCCTGGAGCGCATTCCGCAGATTACACAGCTGGAGAAAATCAGTTTCAATATACATGATTTTGCGGCCATACTGAAACAGTTCTACCGTGGCGGCGAGCTGGAGATGACGCTGAACTCCGACCTGGACATCAACCTGTTTGACGAGCGTTTCATTGTGTTCGAAATAGATAAAATAAAGGATGATCCGGTGCTTTTTCCGATTGTGGTGCTTATTATCATGGACGTGTTCCTGCAGAAGATGCGTATCAAGAAGGGACGGAAGGCTCTTATCATTGAAGAGGCATGGAAGGCAATCGCTTCACCTACCATGGCAGAATATATAAAATATTTGTATAAGACCGTCCGGAAGTTCCACGGAATAGCCGGTGTGGTCACACAGGAGCTTAATGACGTGATTGATTCCCCTATCGTGAAGGAGGCCATCATCAACAACTCGGATGTGAAGATTCTGCTTGACCAGACCAAGTTCAAGGACAGGTATGAGGATATTGCAGCCATTCTGGGACTCACAGACATACAGCGTCAGCAGATTTTCACCATCAATGCGCTGAACAACCATGAGGGAAGAAGCTACTTCAAGGAGGTGTGGATTTGCCGGGGACAACACTCGGATGTGTACGGCGTGGAGGAAGCACCTGAATGCTACTGGGCATATACTACAGAACGTACCGAAAAGGAGGCACTGAAGATTTATCTTGCTCGGTACGGTACGCTGCAGGAGGCCATCACCCGTATTGAGGAAGACCGCAAGGCGGATGGAGGGCTTCTGTATCTGGAGTTTGCAAGAAAAGTCAACCAACATCAAAAAGTTATGTCACTATGGTAAGAACAGTATTAAGAATCATATCGGTTATAATGCTTTCTGCATTTGTCTGCATTAATGCACATGCTGCCTGGAGAATCGTATTCGACCGCAACTGTCTGAAGATTGTCATGGCCAATACCGCTTCACAGAAGCTTATCGAGGAACAGCACAACCAGCGTGTGGATACCATTGCCGCCAAGAAACAGAAGGTGGAACTCTATACGGTGAGTATGGCTACCATGAAGGAACTATACAAGCTGAGTATGGAGAATATATCCGGTTTCGGGACTGAAAGTCTTTATTATAAGGAAATAGGCCTGTGCGCTCTGGATATTCTGCGAAATGTTCCGGTACTTGTCAGTACGGTAAACAGGGCAAAATTTTCAAACAGGCTGCTCTGTCTGAACGAACTCGGCAATCTTGTAGCGGAAACCCAGCAGCTGGTCGGCAACTTCGTCAATATTGTGAACAATGCCAGGATTCCCAATCCGTTGCAGGGACAGGCAACTGCAGAAAAAAAGGATGACGGCTACAACCTGCTGGACAGGTATGAAAGGCTGACACTGGCCAACAGCATCTATACTGACCTGAACAGGATACGCTATAAGGTGGAAGGGATGGTTCTGATGGCACAGTATGCCACTGCAAACGACCTCTTCTTTGCCATTGACCCTGAAGGATGGGCAAATGTGGTGACCATGAAGAATCATGTGGGGAATCTTGTACAGGACTGGAACGGACTGGTTGCTTCAAATTATTAACCCTTAATATGTATGTGTCTGTCATGAGAATCAGGAATATAAGTATCATATCAGCCGGTATTATAATGCTGTTGCTGCCTGTAAAGGCTTCCGCTTTCATCATACCCAAAGACCTGCCGACCATCGAAGCACTCATAGCCCTGCACAAGGCCATAAAGAAGGACGAGGACAAGGCTCTTACAAGAGTGGCCACAAGCTATGGCGAGCAGTCGCTCATTGAAAAGGGTGCGGAAAAGTTCAATGATGTCCGGAGCACTCTGGATACAAGGCTGAACAATGCCTATTCATACCTGGTGCTGGCCGGTGCCATTTCTTCAACAGCCAACTCACTGTATCAGCTGGTAACGGAATACAAGGACTTTACCGGTAATACTTTCATTTATGTATCGAAGAAGCCTTTCGTGGCATGGTATTATGCCGATGCCAACGTAGCAATATCAAGGGAGATACAACACTGCTACAGACTGTATGCATCCGTAGCCGCTTCGGGTATAAACCTGATGAAGGCTTCCATGGATGAGAAGCTGAATCTGGTAATGACACTGAAGGCTTCCATCGACAGGGCAAGGTACATAATAGACAATGCTAATCTGTACTGTTTCCTTGTCACGGACTGCGGATGGAAGCCGGACTATATCTGGGAGATACTGAACTCCAATGTGAAGAATGAGATAGCTGAGCGTGTAATCAACAAATGGAATCAGGGATATGCAGGTTAGAATTATATTATTATGCCTGTTCTGCATGTCAGTTTCAGGTACAGTTACTGTTGCCAATGCCCAAAGCATAGTCAGTGACAGTGAAAAGCAGAAGCAGTGGAAGTCAATGGAGAACGGTCCGTGGGATTTTGCTCCGGACTGGTATTACTTTTTCCTGCATAAGAAATACTCAGGTGCGGAAATGTACTGGAAATGGGACTGGTTCAACTCCGGATTCCGTGTCCGTTTCAAGGAACCCAAGTCTGATGTGAAACGTATCATGCCGGTGCGTGTGACTGCCGAAGAGACGCAGAGGCAGAAAATCAAGAAAGTGGAGAGTGAGCGCAAATATATCGAGGAACTGTATAAGGAAGAACTGGCAAGGGAGGCTGACAGAAATGTTGACCTGATGTATGCCACTTACAAGGACGAGTTCAACCGTATGCAGGACTGTATCACGGACGGACTGCTCTACTGTATGCAGAAGAGTGACGGCAAGCTCCGCTATCAGGTGGACGAGCTGAGCCGCCAGAATGAAATACTCTGTGCGGATATAGCCTATATACACAAAACCGGTGTCGGTTATGGACTGGAGAACGCCAAGCGGCAGAAGGCATACGAGGAAGCCAAATCCAGGATGGCAGAACTGGTCAACAGGACTGCACACCTTTGTGCCGTTGCCGCTACACATTATTAGACATTCTCTATTATTGATGACAATTCAGGTAATAATATTAAACAAATAATAAAATCAAACATGAATCTACTGTTTATTCCGCTGACAATAGGACTTCCGGCCATTGACGAAAGTCTGGAAAAGCTGCTGACAGCTATGGAGACATTTCCCAATGTGGCCGTTCTCGGTGATGCCGTTTCAATGGCAAAGGCTCTCGGTCTGTGTCTGGCCCTGTGTGTCGGTTCATACGAATGCTGGATGATGATGCTCGGAAGGCGTGGTATGGATGTCATGAAGCTGTTGCGCATCATCGGCATTTCCCTGTGTATTTCATCCTCTTCATGGATATGCTCGGCTCTGCAGGTTCCGGGAAAGAGTCTGGAGTCCGCTACATGGGCTATGGCCAAGGCAAAGAACAAGGAAGTGGCTGCCTTCGAGCTGAAGGTGGCACAGAAACAGAGTGAATATCTTGACAGGTTGAGAACCGTGCAGGATTCCATAGCCACGGCAAAGCAGGTGGCCGAAATCGGTCAGGATGCTGCCTGGTGGGACAAGCTTATATATAATGTGGAGAATCTGGGCTCGACCATCAACAACTACGCACAGAGGGCTGCCGTGGCGGCTGAGACGAAGGTCAGTGAATGGATAAACGATGTCATACGTTTTGTCGGGGAACTGATTTTCCAGATGTCGTATTACGGGATGCTCGTGGCACAGAGGATTTTCATGGCCATCATGATGATATTCTGTCCGATCATGTTTGCTCTCTCGCTGGCACCGCCATGGAACTCGGCCTGGAGCCAGTGGATGTCCAAGTTCCTTTCCCTCTCGTTATGGGGATTCGTTACCTATATGTGCATCTATTATATAGACTTCATCCTTCTTTATAACCTGCAGCAGGACCTGGTGGCATACGACCATCTGCTGCACGGCTCGGTAAACTCATGGGAACAGATCGGCGCACTGGGACTGCAGGGAATAGGCTCCAACTGTATGTATGCCATGGGTATGCTCGTGGGTGCCTATATCATACGCTTCGTTCCTGAAGTGGCATCATGGCTGATTCCGGGAGGTGTAAGCTCGGGTACGGGTTCCGTTGCCGGTTCGGCTGCAATGGGCATCACTTCGGCTGCAGGTGGTATGGCCGGAAGTATGGCAGGTTCTGCCATGAAAGGAACAGGTTCAGCTGTCAGGTCATTGGTCAAATAACTTAAAATCTTTCATTATATGCTTATCGAATCACTTGCACAGAAAACCAGACTGGCCATGATGACGGTATTTGCGGTAATTGGAGGCTGCACCGTCATCTGTGCCTTTACGGTCTGGTGCTGCATTTCCCTTGTCAACGAGGAAAGGCAGCAGATTTATGTACTTGACGGAGACATTCCGTTTCTTGCCGAGCGTGCACGGCTGGAAGCCAACTTCACCATGGAGGCCAAGGCGCACATACAGCTGTTCCACCAGTATTTCTTCAACCTGCCGCCCGACAACGACTATATCAAATGGACAGTAGGGAAAGCGATGTATATGGCTGACGGGACTGCACTGAAACAGAAACAGGCCATGGACGAGAACGGTTTCTACTCGGACATCATTTCCTCTTCGGCTGTCTGTACCATCATGTGTGACTCCATTCAGTTTGACGAACATGAACGGAAGTTTACCTATTACGGTACGCAGCTTATCAAGCGCAGGACCAGGGACATCAGACGCTCGATGGTGACAACAGGTTACATCGAGTCCGTACCTAGGACAAGGAACAATCCGCACGGTCTGCTCATTACCGGCTGGAGGACTCTTGAAAACAAGGATTTGGACTATTGATATACTGATATTATGAAATCATTCAGAAAAAAGATACAGGAAAGCCGTCTGAAAACGCAACTGCTTGTCAGGTCGTGGTTGCAGCCCAAACTGGGTGTCATCGGAACAAGATACCGTCTGGCCGCAAGAATCAGACTGGCCAACAGATGGGCGGCTAAACATCCGAAAACGACATTCGCAGGTGTAGCAGGGACACTGCTTCTACTGCTTGTCAGTACCGTTGCCATAGATTCCGGCAACGGGAAACAGAGTGAGCCGGATGTCAGTTCGATAGCCGCAATGGAACCGGTGTTTCAGGGATTCCGTACCATCCAGGCAAACAAGGACATTCACCGCAGTGTATTGACGGACATGACGGTGAAGGGACAGTTACTGCGTCATGAACTGGACTCCATGATTGCCATACCTGTAAAGAGCCGTGAGGATTCCTTGCGGATCATCCTCAAATACCGGCAGCTGGAAAATATAGTCAAATCCATTAAAAACAATGATAACCCATGATTAAGATTAATTTCAAACAGCCCAAGTATATCTTTCCGCTGGTCATATTCGTTCCGCTGTGCGCACTGGTATACTTTGTGATGCAGACCTTCTCCGGTGGTGAGGAGACTGCCGGAACGGTAGCTACAGACCGTATCAACATGGAGCTTCCCCAGGCCAATGCCGAGGAAGCCGGAGACAAGATGTATGAGATGTCCAGACGTTTCGGTGACGAGGATGCCTTCACAGCCGTAAGCGGTATCGGGGAGGAAGAGCAGAAGAAGGAGGAACTGGAACACGGCTACAGCGAGGAAGAGCTGAACCGTCTGGATGCAGCCGAAGCTGAAAGACAGCGACAGCAGAGGGAACTTGAAGAACTGGAGCGTTCCCTTGCCGAATCAAGAAAGCATATCAATGCATATGCTTACGGGAACGGTCCTTCGGGAAACAGTGAAACGGGTTACGGAGGTATGGGCTATTCCTCACAGGATGAGTTTGCACGTGACCTTGAAGAGATTCAGCGAAGGAGCTATGAACGGCAGAAGGCCATTGAAAGCGGACTGGGTATCAAAGACCCGGAAGCAGAGGAAGCGGAAAGAAAGCACAGGGCTGATTCCATAGCCAGAGTACGTCAGGAGGAAAGGGAACGCAACCGTCCGAGTCTGGTAATCAAGTCTGATGACACCAATGCCGACAGGTTCAATACAGTTACTGCTCCGGATGAATTTGCCGAAAACAAGCTGATACGTGCCATGATTGACCAGACTACAAAGGCGCATGAAGGTACACGTCTGCGGTTCAAGCTTCTGGACGATGTGACGGTAAGCGGTACAAAGCTGAAAAAGGGAACTTACCTCTATGGAACGGTAACAGGTTTCGGACAGCAGCGTGTCAGGGCTTCCATAACCAGTATCCTTATCGGCGACAGGTTCATCAAGGTCAAGCTTTCTGTATTTGACAATGACGGTATGGAAGGTTTCTATGTGCCTGAATCGGCATTCCGTGATTTTATGAAGGATGCAGGTTCCAATACGGTACAGCAGAATATCAGTTTTGAATCCAGTGACGGTTACAGTACAGGTATTTCCACGGAGGCCATTGCACTCCAGTCACTGCAGAATATGTATAACTCTGCAACTTCTGCCATATCTTCCAATATCAGAAAGAACAAGGCGAAAATCAAGTACAATACTATTGTTTATCTGATAAATTCGGAGGATGCACGCTAATATACCGCTACTTAATATTGCGTTTATATCCGATTATAACAGTACCATTCATAAACTATAAAGATTACTCAATATGAAAACCAGAATTTTTCTGATAATATGCCTTATCACAGGCATAGCCGTACATCTGTCGGCCAACGAGAAGATATACATCAACCGAGAAGTGACTACGCACATTGTCATGCCCGAGAACATCAAAATGGTGGATATTTCCACTACTAAAATTATAGGCAACCAGTGTACAGACAATATCGTCCGCATCAAGCCTTATCTGGAGAATGATTCCATATCGTCGGAAGGTTACAAGGAAAACGAACTGCTGGGTACACTCACCATTATCGGTGAGCGTCATATTGCCCAGTATGACATTCTCTATACCGAATCACCGGATTGTGCTTCTACCATCTACAATGTATCCTACAATGAGACGCAGTCCTATATCAATCCGGAGGTTTCCATGCCTATGGCCGAGATTGCACGATATGCCTGGGCTGTCTATGGAAGCAGAAGAAAGTTCAACCAGATTGTATCAGACAAAAACGGAATAAGGGCATACATCAACAACATCTATTCCATCGGTGACTATTTCTTTCTGGACTATACGCTGAAGAACAGGACTAGGATTGCATACGACATTGAGGAAATAAGGGTAAAACTTACTGACAAAAAGGAGACAAAGGCAACCAACTCACAGACCATAGAGCTTACTCCGGTATTCTCCATGAACAACACCCGTAAGTTCAAAAAGGACTACAGGAACGTGCTTGTGATTCCGAAGCTGACTTTCCCTGAAGAGAAGGTGCTCCGTCTGGAGATTTCCGAGAACCAGATAAGCGGACGTGTAGTGGTACTCACCATCGAGTATGAGGACATTCTCAATGCAGACGGCTTCGACTCGGATATTCTGGACGGTGCCGACTATTACCCCTACTATTATATTGATCATTCCATAAAAAGATAGGCCATGAAAAAGATTCTGTTCATTCTGTTGTGCTCGGTTGCATTCATCGGTACATCGGCACAGACCGGAAAGGTTTCCGTCAATGCCGGATTCCTTTTTCCAAGTACGCTGAATGCCACTTTGGGTTATGAGTTTCCGCTTTCATACGGAAATGCGGTCGAAGTATACGGTGAGGTCGGGAATCACTGGCAGAAGCCGGTATGTCACAATTTCTGGAAAGGATATTTCTGGGATGGCAGTATGGTTTACAAGCACCGTCTGGCACGGTACAAGAACGGCATGATGCGCCTTCGTCTGGGGCCTCAGTTCGGTGCGGTACAGAAGAAGTTCTTCTTCGGACTGGAGGCCGGATTTGAATACAGCTATGTGTTCCGCAGCGGACTGGAGTTCTCTGTCATACAGAAGAACAATGTGAACTTCCTGCATGGGGATACCTTCCGCAACGGTCTGCTGTTGGGTATAAAGGTTCCATTTTAGCAAATTCATATACATTTAGAGCGTATGGCATTTGAAGAGACAAGGGAACAGCAGCAGATGTACAACTACTTCAGGAGTTGCATCTATATCTTTCTGATTATTGAAATCATCATGAATCTGCCTGTTACGGCAGACAACAGGGTTACACAGTTCGTACTCGACCTGCTGGCACGGTTCAGGGTATTCAATTCCGTATCGGGATGCAAGGTGGCCGAACTGATATGCATCTGTATTGTCTGTATCGGCACAAAAGCTGAAAAGTCGCTGAAGTTCAATGTAAGGACTATGGTCATCTATCCGGTACTGGCCGGTCTGACACTTGTAGGGCTTTGTTTTGTATTCCACGGCATGAGTTTCGGGTTCAGCTGGCTGGGATTTCCGGCCAACAGGCTTATGTATGCGGTCTGTTCGGTAGTCGGTACCATGCTGGTACATCAGGGACTGGACGGCATTGCCAAGTATTACAACTACAAGGTTGGTGAGGACCGTTTCAACTTTGAGAACGAATCGTTCCAACAGTCTGAAACGCTGGTCAGCAATGATTATTCGGTGAACATTCCAATGATATACTACTGGAAAAAGAAAATGCACAAAGGATGGATCAATATCATCAATCCGTTCCGTGGCACGATTGTACTGGGTACGCCGGGTTCGGGTAAGTCTTTCGGTATCATTGACCCGTTCATCAGGCAGCATTCAGCAAAGGGATTTGCCATGATGGTATATGACTTCAAGTTTCCGACACTTGCACAGACGCTTTTCTATCAGTACTGTAAGAACAGGAAAGCTGGTAAACTGCCTCAGAACTGCGGATTCCGTATAGTAAATTTTACCGATGTGGAATACTCCAACCGTATCAATCCGATTCAGCGGAAATATATCCCCGATTTGGCTGCCGCTTCTGAAACGGCGGCTACTCTTTTGGCCTCGCTCAACAAGGGAGGTGGAGAGAAGAAGGGCGGATCGGAAGCATTCTTCACTAATTCTGCGGAAAACTTCCTGGCTGCCATCATCTATTTCTTTGTAAACTTCCATCCGGTAGGATTCAGGAACGGCAGGAAACTGAAGCGTTTCATATCACTGGAGGGAAAGAAGCTGGAGATTGTCATACGCAACTGGGATGACTTCAATGCCATAGACAAGGACGGCAATGTGGTCCTTGATTTCGTGGATGAGAACGGCAATGACGTATCGACTGACGAGGACCGTATGTTTGTGGACCTGAACGGATACAGTTATAAGGACAGGACCGGCAGGAAGATTCTGATTCAGAGGTGCTGGTATGAGGACGAACATGGCAATGAGGTGGAACCGGATACCGTAACCGGAGAGTTTTCGGATATGCCGCATGTGCTTTCATTTCTTGGGAGACCATACGACCAGGTATTCAATATTCTGATGCAGGATGACAGGATTGCTTCGCTGATGGCTCCTTTCAAGAGTGCATACGAGAATAAGGCGAATGACCAGCTTGAAGGTATGGTCGGTACGCTTCGTGTGAATGCCGCACGTCTTGTGTCTCCGGAAGCGTACTGGGTATTCACCGGGGATGATTTCGACCTGAAGATTTCTGACAAGGCTAATCCGAGCTATCTGGTGATTGCCAATGACCCGGAAAAGGAACAAGTTATCGGCTCGCTCAATGCCCTGGTACTGAACCGCCTGATTACAAGGGTGAACTCAAAGGGTAACATCCCGGTGAGCATCATCGTGGATGAACTTCCGACACTGTACTTTCACAAGATAGACCGTCTTATCGGTACGGCTCGTTCCAACAAGGTTGCCGTGACTTTAGGTTTCCAGGAGCTTCCTCAGCTGGAAGCTGACTACGGCAAGGTAGGTATGCAGAAGATTATCACCACCTGCGGTAATATCTTCATGGGTGCGGCACGTAACAAGGAAACGCTGGAGTGGGCACAGAATGATGTGTTCGGAAAGGCCAAGCAGACTTCACGCTCCATTTCCATCAATGACCACAAGGTATCAACCACAATATCTGAGAAGATGGACTTTCTGGTTCCTGCAGCCAAGATTGCGGATATGGCAACAGGCTGGCTGGCCGGACAGGCTGCACGTGACTTTACGGCTACCGATGACAGTATGCTTGACCATTTTGACATCGAACAGTCGGAAGAATTCAAGACCACAAAGTATTTCTGCAAGACGCATTTTGACATGAAGAAGATTAAGGACGAGGAAAAACACTATGTTCCTCTTCCTAAAATCTATGAGTTCAAGAATGACAAAGAGAAGGAAATCCTGCTCAACCGTAACTTCAAGCGTGTGAATCAGGAAGTGGAGGATATGGTAAAGGAACTTCTCGGTATCAGCTAAACATATAGCCTATGAATCTGACCTTAAAACCGGCATTCGGACTTAGCGGCAGTGCGCTGAAAGTCATTGCTTTGATTTCCATGGTGATAGACCATATTGCTCTCTATCTGATGGAGCATGGTACCGTATTATACGAAACGATGCGCTGTGTAGGGCGCATCGCTTTTCCTGTATTTGCCTTCCTGATAGCGGAAGGGTTTATTCATACCAGAAGCAGGTACAGGTATTTCTTTACCCTGCTGGGCTTTGCCGTAATCAGTGAAATACCCTGGTATCTGCTGAATGGTGCTGACAGGACACATAATGTGATGTTTACACTGGCTTTGGGTGTGGCCACGCTTATGGTTCTTGAAAATCTTCTGCAACGTAGTCTGGTACTGGGATTCTTTTGGACAATTGGCATGGCCGGACTCGCTTCTTGGCTTGGAGTGGATTATGAATGGAGAGGGATTATTGTTATCGTTATATTTTATCTTTTTAATGTATATGGTCACTCTTTCCCATATAGTAGAGGTATGCAATTTTTTTGCACATTTGTTTTGATGATGCACTACGGGATAATTGGTGCTATAATGGCCTGCATGATTCTATATCTGTATAATGGTACAAGAGGGTTTGTACAGGGAAGCATAGCCAAATATGGTCTCTATGCTTTTTACCCAATTCATATTTTGCTAATCAATCTCTATATGAAATACTAATAACATATATTTAATAACTTTCAGTTTGTTGTGTACGAGGAAAAATAAACAGGAATGGCATACCTCACTTTCTGAGGTTTTCCACTCTGCCGACCCGGTTTCCATTTCGGCATCAGTCTCACTACACGAAGGGCTTCTTCGTCCAACTCCAGATTAAGTCCCCGCAGCACCACTGGATGAATAATGTTTCCTTCTTCATCTATCACAAACTGCACGATGACCCGAGGAATTACAACTGTTTCAGGCACAAGCGACTTGTCATAGTTCAGGTTCTTCCGAATAAAATCCATCAAAGCCGACATACCTCCAGGAAACTCCGGCATCTCCTCTACCACGTCATACGCAATATCCATATCCTTTTCCTCTACAACTTCCTGCAAAGGCTTTGAAGAAGGCTCCTTGTCCGCTGCGTCCCGCTCTTCCACCTCGTTGCCAATCCGAAACTCCGCAGCAAAATACCAGTCGCGATAATTATCCCCAATATCCATTTCCTTCACCACACGATAGATGCCGGGCGTAAGCACATGAAGTGACGGATACAAACTGGCTGAAAAGGGATAGATTTTATTGGATGGAAGAAAACGTTCTTCAAGTGTCCAAACCGTTGCTCCAGGCAAAGACAGCCATTTTTCACCTTCTTTCCGAAGTACCTGGTACGGCGACCCCATTGAGATACTCCGTCCGCTCCGGTTCACGATTCTCACCGCTACGGATTCTGTATTCAGCGGATACACCGCTTTCTCCGTGTACATCTTGATGCCGAAAGTATCCGTACACATCGGTTGGGTGAAATAAGTAACCACATCCTCTTTTCCATCGTTCACCACGATTGCCGCATAATTCAGCACCTTCTGCCGGAACTCTTTCTGCAATGCCTCCGAGTTCACCATACACGACATATACAATGTGTCATTGTCCTGGAATCCCCAAGTATTCAGGTTTTCTATGACACGGTCCTTGGGATGCTTCTCTCCATACCAGTTAATTTTGTCAAGCAATTTCTGATGCTGGGCCTTTGATACGAGTTCAAACTCAGCGTATGCCGTACGTGTATTCCGGTTGAATGATTTGTAAATGCGATACCTGCCGGGACGGTTCTTGTCCGTATAAAACTGAATGGTCTGCCGGTGCGTAGGGTAATCGGGCGTAAACACCCACAATACATCGTTGATTATCGGATTGGTCGGCTGAGGTTCCCATTGCTTTAGTGCTTCGTTGTAATATACCAGACTATACCTTTCCCCACTGTCATATTTCTGATTTGCACGATTGGTAATGAAGACCTTGACCTTGGAAGTCGCTACAGGATAATAATCATATTCCGTACGCATGGAAAGCGAATCTGCAGAAAGAGGACGGCCAACAGGAATATCCCGTGCCACCGGTTCCAGCACCATCGCCACCGGTCGAGGCAGATTGTCTGTCGAAGTTTCCGTATCCGGTTCCTCTACTGCAAGTGTGTCATCCGTTACTTCCGGACTCTGTACTGCCGGAGGAGTCTCCTTTACCAAAGCAACATCCGATTGTGCTTTTCGCTTGCCCGTACAGCCGGTACACATCATGCAAGCCACCGCCACAAACAATTGAAAAAGTGCATTTGTTTTCATACGCTATACAATAAAATTCTATTTCCCTGTTCACCTAATAAGAATAAAAGGGTATTTAACGCATTATTTAATCTCAAATTCTGCCGACATCAACCATTTCTTTTGCCCGCCAATAAAAGAAATCTCCTTAAATACCTTATAAATACCCGGACAATTTTCATTAAAGATAGGGTAAAGACACGCATCAAAATGGTAATCCTTACCCGAGGGAACCCCAATTCCAATATCTAACCAAGAATTGTTACCATTCAAAAGAATCCATTGGTTGCCCTCTTTACGGACCACTCCATAATCCTCGCCGAAAAAAAGAGTCCTCTTACTATGATTGGTCAACGTCACCGATACTGTTTCCGTCCCAACCGGATAAGATTGATGCTCTGTCCTCATCCGTATCTGCAACGTATCGCTATAAGTAGCTTGAATCAACGGTATATCTCCTCGAAAAGCACCGTGACTTACAGACGAATAACTTAATACTTTACGACGAAACATTTCCTGAAACCGGAGGTCGTTATTCATCAACATTACAAAAATAGTATCGCCCTGAGTATAAGTCATAAGAATATTTTGTGCTACTGTATCAGTCTTATCGTTTGCACCTTTTCTATTATAGTCATCGATTCGTCTGCGTAACTCCAACACTCCCTTGGAATCTACCAATTCAAAAAACGCATAATGCTTCTTCACACTATTAACAAAACATTTACCAATACGGTATTTACCCACCCGTTTTTTTAAACCAGTAATATCCAAAGGAACAAGCTGGCACACGCCTTTATATCCAGATGGAATGAGCAAGGGAGTATCCGGAACCGTATCTACCGGCAAGGCTTCCCACATATTCTGGTCCTCATCATAATATTCCAAAGTATATGCTTGCCGGCCTCCACAAATATCCTTAGAATGGTTAGTCACTTGAAGCACCACTTTCGTCGTCTTCAACGGATAATAATCATATTCTGCCGATATATCAATCAAATCGTCTGACGCCAAATGCGTATTCTTATCAGTTGATGTATTCGACTGATGATGGGTTTCCATACAACCTGCCAGCAATCCATTTGCTACCAGAATGCCCCATAAGAAAAAACAAGCTAAAAATCTGTTTCTGTTCATTATTCACACTCAATTTAATTCGTATTCTGCACAGAAGGTTTAAATGCAACAGGAAAAACAAACTGTACGTTCCGGTTCTTCCCGGCTTGTCTGCCCGGTTTCCATTTCGGCATCAGACTAACGATGCGTAAGGCTTCTTCATCCAACGCCGGATTTGTACTCCGCAACACCACAGGGTTAGTGGCATTTCCCTTCTTATCTACTACTATTTGAATGATGACACGCTCATTCTTTTCAGCCTTGTCATGCCGCAGGTTTTTCCGGATAAACTCCATTAAAGCAGGCATACCACCGGGAAACTCTGGCATCTCCTCCACTACCTGATAAACTGTTTGCTCATCTTCCTTTGGAGCCTCCACATAATTCTTTACTGTCGTTTTTGGTATCGGAGTTTTTTCAGCCCGTTTGGCTTTCTCGTAATTGTCCGTCAGACGAAATTCTGCCATCATCCGGATATTTTCTCTTGACTCCAAAGACACCTCATAGAAGAATCGGTAGCGTCCCGATGCATTCCCATTGACTTCTGGATACAATCTCGCAACAAACTGACGTGATGAACCAGGAGTAACATAATAGGCAATATCCACTGCAAATGTATTAATAGGCAGTTCATACCATTGACCATCTTTCCCTTCGTAAGTAATGAAATAATGCTCTCCACAAGTAATCGCCTCATTACTTCCGTTCATGAGAATGAATGAAGCAGTGGAAGCCGTATCAGCATAAACAGTGTATTCCGGATACAGGCAAATACCGTGCGCTTCGGACACACCAGTGACATTATTCCGAACGGGCTCTTCCGGACCAGAAAAACGAATGGCAGGCGAATCCATCAGCAACCTGCGGAATTCCGCACGGGCTTCCGGAGTGTTACGGATAAAGGTCACTTCAATGAAATGGAGCGTACTTCCCCACATCATCATATTAGCTTTCAATTTACCTTCCGGCAAAGCATTATACCGTCTGTTCAGTTCATCCAATAAATCTTTAAGCTGTTTTTCTGAGAAAATACTGTCGGTCATCATTTCGATACGGAAAGCCTTGCTTCTCGACACCTCTTCCAGTATCTTCCGTGCCCGCAGCGTATCACCCCGTACCTGAAGGACCAGTGTGTTTCCGTCAAAATAATGTCCCTCTAGAAAATCCGGACAACGGGGACTCCCGATAAAATCTCCGATGCTGTTCGGATCATCACCGTAAGCCTTACTCAAGGCATCAATAACTTTATGACCTTCAGCCTGGTTAGGAACAGGCACATAAGGTACGACTTCTGAGGCTTCCGCTTTCTTTTGTTCCGCATTACTGATGCAGCCTACCATCAGCAAGAAAACGCAAGCCGGTAAATATAGTCCTTTTCTTCTCATTGTATTATCGATTTTTCCGTGAAACAATTTTCCGTTATTTGTCTATCCAGAACTCGGCACTTACTGTAATTTCTTCCCTCCCGTCATGAAATGATTGAATAATCCGATATTTTCCGGATGTAATTCCATAGCAACTGACAGGATAACTAAAACAATAATAATCAGGAGCAAAGTTTAACTGCATACCTACATCTCCAAAGCCATACATTCCATTCATCTTTGCACCTATCCACGAGCCGTTTTCCCATTTCTGCAATGTCCAGTCACCACCAAAAATCAGCGACTTACGCTTAGGATTCAATAGGATAGAATACACATTCTTCGTATCAAGCGGATAATGGTTCTGTATCATATTCATCCGCACAGTAGTCCCTAACGTATCACAGTTCAGGCATTGTGCATCGGCAGGTCCAATCTGTACAACCTGTTTTTTTGATGCCGTGCGATTGCATCCCAGTCCGCATATTGCCATTATCGTCACGAAATAAATATATTTGCTTTTCATGTCCTACACATTCTATTTTGATTAAAAATATCTATTTCATCAGCACTGGTTTATCCCACGATGTATAGCCGATAACCAGCACATCAGCTTCCGGATTAACAATAGTAGAAGAGTCCAGTTTATATTGAATTACAAGTGTATCTTTACCTGCCTTCAATAAAGTAGGGACATTCATCACTTTTTTAAAAGTGTCCAATGCTGCTTTCCGAAACGAGCGGTTGCTGCAAGAAATGATTTTCGGTTGCACGATATATCCGTTACTGTCCACTGCATATTCAATGCGAAGCAGACACTCTTTTCCCTTGCTCAGCAACTTTACCGGATATTTGCTTTCCTTATGTAAGGTTTTAATAAACCATTTATAGTCACGAAATTCATCTAAAGATTTATCCAGACCAAATATTCCTTTCGGAGCCTCCTTGCGCCATGAAGTGCCAAACTTCTTATCCAGATAATCAAAAACCACCTGATTATAAGCCGTCAGCAGATGATTGGGAACACCTAGATAACAGTCCAGTGTTCCATCTTTCTTCAATGGATAAAAAACGTCATAACCCACGCCGTACTTTTTCCAGAAAAAGTGTGTTCGGATTTTCTGTTCATGCTTTTCCGGTATTACCAGACGCAACTTGGGATGTCCATTGAGGATGTTTTCTTTCGACAACTCCGGCGAACAGTCATATTTCAAAATATAATCATACCATAAAGGAAGCACCATACGCAGCGTGTCATTATGCTGCGAAGGGAGAGTTATTACCGTATCACAAGGAGCCGGTCCCACATATTCCGCTTTCAGATGATAAGTTCCGGTCTCCAGTCCCTTTATCCGGAAGCAGCCGGTAGAATCTGTCAGCCATCCTTGAAACGGTTGTTCAGCTATGCTCAAATTGGAGCCTACCAGTACATCATGTACTACATCATAAGGAGGACGTTGACGGACAGATTCACCATACACCCGACCCACAATCGTGTATTTTGCAGAATCACCCTTATTATGCGTTATATCCCCCCTCAAAGGCATAGTAAAACTCCGATATTCCATAGTGTACTTCCCGTTGATAAAAAGCACCTCCCATGGATAAATGGATTTCAGTGTTTCTTTGAGGGCAAGAGCCAGCGGGTGATTTCCGTCGTTTATCATTTTTCGCGAAGTACGCAGAAAAATGAAACGTACGTCACAGTCTACGAAGTGACCGTCCTCCGTCGTCTGAAAATCACTTAGCGAAAAAAGGAACCGTTCTCCACGGTATTCAGGAAACCGCTCCCAAGGAAACCGACGCACAATCTCCCCATATGCCTTTGCCAGATTCAGTCCGGCTCTCCGGTAATTATGATAAGTCTGCGTTTCCAGCACTTTACCGTTCCGGACGGTCAGTACCTGCTCCGTTTCCATGTTACGGTCGAAACCGTCATGCACGTATCTCACCAAATCACCTTTTCCGGCCCGAAGTTCCCCACTGAACCAGCGGGCTTGAATCGTCCCCGCCCGACAATAGGCCGCAAAAATCGGCTGCAAGTCCTTCACCTCATACACCCGTGTAGATTTCTTCTTGCCGACCTCTTCATAGACATCCGCCTCTACCCGTTGCAGGCAAAGATACCCGTCACGCACCTCCCAGAAAGCGGTATATCCGCTATAATTGCCAGTGGACCGACTGACATTTTCCGGAAGAAAATCTCCCATCCGCCTGCATAGCAGGGAGTCGTATCCTATCGGCTTTGCCATCAAAACCCATTCTTCTCCTTCCAGACGAATCACATCACCCGATTGTCCTGTAGCCTTTGCAAAGGTGACGATAAGTGAAAGTAATATCGCAACAATAAAAAATTTTATACGCATAGCTTATTTACTCATATGTATGATATTCCCCTCTAAAATAGCAAAAACTATTTGAAAATACAAGGTTTCTCCGTATACTTTATACTTTGCCTTACTTTCAACAAGAGTAAATAGATAATGCTGAGTTTTAATCTATAATATCATTATTACATCTGTAAGAGTAGTAATGTAATCCTTATCTTCCGCATAACCGATCTCATCAAGCCAAAGCAAATAGTTACCACCTTTATATTTGTATTGAACTTTTGTATAATAAGCCCGAACACTTTCCGTCCAATGATTGAATTCATAGTATTTCCCTGTACGTGGATTGGTAAGTCCGAAAAGATTATGCTTATTTCGACATACCGATGAACGGAACCATCCGGTTTCCAGTATAGCCTGAGCCAATACGATTTTGGGATATAGGATTCCGTTTCTAATGATTTCTTTATAAAGGTTGGGGATGGTAAGTTCAGGAAGATGATTTTCTGATTTAGTAATATCATCTGTTTTCTTTTGCAGTTCTGTTTTTAGGGATGCATTCCTGTCACTATTCCGGCTGATATTTTCCAATTTTTTCTGATTGTCCGGCCCGACAATCAGGGTATCTTTTACCATCATCTTATTCTTTTTCCCTTCTGTAACATCCTTTGCTGCACGGTTATAAGACTCTTTTCGTCTTTCTGTAGGCAGAATTTCCGAATCTCTGGTTATCGTATAGAACTGTGCCGATACGCTTACCGGCAGTAGCATCAGAAGCAGTGAAATCAGAATAGTGTTGCGCATTTCTTTTTCAGGGGATTGCCGTAAATACATTTGTGGCATTCAGGCGGTTAGAACCGCAAATATAACAGCTTAATTACAGTAATATGGAAATGCACAACAGAAATCAGTCCGATTTATTGCCATACGAGAAACTGGCAATACTGGGTATCGACCGTGAAAAAGCGGACAGCTTACCCATGGAAGTGAAGGAGAAGCTGATGGCAGGTGAAGTGACTCCCATCATGCAGGTATCCATCAACGCAAGGAACGGCAGCATCATTACCATGCCGATGAAGCTACAGATGACTACAGACAAGAACGGTGCTCCGGCTCTTATAGCTTATCCGGTACGTGCCGAACTGGACCGGGAACGCAACAAGGTTCTCAATCTCACTCAGCAGGAGGCTGAACGCCTGGCCAGAGGTGAGGTAATACAGAAGGCGGTCAACGTAAACGGTGAAAAGACTCAGCAGTATCTCCAGCTTGATCCGGAAACGAAATCCGTCATTCACAGACGTGTTACAGACATCAAGCTGGAGCAGCGTCTGAAGGACATGGAGAAGGTAAACGACATTGAACTGGGTATGCAGCAGAAGCAGCAGGTACGGGAGGGAAAACCGGTTGAGCTGAATGTGGGCGGCGAGAAGGTTTCAGTCGGCATTGACCTGAAGGAGCAGCAGGGATTCAGGCTTATCAAGGGTGACATGAAGGAATGGGAAAGGCAGCAGAAGCTCCGCTATGACGAGATTCATCCTGAATACCTCGGCCTTGTCATGACTGACAAGAACCGATGGGAGTATCAGAAGGTGGTAGACAAACAGACCGTGGAGCGTGCCATTTCCCTCTCTCCATCCAGAAAGGAAACAAAAGCAAACTGCCTTAAACTTTAATACTGATTTCTATGGCCAAAAAGACAGATTCAGATAATAATAACGGTATCATCCGGCAGTTCAACGAACTGAAGAAGAAGCATCCGGATGCCATGCTGCTGTTCAGACGGAACAGTTTCTATGAACTCTATAAGCAGGATGCCGTAAAGGCTGCCGCAGTGCTTGCCATCGAGATTACAGACAGGATGCTGCCTGACTACAAGAGACCTGTAAAGGTTGCATCATTCCCTCAATCAGCACTTGACGTTTATCTGCCCAGACTGATACGTTCCGGAATAAGGGTTGCAATCTGTGATGCACTGGACAGTTCTTTGAAGAAGACCGGACAGGACAAGGCTGAGAATAATGACAGAACCATTCAAAACAATACAGATATGGGAAAGAAGAAAAAGGAACAGGGTATGCAGGAAGCTCCTGACAGAACAGTGGAGAACACTGTTGATGTAAAACCAGCAAGGGAAAAGAAGTCGAAAGCCAAAGCTGAAACCAAAGCTGAGACCGGGACGGATAATGAGGTAAAGACCGAAAAGAAGGACGAACAGAAAACGGAGACAGCCCAGGAACGAAAGCCCCGTGAGCCGCAGATGGTGACTGCCAACGGTGAGAAGGTTACTCACGGCCATGCCTACCAGAGTACCACGAATCCTGCCGAATGGTACTTTACCGCAAAGATTGACGGACAGCAGCTCAAGCCGCAGAAGATGGATGCAGCAGACCTTGCTGCCTATCAGAACAAGGAAATGACTGTACCGCAACTCATGGAACGCTACTATCCGACAAAGCTGATGCCAAAGGTTTCTGAGGAAGCCTTCCGTATGCCAATGGAGATTGCAGGACCGGACGGTTCCATAACCGTTAACAAGTTCAATGTCTATAAGGAGAAAAACGAGCAGCGTCCTGACTTTGGGAAATACAAGTTCTATGTTCAGGTTGGGGATACGAACATGTCTGCCGTGGCTTCACGCCAGGACCTGAATGCCTACTTCGACAGGGTGGCCACTCCAAACCAGCTTATTGAGAAGAACTTCGGGGAACGTCTGCATCTGAAATCCGCATACGAGAAGTATCAGCTTCCTGAAGGTGTTGACCCCAAGGGTGTGCGTGTGGCCAAGGACAGGAACGACAACAAATGGAAGGTGTCGGTTGACCTCGGAGAAAAGGGACAGACTTCCCGGCATGAAATCTCCTTTGATGACGGTTATTCGCTTTTCAAGACCAAGACAGCCACAAGGGAACAGATTGCGGCCAAATATCTGAATACGGAAATAACCGGTATGCTTGCAGCCAATACCGCAAAGGTGGAGAAAACGGCTTCTATGAAAATGTAACATAATCAGAAAAATAAAATACAAGTTATATGTCAGCTAAAATGAATCATGAGGAGCTTGTGGAGCTTCTGCAGGAGGGCAAGATAGGTTTCCTCCGCTTTGTTATGGACAGTGAGAATGCAGATGATTATCTGGAGTGGTGCCGTTCACACGGTACTGACCCTTCGGATGAATCGGCCGAGTTCTATGTGGAACAGACGGACATCGAGCAGATGGACCGTCAGGTAATGGATGACGACAGCTATGGCATCTGGAACTGACTCTCAGGGAAACAGCGGACAGGCGGCCATAGACCGCTTCGCTGCAATGATGATTGAGCGTATGCAGCAGATGAAGGATACCGGATGGAAACAGGGATGGATTGGCGGCGCATCGGGTTATGCCGGACTGCCGCAGAATGTGGGTGGCCGCAACTATTCAGGTTCCAATTCCTTCTTTCTTCAGATGCATACCGCAGCCATGAACTACCAGCTTCCGGTATATCTGACCTTCAAGCAGGCGCATAATCTGAAGGCTCATGTCCTGAAGGGTGAAAAGGCCTTCCCGGTGGTGTACTGGGATATGATGATAAAAGACAGTCACGGCAAGAGGATAAGCACGGAGGAATACCGTGCAATGAGCAAGGAAGAGAAGAAGAATATGGATGTCATTCCTTTCATCAAGTCATTCCCGGTGTACAATGTGGCGCAGACCAATCTGGCAGAAGTACAGCCGGAGAGGATGCAGAAGCTCATGGACAGATTCAAGGTTCCGGAACTTCGGGATACGGAAGGTATGTACACACATGCCGCACTCGACCGTATGGTGGAGACGCAACAGTGGCTTTGTCCGATATGTGCCGACAAGCGTGAGAACGGTGCCTATTATTCTCCCTCAAAGGATATTGTGGTGCTGCCCATGAAAGCGCAGTTCAATATCGGTGATTCCCTGGAAGAAACCTACCGTGGTGGAATGGAGTATTATTCTACCATGCTCCATGAAATGACTCACTCCACCATGACACCTGAGCGTCTGAACAGGGAGATGGGCGGCAGGTTCGGTGACCCGAAATATGCCAAGGAGGAGCTGGTGGCGGAACTTACGGCTGCCATGATCAGCCATTCCATGGGCTTTGATTCCAGAATAACGGACAACTCGGCTGCTTATCTGGACTCGTGGATTGGTGTACTGAAACAGGAACCGAAGTTTATAGTATCAGTCATGGCTGACGTGAACAAGGCTTCCGACCTGATTCTTGACCATGTGGACAAACAACGTCTGGCTCTCGGCGAGCAGCCTTATCTGGCAAAGAATGACCCGCTGACTCCTGTTAGTGCGGACGAGGAGATGCCTTTCAAGAATGCAGCTATTGTCAAGACCCGTTCCGGAGACTATGCCATCCGTGCGTCATACGATGGTGTAGAGCTGGGGCTGAAGAAGGTTTCCAAGGAAACGGCCAGAACATTCTTCCAGCTTACGGACTGGAAGGACAAGGAGGCTTTCCTGAACATGACGGCACGGAAGACATACGAACCGGAGATTACTATGATGGGCAGAAACCGGAATGCCGGTACAGGACTTGGTATATGAAATTCTGTATGACATCTTAAATCGGAAAGCATGAGTGACTACAAGGTTAATTTCAGGGAAATGAAATCCCGTGTGGGGATTGATGACATTGCATACGCCCTGGGATACCGTCTGGACAGGAAGGCCGGTGTCGGACGTTATATCGAGCTGGTACTCGGTGAAGGCGGTAACAAAAGGGATACGCTGATTGTCAGCCATCCGAACGACAAGGCGGCACAGACCTTCTTCCGCCGTGACGGTTCCAAGGGCGATGTGGTGACACTCATACGTGAGAATCTGTCTTCCTTTACCGTTTCGGGAAAGGATGAATGGCAGAAGATAGCCAAGGTCATGGCACGCTTTGCCAACATGCCGGAACCGGAATACAGGGAGGACAGGGAGTATGTTAAATCGGCGGGAAAATCATGCGGTGTGTTTGACGCTTCCAGATATGAGGTGAAGCCGGTTGATACAGGTGAAATACCGGGACTGTTCTTCCGGCGCGGACTGTCCAAAGCGACAGTTACGGTTCTTTCACCCTTTATTTCCCTTATAAGGGACAGGAACAACGGGAAGTTTGAAGGCTACAATATCGGATTCCCATATACTGACGGAAAGGGAAATGAAGTCAGAGGGTATGAAATCAGAGGACATGGCGGCTACAAGTCAAAGGCTGCCGGTACGGATTCGTCATCTTCGGCATGGGTGGCTGTTCCTTCGGGTATCAGTCCGGACAATGTAAGAAGCGTGTTTTTCTGTGAATCAGCTTTTGATGCCATGGCCTTCTACCAGATGAATCGGATACAGATTGGGGACAGTGCGGCTCTGGTTTCATTGGGCGGCACATTTTCCGACAGGCAGATAACCGGAGTTATGGAACGCTTTCCCAATGCACGTGCCTTCGACTGTTTTGACAACGACCTGGCCGGAAGGATATACGGACTGCGCATGATGGCTCTGCAGGAAGGTATTCAGATGAAGATAAGCAGGACTGACGGCGGCATCCGGATTGAAGCGAAAGGAAAGGTATTCGAGCCTGACATGGAGCGTCCCCTACTGGCTCAGGTTGCCAGACAGCTGAACATCCGCTACCGTATGGGACAGTGGCTTCCTCCGAAGGTTTTCAAGGACTGGAACGACTGTCTGCTGAACAGGCCGATGGAGCCGGTGATTTCACCACACAAAGAGGAACGTGAACAGAATCTGAGCGAACAAAGGAATAAAGGACGTAAAATCTGAATGATATGGACAAAATCAAGTTAAGAATAACGGTAGTGACTGCTTTGGCGGTTTTTCTGCTGAAAGGTACAGACACTTTTGCACAACAGACAGACCCGACTCTGACGGGGGCTGTCTTTGCACAGACTTCCACTCTGAAGAATATCTATGACAAACGTCAGAAGGCTCATGAGAAAATCATTGCTGCCGAGACTGCCGTAACGGTCGCTCTCGACAGGGTACACAGTGTGGAGAACAAGATGCTGGAATATCTTTCCAATGCACAGGGTGCCATGCAGAATCTCTATCAGATTAAGCGTGCCGGGGAACTGGTGGCCACGGAGATACCTCAGAACTGCAGCCTGCTGCTCAAATCGGTCGGCAGTAACCTGAAGGGAACGGCCATTGCTGCAATCGTCTCGGACGAGCTGGCTGATGCCGCAACCCAGATGGCTGCGCTTTATCCGTTCATGAAGCAGCTGGTGACTTCCGGAAGCTATGATACAGGCGGTTCTGACGGAGGCAAGGAGAAGCACAAGGTAAACCTGCTCAGTTCTTCCGAGCGGTACTACATAGCAAACGAGGTACTGACCAGACTGGAGGCTGTTAATACCGACCTCTTTATCCTGGCATGGCAGGTACGCACACTCTCATGGAACGACCTCTGGTTCTCTCTTGACCCGGAAGGATGGGCAAACGTGATGTCCGGCAAGAACATCATAGGAGGAATCGTTGCGGACTGGAACCAGGGGTTCTCATTCAATTAATTCAAACATTGTAATTTATCAGGAATATGGATTCAGAAAAGAAGATTATAGGACGCTGTCCGTTCTGCGGCGGCAACGTGGTGAAGACATGCAAGGGCTATCGCTGCGAGAACAACACAGGTGAGCATCCTTCATGTATGCTCAACATCAATGCCATCATCGGCAACCGGAAAATGAATGACGGGGAGATTGCTGAATTTTTAGAGAAACGCCGTATCCTTCTGGACGGCTTTTCCACCAAGGAAGGAAAGACTTTCCCGACAGTGCTGGAACTTGCTGATGACGGTGCAGTCAATATGCAGTCTGTTATCGGCAGGTGTCCGCACTGCGGCGGCGAGGTACGTGTGGGAACAAGGGCTTTCAACTGTTCCAACTACAGCAATCAGGAAGCACCGTGTTCATTCGCCATCTGGAGGAATATAGGAGGCCATCAGCTGACACTGGAAGAGGCGAAAGAGCTCTGTGAGAAGAACATTACTTCATCCGAACTGGAGATGTACCGGGAGGACGGTTCCATTTACCGCAAACGCCTCGGTCTTGCTCCGGACAAACTTCAAATCGTAAAGATATGAAACAGGGAAAGAAACTACTGATACTGCCTGCAGTGGCAGTTCTGCTCGGAATGGGAACCGGCTGTTCCGACAACAGCGAAAATAAGGCACAGGATATGGCCAAAAAGGCACTGATGGCTTCGGTGGACAATCCGGAATCCGTAAAGATTGTCGGAATCAGCAAACCGGATTCTGTATTTGGCCGTGAGTATGTTACCATGAAGGAGAAGATGGCTCTTTCTATTGCCATGATGAAAATCAGCCGCAGGTTTATGGAGGATACGGATTTTGATAATCCGAACGTAGAATGTCACGGGATGTCAGGGCAGATGAAGCGTCAGATGGATGCCATGACGGCACTCCGCTCTCTGATGGTTACGGGGGAGCTGAAGCCTGCAGGTGATGAAGCCATTCAGGAACGCAAGCCGTTCAGCGGTTGGAAGGTAAAGATAGAGTATGAAGCCACTGATTTTGACGGACAGCCATACCGTTCTGAATACTGGTTCATTATGGATAAGGAAGCGCAATGTGTTATCAGGTCATTTGAAATTCCACTGTTATGAAGCTGAAAAGATTTTTATTACCGATTCTGGCATGGAGTGGGCTGTTGCTCACTTCCTGTCATTGTGAACATGAAGAAGATGACGGTCTTTTATCTTCCCTTCAAGTCGGCAATGTAGTTTGTTCGGACGGAAATATATTGTCCATGGACAAATTCAAGCAATCTGACAAAGAAGCTGTTGCCATAGTTTTCCATGTAAACCGTAGTCCTGATGCTGACAATCTTGGTTATGCAGTTTACATTCATGATATGGAACCGCTGGCTTTTGCCGACAGTCTCGGTATTGACCAGGGGACTTCTGCATCATTGACTGATGAGGACGGAAATGAGAATACCTATTCTTTGTTCAACAATGATGAAGTCCAATCACCAATGGCTATCAAGTCTTTTGATCTGTGGAGTTATGGACAATCGGCCTATATTCCTTCTGTCCGGCAACTCTATTATTTGTTTTCTGTTCGGCATCAGATTAATAAATGTATAACTGAAGTCGGGGGAACTCCGATTAATCTGAATCCGGGTGAATGCTGGTTATGGTCTTCTACTGAAGTGGAAGGGCAAAAGGAGAATAAGGCTTGGCTTTACTCTATGCAGTCAGGAACTATTCAGGAGACACCGAAAGATCAACCTCATAAATCCAGGCCGGTAATTTCTATATATACGACCAAATAAATAAAAGTCTAAATATAGTTATCTGTAGAATTTCAGATACTATATTTAGACTTTCTTCTTAACAGACATTTATTTTTGTGCATTTTGATTTGAAATCCCTCTGTTATGAAACTGAAAAGAATTTTATTACCTTTACTGGCATGGAGTGAGCTGATGCTCACTTCCTACCATAGCATATAAGAAATGTTAACTTATGTAACAAGTATAACCTATATACACCCCTACTAATACAGCCAAACGCCTCTATGTGAAAAAGGCATTTGGCTTTGTATTTATAATCTACTGATTTTTTGTAATCTTATATAAAAGGTAAATATACTCTTACTTTCCTAATGATTTGAACATTTTTGTAATGCAACGTTTCTTCTGCTCCATATTAGGATGAACATAAAGATTAAGTGTGGTAGAAATATTAGAGTGACCTAACAAAACACTCACTGTTTTATAATCGCATCCGGCCTCAATACAGCGTGTTGCAAAGCTATGACGTAAACCGTGATATTTCAATTTGGGAATACCGAGCTTTTCCATCAGTCCGTTATAATAGTTACGGTACGTACGTGGTTCTGTGGGATGTTCATCGTTGGTAAGTACGTAGAAATCATCATTGACAATCTTCTTTAGTGGTTTAACTATAGCAAGCAATTCCTTGCTCATGGGGATTTCTCTGCATGAGTTTCTTGTTTTTGGGGAACTGATAACAAGTTCTGTATGTTTCTTTTCTCCTTCAACCATATATATACGTTCAATGGTACGGCTAACAGTTATAGTACCTTCTGTTATATTGATGTCATTCCATTTCAAGGCACATATTTCACCGATACGTAAACCTGTACTAAGACTTATATAAATGCCAAGCCCTGTAAACGTAAAATGACTCTGAATATGATCAAGTATTTTCCTATGATTAGAAACAGACAATACTTCCAGTTCCTTGTTCGCTGAATTTGTAGGATATTTGATGTCCCACTCATAGTAGTTCATCCATTCATTCTTTACTCCAAACTTCATCACCATTTTCAGAACGATCAGAATGTCTTTAATTGATTTAACACTCAATCCACATTCAATCTTTTCTAATACGAAACTCTGTACACTCTGTTCTGGAAGTGAGTCATTCTCTCCAAAAGCAGGAAGGAGGTGGTTTTCCAAAATCAATAAATATGCAGCCATTGTGGACTGCTTCACGTAAGGTCGCTTGTACTCTTTCCAGGCAACCGCAATTTCTCTAATAGTCTTGTTATTCATAAAATTCTGATAATTAATTCTCATAATTAAAGAAATATAATAAGAGATGTTCCAAATCTGAGATTCCCTGAGTTTACGGGGGAATGGAAAAAGTGTATTATAGGTGAATTAACTACTAAAGTAGGTAGCGGGGTGACACCAAGAGGAGGTGAAGCTGTATATAAATCTGAAGGTCATCCTTTTGTCCGTAGTCAGAATATTGGATTAGGACATCTGATATTAGATGATATTGCATATATAGATGAAGATACCCATCAACGGCAAAAGAATACAGAATTACAGTTAGATGACGTACTTCTTAATATAACGGGAGCTTCCATTGGTCGTAGCGCCTTGGTAAATCAACAGATAGTGGGTGGTAACGTAAATCAGCACGTTTGCATTATTCGTGCGAATAAAAAGCTTATACCCTCTTTTCTTTGCAATTTTTTGCTGTCTCAATATGGTCAAAAACAAATAGAAAGTTTTCAAGCTGGAGGGAATAGACAGGGGCTAAATTTTGAGCAAATCAAATCTATTAAAATCGGATTGCCATCAGTAGAAGAACAAAAGAAAATTGCAGATTTATTACTGCTTATTGAACAACGCATTACTACTCAAAACAAAATCATTGAG
>CABIXF010000002.1:173403-191018 GCA_902362595.1 Bacteroidaceae bacterium | reverse complement strand
TACGTACGGTTCGGAGGCAGGCTGTCGGAAACCTACCACCGTAAGGTGGCATGGCGCCGACAGCCGAGCCTACAAATCACGGCTGAGAAGATGAGCCGGGACATGGAACTGCTCTCCCAAAAACTCGCCCCGATGGAACAGTTCATCTGCCAAGCCATTTAGAAGTTGAACCCGAAAACGAAAAGAAACATGGAAACAAGAGGTGTCATAACAATAGAGAACAGGACGGTAGTCATGCCCGACGCCGAGGTGTGGATGACAATCGGGGAACTGGCAAACCTGTTCTACGTGCGCGGCGTGTCGGTGGAAGCCGCCATACGGAGACTGGGAAAGGACGGGATTATGGGCGGAGAGTCATGCCGCCGGATACGTCCGGGCGAAAAGTACTACACGGAAGTGTACGGCATGGAAACGGTCATCGCCTTGTCGTTCCGGTTCGACACGGGGCAGGCGGCCCTGTTCCGCAAGTGGATTGCCCGGACGGCGGCACGTTCCGGGAAAGAGCCTACAGTCATGTTCCTGCACTATCCGCACGGTACGTATTGCTGAACGGCACAGACACGGCCTGAAATGAATATCGGGAGGCGGCAACTATTATTGAGTTGTCCGTCTCCCGATTTTTACTTGCCGCATACGTCAGTACGCCTTGCGGTAGTTACGCTCCAGCACCTTCTGTACATCGCTCTCGCGGTAGAGCGTCTTGCCGCCGAACAGGAAATAGGGCAATATCCCCTCGTGGCGGTACTGCTGCAAGGTGCGCCTGCTCACGTGCAGCCTTTCTGCCAGGTCCCTGTCGGTGAGGTAACGCTCGCCGCCCATCGGCGGGATGTAACTTCCGGCAAGCCTGTCCGCCATTTTCAGGCTTCTCCTTACGGACTGCATGGCATCCGCCAGTGCCCCGCTGTCCATTGTCAATACGTTGTCGTTCATCTTACGTAGGATTTAGTGGCTTGGTTCAAGTGTCTGACGGACGGTTTTTTCCGCTACGGAATCCGGCAGGAGCCGTTCCACGTCCTCCGGCCTGTAATAGAACTTGCGCCCGATTGTCGAATACGCGATGTCGTGCCTGTCACGCATGGCCTGCAAGGTCTTCGGGGTTATACACAACATACGGCACACGTCCTCCGTGTCCATCCATTCGGCAAGGCGCCGGTCGCCGCCCTTTTCGGCAAGCGTCCTCACCCTGTCCTCCAACGCCTTCACCCCGGCAAGGAGCATCTCGAAGGCGGTCTTCTCAATGATTACTATTTCCATTTTTCCAAAATTTTATCGGTTTGCCGCAAAGTTACACAGCCGTGAGCCGGAACCGGCCGGACAAGGAAGCGGTGGCAGCTTGTGGCACTTTTTATTGTGCCACATCAGGACACGACGGGAACAGGCGGCCCGGAGTGTCGGTCAGGCGGTTTTCCATGATTAAAATGCCCGTTGAAGTCCCCGTAAGGCGGAAAATCCATAAAAATCTCACGTAAGTTACGGGTAAGTACCGTGCCCGCCCTTTGAAAATGGCCGAATTTTGCTCCCGACAAATTGATTCACTAACGATTAAAACTGATTGAGAAATGGAAATCATCACGATGGAAAGCGCCGCCTACAAGGACATCGTAGGGCGCATCGAGGAAATCGCCTCCCATGTGAGGAGGCAAGGCATGGAGGGACAGCGGAACGATACCGCCTGCCTTCTGGACAGCCGCGAAGTGATGCGCCTGCTCTGTGTCAGCCGCCGCACGCTGCAACGGCTGCGCGACGAGAAGCGCATCGGGTATGTCATCATCCGGGGCGACTGCCGTTACCCTCCGGAAGAAGTGGAACGCATCATCCGGGAGAATGCGGTCAAGACTTCACCGGAGAAACCGGAGGAACTGAAACACAACTACCGGCTCCGCACGGGCGGAAAGGCGGGCAGGAAATGAAAGGAGGAACGGCTATGGAGTTTTTAGACAGACGCACTTTCGAGGACTGCATGAGGCAGGTGTTCAGCCGCCTCGACCGTCAGGAGGAGATGCTCTCCGCCATGCGCGGTGACGTGAATGAAAAGCCGCAGGGCACCGCCTTGTTGGAAGAGGACACGATGGACAACCAAGACGTGTGCATGCTGCTCCACGTGAGCAAGCGCACCCTGCAACGCTACCGCAGCGACGGGCTGCTGCCCTACCGGATGCACCGCCACAAGACCTATTACCGCAGGGCGGACGTGGAACTGTTCATCAGCACCCACATGCGGGAAATACTCCGTGACAGGGCTCAGGATAAGGCGGACAATACCAAAAGAAAATCAAACGACAAAAAAACGAACCGTAAAAATTAAACTGAAATGGAACAGAAAAAGAAAAACGAGAAGGACGTGCTGGTCGTCCGCGACGAGAAGACGGGCGAAATCAGCGTAGTAGCCGGGCTGGACAGCAAGGGCTATCCGAAGACGGCTCCGGCAAAGGCGGAACACTCGCAGGACTTCCTGCGCTTCGACCGCCACGGGGACATGGTGGACAACTTCTTCAGGAACTTCTACCGCCAGTGCAAGGAGCCGACACGCTTCGGCTTCTACCGGGTGGCGGCGGACATGGCGGATGCGGTGCTGCCGGTCATCAAGGATTTGCTGAAAGACCCTGCGGCAAACGCGGAAATGCTTGCCCCGCACAAGGTGGACACCTCCAAATACCAGCAGGAGGCAACGGAAAATGTAAAACAAGAAAACAACGAACCCATTAAAAAGACAGAAGAAATGGAACAGAAAAAAGAAGAACAGAAAAAAGAAGAACAGAAACAGGAAGTGCAGCAGCCACAAGAAACTGAGGCACAGCAGAAGCAGGAGAAGCCGAACCTGATAGCGGACGACCAGGTGGACTGGGCCGAACTGCGCAAGTGCGGCATCGACAGGGAGCAACTGTCGGAAAAGGACCTGAAAGCCCTGATGAACTACGGCAAGACAGGGCTGGTGACGGTGAAGCCGACTTTCGGAGGGGACAGTTACGAACTGCAAGCCCGACTCTCGTTCAAGAAGGCGGAGGACGGCACGCTGAAACTGACACCCCATTTCATCCGTAACGAACCGCGCCTTGACATCCCCCACAGGGGCTACACCTTCACCGATGAGGACAAGAAAGCGTTGAAACGCACGGGCAACCTCGGCAAGCTCATCAACTTCGCCAACGAGAAGACGGGGGAAATCAAGCCCCACTACATCAGCATCGACCGCCTGACGAATGAAGTCGTGGACATCCCTGCCGACAAGGTGCGCATCCCCAATAAAATCGGGCAGACACCCCTGTCGAAAGCGGAACAGGACATCCTCCGCGCCGGACTTGCCTTGCCCAAGGAGGTGACGCTCAAGAACGGGCGCAAGTTCGAGGCAATGCTTCAGGTGAACGCCGACAAGCGCGACGTGGAGTTCGTGCCGGGACAGCAACGGCAACAACAGGCGCAGCGTCAGGGAAAATCGCAGGACAATCCCGACGCACAAGGGCAGAAGCAGGAGAACAACGGAGAGGGGCAACGCCGCAACCGCTCGTGGACGAACGAGGACGGCAGCATCCGCCCGATAAGCAAGTGGAAGGACGACACGTTCACCGACCAACAGAAGGCGGACTACGTGGAGGGCAAAACAGTGGTGCTCGCCAACGCGAAGGACGACCAGGGACAGCCCTGCACGAAATACCTGAAGTTCAGTTTCGAGAAAGGGCGTCCGTTGACCTACTCGCAGAACCCGGACCTTGCGCAGACCGTCGCCCCGTCCAACGAGAGCCGCACGCAGCTCGCCGTGAACAACGAGGGCAAGACCAACGAAGCCACGAAGCATGTGAAGGAGCCTTTGCAGCAGGGACAGACCGCCCCGAAGGACGAAACGCAGCAGAAACAGCAGACCAGAAAATCCAAAGGCATGAAGGTATCCTGATTGCCGCCACTAAATCCATCCAAAAATGATTGACGGGTGAAACGGGGAGCATACACCGCCTTGTGCGCATATCCCACAAACAAGGCCGTGCCCCGTTTCCACCCAAACAAAAACAAAAGTATCAACAAATTAAACAGAGAAAGACATGATTACCATATTGGCAGAAAAACCGAGCGTCGCCCGTGAGATAGCACGGATTGTCGGCGCAATGAGAAGAGAAGAAGGGTATTTCACCGGGAACGGCTACCACGTGACATGGGCGCTGGGACATCTGGTGCAGCTTGCAATGCCCGACGGGTACGGTGTCAAGGGTTTTCGGCGCGACAGCCTGCCCGTCATACCCGAAAAGTTCGAGCTAATCCCCCGTCAGGTGAAGACGGACAAGGGCTGCAAGGCGGACGCGGCGGCGGTGAAGCAAATCAAGGTGATAACAAAATTATGGAACGAAAGTGAAGGCATCATCGTGGCGACCGACTGTGCCCGTGAAGGGGAGCTTATCTTCCGTTACCTGTATGCCTACATAGGCTGCACCCTGCCGTTCCAAAGGCTGTGGATAAGCTCGCTGACCGACGCCGCCATCCGCAAGGGACTGAAAGAGCTGAAGGACGGGCACGAGTACGACAGCCTCTACCTTGCCGCCAAAGCCCGCAGCGAAGCCGACTGGCTGGTGGGCATCAACGGCACGCAGGCATTGTCTGTAGCCGCCGGGCGTGGCACGTATTCCGTCGGACGAGTGCAGACGCCCACGCTGGCGATGGTCTGCAAGCGTTATTGGGAGAACAGGCGTTTCACGCCCGAACCGGTACACCAGCTTCATTTCACCACGCCGTCGGTAAGCGCAAGCGAAGTGGTAAAGTTCGCCTCGGTGGAAAAATGGAAAGACAAGGAAGAGGCAGCCACATTATATAATAAGGTAAAGGAACAGATGTGCGCCACCATCGTGAAAGTCGAAAAGAAGGAGAAGGTGGAGAACCCTCCGCTGCTGTACGACCTGACCACGCTCCAGAAGGAAGCGAACACGAAGCACGGCTTCACGGCGGAACAGACGCTCGACCTCGTGCAGAAGCTCTACGAGGCGAAGCTCGTCACCTATCCGAGAACATCGAGCCGCTACATTCCGGAGGACGTGTTTGCCGAAGTACCCTTGTTATTTGAAAGATTATCTGCCCATTCATTGTTTGCCGATAAAATCAAAAGCATGGACGGACTGAACCGCCGCAGCGTGGACGCCTCGAAAGTGACCGACCACCACGCATTGCTGGTGACGCCCAACCGTCCGCTGGCGCTCTACAAGAACGAGCAGCTTATCTACGACATGATTGTGGGGCGCATGATTGAGACGTTCTCCCCGGAGTGTGTCAAGGACACGACCACCGTCCGGGCGGAATGCGAAGGCGTGGAGTTTGAAACGAAAGGCTGCATCGTACGCAAGGCGGGCTGGCGTTCGGTCTATGATGACGATAAGGAAGACACCGTACTGCCCGACTGGAACGAGGGCGACACGCTGGCAATCAACGGCTGCTCGATGAGTTCGGGCATGACCCGTCCGAAACCGCTCCACACGGAAAGCACCCTGCTGGCGGCGATGGAGACCGCCGGACGCGAGGGTATGGAGGACGAGGAAGTGCGCCAGGCGTTGAAGGACTGCGGCATCGGCACGCCCGCCACCCGCGCCGCCATCATCGAGACCCTGCTCAAAAGGGAGTACATGGCGCGCGTGAAGAAGTCGCTCGTGCCGACGGAGAAAGGGCTCGCCTTGTATTCCATCGTGAAAGGCATGGACATCGCCGACGTGGAGATGACGGGACGCTGGGAGGCGGAATTGGCAAAAATCGAGAAAGGAGAAACGCCGCACGAGGCTTTCCTGCGCGACATCGAAAGCTATACCCGGAAAATTACCACGGAACTGCTTGCCTGCGATAAAATCTTCGGGCACAAGGCGTCGGGCTGCACCTGCCCCAAGTGCGGCACGGGCACGATGCAGTTCTACGGCAAGGTGGTACGTTGCGACAATCCGGACTGCGCCCTGCCGGTGTTCCGCCAGATAGCGGGCAGGACGCTCACTGATGCGGAAATGAATGATTTGCTGGCCAATGGAAAGACGGGCGTCCTCAGCGGCTTCAAGAGCAAACAGGGCAAGCCGTTCAGCGCAGCAGTTGCTTTCGATACGGATTTCAACACGAAATTCATCTTCCCTGAAAATAAATCGACAAGAAAATCCACTAACATAAAAGGAGGAAGAAAATAATGACTACCTTTGCCACTGATTCACTGTTCATAATCTGTTTCAATACGTTGAAGCATTGTTTTACGGTGGATTTAGTGGCGGCACTCGGAGGGATACCGGGTGCCTTTTTTCCTTCCTTCCCAACTCCATTATCAATAATCCACTAAATCCATCAGAAAATGAAACAGAACAAGAAAACCCTTCCGGCGGAGCTGTCCTACTACGGGCTGTACCTGCTGGACTACCTGAGAAAATACCATCCCGACAAAGCATCCGACACGGACCTTATCACAGAAAAGGAGGAAGCCGCCACAGTAACCTTTGAAAAGGAAAGGCTGGCGGGCGGCACAGTGGAACACGCTCACGAGGAAGCCATGCGCGTCCTGCTGCGCGGGCTGCACTTCTCGCCCTACGCCCTGCTGACAGAGGTCGTGGAGAGGGAGTTTGCCGACGAGGTGCCGGAATCCGGACGCGAGGCGTTCTGCCGCGACCTGTACCCCCATCTGAAAAAACTGTTCGCCGGTTACGACACGTCGGACGACACCTTCGCCCTGTCGCCTGCCCATGACCTGCTCTACACGGAGCTGGTGGGAACCGTCGTGCTTTATCTGGAGGGTGGCCATGGTGTTCAATAGGAAACAGAAGCTGCGCGACAACATCGAGGCGGTACGCACGGCGTTCACGCTTGACCGGGAACGGCGCATCCCGACGGAAAGGGAACGTACGCTGCTGGAGCGTTACTGCGGCTTCGGGGGCCTGAAGTGCATCCTGAACCCGGCAAGGGAACTGTCCGACGCCGTGCATTGGGCGAAGTCCGACCTCGAACTGTTCGCCCCGACAGTGGAGCTGCACCGCATCATCCGAGAGAACAGCCGGGATGAAACGGAGTACAAGCGGTATGTGGACTCGCTGAAAGCCTCGGTGCTGACGGCGTTCTACACGCCGCAGGCCGTCACGGATACCATCGCGGACGTGCTGCACGACAGGAAGGTACGCCCGAAGCTCGTGCTGGAGCCTTCGGCTGGCATGGGCGCGTTCATCGGCTCGGTACTTTCAGACAACCCGCAGGCGGACGTGATGGCTTTCGAGAAAGACCTGCTGACGGGCAAGATGCTGGGACACCTGTACCCGCAGCAGAAGATACGCACGGAAGGCTTCGAGAAGATAGAAAAGCCGTTCCTAAACCGGTTTGACCTTGTCATATCCAACATCCCTTTCGGGGACATAGCGGTGTTCGACCCAACATTTGCGGACGGGAAAGACAAAATACGCGGAATAGCGTCAAAGACCATCCACAATTATTTCTTCCTGAAAGCGCTGGACGCGGTGAAGGACGGCGGCATCGTGACGTTCATCACCTCGCAGGGTGTCATGGACAGCCGGAACATGGCGGTACGTGGGGAAATGATGGTGAATGCCGACCTGCTTTCCGCCATCCGTCTGCCAAGCAACCTGTTCACGGACAACGCAAACACGGAAGTGGGCAGCGACCTGATTATCCTGCAAAAGCACGAAGGCAAGACCGGGGGAACAATGGACGAAGCCCACTTCATTGCTGGCCTATCGGACGGGGAAAACGGACTGGAAATCAACAATTACTATAAAACACACCCCGACCGTATCATCCATACCGACGCGAAAAGGGATACCGACCCTTACGGCAAACCTGCCATGGTCTATACGCACAGCGGCGGCGTGGAGGGTATCGCCACGGACTTGTACCGGATGCTGTCGGCGGATTTGTCGGCACGGCTGGACTTGGAACGCTACAACGGCATCAAAGGTGAAAGGCAGGAAACCCGGAAGGCGATAGTCGTGCAACCACAAGTGGAAGTTACGCAGTCACAAGTGCAGGTACAGCCCATGCAGCCGGAAGTGAAAAGAGAAGAAAATCCGGTGCAAGCCGTGGCGCAGGGGATGGAAGCCAAACGTTCCGAAGCCCCGGTTATGGACCTGTACGACCTGTTTGGCTACACGCAGGAAGAGCGGCGGATGGCGGAACGCGGGTTGAAACCGGAGAGGAAGAAAGGCGGCAAGCCCAAACGCAAGAAGCAGCAGGAACAGTCGCTGTTTTCCCCGTCGGAACTGGAACAGATAGAGGTGAAGCCGAAAGAGGCTGAACATCCCAAGCCCGAACCGCCCGTAGAGAAGCCTGCCATAGACGATGACCCGGAGGATGCCGTTTACCGCAGTCTGGACTGGGAAACCAACCCGCCCATCAACGGCTTCTACGAGATGATGATGTCACTCACGCCGGAACGACGGGCGGAACTGCGCCGTATGGGAAAGGAGAAAATGGATGCCAATACCGCCAAGCAAGTGGAAAAGGTACAAACTGTCTATCCGATAGAGAACGCATACGAGGTGCGGGCGAAAAAACAGATTGAGCGTGTGGAAAGGGAGATGCACGAGGAGGAAGCCGCCCTGACACCGGAGGAACGGCAGCACCGGAAGGAGGAAGCCATGAAACCACGCCCCTTCAAGGGCATCATGGAGCCGCACCTGAAAGACGGCTCGCTCGTCTGGGAACATACGGGCGGAGTCCGCTTCCAAATCGGGGTGCTGAAGGATGTCACCCGGTACGGGGCGACCTTCCAGCCGCTCGACATGGACGGGATGCAAGCGCAGAAAGCGCAACTTTATATCGACCTGCGCAACACCTACGAGCGGCTTTACGCTTACGAAGCGGAGAACCACGAGGAGAACGCCCTGCTGCGTCGCAACCTGAACACTTACTACGACGAGTTCGTCATGCGCTACGGCAACCTGAACGCCAAGCACAACGCCAAGCTCATCCTGATGGACGCTTCGGGGCGCAACATGCTCTCGCTGGAGCGCGGCGAGGACGGGCAATTCGTCAAGGCGGACATCTTCGACCATCCCGTTTCCTTTTCGCAGGAAACGCTTGTCGAAGTGGAGTCACCCGAAGAAGCCCTGTCCGCCTCGCTCAACCTCTACGGCGGCGTGAACCTGCCCTACATGGAATCACTCTGCGACCTGCCGCAGGCGGAGATGCTCGATGCCCTGAAAGGCAAAGTGTTCTACAACCCGCTGGCGGACGGCTACGAGATTGCAGACCGCTTCATCGCCGGGAACGTGGTGCAGAAAGTAGCTGACGTGAAGGAATGGATAAAGGGACATGAGGGCCACGGGATGATACCACAGGCACAGGAGTCGCTTGAAGCTTTGAAAAATGCCGTGCCCGAACAAATCCCTTTCGAGGACCTGGACTTCAACTTCGGGGAGCGTTGGATACCCACGGGCGTGTATGCCGCCTACATGAGCCGCCTGTTCGATACGGAGGTACGGATAACCTACTCGGAAAGCCTCGACGAGTATTCGGTGAAATGCGCCTACAAGACGATGAAAATCACGGACGAGTTCCTGGTGAAAGGCTATTACCGAAACTACGACGGCATGAACCTGCTGAAACACGCCCTGCACAACACCTGCCCCGACATGATGAAAAGCATCGGCAAGGACGAGAACGGGAACGACATCAAGGTGCGCGACAGCGAGGGCATACAGCTTGCCAACGCGAAGATTGACGAGATACGAAACGGCTTCACCGAGTGGTTGGAGGAACAGTCGCCGGAGTTCAAGAAACGCCTGACCGACCTGTACAACGACAAGTTCAACTGTTTCGTGCGCCCGAAGTACGACGGTTCGCACCAGAAGTTCCCGGACCTGGATCTGAAAGGCTTGGGCATAATGGACTTGTACCCCTCGCAGAAGGACTGCATCTGGATGCTGAAACAGAACGGTGGTGGCATCGCGGACCATGAGGTGGGGACCGGCAAGACGCTGATAATGTGCGTTTCAGCACATGAAATGAAGCGTCTGGGACTGGTACACAAGCCGATGATTATCGGGCTGAAGGCCAACGTGCGCGAGATTGCCGAGACCTACCGCAAGGCTTATCCCAACGCCCGCATCCTCTACGCCTCGGAGAAGGACTTTGCAGCCGCCAACCGCGTGCGCTTTTTCAACGACATCCGCAACAACGACTGGGATTGCGTCATCATGTCGCACGACCAGTTCGGGAAGATACCTCAGTCGCCGGAGTTGCAGCAGCGCATCCTGCAGGAGGAGCTGGACACGGTGGAGGAAAACCTCGAAGTGCTGCGGCAGCAGGGCAAGGACGTGTCACGGGCGATGCTGAAAGGATTGGAGAAACGCAAGTTTAACCTGCAAGCCAAGCTGGAAAAGGTGGAATATGCGATAAAATCAAGGACGGACGATGTAGCGGACTTCAAGCAGATGGGCATCGACCACCTGTTCATAGATGAGTCACACCAGTTCAAGAATGCCCCGTTCACCACCCGTCACGACCGTGTGGCGGGTCTGGGCAATCCCGAAGGAAGCCAAAAGGCGCTGAACCTGCTGTTCGCCATCCGCACCATACAGGAGCGGACGGGCAGGGATTTGGGGGCGACGTTCCTCTCCGGCACGACCATCAGCAACTCGCTGACGGAACTGTACCTGCTGTTCAAGTACCTGCGCCCGAAGGCACTGGAAAAACAGGACATCCGTTGCTTCGACGCATGGGCGGCGATATTCGCCAAGAAGACGACCGACTTCGAGTTCAACGTGACGAACAGCATCGTGCAGAAAGAGCGTTTCCGTTACTTCATCAAGGTGCCGGAGCTGGCGGCGTTCTACAACGAGATAACCGATTACCGCACGGCGGAGGACGTGGGCGTGGACCGCCCGAAGAAGAACGAGATACTGCACCACATACCGCCCACGCCCGACCAGGAGGTGTTCATCGAAAAGCTGATGCAGTTCGCCAAGTCGGGCGACGCGACGATATTAGGCAGACCGCCGCTGTCGGAAACGGAGGAAAAAGCGAAGATGCTCATCGCTACGGACTATGCAAGGAAGATGGCACTGGACATGCGCATGATAGACCCAGCGTATGAGGACCACCCAGACAACAAGGCGAGCCATTGCGCCAAGATGATAGCGGAGTATTACCGCAGGTATGACGCGCATAAGGGGACGCAGTTCGTCTTTTCGGATTTGGGCACGTACCAGCCCGGTGGCGGCTGGAGCGTCTATACCGAAATCAAGCGCAAGCTGGTGGAGGACTACGGCATACCGGCAAGCGAAATCCGCTTCATTCAGGAGTGCAAGAACGAAAAGGCACGCAAGGCGGTCATTGAGGCGATGAACAACGGGCAGGTGCGTGTGCTATTCGGTTCGACGAGTATGCTCGGCACGGGCGTGAACGCCCAACGCCGGGCTGTCGCCATCCATCATTTAGATTGTCCCTGGCGCCCATCCGACCTGCAACAGCGTGACGGCCGGGCGGTCAGGAAAGGCAACGAGATTGCCAAGCTCTATGCGGCGGACAAGGTGGACGTCATCATCTACGCCGTGGAGAAGTCGCTGGACTCGTACAAGTTCAACCTGCTGCATTGCAAGCAGACATTCATCTCGCAGCTGAAAAGCGGCGCGATGGGCGCACGAACCATCGACGAGGGGGCGATGGACGAAAAGTCGGGCATGAATTTCTCGGAATATATGGCGATACTGTCCGGCAACACGGACCTGCTGGACAAGGCAAAGCTCGAAAAGAAGATAGCCTCGCTGGAAGGTGAGCGCAAGTCATTCCATAGGGGCAAGCGCGACTCGGAACTGAAACTGGAGAGCAAGACTTCGACGCTGAAGAACAACCGGGCTGTCATCGCCGCCATGACGGAGGACTGGGAAAAGTTCACCGCAGTCGCCAAAACCGACAGGGACGGCAACCGGCTCAATCCGATACGGATTGACGGGCTGGACACCACCGACGAGAAGGCCATCGGCAAGCGGTTGCAGGAGATAGCAAAGAACGCCACGACAGGCGGAGTGCCCCAACGCATCGGCGAGCTGTACGGCTTCCCCGTGAAGGTGGTGAGCGAGCGGACACTCAGCGAGGGGCTGGAGTTCACCGACAACCGTTTCTTCGTGGAGGGAAATTACAAGTACAGCTACAACAACGGTCATCTGGCGATGGCGGACACCCATGCCGCCGCCGTGAACTTCCTCAATGCGTTGGAGCGCATCCCCGCCATCATCAGGCAGTACGAGGAAAAGAACGAAGTGCTGGAACGCGAGATACCGCAGTTACGGGAGATAGCGAGCAAGACATGGAAAAAAGAGGATGAACTGAAGCAGTTGAAGTCCGACCTTGCCGCCCTCGACCGCAAGATACAGCTGGAACTGGCCCCCAAGCATGAGGAAACGCCAAGTCAGGGGCAGGAACCAGGCGGCGGTCAGGCTTTACCAAAATCGGAGAACGTGCCGAAGCCGGAGATTGCCGCCAATGACTTTATGCGTGACCATATTATAATAGGTAGGCCGGGTATTCCCGAGCATAAGGAATACCGGGGCGTGAAAATGTGACGGGAGGACGGCAAGGACGGTGATATACCGGACCTGTCGTCTGCTTTTTTCTCGCCATTGTAACCCTGTTGTCATATTAAACCGTTACCTTTGACAAATTAAACTGAAAAAGGAATATGAACAAGCGCAAGTTTTTCCGTGCGGCTTTGGGCTGCAGCCTTCTTTTGCCGCTGGCATCCTGTTCGGAGGACGAGGAAATAATCGTACCGCCCGACCCTGTGTCCTATACCACGCTGGTGTATATGGCCGCCGACAACTCGATGGACTCTGAAGTGGACTATACCATCTCGCAGCTTAGGCAGGGCGCACGGCGCAGTGCGGGCACGGCGGTAGTCTATGTGGACAGGGAAGGTGAAACGCCGCGCCTGTTCAGTATCACGCAGCAAGGCGGGGAAGTCCCGCTGAAGTCGTATGCGGAGGAGAACTCCGCCAGTCCGGAAACGCTGGCGCGGGTGATAAGCGAGGCCAAGGAGCTTGTTCCGTCCGACCGTTTCGGACTGGTGCTTTGGTCACATTCGATGGGTTGGCTGCCAGGTGGTTACGATTCCGATCTTGTGCCGCAAGGCACGAGGGGGAATGCGGTTGACGGATTCCCGCGCACACGCTACATCGGCATCGACAACCATCCAGTGAATGCCTCCTCGTCCGGCGTGATGGAAATCGATGCATTGGCTGATGCCCTCCCTGATAATGTGGCGGAATATATCTGGTTTGATGTATGCCTGATGGGGTGTATAGAAGGGCTGTATGAAATGCGCAACAAGGCGGACTATCTGATAGCTTCGCCCACCGAGGTACTTGCGGAAGCCGACCATGACGCTTCGGGCATCCCTTATGCGAAGGTGCTTCCGTACCTGTTTGGCGGCGTGGAGGACTTGGAACAGGCCTGCGTCGCCTATTACGGCCACTACAACAGTATGGGGCACGACATACTGCGCTCGGCCACAATCGCGCTGGTGGATGCCGCCGAACTTGGCGGACTTTTCACTGCCACCCGGAACGTCCTGCAAGGCAGGTTGCACGACATGGAGGCTTTGGACACGTCTGTCTTGCAGGCGTACCACACGGACAACGTGCCCAACGTGTTTTTCGACATGGGCGATATAGTCCACACCGTTGCGGGAGGGCGGACGGACGAGTTCGACGCGCAGTTGCGCCGCACCGTCGTTTACAAGGCGGCCACGCCGCAGTTCATCAACAAGTTATCCATCAGTCAGGAACATTTCAGCGGACTGAGCATGTACGTGCCTTTAAGCAGGTGGAAAGGAAACTGCGAATACAGTTACTATTTCAATAATTTGGAATGGTCAGGGATTTATGAATGACGGAACTGGACATGATAATCAAAGCGGCATGTTCTGGATGACGCACGAAAGGATGGCGGACACATATCCGGCCTCACACAGTTTCAGACGTACTTCCTTTGTCATCACGCACACTTTTTTCCTGACGGTGGCTTCCGTAAATCCGTACATGTCAGCCACCTCTTTGGCTGTATATCCATTCTTCATACTGACGAAGACCTTTTTGTCCAGTTCACCGAACCTTTCAAGCACTTCATAGGTAATCGCATGGATGGCTTCCACATCCAGTTTGGAGAATACCGTCGGGTTGTTATCCGCGATGTTCACCACCATGCGCCATATTTCCTCGTCGTCCAACGACACAATGTTATGGCAACTCTCCACCATCCGGTAGAAATCCAATATGCGTTTGGCTATGACGGCATAAAGCAAGCCTTTTATTGTATGCCGTTTTTCGTCATGTTTCCCGATGATTTTCCCCGCATTGTCCCATACGTACATCCACAGGTTTTGTGACAGTTCGGATGCGGCCTCCTTACTGCCCGTCCGCGAATAGAATAGCCCGAAAGCCCACTTCGCATACTTGCCGTAAAGACGTGTGAATGCTGCCGTATCCATGTTTTCCGCAATGGCAGAAAGCAGTTGGAAATCATCTTCTTCCTTATCTTGTCCTAAAGCCGAAACATCCATAATATTTATATTTTTGGACGATGCAAAATTAGCCATACAGTGTGACACTCGTGTTACGTGCCAGTAACATTTATAATAAAAGGTAAAATTCATAGGGAAAGACCTAGAAAGTATCGCATTAAGCCTTTTCAACGCAAAATCGGGTAACACTCGCCCCGTCCGCTACGAATTACATATAGGGAGCAATCCTTTAATGATATAAGAAGTTGATATTTCATTAAACGGACCTTTTTACAATTATGCGTTACAACAAAGAAAAAGCACTGGCCAGGGGCAAGAAAAAAGACAAGGCATTTGTCCGCATCTTCGGCGGAATATTTGTGCTGGTGGGCATCATCCTGTTTACCGTCTGTATCTTCATCTATACCAGCGGTCACACATTCAAAGCAGAAGCTACACCTGTGCAGGCAGTTATCCTGGCCATGCGTGGGGCAAATCACGAATCGCTGGGCACACCGGTGGTGGAATACACAGTCGGCGGAAAGACTTATACTTCCACGCTCAATCTGTCTTCATCGTCCATGCATCCGGGCAAGCAGATTACAGTCTATTACCGCAATGACAATCCCCAAGAGGTGCGTTATCTGGATGATAACAATTGGATAATCGGCCTATTGATGGCCATGGCGTTCGTGTTTGCCGGTATGGGACTGGCTTTTATTCTGGTAAGGCGGAGACACCGGCAGAAAATAGCCCGCTTGCTTGCTACCGGCGATACAGTGGAGGCGGAGATAACAGGCATCCGTGAAGATGACAACCAAAGCATGAACGGACGGCATCCCATCATCGTGAGTTGCCGTTATGTGGCATCCGATGGGCGTATATACCTGTTTCACAGCGGTTCTTTCTGGTATGAGAGTTACGAGATAGATCCCCAAAGAAAGGTGCGTGTCTATGTTGACCGCAATAATCCTTCCAATTATTATGTGGATGTTGACAGTGTGGTGGGATGAGAACGGAAAAAAACGTGTTTAAGGCAAATTATCCTTGGCAACCAGCATCAGTTCGCCCGCTTTCTTCATCAGCGTTTCTTCGGATACATCCGCTCCTTCCATAAAGATAACCAAGAGGTGGTCGCCCACCAAAGCAAAAACGTTCAGCACACGCCGTCCTCCTACCTCTGCGCAGGCTAAGGTGTAGTAGGTAATCCATCTCTTGTCTTTCAGCGTCAGCTCCAGGTAGTCCTGCGTTTCATAGATGTCAGGGTGCTCCCGGAACAGGTGGTCCTTGTAACGCATCAGTCTGCCCAGCAACGAAGCCGTGGCAAGGGGTGTGGCCTGGTTGAAGGGTGTGCTGCGTGCTGATGTCAGTCTGAATCCTTGTATTCCGACGGAGGCATACAACACTCCGAAACGTTCCACGCCGCCGGCTATCCGTGTCACTGCATCCGTGGCAAGGGTGTCTCTGTCGGACACTGCTTCTATAGTTGCGTAGTAGAAAATTGTTGTCTTGTCTACCCTCAAGGTATCCGGATTAACGCCCGATGCTTCCAGACGGATTTCAGCGGCAGCTGTCGCACACGCACCTCCCAGGGTGAGCAACGGCCAATATCCTCCGCCCTCTATCTGCATCGTGTCCTCCAACGCCGGAGAAAGGATGCAGACTCCTGCGCGTGGCGCAAAACCTTCCAGCAGGCTCTGCAACTTCGGCTTCAGGTCTGCATTCATGTCGTAGATATATTTGTCCAGCCTGTCGCGATAGCTTTCGGGAATCATCAACATACTGCTTGTCCTGGTGTGCGTCAGTCCCTGTGTGCCCCACACCACAAACATGGGACGTTTGCATTTGTCGGTAAAGCGCCAGGAGGACGTCCAGTCTTCATATCCGTCCTCGTCGGTATAGCTCCATCTGTTATTTCCGGGGAGGTATTCGTGCAATTCCGTGGCATAAGCATTGTAGTAGCTGAAACCGGGCGGGAGGTTCAGATCGGAAACCAGCACGTAAGTCTCAAACCTGTTGTATATTATGTAGCCGAATGCTGTTACTAAGACCATGACAAAAGCAACGATAGCCGATGGAAGCCACCTCCATCTGCGACGGCTACGGAACACCCGTTGCCCCCTCTCCTGGTGTCTGAGTATCGCTTCGCCAATGTTTCCCACGTTTGTGCCCTGCCTCTTTAGTTTTTCCAAGCTGTTGACAAACGTCTTGTTCTCCTCATAGAATTGGCGGACAAGGAGGTGCGTATATAAGTAGAACTTGTACGGATGGTCGCGGTCCACGAAAACGGGCACGCGGCTTCCCACCTCAATCAGTCCCAACAGCCCCGCCTGCGAGCCGTTGAGCTGTTCCTTAACCTGCCATTTCCGACCGCCGGGCAGGGTGAATTCATAGACTGCCACGAAAGCCTCTCCGCCTTCCTCGACATCTATCTCTTTCTGGATGGCCGTGACGACGGCTTCGGCCTGGATGCCATGCCCTATCAGCTTCCGCTTCTCCCTCAGGATGCCCAGCAGGGAATAGGCGATGTAGCCTGTCACCACCAGACAGATTATACCCGCCCAGCAACTCCCGATGCCTTGGAAGCCATGCAGGAAAAGATTTACTATTCCCGACCCGCTGAACACTCCGGCAAGCAGCAATCCACCCGCTATGGCAACCAGCCACCAGCACAATTCCCGCTTTAAGATTCGCCGGTACGCCTCTTTCCGTATGTCTGTATCGTTCCTCATACCGCTATCAGTTATTTGGGGAGCGAATGTAACGAATGGATGTTTCGTTTCGGTTACGAATCTGTGTAATTGTTTGAAGCCCTTAAAAGCGGACGGTCGGGAATAAAATTTTCCCGTTTAATGTTTATTAACGCAAAATCGGGTAACACTCGCCCCGTCCGCTACGAATTACATATAGGAAGCAATCCTTTAATGATATAAGAAGTTGATATTTCATTAAACGACCCTTTTACAATTATGCGTTACAACAAAGAAAAAGCACTGGTCCGGGGCAAGAAAAAAGACAAGGCATTTGTTCGCATTTTCGGCGGAATATTTGTGCTGGTGGGCATCATCCTGTTTACCGTCTGTATCTTCATCTATACCAGCGGTCACACATTCAAAGCAGAAGCTACACCTGTGCAGGCTGTTATCTTGGCCATGCGTGGGGCAAATCACGAATC
>CABIXF010000002.1:0-173103 GCA_902362595.1 Bacteroidaceae bacterium | reverse complement strand
TACAGTGGAGGCGGAGATAACAGGCATCCGTGAAGATGACAACCAAAGCATGAACGGACGGCATCCCATCATCGTGAGTTGCCGTTATACGGCATCCGACGGGCGGATATACCTTTTCAGGAGCGGTTCTTTCTGGTATGAGAGTTATGAGATAGACCCTAAAAGGAAAGTGCGCGTTTATGTGGACCGCAATAATCCTTCAAATTATTATGTGGATGTTGACAGTGCGTTAGGATGAAGAGCCGGAAAAGAAAAGAGCCTGTCTTGACCAATCTTGGCGGCAGGCATATTCAGGCTTTGCAAAGGGTTATCCGGATGGCGGAAGCTCGCAAAAGCGGACGGTTGGAAAGAAAATTTCCCTGTTTAATGTTTATTAACGCAAAATCGGGTAACACTTGCCCCGTTCGCTACGAATTACATATAGAGGGGCAAAGCTCGGAAGTGCGGAATGCACAGATGGCGGAAGCCCTGCGAAAGCGGACGTTCGGGAAGAAAATTTCCCCGTTTAATGTTTCTTAACGCAAAATCGGGTAACACTTGCCCCGTTCGCTACGAATTACATATAGAGGGGTAAAGTTCGGAAGTGCGGAATGTGCGGACGGAGGAAGCCCTGCGAAAGCGGACGTTCGGGAAGAAAATTTCCCTGTTTAATGTTTCTTAACGCAAAATTGGGTAACACTCGCCCTGTCCGCTACGAATTACATATAGAGGGGTAATCCTTCTTGAAAGTAAAATGACTGATAAAATAAAGTATAAACAATAAAAACCAGACAGACCATGCCAACGTCAGACGACAACCGCCGCAGCGTTTCAGGCAAAAAGGAACGCAAACTTTGGGAACGGATGAACAAACTCTACCGTAAATATATGGACGGTAAAGCTACGGACGAAGAAAAAGAAACCGTTGATGAACTCTCCGACATCATCATGACAACCATCAAGCCCTGCGCCGAAAAGGAACTCACTTCTGAAGAACAAGAAGAATGGAGTGAAAAGACCTTTCAGGCGATTGCAGGACGATTGGGGATAAATCAAGATGAGGAGCGTCCGCAAAAATCTTTCCCGATACGCGCTGTTGTCCGCCGCAACCTGCTCCGCTACGCAGGTATAGCCGCTTGCATAGCCTTAGTGTTCGGCCTCTCTTACCTGCAATGGTGGAAAGGCGACACACAGAAGTGCATTGCGTCCGGAGACGGCAATGCCGAATGGAGGTACGACAGGGACACCACGGTGCTTTTGCCGGACGGTACGGAGGTCTATCTGAAAGGCGGCAGCCGTCTGGCTCTGGCGGAAGACTTCGGAAAACAGCGGCGCACGGTCTCCCTGCGCGGGCAGGCGTTTTTCGATGTGGCTACGGATTCCACGCGCCAGTTCGTAGTAAGGACGGACGGCATCGAGGCGGTGGTACACGGCACGTCGTTCAGCGTCATGGCTTATCCTGAAACGGACATCCGCCAAGTGACGGTGTGCAGCGGATGCGTGGAAGTCACCAACGAAAAGAGTGCGGTCACCTACGGCAAATACAACCGTGGCGGACAGGTGACCTACCACATTGCCGATGGCAGCGCGAGCGTGGCGCAGGTGGATGCCGACGAGGCCACCGAATGGATGCGCGGAGAGTTCACCCTCGATGCCTCTACGGTGGACGAGTTGAAGATGAAAGTCATGCAGTCATTCGGCAAGACGCTTGTCATCGAGGATGATGCCATCCCTTCCGATGCTGAAATCACGTTCTCGTTCCGTCATGCCAGCCCTACGCTCGACAATGTGATGCGGGGCGTATGCTCCGTCTATGCCGCCGAGTATAGAATATCCGGTAGCCGGGTCATCGTTACCCCGGCGAACAACATAAAATAGCGAACCGCCCTCTACGGAAGAGCGGCTTGTGCCCATAACAGCCATTTTGTGAACGGGCGGACGGTCGGGTGCTGTCCGCAAGCCTGAAATTTCCCCCGCAAGGAGGAACGGCCATCCTTATGCCCTTTTGCGAACGGCTGTGAGACAATGTAATTCATTGAATATTAACAAATAACCAATTAAAAGACAAAAAGAAAATGAGAAAGTGGAGTTTATACTCTAAGATGCAAATGGCAGTTGTTCTGCTCGCCGGTGCGCTTGCAGGAACACCCGTTTGCCCTGCTGCGGCCCATGTCAGCCTTGTAGCACAGTCGGCAGGCCCGCACGAAAGCAGCTATCCGTCAGAGACGATGGACAAACGTCTGAACCGTATCATCGGCAAATACCGGGTGGACATCGGTTACGATGCCGCACAGATGGCAAGGGTCAGTGCCGCGCCGCTGCGCAGTTCATCCCTTGAAAAGGACTTGGCGGCCAGCCTTTCGGGTACGGCCTACTCTTACAAGAAGACGGGCGAACGCACGTATGCCGTTTATAAGACAGGGAGCACGGCTTCGGCTTCCGGCCAGCAGCCCCGCACGGGCAGCGGAAGCCTGACGGGTACGGTGGTCGATAAGGACGGCTTCCCCATCGTGGGCGCTACGGTGCGCATTGTTGAGCTATCGGGCAAAGGGGCAGCTACCGATCTGCGCGGCAATTTTACCGTCAGCGGGCTTCCCACACGCAGCTTTACGGTGGAAGTGTCCTGCATCTCCTATCAGACCATGCGCGTGAGTGACGTGAAAATCAATTCCGGGAAAAGCACTCCGCTGGATGTGATTTTGCAGGAGGCAAGCGAGATGTTGGGTGAAGTGGTGGTGACAGCCACCTACAACAAGGCCAGCGCCAACGCCCTATATGCCAAGCAGAAGAACATGGTGGCGATGAGCGACGGTATCAGTGCCGACCTGATGAAAAAGACATCGGACAACAACGTGGCGCAGGTATTGGGCCGTGTGGCAGGTGTCAATATCGACAACGGTAAATATGTCAACGTGCGAGGCATGGGCGAACGCTACAACAACGTGCAGCTCAACGGCGCATCGCTGCCTTCCACGGAACCTAATCGCCGCAACTTCGCTTTCGACGTGATACCGAGCGGACTGGTGGATAACGTGACTATCGCCAAGACCTTCACCCCTGACCTTCCGGGTGAGTTCACGGGCGGTCTTGTGGAGGTGAACACGCTCGCCGTACCCAACAAGAAGATTTTTAACCTCTCTCTCGGCACGGGCATGAACACGCTTAGCACAGGCAAGGACTTCATGAGCAACACACGTTTCAAGTCCGACTGGTTCTTCGGCAACGTGGACGACCGCAAATGGTATGCCGGGCGCGATGATGCCGCGCTGGAATTAGGTGCACAGAACGCCGCGCTGAAAAACACTTTCGGCATGAAGCGTTACAAGGGCATGCCCGTACAGAACTATTCGCTGACCGTAGGTGCGCCTTTTGAGTTCGGCTACAACCAGAAAATCGGCTTCGTGGCCGCCCTCACATACCGCAACGAGCAGACCGTGGAGGAATACAAGGAAATGAAGACCATATCAAATGACAGCCTGAACGGACCTGGCAAGCGTTACAAGATGGTTTCCGCCATAGGTGCGGTGGCAAATGTGGGTTGGGAAATGCCCAATCATAAAATCACGTGGCGCAATATGTTCAACAACCGATTTACGCATACCAATCTCGAACGTTACATACATAGATATACTACAAAATTTAATACTTATGAGCAATACAGCGTACCCATGCGTAGCCAGCTTTGGCAGACCCAGCTTGACGGTGAGCACAAACTTTTTGACGAAAACCTTATCGTGACATGGAATGCCTCGTTCAATCAGGTGGAGCGTACCAATCCCGACGATCGTTACGCACAAGGTATTGTACAAGGCGATATGAAAGAAGGTATAATTAGCTGGAATCAAAGTATAACTACTAGTCCATTTGAGATACAGCAAGGACATCTGATGTACAGCAATCTGAAAGAACGCAAGAAAAATATAGGATTGAATCTTGAACATCCTTTTGTTATCTCAGGTAATAAACAGATTGTTAAAGCAGGATATATAGGTACCTTCCGCACTTCTGATTATGAGCAACAATACCTGCATGGTATGCCTCCATCCGGCGATAGTGAAAATTGGGAGACTTGGGTTGCCTTAAGAGATGCTCATTTTAACCTAACAGAATTGTATGACCCTAAAAACTTTGCAAGTGGCGCCATCCATTATGTGACAAGCGGTCTTGGTGGAAGTGTTGCTGATTATTATGAAGGAAAGCAGAATATCCATGCCGCCTATCTGATGGGTGAGTTCACTTTCTTCCGCAAGCTGCACCTTACTGCCGGTGTGCGTATGGAAGATGCCAATACGGAAGTGTACACTACATTTTTTGACAGAAATGAGCAAGTAACAAAAGACAGCACAGTAACTGTAAAGAAAACCGACTGGCTGCCTGCCGCCACTTTGGTATATAATATCACGGATAACCTGAACGCCCGTTTCGCTTACAGCCGCACCATAGCTCGTCCGGATTTCCGAGAATTAACGCCATGTACGTATTACAACGTGGACGATCGTGTGGAGATTAGAAGTATGGGGCAGCTCCGTCAATCGCATTCCGATAATTTTGACCTCCGCTTGGAATGGTATCCGCAGGCGGGTGAAGTGCTTTCGGTCAGCGCATTCTACAAGAAATTCAAAGACCCTATCGAAATGGTAACCCGCCAGACCAACGAATTGCAGTATGTGCTCTATCCGTTCAATATAGATGACGCTTCGGTGAAAGGCATTGAAATTAACGTGCGCAAGTCGCTCGGTTTCCTTGCTCCCGGTTCGTTCCTGAAAGACCTCTACTTGAGCGGTAACGCCACTTTTCTGAAAGGTGATGTCACTTACAACTTGGACAAGTTAATGAGCGAGGCGGCCGGAACGGAAAATCGTTCGCAAATGGAAGACCGTAGCCGCCCTTTGCAAGGCTTGGCTCCCTATACCATTAACGCAGGTTTGGCTTATGACGGCAAAATGTTCGGTGCAGCCATCAATTATGGGCGTAACGGACGCAAGTTGGTTTATGCAGGAGATGCGACAATGCACGACCAGTATGAGGCTCCGCGCAATGTGCTCGACATTCAGCTTACCGGACATTTCCTTAATGATAAATTGGAAGTGAAGTTCAATGCCAGCGACATTCTCAACGAGGACATCGTAGTTTACCGGAATTGTAGCTACTCAAATACTGACCTCACATCAGATATGAATTATAACAACGGAGATTGGGTGATGAGCCGCATCAAAAAAGGCGTAAACCTTTCGTTGTCGGTAGGATATAAATTCTAAATAAATATACTAAGATACAAAATAAAAAATGGAGACGAAGACAAGAAAGCCGACCAATACCAGTCAAGTAACAGAATGGTGTCTATGGACAATCGACAGTGCCTATATGCTTGTCATGCGGACAAGTTACATCTGCCATTTGTCCCCGATATAGACATTAAAAGCAAAGCAGTGGTTCACGGTTCCGCTTTTCTTTGACGGAGTTTCCAATATGTTCAATTAAAATTTTAATTAACAAATGAAAAATTCCATTTTTTCAGCCTTGCTGTTAGCCGGAGTGCTTACAGCTGGCATGAGCATGACTTCGTGCTCGAACGAAGACGAGGTGATTAACAGTGTGGACACCCGTGCAGCCCGTTCCATTACCGTGTCTGGTGTAATCAACACCAACACCACGTGGAATTACGATGAGGTTACATTGAATGGAAAGGTGTATGTTACAGGTGGTGCCACCTTGACGATTCCTGCCGGAACGAAAATCATCGGTAAGTACAATGCCGACCCTGCACAAGCATCGGCTTTGATTATTACCCGTGACGGTATGATTGATGCTCGTGGTACAGCATCTAACCCGATTGTCATGACTGCTGAGTCAGGACATCAGACTCCCGGCGGTTGGGGTGGTCTCGTAATATTGGGTGATGCTCCTATCAACCAGACAGAAACACAATACATCGAAGGTATTGAGCAGGCATCTGTTCCTGCCGGAGTTGATGTTTCTTATGGTGGCAACAATGCTAACGACAATTCCGGAACTATTCAGTATGTACGTGTAGAGTATGCCGGTGCTAATGTACATACAGACAATGAATTGAATGCCTTTACCTTTGGTGGAGTAGGTGCAGGTACTACCTTTGACCACTGCCAGGCTTATTATGGCGAGGATGACGGTTTCGAATTCTTCGGTGGTACAGTAAATGGCAAGTATTTGGTTTCTACCAGCACACACGATGACGCTTTCGATTTCGATTTTGGTTATCGTGGCAAGCTTCAGTTCCTTGTGGCTACAGTAGATGCAAGCGGTACTCTGTTTACCAAAGACCCGAACGGTATCGAATGTGACAATGAAGGGGACGAACCTTACGCTTCTACCCCTTACACTCATCCTACCATCAGTAATCTTACAATTATAGGTACAAGTACAGGTCAAGTTGCAGCTTCTGCTATGAGCGATGGTAAATCTTTGAAATCTGCTGCAAATTTCCGTAGAGGATGTGAGTTTACATTAAAGAACAGTATTCTTTATGGCTATCCCATAGGAATTTATTTTACAGATTCACCTCGTTTGGATAATAGTGTATTAGAAAATAATATCATTAGTTCTCAGCCTTCTGGTAATGAAATTGTAGGAGGCATAATTGGTAACAACAATGATTTAGTTGATGCATCTGGTATTGGTTTAACCTCTGAATGGGGAGCATATAAAAATGCCAGAGCATTAAGACCTAACGCAAGTCCTGCTAATGAAGGTGCCGACTTTAACGGTTTGGACAGCTGGTTCACCCCCACTACTTATCGTGGTGCTATTGCGGCAAATAGCAACTGGTTGACAGAAAGTTGGGTTAGATGACAAATGTAACTAACTGAGCGGTTGATAGAGTGTGTATCTTTTTAAGTCACACTCTTCAACCGCTCTTAAAAAAGAGAAAATGAAAAAATACGTTTGCTTTACTTGTTTGCTTATCTGCTTTTTGTCATTTTTTGGATGCGATACAGAAGGAGATAATTGGGATGTTGGATATTATGAATATTCATTTTCCTTTTTCTATCCTGAAGACATAGAGCAAAATTATACTTTTGTGTTTGAAGGGAAAGAAGGAGCCAACGGCATAGTTCCACGGAATACTCCAAACGGACTTCTTGAAATTCATGAAAAAGAAAATGGGAATATAGTATTCAGTCAAAATATCTCATTGGAAGAACGACAAAATATACAATTTATAAAAATCGGAGATAGGATTGACATTTACAGTGAGGACAAATTTATCCCGATGACTCCATCTGTCATATTTACAAATGAGGCCGATAGCTATACTATTTGGTTTAACGACCAAGAACTACAGAATAATGTAATAAATTACATCCCGACCGAAAATTTGACAGGTGATTTGGAAATCAGGAAAACAGGTGAGACAACTCCAATATTCTCAACAGAAGTGACAATCACAGCTGGCATGTCAATAAACATTATGCAACTGTCTGACACTGAATTTTTAGATATTCCAGAAGATACAGAACCAGAACCGACAGTTTACAACACTTCAAAAGTCAGATTCCTTTATACAGGAGACGAAATATTAAACACTGATGAAATCATATTGAAGTTATATAAAGTCGATGTTAACTGGGATTGGTCTTCACAGGTACCAGTAACATACACCTTAACTCTACAGAGAGGTGTAATCTCGGAGTATGTAGAATTTAATATGACAGATATCAACAATGATTATTATATTTATAGTATAGAACTTCCAACAGGTGAAGTCATCATAGATTATGATAGTCAGATGTTTATTAGTGATTATTTGTATGGTGATGATACTTGGAGTTTCTTGGGATGGAAAAAAGCAACTGTTATGATTAGTGGTGGCGGAAATACTATTGAGGTTCTTACGGGATTAAGTATACCTTGGGAGCAACAATAACCGAAGCCCCTCCGGCGACAGGCATCAACGACGCAGAGCGTCGGAGGAGCTTTTTCCTCTTTCCTTAACGACCACGAAACCAGTCCGGCCAACGGCAGGAGCACTTGTCGGGGTATCCAGATGGCACAAAGACGCAACCGCATGGCATACGTGCCGCCCCGCCCCTATGCCACACGGCTGCAAATGATGCCGGGCAAGACCCGAAACCACGTCGGAAAGCGGAAACGGACAAGGAAACGGAAACATAAAAATACTATAACAACAAATTAAAAAATTCAACGATTATGAAATTCAGAAACATCTTCAGCAAGCCGGGCGGAACACTTCCGACGGCTGCAATCAGCGCGCTGTGCGTGGCGTTCATCCTGCTGGCCTCGGCGATGACGGCCTCCGGCGAGACGAAAGACAAAGTGCCGGCCGGAAGCCGCACGGTAGTGACCGCTGCCGGAGCCACCTTCCCCCTGCCTTTCTACAACGAGGCGTTCAAAGCCTACTGGCAGCGTAACAGCGTACCCGTCACCTACGCAGGCATCGGTTCCAGTAAGGGCATGGAAAGCCTGCGCAACCTGCAAACTGACTTTGTAGGCATCGATGTGCCGCCCACCCGCGAGCAGCTCGACAGTCTGCCCGCACAGGCCGTGGTCGTGCCGATGTGCGTGGGTGCGGTGGAGATAGCCTACAACCTGGAGGGCGTGGACAACTTGCGGCTGACGGGCGAACTGCTGGCAGACATCTACCTCGGCGAGCTGACGCGCTGGAACGACCCGCGCATCGCCGCCGTGAACCCCGGCAAGCAACTGCCCGACAAGGAAATCTACCCCATCTTCCGACTGGACGGTAGCGGTACGACCTACGCCTTTACCTACTACTTGAGCCAGACGAGCGGAGAATGGAAGTCATCGGTGGGCACGGGCATGCACCCGCAGTTTCCTCACGGCGTGGCCGCCACTGGCACACCCGGCATTGCCACACTGATAGAGAAAATCCCCGGCGCGATAGGCTATGCCTCATCGGGTTACTCGGTGGCCTATAACCTGCAACGCGCTGAAATACAGAATGCGGCGGGCAACTTCATGCTCCCCACGGCAGAGAGCATAGCCGCAGCCGCCCGCGAAGCGTCGGCCACCAACATCATGATCACCAACAGCACGGCTCCGGAAGCGTACCCCATCAGCTGCTTCTCGTGGGTGATGCTTTACAAGGAGCAGGACTATGCCGGGCGCAGCCGGGGTGAGGCGGAAGCCACGGTGTGCGTGCTCCGTTGGCTGGCGGGTCCCGAAGCGCAGGTCATCGCCTCGCGACTGAACTACGCGCCCCTGCCCACCGAGGTGGCGGCCAAGGCTCTGGAGACATTAGACAAGGTGACGTACAAGGGAAAGGAAATCAAGTAAGACGTGATGGTACAGTACAACGGAATCACGCTCTTCAGGGATGACGACGGAACCCCCTCGCGGATCGACATCGACCTGCACGTGCATGGCAGGGAGCTTAACGCCTTCCTGCGGTCGCACGGGCTGGACACGAAGGAGCAGGGCGACATGGCGCGTTCGGTGACGGCGCACACGCTGTGCCCCGCCTTCGACGACGCGGATCGCGGCGACGTTCGCTACCTGCCCGAAGTGCGCCGCCGTCTGTCCGAAGAAACGGGAAAAGTTTATTCCATGCGCTTCACACGTCCCACGAACATAAGGGAAAAGGAGTTCACGCCCTTGCTGTTGCATCGCATAACCCGTGCATTGCGCCCCCTGCCACGCCGCAGGGAAGCCACCCCCGATGCGTTCATCCGTTTCTGCGGCAAGGACACGTTCTGGACGCGGTTCAGGATGCAGGGCGTGCCGCACGTCACGTGGTGTGTGTTCTACACCGTGCACGACGGAGGCGTGGCGCTGGTGCGCCACCTCACCGCCGCCGTGGAGGAAGACGACATCTGAGGACAGCCACAGCACATACGGAAGCAAGCCCGGCATATAAGATACCGCCCGGCAGCCGCCAACACACGACTGCCGGGATTTTTTTGCCCTGACAGACAACATACAATGGAAAAGAAAGAAAGGAAACTGCAATACAGAATATTGGCGGGATACTTTGCCCTGCTGGCCGTCGCCGGAGGGCTGACCGCCATTATGCTCTACGAACGTGCGCAAATAAGGAAAATAGAGGCCGGCGTGGAGGACATACGCCGTGTGCGCTGCGATATGGATACCGTCCGCGACCGCATCATCCGGCTCTCTCTGCTGGGCGAGGGTGTCATGGGTTGGCGCGAGGCAGACTACCTCTGCTACTGCACATATCGCCTGCGCACGGACAGTCTGCTGCTGTCGGTAAAGCCGCGTTGCGCGGAATACGTGCACCCGGCACAGATAGACACGCTCCGCACCCTATTGGCCGACAAGGAAACACACCTCCGCCATGTCATGGAAGCGGTGGAACGGCAGGACGAGGCTGACAGCCTTCTGGTGAACCGTCTGCCAGAAGTAGCGAGGAGGGCGACGCGCGTCCGCACAGTGACACGGAAGAAAAGCGGGCTGGCAGGAGTGTTTGGCGGAAAGAAGAAAGTGCAAGTGCTTCCGTCGGCCGGGGAACTGCATAAATTCAGCGACAACCTGATAGAGCTGCAACGGCGGCAGGCGGCGGAAATGGATGCCTGCTCTGACAGCCTGCGTGTCCGCAACCGGGCGCTGAACGCAGAACTGGAACGGCTGATACACAGCCTTGACACACAGGCACGGGAAGCCTTTGCAAAACGGGAGCGAAAGATATCGGAAGCGCAAGCTCTGTCCGCGCAGCTGTTCACCGCCACCCTGTCTGCCGCCATCGTCCTGTTGCTGCTTTCCTATCTCGCCATCCATAGGGAAATGAAACGGAACGCCGACGAACGGAAGGAACGGGAGAGGCTTATCGGCGAACTGCAGGAAAGCAAGCGCACGAACGATGAACTGGCACGTTTCAGGCGCAACCTCATCCGGAACGTCACCCATGAGCTACGGACTCCGCTGACTGCCATTGGTGGCAACGCCGAACTGTTGCTGAACGACACGGAGGCGGACAGCCGCATGCGCCATGCCCAAGCCGTAAGGAACGCCGCCGGACGCATGGCGGGAATGATAAACGACCTGCTGGTGTATTTCCGACTTGACAGTGGCAAAGAGACTCCAAATATCAAACCGTTCAGGCTGCGTTCCGTCGCCGAAACCCTACAGGCAGAGTTCGGACCGCTGGCGGAAGGGAAACGGCTTTTCCTCAGGGTTGAGTGCAGAGCGGACGAGATAGTTTGCGGCGACAGAAGCCGCATCCTGAGCATCGGCAGCAATCTGCTCTCCAATGCAATCAAATTCACCCCAAGCGGCACAGTCGCATTAAGCACAGATTATAAGGACGGCACATTCACCCTGACCGTGGATGACACGGGCACGGGCATGACCGAAGAGCAGCTGACGCTGATATTCAAGCCATTCGAGCGGTTGGGCAACGCAGTGACGGAAGATGGTTTCGGGCTGGGACTTGCCATAGTCCGCCACCTTGTGCGCTTGATGGGCGGTACCGTCAGGGTGGAGAGCGTACCAGGAAAAGGAAGCCGTTTCACTGTGACTCTGCCATTGCCCGTGGCGCAGGAAACGGCAACAGGCGGAAAGACAGGCATGAAGCATCCCGCATTGTCCGGCAGCTCCGTGCTGGCAATTGATAACAACGGGATGCTGTTGGACATGATGAAGGAAATGTACAGGCAAAGCGGCGTGGAGTGCGACACTTGCCAGAGCGTGGACGGACTGACCGACCTGATGCGTATGAAAGACTATGACTTACTGATAACCGACCTGAAAATGCCGGAGATGAACGGCTACGAGGTGCTGGAACTGCTGCGCACGTCGGAAATCGGCAACTCGCAGACTATCCCCATAGTTGCCGCCACCGCCGCAGGCTATGTGAAAGAAGGTGAACTGAAAGCAAAAGGGTTCGCCGCCGTGCTGTACAAGCCCTATTCCATAGGCGAGTTGCTGGCCGTCACGGAAAATTGCGTCAAGCCAAAGGGTATAAACAATATAGACCTTTCGCACTTGCTCGCTTTCGGTGATAGGCGTCGCACATTGGAAAAACTGGCAATCACGACACAATCCGACATGGACGGAGTGCGCAAGGCGGCGGAAGCCGGGGACATGGAGGCGTTGGACGGCTGGATACACCACCTCAGAAGCTCGTGGATGCTGATAAAGGCGGAACAGCCGTTGGCGGCATTGTATGAGGCCATCCATAAAGAGAATATAAAGAATGAAAATGTGCAGTCCGCTATAAACGGAGTGTTGGAGCAAGGAAGTATCATCATGGAAATGGCAAGGAAGGAGGCGGAACGATGGGACGGATAATCGTGATAGAAGACAATTTTGTATTCTCCGACTATGTATGCAGGTTGCTGGAAAGCAAAGGTTTCCAAAATATCAGCACTTCCACCTGTCACGGCGCACGAAGGTTGTTCGCCAGGATGCAGGAGGATGACATCGTACTGGCCGACATCCGTCTGCCCGACGGAGACGGCATCACCCTTTTGGAAGGACTGCGGAAACTGGGAAGGAACAACCCCTACATAATCATGACCGAGTACGGCGAAATCTCCGCCGCCGTCAGGTCTCTGAAACTGGGCGCGGAAGACTTCATTCCCAAAAACCTGTTGGAAACGAACCTGCCTCCGCTCTTGAAATCCCTGCGGAAAAGGACAGAGCGGTATGAGGAACCTGTTTACGAGCGGCAGAGCGTGGCTTTCCGTGAAATAAACCGCAAGATAAGGTTGGTCGCCACTACTAACATGAGTGTCTTGATATTGGGCGAGAGCGGAACAGGCAAGGAACATATCGCTGGGAAGATACATGCAAGGAGCAAACGTGCAGGCAAGCCATTCGTGTCCGTGGATTGTGGGCTGCTGTCAAAGGAGCTTGCCGCCTCCGCCCTGTTCGGACACGAGAAAGGGGCGTTCACGGGCGCGGAGAACCGTAAGACCGGATATTGGGAAGAAGCCGATGGTGGAACTCTGTTCCTTGACGAGATAGGCAACTTGCCGCCTGAAGTGCAACGGATGCTGCTTAGGGCGTTAGAATCTAAACGTTACAGGCCCGTGGGTGGTACTGAGGACAGAAGGGCTGACGTGCGGATAGTCGCCGCTACCAACGAGGACATGAAAGTGGCCGTCGCCGAAAGGCGCTTTCGTGACGACCTGTACCACAGGCTGAAAGAATACACACTCGCCATACCGCCGCTACGTGAGTGCAGGGATGACATTCTCCCGCTTGCTGACTTTTTCCGCGACCATGCGAATAGGGAGTTTGACCGTCATACGACCGGGTTTGACGAATCAGCGAAAAAGGCATTACTCTCCTGTCCGTGGAAAGGCAACGTAAGGGAACTGAAATTGACCGTGCGCCGCGCGGTGCTGTTTACCGAAGGCGGGACGGTGACGGCGGAAGCGTTGGAAACGGAGGACGGCGAAGGAAGGAAACCGCCGTCCATGAAAGACTTGGAGAAGGCACATATCATCCATACACTCGAAGAGGCCGGTGGAAACCGAAAGCTGGCAGCGGAAATGCTCGGCATAGGGCGCACCACGCTCTATGAAAAGATAAAAGCATACGGGATAGGACAGAAAAAGGACGAAACATGAAAGATTCTGAAGCCAAATGCCTATCTTTGTAGCGACATTTGAGAAACCGGGGTTTTGATGCAAGTCATGCCCCGAAAAGATATTGTATAGAATAAGACCGCAAGACGTTCTAATGGAAATCTGGAAAATTTAGTTATATCTCAAAATTTCACATCATAATATCTTGTAAATTAATAGTTTATATTGTGATGTGTTTTTATCAAGAAACAAATTAGGAACAGAAACACGAATTATCTTATTTTCTTGTTTTTTTGTTTGCACTACCTTTCTTTCTCTTCACTTGTTCGTACTTTGAGTATTTTTCCAAGTCTTTTCACACGATTTTCATCCTCTCGCCAAGAGTGATTGTTGCAGTCATCTATGGATGAATAACCACAGCCAAAAGAAAAAAGGACAAATCTCTGTTTCTTTCAAGGAACATTGTTTTTTGCAAAGGTAACCATTTCCCTCAAAACACCTATACAGGCAGTCCAATATATCTGCCTATATTTAGTTTACTTTAGTTTAGCATATATATAAGCTAATAGACTAAACTAAACCTTTACCGAAGTTCTCCCCCTTACTTTTATATTCACAGTCAAAAGAGAAGATAATCGCACCGATATTTTCTTTTTTCGCTGCATCCCAATTTTACGGAAGTTCCTTTTATCGTAACTTCTGCCATAGGCATTCTATCCTCGCATCCCAACTTTCGGTCTGCCTGATGAGAATTGTGTCGCAAAGGTACTTGTCATGTCTTTCTTGTATTCAAGGTCACAGCCTGACGGTTCCCGACAAAATCTCCACGCTCCGCTTTGCAGAGGTCGTATTTGGTCGTGAAACCCTGCATAAAGAGCCATAACACCTTTTGAGGCGACATAATTTTCAATCAAGCCCGAAAGTAGCTGAAATGCTAAAAGAGGGAAAATAAAAAACTTAAAACTTAGGATTATGGCAAACTATGCAACAAACATTTTCTACGCAAGGACGGAAAACAAAGCAGACCTCGACAAGATAGAGGCATTCTTGGATGACACTTTCGACGGCTTTGTCAATAGACACAGCGATAGCGTGGATGCGGAGTTTACCTCTCGTTGGGTTTATCCGGAAGAAGAAATCGACAGACTGATAGCTTCGTTGGAAGCCAAAGACAAAACTTATATCAAAATTCTGTCCTACGAATTTACAGACGAATACGTGAGCTTCAGAATCTTCTCACAGGGGAAATGGGATATCAAGTTGTAACCGTAAAATGACATGACTTATGTACGAATACGAAGAAAATAGCGAAATTATAGGTGCGCACTGCACCTTGCTTACCCCCTATAAAGGCTACTCTGAGGGAACAGTTGTCGGCGACTTCGGCAATAAAATAGTGGTGCGTCTTAGTAGTGGCAAAGAGGTGGTCGAGTATCGTGATGAAGTGATTATTTACGATTAAATACAAGAGCGATGCAGCAGATAGCAATGAAATTCGTCCAATGGGACGTACCCGAATTAGAGAAGCTGAAAGACAGCAGGGTTTACCAGTTACGGGAACAACTTGATAACGGAGACAAGTTGAGCCGTGAAGACAAGAACTGGATTACCCGAAACGTGAAAGAGTGCATCCATTTCAAAAGAGGTATCGCATTGATGGGCTACTTCTTTGATTTCTCCGATGTTCTCAAACGATATTTCGTAAAACAGCACGGACATATCGCCGAGTATTACGCCATTGACAAAACAGCGTTGCGCTCTGTCCTGTATGGTCGAATAGAAGACATAGTAGAAGTAGAATTAAAATCAAAGAAACATGAAAGCAACGATTGAGCATAGCTTTTGTCCTTATTGTGACGAGGTAACAGAACTCTACTTCCGTATCATCAACACGATTCTTTTCTCAACCGATGAAGCGGAACTGCGTACCGGCATGGAACGCCTACAAGAAAAAACACGCCTTGATGATTATTTCGTCTTCGGCTATGGCAAGCATCACCTATGGGTTTGCCAAAGACGTCCCAGTAATCAAAAAAAGATTTTCGAGCATCGGGTAATCATGGCAGAATTTTGATGATACAGGCAGGCAGGAACGGGATAATCTTCCATTCCTGCCACGCCGCATTCCCTTTTTTACATCTATCTCTCTCTTTTGGCTGCGCCATATCCTTTTGTAAAAAACAGCCATTCGTGAAAAGCTCCGTCCGCTTTTCCGAAAAGCAGGGTTCTTTCCTTTTTCCCTTTTGTCCCCTTTTCTTTCTGCCGGACGGGAACATGGCAGTACCCCGATATCCCGTTCCGCCTTTTGTCGCCACTTCGTTGATATTCCCTTCTGCGGTACCGCAACCTGTTGTCAGTTCAGTGTTCTGTTTGTAGCCACCTCAATTCAGTCCGACCGAATTACACGAAAATACCTGCCGATTCTGCGGACTTACAGCCGAAACGCGCACCATTGTGCCGGTGGACGGATTGCACTTTCACTTCCCCTGCAACTACGGTTTTCCGCTCATTTTCAGAATAGTTTTCCGCCGAAGTCATCATCATTTTCCGATGCAAAGATAGTATGCAGACGGGAACGACTTTGGAAGTCTTGACCAATGGCACAGCCGTACAATCTTCCTTTATCGAGCCTTCCGGTTTTGCCTACGGACAAAAATAAAGAGTATTGATGCGTCCGGCCTTGGTGCATCCCCTTAACTGCACCTACTTTTTGAGGCAGCGTAAAATTGATTTAATAACTTCTAAAAACAATTCATTATGAAAAAGATTGAAAACAATTTCGTAGTAACCGGTTTCGTAGGAAAGGATGCAGAAATCCGTCAGTTCACCAACGCAAGTGTAGCACGTTTCCCTCTGGCAGTAAGCCGATTGGAGAATAATGGCGAGGAATCCAAACGCGTTTCCGCCTTTATGAATTTTGAGGCGTGGCGTAAAAACGAGAACACCGGGTCGTTCGACCAACTGACCAAGGGTACGATGCTGACCGTCGAGGGGTATTTCAAGCCCGAAGAATGGAGCGACCAAAGCGGTGTGAAACACAACCGTATCGTGATGGTCGCCGTCAAGTTCTATCCGCCCGTCGAGAAGGAGGAAACTCCTGAAAAGCCGGCCAAACCAGCGAAAAAAGGCAAGAAATAATCCTTGCCTTATCACGACAAAAGCGGCCTTCGGGTCGCTTTTGTTTTACTCATTACGGTGTTGTTGCACCATCTGTACTTTTATACTCTACTTGTTCTCTTTTACCGCATTCAGAAATGCTTTGGCAGGTTTGAATGCAGGGATATTGTGAGCGGGAATTTTAATTGTCGTATTCTTCGAAATGTTCCGGGCCGTCTTTTCAGCTCTCCGTTTGATGATAAAGCTACCGAACCCGCGCAAGAACACCTCGTTTCCCGCAACCATCGACTCTTTTACATTTTCCATGAATGATTCTATCACAGTCATCACCACCGTTTTCTCTATTCCGCTCTGCCGTGAGATCTGAGCGACAATTTCCGCTTTTGTCATATTGTTCTTGATTTTTATGAATACGGTGCAAAATTAACAAATATCTGCCAGTTACAACAATCCGGAGTTATTTGTCATCCCGAAAACTGCTTTTGCTGAATCCTCCGAACACGCCCCTCAAAAGCCTGCCCACTACCAAGAACACCAGCAATAAAATTATAATATCTCCCATAGGTCTTGTTTTTATATAGTTATATCCAACTTAAAGATACGAAAAAACGATGAATTACGCAAGCAATCTATTGATTTTCAATATCCATATTGATTTATAAGTTCTATTTCCGGATGCCCGGCACTCGTCCCGGTGTTCGGTTAAGCTGAACCTTGTATTTATTGAGAATGCTGTACACGGTGCTTTTACTTTGGACACCGCTTTCTTTCCAAATATCACGGATTGAATACCCATTGTTATACATATCCACGATTTTTTTGTCCCGTTCAGTTTTACTCATACTTTTTTTGGAAATCGGAATACTGATACTCTGCTGCAGGCGTATAATTTTATCCGACGACTTCCGCAAAACAGCCACTTCCTCCGGTAATGCCCCGAACATGGCCAATACTTCCGCCGGTGTCGTGTCCGGAAACAATTTGTTGTCGGTGTCAATTTTATCGTGAATGGAGATAATACGCACGACCTTGATGCGGCATAGCTCAATCAATGCCGATAGTTCCCGTAAACCACGAACGGCATTGCTGAATTTTGACATCACCAATTCGTCTCCTCTTTCAAGATTCGACATCAGTTGTTTCCATCTCGGCCTAAGCGTCTCGTGTCCGACCGATTCTTCAACCACCTGTACACACCCATATTGGCGCATCCATTCCTTATCCGCATCAAACGCATCGTAGGAATTAGCCTCGAATATATAACCGACTTTTGCCATATCAATATACAATATTCATGATAACAAGTGCAAATATACAAGTTTTATTCGAGTATATGAATCATACTATATTAAAAAACGAAAATCGTACATTTCCACGTGTTTTATCTTCACTTGTTTTCATTGGTAATCATACTATTAAGTACGATATTAAAAAATGCACAAAATACGGTTTTTCGGATGCGAAGTATCAAAAATAATATATAGTTTTGCACTAAATAGTACGAAATGATATAGTATGAAAACATTAAAATCGAACTTAAAACAGCCGATAATCTTTGCCAAAATAATTGCCGTTTCGATTGCCATATTCCTATGCGCGTCATGCGACAACGGCAATGGCAAACGATTGGCGAAAGCCAAGAATGACCCTGCCGGAACATACAGGGAATACCTGTCCGACATACGCAGGCAGAAAAAACTCTCCATTAAAGAATTGGCCGGACACCTCAAGCAATGGCAAACATTGAGGGATTCCGTATTCCTGCATCTCGAATGTGATACGCTTGGCCGGCTTCATTCCACTGTAAGAGAAGAGTGTGAACAGATACATGATTCCATCCGCATGGAATTTTCACGGATGGTGCTGTCTCAAACACGCACTTATAAGGATATACTGTGGGTAAAAGAACAAATCTCACCGCATCTTGAAGACAAAGAGTTGCATCGTGCGGCTGAAACAATCCGACCGTTCTTTGCCTCATTGGATAACCGGCCCGTCAGTCAGAGAAACCGACAACACATTCTTGCCACTTATCGAACTACCCTTGCTGAAACGATTGATTACGGTATTCATTGTATGGCAGACCTGACGACCTTTATCGAAAAGGAGGATGCCGTGTACCGGGCATTCCTTTCACGTCTGCCTGATTTCGACGGCGAGAATCTTTCCGACATCACTCATGACACGGAACGATGCTGTGCACAGATATTCCTTGCCGCCGAACGGAACGACATCACCTATCGCAATGCCATGATTTATCTGGCCATGCGCACCAACCGCAGGCTGATTCAGAATATCCGAACCTGTATCGACGACATCTGCAATAAAAAAGTCAAGACACCGGCACAGGCACAAGCCTACATCTGGATGCTTCTCCAGCCTTATTCGTCGTTGGACGGTTTCTGCCTGGCGTTGCTTTCAGCCGAAGAAAGAGAGCAACTCGATATGCTTGCCTCGCAGACACCCGACGCTTTCAGGGAGTTGGGCAGGATGCTGCACCCCGGAGACAACCGCTTGGACGAGCTGCCCGGAATGCTGATGGAGGCATTCATACACACGCTGTAAAATATAACAACAGAAAAAGATATGAATATGTTACGACATTTTTATAATGACTTCATGGCATTCGTCCCCCTGCAACTTCCGCAGTTGCTCGATGTGACGACGATGGAAGAACCGCAGTTCTACGGCGACTATGTGCTGCTTACGTTTCCGTTGCGCACCCCTTACGAACTGGACGAAGTAATGGATATGTTCGAGGACGACATGGAGTTGATCACGCTCTACCACCATATTCCGATGCGGACGGAAAAATTCGGTCACAGCACTTGTGCATACTCGAATCCCGCTTTCGGACAGATGTTCAAGATGAACGCCAAGACGGATACGGAGGGCAATGTAAACAGCATCCTTGTCACCATCTATGATTCTTTGGAGCAGATGTACGGGGACTTATGCCTCGACTTGGAACTACACTCCAAAAGCGGGTTCCTGAAATACAAGAAAGACAAGTCCGACGTGCTGATGAATTTTATATGAGAAACACCTTATACCGACAGATGGTCTATTGCATCAATGCCTACCGGACGTGGATAGAGGTTGCCGATGACAATCTCTACAAGGAGCATATCATCTCAAGAACCGACCGCACCGACTACCTCGTTTCCCGTACATTGGTACTGCGTGCCTTCAAGACGAACGGCATACACGCCGAGGGTACGACATGGACTATTCCCGAACACGAACTGGACAAGGCTTTGGCCATCTACCGAAAGCAAGACATTACATTCAAGCAGCGCATCAAGAAAGCGGCCATGTACTTTTCGCCCAAGGATGCCGAAACCCTTATCCGGCTGGCGACATACGGTATTGTCCAGTTGGAACTCATTGTGCGTCCCACTCCCATACCCGAAAAGCCCTATTACTTATGTTACTGAATATCCTGCTACTCATTTTCTGCGCGATACCTTTCGGGGTATCAATGTCATTGTACAAGAACAACAAGCGGTTCATGACACCCTTTTACATGGCAATGGCACGAAGCGGCAACGCCCGTAAACTGTATGTGCAAGTATGGCTGATATGCCTGCTTCTTTTCCATTATGTATATGCCTGTGGACATATGGGTGAGTTTGGAATCCTACTCTCTACCGGTGTCTGTGCCGCAATGTTTTCGTTCCGACGGACGGACAACTGGTTACGCAGGTTGCTTGACCGCCCCCGTGCATTTGTCACACTCGCATCGGGCGCACTGGTCATCGGCTTTGTGCCGCATCTGTACACCTTGGCGATAACCATTGCCTATCTTCTTCTGGCAGCCCTGTTCTATCCCTCCGTTCGGGTCATGTCCGAATGCAAGGATACGGACACACTTTCCGGATGGGCAAAGCATCCCGGAATGTTGTCAGAATCCTATCACGAGAATCATCACGCAAATCTGCCGCATGAAGCGGACAGCGGCAACACTGATATATCCGCACAATATGAATCATTAAAACCGAATGAAAATGAAAAATAACCAAAAGATACCTGTTTCCATATTGGCAGACAGGGAGGTATTCGAATATCTCAAGGAGAAAGGGGATGAACGCAAAACACGCACCGAAGCGTACTGTGACCTGTTGGACAAATCACTGGCAGGTTTCGTTTCTCCGTTTTTAAGAAAGAAGGCCTACGTGCTGCAACCCAACCAGTGCCACCTGACCGTTTCCGACCTCGCATCGGAGTGGCATTGGCACAGGGCTACCGTCCGTTCTTTTTTGAGTGCAATGGAGGCATTCGGTTTGCTGACCCGCATCCAGCTTCCCAAAAGCGTGGTCATTACCATGACCGTACAATCCGGTCAGGCAGCACAGCCCCGCAATGCACAGGAGCAGCCGGACTTTGCCAGACAGCTCCGTGAGGTATTGTCCGATTGGGTAATCGGCAAAACGACCGCTGCCGAAACTGGCGTAATATGTGGACAACTCGTAAGTCTGGCAAAGACTGAAATTGCCGACCGTGACACCGGACTCTGTTTGGACACCCATTCCAACACGACCTCCGCACATTCCGGCACTTTGGTCACGGAACATCGTGAAACAGCCTTGTGCTGCATCGCCCACGCCGCCCTGCAAAAAATCCTGCACAAGTCGAGATTCGATGACAGTTCGCCGCTTGTGGATTTCTTCCGGTTTGACCTCGGTGAAGAATGGGCTGCTTTCATCGAGTCCGCCAAAGACCTCGCCGGGCTGATTCTCGACACCGAGGCATCAGTGACGGACTTCGACATGGACGAAGACCAAGAACGCCTCAAATCGCTTCGCAAACCTTTTTTATCGCTTCTGGCAAAGGCACAGGCGATGGTGGATTGAACCGGGAGTCGAAAACAGATTGTATAACGCGAACAATCCACCTCCATCCCTTAACGGTTATCCTGCCGGTTATAGGAGGCACACGGGCTTGCCCGTCTGCCACGAAACAAAGGGAAGGGGGAGCCTAATACCCCGATAGGTCTCCGACCGTCGGTAGGCTGTCCGGGCAAGCAGCAAGCTGGGACAGGACGGATTGTCCAAACAACACGAAAAGAGTATGGCAGATCAAAAACAGGTACTTGATATGCAGGTGTCGAAAGGCATCACCGCAGCCCAAAGCAACGAACATTTGCGTGACCGCAGTGAAAGGGCGGAAAAGTACGCTATGAATAAGGGGAATTACGACCCCACACGCAAACACCTGAACTTCGAGATTGCGCCCGGAGGCAAGGTACGTCCCATTGACACGAGCCGCAACATTCCCGAACGGATGGCGGACATATTGGAGAGGCGTGGAATCAAAGACCCCAACGAAGGACTGGCAGAACCGAAGTACCGCACGGTGGTGAACTTCATTTTCGGCGGTTCCCGTAAGCGGATGCACGAACTCGCGTTCGGCACGCAGAACGTGGATTTTGATGAAGGTGCGAACAATACCCGTATCAAAAGAATGAGCGATATTGAACGCTGGGCGAAAGACGTCTATTCATTCGTGAGTGGCAAATATGGCGAGCAGAACATCGCCGCATTCATCGTACACCTTGACGAATTGAACCCTCATGTGCATTGTACTTTGTTGCCAATCAAAGACGGCCGCTTTGCGTACAAGGAAATATTCGCCGGAAAGGACAAGTTTGAATACAGCGCAAGGATGAAACAGCTTCATACCGACTTTTTCGCCGAAGTCAATACAAGGTGGGGAATGTCGAGAGGAACAAGCATATCCGAAACAGGCGCACGGCACAGGACTACCGAAGAATACCGCCGTATGCTATCGGAAGAATGTACGACCATCGAGGAAAATATAGACCGCCACCAAAAGGTGCTGGCAACCCTTCAATCGGACATCCGTCTGGCAGAGCGCAGGGTCAAGGGGCTTACGACAATGGTCGATAACCTTGAGAAGTCGAAAGCCGAAAAAGAGGCTCTGCTATCGGCAGCCGAACAGGATTTGAAAGCGAACAAGGGCGATGCGGAACAATTAGCCGCACAAGTTAAAAGTCTGGAGAAAGAGCTGGCAGGCATCAACAGGCAACTGGCAGACAAGCAGGAGAAGTTACAGACGGCTGACCGGCAGCTTGCCGAGCTGAAAGAGAACATGGATGCCATTGAGGAACGTACCGGGGAACTCAAGGAGGAAGCCTACAAATACTCCCATGATATACATTCCAAAGTGGACACGTTGCTCAAGGATGTCCTGCTGGAAAATGTGGTCGGCGAGTATAGGAACGTATCGGCACAGATGGACGTGGCGGAACGGCAACTGTTCGACGGCTCGCTCGTCCAGTCCATAGCGGAACAAGGTACAGACGTGATGCACTGCGCGACGATGCTGTTTCTCGGTATGGTCGATGATGCCACCACTTTTGCCGAAACTCGTGGCGGCGGAGGTGGCGGCAGCGACCTGAAATGGGGGCGCGATGAGGACGAGGACAACCGTGCATGGGCACTCCGCAGCATGAGGATGGCGAGCCGCATGATGCGTCCGGCCATTGGCAAGAAACCCAAACGGTAAGTGGCATACGTCTCATGACAAATCAAAAAGTATAACGAATAATATCATTGGAATATGACGAAACAAATCTTTTTTATATTGGCCGTGCTTTGCACGTTGCAGGCACAGGCAAGTATACAACCCGTACAGGTGGATACTGTACAACATACACCGTACTATAATGTCTCGGAGGAACTGCAACCGATACAGCCCGTCTATCTTGACGGAGTGGTACTTCCGGCATCCCTGACTGGCAACTGGTTTGTCAGTATTGCCGGGGGTACGTCCGCCTTTCTCGGCACACCTCTCGGCTGCGAAGACCTCTTCGGACGCTTGAAACCCTCGTACAGTTTCGCAGTCGGAAAATGGTTCACTCCGTCCGTCGGCGCACGTATCAATTACAGCGGTGTGCAGTTCAAAGATGGAACATTGTCCAATCAGGACTACCACCATATCCATGCGGATCTGCTGTGGAATGTCCTTGGCTGCAGATATGCCCGGCAAGAACAGGTACGCTGGAATCTTGCTCCCTTTGCCGGTGTCGGCCTGTTGCACAATGCCTCTAACGGGAATAATCCCTTTACTGTTTCGTATGGCGTACAGGGAGAATATCGGATTTCCAAACGAGTAAGTGCCATGTTGGAACTCTCCGGCACGACCACCTTTCAGGACTTCGATGGTTACGGACGCCCGAACCGCCTCGGCGACCACATGGTATCGCTGACCGCCGGTTTCACGTTTCATCTCGGAAAGGTCGGTTGGAAACGCGCGGTTGATGCGACATCTTACATTCGTCAGAATGAGTGGCTCGTGGATCATGCCAATATCTTATCCGGAGAAAACAAGCGTTATAAAGACTGGTACGACCGCAACCGACGGACGGTCGCAGAATTGAAGAAAATTCTGGAAATAGAAGGATTGCTTGACAAGTACGGTCATCTGGTTAATGACGATGAGACCGACCGCCGTCAAGGTTATCCCAGAAATAATTACAGCGGATTGAACTCACTACGGGCAAGATTGAAAAACCGGCATTGGGATGGAATCTCGCCGCTTGATTCTGCAAGTATTGGATATGGCAACAACGGAGATGATGCCGAGAAACCGGGCATAATCGTCTCTGAAAGGACGGAACTCATACAAGCCGGGAATTGCATCGGGTCGCCTGTCTATTTCTTTTTTAACCTCAATACGGCGCACCTGACGGATGCTTCCCAAATGCTTAACCTTGATGAACTGGCTCGCGTGGCCAAGAAATACGGATTATCCTTGAGAGTAACCGGTGCGGCCGACAGTTCGACTGGAACTCCTGTGCTTAATGGTTCATTAAGTACATCGAGAGCGGATTATATCGTTGCAGAATTGAAAAAGCGTGGCATACCGATCGAACGCATCGTCAAGGTAAGCAGAGGCGGCATAGCCGACCATGTACCGGTCGAAGTCAACAGGCATACGAAAGTAGAGTTGTTCTTTTAGTTTTTACATTCACTTTCATCGAGTCCCTCAATCTATAATTCGGATTGCAGGGACTTTTGTTATCAATGAGGGTAATAAGATTATAGGTTTCCTGAATCCTGATTACGCTTCGTATGACTGATAATATTTTCTGCCGAATTATGAAATAATCCGCTTACAATCACAAGATATTCCGGTAGAATACCATCCTTTCCCCAAAGCAGCTCTATCCCGAAAAGTTCCGAGAGTGTTCGTGTCATATCGAACCCGAATGCTTCAAGCGAGGGACGTACTTTGTCCGGATGCAGGCAAGGACGGTTGCATTTGCGGGCGCATTCGGAATCGGGACAGTATAGGCATTTTCCTACATAGGCGAATGCCCGACCTCCGTATCTGTGCTCCATTTCCAGCAATTCCCTTTCTATCCTGAGCCGTTCCGGTTTAATCAATTCCTGCGTTCTGTCTATCGGAATATTTTTCTCGACCGGAATTATTTTCGTGGCCATCAGGTGGGCATATTCATATTGGCGCAGAAATTCTCCGGTATCGAAATCGAACGGCGGGCATCCCCAACTATTACCGTAGTTGGGGCATTGTTTGCAAAATTCGACAAAACGTTTTTCGTCCCGGAAGCGTGAAATATATTCGTCCACGCTGATATTTGCTGTGAAATTCTCTATGATATATTCCTTAGTCATTGTCCCACTTTTATGAATCCTGTCGTGGCATCGAACGTCACACAATTATTTCGGAACAGCCGCTCGATGCAGCCGCTCCGGCGCATCTCTTCGGTCGGCATATACGACAACTGGGGTGGGTCGATAAGGGCTATCGCATCGGCAAGCGAGAGGGCGATATCCAGCTCGTGCGTGGAAAAAAGGATGCACTTGTTTTCTTCATGCGCCAGCCGTGCCAGCAGTGTACACAATTCGTAGCGGTTGGGCATATCGAGAAACGAGGTGGGTTCGTCGAGCAGGATAATCGGCGTATCCTGCGCCAACGCCCGTGCGATCATGATGCGCTGGCACTCGCCGTCCGACATCTTGTCCATCGTGCGCTCCGCATAAGCCTCCATGCCCACCGAGGCGAGCGACCGCATGACGATCTCCTTGTCGACCTCCTGCATCTTTCCAATCCAGTTGGTATAGGGTGCGCGGCCGATAGCCACGACATCCTTGCATTTGAGATTGGCGATGCGTGTGCGCTCGGTCGTGACGAATGCCAGCGTTCTGGCCATTTCTGCTGCTCGCATATCGGCGGCGTTATGCCCGTCGAGCAGGATTCGGCCGGTATAACGGCGGTTCAGTCCGGCGATGGCTCGAAGCAGTGTCGATTTGCCCGTGCCGTTGCGCCCGATAAGGGCAGTCAGCCTGCCCTTTTCTATGGTGGTTTCCACCTCGCAGAGCAAGGTGCGCTCGCCGTAGCCTATGGAAAAATCGTGTAACTTTATCATGCGGTGACGGATTTATTGCGCAAGACCACCCACACCACGATGGGGATTCCCAGCAATGCGGTGATGGCGTTGATCGGCAGGGTGAACATTTTAGAAACGAGGTCGCAAAGAAGCAGCACCGCCGCACCCGAAAGAACGGTTCCCGGTACGAGTACCCGATGGTCGCTGTTGCGGAACAGCATTCTCGTGACGTGGGGCATGGCCAGTCCGATGAAGCCTATCGGACCGCAAAAGGCGGTCACCGTACCAGCAAGCAGCGTCGTGGAGAGGAACAGCAGCCCGCGCGAGCGTCGGATGTTCAGCCCCATCGTCACGGCATACTCCTCGCCGAACAGCAGTAAGTTGAGCGGCTTGATCGTCACCACCGCCAACAACAGTCCGGCGATAATCGACGGGACGAGTACCGCAAGCTGGTCGAAGGTCACGTCGCCGAGCGACCCCATCGTCCAAATGACAAAGGCTTTCAGGGATTCTTCCTTGCTGAGATATTGCAATATCTGTACAATCGCGCCGACTCCCGACGAGAACATCATGCCGAGAATCAGAATCACCATGATGTCCTTGATGCGGTGGCCGACGGCGGCGATGACGACCAGCACGAGCGCCGCTCCGAGCCAAGCCGCCCCGGCAATGCCTATCGACGAACCGAAGCCTGCAAGCACGACGAGTGCCACGCCGAGGCTCGCGCCCGAACTGATGCCGAGCACGTAGGGGCCGGCAAGAGGATTGCGGAAGAGGGTTTGCATCTGAAGACCGCTGACCGACAGAGCTGCTCCGGCCAGCAACGCGACCACCGCCTTAATCAGTCGGATATTCAGTATAATTTTCGCCGTCGCCCGCGGGCAGTCGCCGCCCGTCAAAGCCGCCCATACATCGCCGAGCGGTACGGCGACTGCCCCCACCGCCAAATCCAGCAGAAACAGGAAAAGGGTGAGGGCGGCCAGCATGGCAAACAATATGGCGGAACGGGAGCGCATCTATTTCAGTTGCTTGTAATAGACGAAATCTTCCTCGACCAGTTCGGGGTGGAATATCTTCACGAGGTCTCGCAGCACGAGGTCGGGATTTACGACCGCCGACTCATAGTAGTCGTTGCCGCCAGCAGCATTGGTGCGGGCGTTGTTGTTATAGACCTGTCCACCACGGAAACAGCGGGTGTCGATGAACTTCGGGCATGCGGCTTTCAGTTCATCAAGCGTGTTCGCCATCCCCACATGCAGCCACATATCGGCTTGCGAGGCCAGCAGATACGCCTCTTCGAGGTCGATGGGCGCGGAAGCGTTTCCTGTGTTCTTCTTGTAGATGTAATCGCCTCCGGCATCTTTGATTAACCGGGCGACATAGCTTTCGGTCGAGGGCATGAACCAGCTGTCGCCGTAAGGCGTGTTGAGCATGACTGACGGAGCGTCGAGGATATTGTCCGCTACTTTCTTTTTCAGGACATTGTATCTGACGGGGATTTCCGCGAATACTTTTTCGCCCTCCGCCCGTTTTCCGATAACCTCCGAAAGTGCCACCAGCCATTCGGCTTTGCCCAGCGGAGACTCTTCGAGGTAATCGCCGACATACATGAACGGGATATCCAACTCTTTGAGCTTACCCTCCATCGAGCTTGCCCCGTTCACGCCGTAAAGCAACACGAGGTCGGGGTCAAGCGAGAGCAGCAGTTCGTAATTGATGTTCCCTTCGTAGCCCACATCTCCAACGCTGTCCCGCCGTGCCTGAATGTCGGGATTGGAGATGTAGTCGATGCCTGACACGCCGACTACGCGTCCCGTTTCGCCGATTGCGTCGAGCATGGCGATATGGGTCGAGGACATGCAGACGATGCGCTCGGCATCCCCCTTGAGCATCTGACCGGTGAAATCCGCCGGAACCTCTTCGTCATCACGGGCAATGAACAGGTTCGTAGTGATGCTGTCGGCGCCCTGCCAAGGGTTCGTGACGGTAACCAATACGCTCTTTTTGCCGTCTGCACCTTTTATGTCAAACCCCGAAGCGTATTCAGGTGTATAGACCGTTCGGTTGAAATCGGCGAGTTTTGAACTTTTATTGTGGCAGCCTGTGAATGCCAATACAAGTAGCAACAGCAGGCTTAAATTCTTTAATGCTTTCATATCGTTACATATTTGTATTTTCGGACTTTTTCTTGTTTTTCCCGAACTTCGGGGTAATGCCGATGAAGAACTCGAAGTTGATGCCGGGCATGGGGCGCGAGAGTACCGAAAGGTAGTCCTCGTTGAAGAGGTTGTTGACGGCGAATTTTAACTGGATGTCCACCGGTTTGAAAAACAGGTTTTTCTCCAACGAGACATTGCTCATGAAATATTCGGGCAGGTGTCCTGTCAGCGTATAGTCGTTGCTCGACATGGTGTAACGTTCCGAGTAGAACGCCCATTTGTAAAGGAACGCCCAAGTCCGCCACGACAACCGTCCGGTCAGCGATGCGGAGTGCTTCGGCACGTAGGGTAACTGCTTGCCCACTGACTGGTCAGCAGGCGACATCTTCTCACCTTCATTGATGGAGGGTGTCCACGAATAGGACCCGTTCAAGTCGATGAGCCAATCTTTCGCCGGCTGCACGGCGAAGTTCGCTTTGACCTCGACGCCGTAGGCGTGGACCTTCTTTACGTTGCGGGGCGAGAAGAAGCCCTTGGTGGTGGGCAGCCAGATAATCCAGTCGTCGATGTAGGAGTCGAACCAGTTCGCACCGCCGCTCAACTTGTAAATGCCTTTCTTGCCGACATCGAAACTCACCCCGGCATCATAACTGAAACCTTGTTCGTTTTTCAGGTTGGGATTACCTCCCGGCAAAAAGTATAGGTCGTTCAGAGTTGGGAAACGGTAGTTACGCGATATGGATGCTTTCAGCATCACATTTCCTTTCGGGGAAATGATACCGTCAATGAAGAAAGCCGGAATGAGTGGAATCCAATCGGAACCATACATCTCTTCCCGCAGTACCACCGACATACCCAAGCGGTCTATCGGCTGCCACTTGGCGGATACGGAGCCGGAGAGTTCCACGCGCCCCTTGTCATAGCCCACGATGGCCTTGCCACCGTCCTGCAAGATGATGTTCTTGTCCTCGCTCCGTACCAAATGCTGGTGTGCCGATACATTGGCGGTGAAAAACCATTTTTTATCCAAAGAATACTCTCCCTCCGCCTGACCGTAAAACGTGTTTACCTTGCTGCGGGAGCGGGTCATCGACGCCCAGTTGTCAGGTGCGACCTCACGCTTGTAGTCGTAGGCCATCCATGTGTGTATGTAACCGCCTTTCACGCCGAGTTTCCAGTTGCTTTTCATGTGATCCCAGGACAAGACGCTGCGGAACGTCTGTTCTCGCTGGCGGTTCTCGAAGTCGGTTGCATCTCCATAGTCGGTCGTCAACATCGGAAGTTCCCGGTTGGAGTTGATATACCAGGCGTTCAGCCCGAAACGGTCGCCTTTCCCGGTATTGTAATACACTTCCTGAAGCAAATGCAGGTCCTTGAACGCCCCGGAGCGGTTGCGCTCTTTCGGGTGATACTGTCCGACGATGTTCTTATCCTCGTCGTAGATGTTTATCTTTTTGTCGTGGTTGGTGTACTTGTAATCGTTAGGCGAGGAAGAATAGACCGCACGGGTGGAGACGTGCCACCGCTCACTTCCGTAGGTGAAGCGGGCGAACTCATCGAAGGTCTTGAACGAGCCGATGCCCTGCACGTACTGGGCGTTGAACCCTTCAGCGACTTCAGGAGCCGTGCCGAGTTTGACCAGACCGCCCAGTCCACCGCCCGTTTCGTTCACCGATGAAGTACCGTGCAGCAGCGATGCCTGGTCGATGAAGTAGGACGGAATGGTGGAGAAGTCGGTCATGCCGAGCATGGGGTTGTTGATGCGCATCCCGTTCCACGTCACCTGCGTATGGCTGGGCGACGTGCCTCGGAAGGCGACGGTCGAGAGCGTGGCGCGGCCGTAGCTCTTGACAAACACGGACGAGTTGAACGTCAGGATGTCCGCCATCGAGAGGGCGATATTTTCTTTCAGTGCGAGTGAATCGAACTTCGTCTTCTGCACGCCGATTTCCTTCATCGGCCGTTTGCCCCATACGGTCACCTCGTCTATCTGGTGAATACGCCGGGTGATTCCCTGCGCAGACAGCACGGATGGACAGACAACCAATATTGAGAAAAGTAAATATTTTGTATATGTCATTTCCTTTTGTTTTTAATATGGTTATTTACCGCAGCATATGCAGAGAATGATGCCCGCATAAAATCTTGATAGGCATTGAATCCGTTTTCTTCAAGCAGTTGGTCGTATTCGTCCTCGAATGAAAGTTCCTGATGAACCGTCTCTTGTTTCTCAATGTGGTGTTTTACCCGATTCAGATCATTGAATGACACGCTAAACGAATCAAATCCGGCTGCCCATCCTGAAAAATCCGCATATTCCGGATATTTTCGATAGACAACGCCTGTAGAACTTTTTACTTTATTGATAATCTTTGCGAAGTCCGTGGGAGATGGTATCTCTACAAGTATATGAACATGATTGAGAAAAGCATTGCAGGCATAGACATGACAGCCTTTCCTTGTGAAAATTTGTACCATCTGATCGAGAATCATTCCTTTGGTTGTCATTGGAATCGTCATCTCCTGTCTTTTCGTGATGAAAATAATATGGTATATATGCCGCAATTTATTCTTCATTTCCAACAAAATGCACCGGGGATAATCCCGACATAAAATTCATCTATCAATTTCCCTTCGGGCGAGTAGCGGTATATCATGCCCTGCTGCTGGTAATCGATGGCATCGGCGATGTACACTTCTCCGTTGGCGGGGTTTACCGTCAGTCCGTAATAAATCGTGCCGCTGTATTCGAGGAACGGACGTACCGGCACATGGCTGGCTGTCACGTCCATGCTCCAAATGGCCTTGTTGATCCAGTAGAGTTTGTCCCTGTCGCCATTGAGCTGCACCTCCGAGGGCCAGTCGCCCAACTTGAACTTGAACTGCTTCTCCACGGTGAAGGTCTCGGCATCGATGCGGTAGAGCGACGGGGCTTCGTAACCGTAGGGGCTGCCCTCATAACCGCCGTCGGTCACCGTCCACATTTTGTTGTACTTGTCCATGACCAGCGATGTCGGTTGTATGCCGACCTTCAGTTCATCGACTACTTGATCGGTTTCGGTGTCGATTTTGATGATGCGGTTCTGGTAACTCCAGCAGTTGCAATAGACGTATTTGCCGTACTGCACCATTTGCTCCGTCGAGCCGCTTTCCATCGTCATGTCCGGCACTTGAATATAGCCGGTAATTTCGTATTTCTTCGGGTTGATGATGAAGATGCGGTTGTCCCACAATTGGGTGACGTATGCTTTTTCGTCGCTTAGGAAATGAATGTAGCGCGGTGAGGTCAGGTTCTCGATGCGTCCTACCTCCTTGAAGGTGTTCAGGTCGATGGCGAAAATCACGTGGGAGTTGTTCACCACGACCCAGCCCTTGTTGTCGTAGATGGTCATCGACTGTGCCACGTCGCCGAGTTTCATGCCGTTGGCACGGAAGAAGATTTCGTTCTGCACCTGTTTGGTTGCCGGGTCGTAATAGGACAAGGTAGCATTGCCGTACTGGAAGTTGCCCTCGTTGGTGATGAACAGTCCGGCTCCCGTGGCGTTGAAATCTTCCACGGCATCGCCGTAGTCCCACTTCATGCAGGATGTCAAGGATAGTGTCACTCCGACAACTACGCTCCATAGCAGATATTTCAATTGGTGATAGGTCATACCGTTATTTTTATAGTTAATCCCCGGCAGCTTACCTTACGGTAAGCATACCGAGGATTGGCAGAAAATTTATTGTTTCGTTATCTATTCGGCAAGCTTGTACTTCCCGTCTTTCATCTCTTGGAAAGTGGGGTTGTAACCACATTCTTTGACAGACCATTGAGATTCTCCTGTTAGAACATTGTTTTCAAACAGGTATTTGAAAGAACTGAAATCAGTAACATCTCCTTGCCCGCTTATACTAATCCCTTTTGCTGATTTGAGACCTGAAAAATCAATGGACAAAATACCATTAGAACCAAAATCAGAATACGGGCATGTTATTGAAAGATTTTCGGATATTGATTCTACGTTAGGATAAGATACTTTATCTACTTCCATATCAAACATAAAAGAAGATGTTGCAATATCAAACTTCCCATTTATCGTTTTTAATTTGGGACATAGAATATTAGTAGCCTCAATCTCAAACTTAATTTGTGCATCAGCTCCATCCGTTCCAATGCTTTCCAGATTGGTAAACTCAATATCATTCTTAAGTTTGTAAGTCGTAACTGAACATGAACCGAGAATTTTTTTCAATAACGGGAAGGTAATATTATTTGCATTCCTATTTGTCCCTAATGTTAAGGTCCCTCCAATTTCCTGCAATTTAGGAAATTCGATTTCCGCCGCCGTATTAACACTTCCCGAATTCAATGCAATAGTCATATCTCCTGCCACACGAATAAATGGCATAACAAATTCTTTTACATAAAAATAATCTATGCATTGGAAGTCACCCTGTATATTTGAGATTCCTTCCAACGTAAATTCTGTCAATCGACAATCTTTAGGAAGTAGAAAAAGGCTACCGTTAAATGTTTCCGATCCTACGATTTTATTTAGTTGCTTACATTGTAGGGTAAGTGTATTTCCGTTAAAATTTATCTGGGACAAATCCAGTTCTTCTATGAGCAGATTAGTTAAAGTCATATCACCGAGTACATCTTTCAAAGAAGCTATATTGAGTTTATTGACTTTATTCGCATCCACACTGGTCTCTCCGCAGGAAATAAGACCGGGAAGTTCAACAATGGAAATTTCTTTGCAATTTTTTATAGTTAGTCCTCCAACCGAATGTAATTCGGTCATTGCAAGACTTCCGATGGAGGACATATCGGAGAATGAGGCAGTACCGGCCACACTTTCCAATGCCGGTAGATAAATTCCTTGCAGTTTGGGAAAATATTGGATTGTAAGTTCATTCCCGACCTGTTTGAGCGCTGAGAAAACAATGGCTTCGGTTGTCGCTGATTCTTTTTGTGCTACCGAACCTTTGACAATTAAGGAAGCTCCGACAGATTCAACGGCATTTGCATCCAAATCAAGTAAAGCATCGGAAGTTATATACATATCCTCACCAATGAACTCGACTTTGGGTATAGATATTTTTTCAATGACAGAACTGTTAACGACAAAATCACCGGTCACTCCAAGCAAAGAGGGCAGATTAACCGTTTTGAGCATTATGTTTTTACTGGCAGAAGTTGTCGAACCTAATTTGAAACTTCCGAGTTGTTCCAGATTATCCAACCCGGTCAAATCCGTTCCTTTGTAAGACGGATTGATGACAAGGGAGTTACTGATTTGTTTCAGGTTGGCAAGTCCGTCCAGATTGGTGATTTCTTCTCCGTCTGCCGTTCCGATGGTCAGGCTGCCTTCGATTTTGTTTATTCCTGTCTTTGCAAAATTATCAACCTCGGCTTGCGTGGCAAGTACTACGCTGCCGCTCTGTTCGATGTCTGTATATTGATAAGTATAGGAATATACTTTGCTATCCTGCATTTTGGAGGTAACTACGAATTTCCATTCATTCTCCCAATCCTCTATGGTCGATGGATTCGGGTTAATAGAGGCTCCCTCGCAAAGGGCATACTCTACGGTAGCCCCTTTCAGACTGGTATTATAAGGTATCTCAACTGTAATCTTGTCCCCGACTATCATGGCTTGATAGGTAATGCCATCTACAGTTAGAGCAAACTCGGAGATGAAGTGATCCTTGCCGTCTATTCCGCTTACTTCAGGGTCGTCATCACTACATGCAGCAAGGCAGAGCGTAGCGAAACAGAATAGGATGAAATGATATATTTTGTTCATAATGAATTTTATTTGTCGTTATTGTTGTTTTCATCACAGAACTTGAAAACTTCCGTGGAATTTTCCCCTAACCATCCGGCTTTTACATTGACTCCGGTCTGCACCTTGATAAAGTCGATATGGGAAAGGTTTGCAGACGTGCCGTCGATATTGAGCGCATCGGAAATCTTAAAATAGTTTCCAAGTGCTCCCGCGTTAGGATTGTCTTTATTGGGCATATCATCACCAATATTATCGGCATATCCCCACCCGAACGGATTATTGGACCACATGCCTGTCGACGGGCTTTGTTCGGTACGTGCTTTCAGGCATGTGCCGTATAACGTATAGGAATCCTCTTCAATCCACAAAGGATAATAAAACTCTTGCGGGTGATAGTTGCCGAGACGGTCAATCGCCCCTTTATTTCCCTTGTTGTCTTGCCATTGGGTGTCCATGTTGGGACCGGGACGGAAATAAGTTACGGCATAGTCCTGAATGGTTTCGGGTTTTCCATATTCAGAACCCTTCAGTTCATACCATTCATCGTTGGGCAAGCCGTCTCCATTGACATCTTGCATTACCCATACAATGCCCGGTTCATTTGACGAATCAAAGGCATTTCCTTTGATGGAAAAATCATAACCGCCTTTGTTTTCGATACTGTGGTCGAATCCTACTACAATATATCCTCCCCAACCTCCGAGAGAAACATATTGTTCATTATCAAGACGTTTTTGTGCGTAAGCACAGGCTGCTTCGTGCGTGCTTTCCCCATTGAAACCTGCTGTATTCGTTTCGTTTACAAATTGTCCCGGAGCCGGAACAAATTCATATACTTTATTGCTGTAAATGGAATTTCCGGCAGCAAAAGGTCTTTTTCCGGCCGCTTCACAACATTTCACCGGAATATTGACACTGACTTCATCGACACCGGAGACCGAAATATTACGGGTGAGCACTGCTTTTGTATCTTGATTGTCGTATTTCACAGTAAAGGTAAGCGTGTGTTCTCCGGTTTTAGCGGGTTTGAAACCGTAAACCAAAGAATTGGCTCCCTCAATCGGTTGCCCGTCCAAACTCCATTGATAAGAAGGCTCGGCACTTATTGATACAAAGGGGCGGACAAACAAAGTACGTCCTAATTCTACGTATTTGGTATTATTCTCGGTAAAATATAAAGATGACGGAACTACGATTTCAATCGGAAGTTTATCGACAACCTCAATAGAAACTGTCTTCTTTGATTGTCCGTCTTCATTTGTTACGGTTAAGGTCAGTTCATAAGTTCCCAACTCATCTTGCTTGAATGTATAAGTATTTTCCGTTCCGACTTCGTTTCCGTTAAGAGTCCACAAATAAGTAGCTCCTTCTGCATTTTGAATGTCGGGTGTAAGGATATACTCACGTCCTGCGACAACTTTAAGCCCTATAGAGGGGGTTACCAATGAAATAACGGGCGGAGCCAATTCATTGACATCCACACGAATTTCTTCCTCTGTGCTGGCATCCCTCGTATCCACACGCAGGGTAACGTAATACGAACCGCATTCGTTGAAAATGTATTTCAATTGAGGCTCGTCGGAAATGATACGACCGTTGCATTTCCATGAATAAACGGCGTAATCGACATTCTGATAGGTCGGCTCAATAACGACCTCTTTTCCTATCTTTACAACGTAGATTCCGTCCTCGCTATCCAACTCAATGACAGGAGGCAATATCACGTCCTGCGATATTTCTTCGTCTTTGTTGCATGCAAATAGAAATATCGTCAAGGAGAATAAAAGCAAATACTTCTTCATTATATTTATAATTTTAATGCTGAAATTCCCTTGAAGAAAGTATTTGATTCCAATCTCCATTGGGATATAATAAAAAGGGGCAAATACTTTGCACTTGCCGTTAAAAAGCATTTGCCCCAAATTCATGTTATTCGTTTACGGTTACATCAATATCGTCTATAGCAACGTAAGCAGGAGTGTTCAATCCGTATGCGCTTGAATCGCTTCCTTCGAAATTGATAGCTACAGTACATACGCTGTCACCTAAACCGCTTAAATCCACTTGATTCCATCCGGTACGGATTTTATTGGTCAAACCTGATTCTGCATCTTTACTGGAATCGAAGTTTGCCAAATAGTATTCTACTTCCTTACCTGTAGGTTTACCCGTCGCATCCAACGCAACAAATACCACCTTAAACCATCCTTTTTGTGCCGACAAAGAGCCTTGTGTAAACGAGTTGCCATCCTTCATGACTAAGTAGGTATAAGTCGTATTACAAACCCATACGCTGTTGAATTTACCATATTTCGGTGTACCCTTGACAGGAGTGTTTGTGGTAACGACTCTGTAGCCGGTTGCATCGGTCAGGTAAATCTTCGCACATTTGTCATAGGTTGCTTGTGAATCATTGTATGAATCGCTATAACCGAAAGCTACAGCAAAATTTTTACCGCTATGACCGCCGTTGGGCCAGTACACGCTACATTGGTTTTGATAATCCCCCTGTGTCAGATTATGGAAATTAGAGATGGCAAAACCACCATTCCAAAATTCATATTCCCAAGGCTGTCCGCTTACCCATTCTTGTTCCAAATAGTTAATCGGGAACTGAATGTACGTACCGGTTTGCCCGATTTGAGTGATGTAGCCGGTCGTTACCTGCTTGCCGTTGGCCGTGGCAGAATAGAGATTGTTTCCATACTGGTCAGAAGCCATTACGCTGGAAGGTACGTTATCAAAATCGATAAGCGCATTGGTAGAACTTATCGCGCGGGTTTGAATCGCACTCTCCTCATACGGAGCAAGGAAGTCATCGTCGGATGAACATCCCGTGAACACTGCGGCGGCCATTGCTACAACAGCCATTGCCAAGAATCTAAAATTCTTTTTCATAACTTAATTATTAAAAGTTAAACAAAAAGTTTAAACACACATTCGTTTTTATTGCGACAGATTTGCAACGAATGAGAAATCGGTTATCAAAAAGAATATAGGTGCCTGTGGACGAGCCTCTGTTCATTTTAATCTAATGCCAATTATCCCGTGGTCACTAAATCTATCTCATCAAGCAGGTCTTCTGGCTCATCCCGCTTATCGCGCCTTCCCAGCTTTCACCAGTGGCAAAGAGTGCGATAAACTTTAATAGGACTTACAGCTGCGAGTACAGCTCCGGATTTTCACCGGGATTCCCTTTTAATTCCGTTCGACGCTTCGATTGGAAACTTGACTGGTGCAAAGTTAATGGTTATTTTTTAATCTTGTTTCTTTTTCTGTGATTTTTATTTCAAGAAAGGATTATTTTATGGCGCGAATTGTATTTTCATGTTAATCAAGCATTTATAACAACCACGAATAGTCTTTTCCCCTTATGAATAATAGCGTTTCTCAATTATGGTCTCTTTTCATCTCACGTCGGCAATTCTCTTCGGAGAGATTTTATATGCAAAGGTACAGCGTGCGTCTGGTCGTCAAGTATCGCTTTCACTAACGGTTCCCGGATATTCTTCACGGCAGCCTTCCACAAATCGAAGATTGACTTTCACTCCCCACCTCGTTGCAGGGCATAGTCGGACGAGCCTGACTGTGCTCTTACATTGGGCGGTTGGGTATTCCGTTTCATCCCGTACACTGTTTACTTGCCTTATCCGTCCTTTTCCCGCTGTCAGTCCTGCATAAAAATCATTCCCCGACGAGAAGCCAAAAGAGTTTCAAGAAAAGGAAAAAAAAAGAAAATATTTGACAATCTAAAATTTACAATTATGCACAGCAGGATTTTTCAAATTTCAACGGAGCCGATAGACAAAGAAAACTATCTGAATGAGGACACACTCCAGCAAGGAGACGGGAGCTTCTATGACTATTGTTCAGAAATAGACGAGGAAGACCGTAAAGAGGATATTGCCAATTTGGTCAATCATGCCTTGCCCAAAGGAATGTTCGAGCTTATATCCGATGACACCATGCGCTATAATGGTGGAATAGAGCAATGGAAAGAGGAGTATGTCGCCAATATCAAAAAAAGAGCGAATGCTCTTACGGCAGATAATATGTTGGAATGGGGTTCGACCTATTATCTCAAACAGGCAGTGGAAAATCCGTTGGATGTCGCCTATCATTTCTATTTGGATGGCGATGGCTGCAGTCTTTTGCCGAACAGTCCTTTACGTTTATGGAGTTTGTTTGTAGGCTTGAACCGGGAACGATACTCTACATCGGAGGAGTTGTTGATTACCACTTCTGATGTTTGTCCGAAACATTGGCAACCACCCGCCTCAAAAGTGGGTGGTTGCTCTCTTTTTTGCACAGGCTCCCCGGTTACTTTTATAAATATGCTCTGCAGAGCTTCCGCCACCGGTTTCACAGCCGGTATATTCCTGTTTTAAGGGTATAATCCCTTCACAGCCCCGACATACGCCGCAGGTCTGTTTTCGTGTGCAAAGGTACGGTGGACGAACATTGCCCAAGTACCGCTATCGCTACCTGAAATAAAATTTGACGACAACTTTCCGTAATCGGAGATGACGGTATTTCATAAAATTTCATTGCAGGTTCCTTGCTCATCGTTCTTGCATCCCCCCGTTTGTGACGCACATGAAAACAACCCCTTTGGGCGAAGTCAAAAGGCTTCAAGAAAAGGGAAATAAAAAAAACAATAAATCAAAAGACAATGAGCAAGTACGATTTCATCAAGCAAGGCAACCTCCTTTTTTGGCACACTGCCGATAATGATATAGAATGTCGAATTATCTCAACTCCCGAAAAAGTGGATAGTGACAGCATCATCTTAATCTCAACAAGCTCTTCCGAGACAGAGGTTTTGGCATCGGAGTTATTACCTATTGGCTCATCAAGAAGCCACAAAGAGGAGTTTATGCGCTGGAAGAAAGAGCGTGAAGCCGAGGGCATGGAGTTTTTCAGCCGGTTGTCCGAAGTCATGGAAACAGACAGTGATTTGGCTGTAGGCGATATGGTGGCGTTTACAAACGACTACGGGGTGGTATTTGGCCCCAAAGAAGTATTAGCTTTCAGAAAACCTTGGAATGGCTATAGATGCGTATATATCGACAGTGATGCTTATTGGTTTCCAGACCGTCCCGAACAACTCACCATACTCAGCAAAGGAGGTACAGAATGACAACAAACGACATACTCAAACGACTTTGCGGCAATATTGCCGCAGGTCGTTTCAACTGGCGAAAATACTGCACGCCGCAATCTTACTTCGGTTGGGAGATTTGCGTTACCCCTCTGCATTGCTCTTACGGACAGATAGGCTACACCGTTCATTTCCCTTATACCAATATACCGGAAGTGGAATACGATTGGGAAATGGGCAAACTGACCATTGACGGCGAGAAATGGAAAAGTTATTTGCGGAACGAATAATAATAAATATCAATATGGCACAGAATTTTTATACCAAATGGCAGGACGCTATACTTGCAGATGCAGGAGACTATGTTTCAAAAGAGTACCGCAGTTTCCAGACAGCATTGGTGCGTGAGATTTCCAAATATGCCGCAGCCGTTGGTGCAAAGGTGGCTTCCAATTCAAAAGGGCATTATGACACCTCCTGCTTCATTGAGCGCAACGGCAAGTTCGTTTACATCAGCCACTCTTCCGGTCTGTCACGAATGGGCAGCGGCGTAAGAATTGAACTCGATTCGTTTCTGATACGGACAGCTCAAAATGGAAAGGACTACCGAGGGGGATGTAACCAGTATTGCGACATAGCAAATTTACAGTCTATGATAGACGGTTTGTTGGGGAAATAAACTGCAAAAAAGATGCGGAGCCAACCAGTTCCGCATCTTTTTCTTTCCATCCTTACCGGCGCATACCGCTGCCGTATTCTGCCTCTTGTAGTTCTGCCCGATACTCTTCCAGCTCGTTCAGCTTCTCGTTCACGGCTTGCAGATTGGCATCCAGCCCGACATTGTGGTCGTAAGGGAAACGATGCTGCGCGACCAGCCCGGCATTGGTGGGTTGCCCGACATCAAGCGTATCGGATTCCTTGTTATATTCGACATATAGCACTTCACCGTTCGGCATCTCGAAGGCCGGAATCTTTTGATACGCCAAAGCGGAGAACTGTTCCGCCGCCATCTCCCTGGCAACCCCTTTTATTGTATCTCCGGCGATATCGACACCGTAACGCCGGATATGGTCTCGGATTTCCTGCTCCGTGAATTTCAACATCACCTCGTAGGTTCCCCCGACACTCCCGTTGTACACGACAGCGAAATTCTCATCCTCGGCAATAAGGCTGTCACCCTTGTTGTTCGTGGCCGATAAATAAGTATGCTGTTCGTTGATGCCATTGCCGTCGTAATACTCCTTGGCAAGCGTCAGCAATCCCTCGTAATCGCCTTTCTCCCGAAGTTCGTCAAGCTGCCTCGTGTCATCCGAAAATTGGAGATACGCAACAGAAGAATAAAATGTATTCTCCTTTGCTGCCGCTCCGTTTTCCTGCTTCTCGCCGACATTTTGTTCCAGTTCTTGCGCTATCTTATCCACCTTCTGGGTAATCATCGAGGTTGCCCTTTTCACGTCCAGAAGCGTTGTCTTGATGAACTGTGGCGATTCCTTCAGCTCATCAAGCCAACCTTTAAGATACGCGCAACTGTCCTCCTTGATATGCTTGGTCATGCCGTAACGCTGTGCGACCAGTGCGCTGCCTAACTCTGCCACCAGTTCCTCACGGGCATATTCAGGAGAACCGAAAGTAGTCGGCTTGAACCTGTCAAGTACGTTTTCCGCTCCGGTGGAGTGCGTCATCTCGTGGAACAGTGTCCCGTAGAACGATTCTCCCGATTTGAACTGCTCCTTTTCGGGTACGATGATTTCGTTCTTCGTGATGGAATAGTAGGCGTCATTCTGATATTTCGGCGTAATCGGACAAATCCACAGGTTATCCCTTATCATCGTATCGACTGGGGCAAAACTGAAATGCTCGCCCTCCTCGATTGCCGGACGCGAATTTTCTCGCTCCAGTTTTTGCCACAGCTCCGGTCTCGCTTCCTGCAAGTTAGTTTGTAGGCTCGGTATGCAGCGCCTTACCGCCTTACGGCGGCAGGTTTCCGCATACCTGCCCCTAAACCGTACGTACACGTCTCCGTGTATACGGCTTGCCATTAGTAAGCTCACATTATTTCCCATGAAACTGAATTATAGCATTACAAGATTCACACACTACAAGCGTCTTACGATGTCTCGACAACATCAACTTGCCCCATGGAGTTTCTCCCTTTACCCCAACAAGAGTGCGTATATGATGCATTACGACGTTAGTGTCAGTTGCACCACACATTTCACAGGTTTGCTGTTTCAACCTTTCTGCAAGGCTTGGTTTGGGAACATACATAGTGCATGGGGTACGGTCGAGAAAATCGTCCGTTAATGAGCTTTTACGTTTGAATCCCTCTTTATAGAGTGTTCTGAACCGTTCTTTGCCTTTTGCATCCTTATATGGGATGACAAAATTCTTGCCTTTACGGTACTTGTCTCTGATTTGCCCTACATGTCTTCTTAATTTTTGACCAAGAGTCATATAAAGACTATACTCCATAATGTAGCCGAAATCGGCACATGTTGACGAAACATTGTTGGCTATACAGTAATAGTTGTAGAAGCCTTTGATTTCCAAGTTGAATTGTGCAAGGATGTCTTCGGGTTTCATACCGACCATTTTCTCCCGTGATTTTGGCTTCCATACATCTTTGCCGTTTACGTTCGTAAACTTTACAGCATCGTAGCTAAGAAGCTTCTTTTTCACTGTTTCAGAAGAGAGCATAAGCATGACCTTTCCAACAAATTCTCGCTTTTTGATTCCTTTGCTGTTCCTTTTAAACACATCCAATGTCCTAACGGTGATGTCAAAACCGAGGAATTTAGCGTTCTCTTTTGCGTGAGTTATGAGTGTCTTCTCAGCAGAAAGTTCGAGTTTAAGGTTGTTCATCATATATTCTGTGATGTCTGCCTTGATTCGTTCACAATCTGCTTTTGACCCTATAACTCCAATCAGAAAATCGTCTGCGTACCTCACGTATTTCAATCTCCGATAATTCTCATCCATTGGAAGTCTGTATGTCATCTTATTTTTCTCTTCGTGCATGGCTTTTATTTTCATCAACAGTTCTGCTTTTACAGTTTCATCTGTTTCCGCTTTCCATTTCTTCCTTAGGTTTACTGTTTTCGTGTTGAGACAACAGTATTCTTTGTTGTGAGCCCTTTCTTTCCCTTTGTCGAAGTGTGAAATATACTCTTTCATGTACTTGTCGAACCTGTCAAGATAGATGTTTGCCAAAATAGGACTGATTATTCCACCTTGAGGAGTTCCCGAATACGTGTTGTTGTACTTCCAGTCTTCGATGTACCCCGCTTTGAGAAACTTTCTGATAAGACGAAGAAACCTTTCATCTGCAATACGCTCTTGCATAATGCTGGCGAGTACATCGTGGTCTATGTTATCGAAGAAGCCTTTTATGTCTCCCTCAATAAACCACTTTGCACCTGTAAAAGTCCTTTGAATGCTTGTCAGAGCTGTGTGGCAGCTCTTATGAGGTCTGAAACCATGAGAGGTGCTTTCAAAGTGCCCCTCATAGATGGCTTCAAGAATCATCCGAACTACCTCTTGCACAAGCTTGTCCTCTACGGATGGTATACCAAGAGGGCGTTTCTTGCCGTTCTTCTTTGGTATATACACCCTTTTAGCAGGATGCGGCTTGTAGGATTCATTCCTAAGTGTTTCGATGAGACGTTCAATTCTTCCAATGCTCATTTGGTCGATAGTCTGACCATCTGTGCCTGGAGTCATATTGCCTGGCTTCGCATATATGCGCTGATAGGCAATGAAGAACATCTCTTTGTTGAACAGAATGCGGTACAGTCGCTCAAACTTATAGTCCGAGACCTTACTGTGCTGGCATAATGTGTTTAATACAATCTCTGGATTTCTCATAACGAATCTCTCGTTTTCTTTTGTTTGTATTAAAGTTACTAACTACTCCCCTTCGCCATGTACAAGGTTTTCCCTTGCTCAGACTACTACGGGAGTTCCGTTACCTTGTCGGATATTCAGAGGCAAATCCTCATAGCCTTACGGCGTTCCGATTTAGGTAATCTCCGTTTAACCACGTAATAACGTCTATCTTTCGATAGGCAACAGATTGTCGGATGCGACTTTCGTTCTTTTCTCCACTTACTGCGGTCGTGTCATGGCTTGTTCTTGCTACTTGCCCTCGCGCAATGGGCTGTAGTACCATGATGTGGCGTATATAACTGCCTTTCGCCACAACTTCAACTTCTGTCACTGAACTATCATTCAACCAATCAGGCTTCATCCTCATATCTGTCTTTCCCCTTGCAATTCAGTCGTAGCATGGCAATTAGCTAACTTATCGCTTTACTGACGTGCTGTGTTCCTCTTTGAGTTTCCTCTCCGAGTAAGTCAGTCGGGGATAGGTCTATTGTTTATTTCTAAACTTTGAACACTAACCTAATCTCTTATTATCGAGATATTTATTACGCGACCATTACGGACGCACGCGCGACATTGAAGACCCGGAACACCTGCATCTTCGGATAGACATTGTATTGTTCCTTTTCGTCATCGGAGAGTTTCTTGTAATCGTCATACTTGATTTTCTCCTTAGTCTCCTTATGGATACAAGTGAACGTGGTGAGCATGACCGGAAAGGATTTTTCACCACGAAGCACGGAGACACGCGGCAGTTCCTCTCCATCCTTTCCGGGCTTATTGAGCTTCTGAACACAATCGAACGTGCAGAAACGGGGAATCTTGTACCCTTCGTTCTCGCAGTGCAAAAGCAGCATAAAAGCATTCATCCCGTTGTACTCGCGCCCGTGAAGGTTGCGGGGCCACTGTAGCGTACCCTCCGTAAACCAAGGCTTTTTCCAGTCCTTTTGAATGCCCTCGATTTTCTCGATCATCATTTCGGCGAACAGGTCAAGAGCCTTGTCCTCGCTGTTCGGTCCGTCGGCATTCTTCTTTCTGTAACCGGCCATAACCCTTATTGATTATAGTTAGACGAATCCGCCACATATTGCGTCAGTTCCTCCATCTTGCAGGAAAGGTTGATTTTCCCGTTGTGTGCCGACAGGTTCATTTCACCTTTGGCATCCACCTTTACACCCGGCTGCAACCACGCTTCGCGCTCCTTACCGAAACAGAAGAAGCGCACCCACTGGTACTCGAAGCCGTCATCGACCTTCTCTGCGCTAAACGCCGAGAACACCGTATAAGGCTGGTCTTTCTTATCCCTTTTTTCCTCGATGTTCTGGCCGACCTTACCACGAAACACCAGCTCGCCCTTGACGCAATCCGCATCATCCGTAGCGGCATTGCAGATTTCATCGGCGAACAGGTTGAAATATAGCTTGTCGCCCCGGCGTTTGAGATACATCGTACCCCTCACTTCTACACGGGAGCCGTTCCGATAACCGGCGGCTTCCTCCTGACAGCCCTCCTTGCGGACATCCACCTCGATAGTGTGCCCGCCACCCGTCGCCGGAATCTGTACCCGGAGCGGAAACACCAGAAATTCTTTCTCTTCTTTATTCTTGCGAACCGACGCATCGCGGCCGATAACGCCGCATACCGTAACATTACATTTAATCATCTGTTTTTTGTCTTTAATGATACATGGATCATCCGGACAAGTGATACATGGGTTGATTGATGTTGAACTGTTGTAGAGTGCGGTCAGTCGGGTGCGCGTATCATCGCCCAGACCATCCATCCGGCGATGGCTAATTGCACGCCCACGACAACGAGCGTCCCGATCCATCCCAACAGCAGGTAGCAGAACCGGAGGTGCAACGCAAGGAGGGAAACTCCCGCCAGACACTTGCATAGCTGTATCATCACGCATTTTATCATATCGCCATGCCTTTATCTTCGCAGGTTTTCCGTTTGTCCCTGTTGCCGGGTCATCCCCTGCTCAAAATTCTGTGAGGCCGCTTCCGACAGGATAACCGTATTCAGCATACCGGTTACACGCATCTGTTTGGCCTCTTCCGTGAGTGTACCGTTGTTCAACGTGGCAGACAACCGGTTCAGCTCGGAAGCGGTCAGCTCCCGCGAGACATGCAGTTCCCCGTTGTCCGCTTTCAGAATGGCCTTGCCGTTCTCGCCGATAGTCAGGTCGCAGTTCTTCATATTCGGCAACAACGGCTTCAGGTCGATGGTACGAAGATCCATCGCGGCGGATATCGCCGTCTTCTGTTCCTCTTCCTCCCGGTTATCAATCTGTGTGGCTAAAAGCATCAGGGAGGCGAAAGCGGTCATCGCCATCTCCACAATCGGGTCGTTGCATCCCGATATTCCCACACCGCTATCCTCCGACGAAAGGAGTTTTTTCATCCATCCGTCTGGCGAAAGGTTCTTTTCAGGCACGGTATCTTCCGCCGCCTTGTATTTGACGAGCAGGTCATTTCCGTTGTGCAGCATTTGCAATTTGATATGTCCTTTCTGTGCGATTTCAGCCAGATACGCCGCAGGGTCTATATCCCGTTTCGTCCCGTCGGCATAGATATTCTTCACACCGAAATGCAGATGTTCCCCGGTCGTCCGTGTCCCCGTATTGCCCGATGTGCCAAGCCGTCCGCCTGCCTGTACCGTATCGCCGACCTTGACGGAAATCTCCTTGAGGTGCATATAGGTACATTGTACCTTGCTGCCGTCCGTCCGAGCATATTCCACCGTCAGCGACTTGCCGCCGGGTGTATTCTTGTTCTGGTTTACCGCCACGACCTTGCCGCCGCTCTCCGTAGCCAGTACCGCGTCGGCTTTGCAACGGATATCCACGCCCTTGTGCATCTGTTGCTTTGTGCTGTCCAACGGGTCTTGCCGTGTTCCGAACGGAGAGGTAATGAACAGAAATTCCTCCCGTTCCACCGGGAACGAATACCCCGTTCCATGTTCCGCACTCTCGGAAGTCTGGAGCGGATTGTGTTCCACCCCGAACTGCCGGCCTTGTGCCGTCATCTCCTGCATCACCTGTCTGTCATACTTCTGCAAGCCGTTCTGCTCAATGATTTTCTGCAGGTTCTCGGCATACTTGCCGCCTGTGGCGTAACCGGCTTTCTCAATGCTTTGTGCCCAGCCCTTGTAATCGTCCGGGGAGAGTTTGAAGCAACCGGCATAGCGGCTGTTCTCCTTCAAAAAGCGGGAATGATGCTCGTATGAATCACCCACGCTGTCATAGCTGCAGAACTTTTCATTCGGCTTATCATCGGTGTAGATTCCGTATTTGCCGCCTTCGGCAATCCACGAGGAAGTTGCCTTGATGCCGAAATGGTTGTTCTCGTTCCTTGCCAGACGGCTCTGTCCGTTGCTGCTTTCCAGTATGCCTTGCGCCAATGTGACGGAAGCCGGGATGCCATACCTTCGCATCTGTGCCATCGCATAATCTGCGTATTGCAGTGCATATTCCTGATTCTTGGTCATAATCGTCACTCCTTATCTATGAATACCCCTATGTGTTTCCTGCTCGTCCTGCCGTTTATCCTGTAGCTCTATCTCACTGATGGCGACACGCTCACCAGCACGGACAAGTTTGGGCAGATAGCTGTCCAGTTGCGTCCTTGGGAACTCTGCGAAAGCCGAAAATCCACGTTCCGGATATTTCTTCATCGTAATCCCCAATATATCAGCTCCCTTTGCCGCATCCTCATTATAAAGCCGATAGACTTCTCCTGCACGAATCAGATACAGGGCGTCGGGATGCTTTTCCTTGAGGTTGTCCCAAAACTGCCGTTTCGGAGACATATTTTCATCATTCGTCTCTTCCGACCGATTTTCCGCCACCACCTCATTCTGTTGCCGTACCTGCTCTTCCGCTTTCTGTTCCCCGACGGATTGTCCCTTTTGCAGCACATCGGCAAACAGCGTAGCCGCCAAATGCCGCTTGTAGCCGTCACGGTCTTCCGCCACCCACATCCGTTGCCACTGCTGTGGAGTGACGCTGCGGGGCTGCAGCTTTTGTCCGTCGATGGTTGCCACACACTGGATTCCATCCTGCCTGGTCTTGAAGATGGCAACACGCTGAATACGGTTCAGGTCAATCTCCGGCGTATCGCTGCCGAACAAATCCACTTTCAGGTCGGGTTTGACCTCCGCCAGTGCATAATACTTGTGCGCCAGCTCCATCCGTACCTTGTCGATGTTGTCCATCGCCTGCTTGAGCGTGGAGAAAAAACGGTTCACATCCTCCTTGTCGGGATAGACGCTGTACCCCTCCTTGTTTTCCGGCTTGATATAGAGTGCCCAACGGTTCTTGTCATCCTGAATCATCTGCACGGCATCGAACCCGACCTCATTCGCCCGTCTGACAGCTTCCGACACGTCCAGCGTGGAGAGCTTTTCCAACGTGTAGTTCCTTAACCGGGCCAGTGTCACCATTTTTTCATTGAAATAGCTGTCATCGGGTCTGTAACCCAATGCACCGTCAGTATTATAGAAACGCACCTGCTCGATACCCTCTTTCTGCAATGCCCGTTCGATACGCCCCTTGTTCATGCCGGGAATCTCGTTGTTCGCCTCGGTCGAAGCTCCTGCCGGCAAAATGACATCCGCCGATTTCGCCTCCCGGTCGATGACGAGGACGATGCTTTTCGCCGCCTTGTCCGGGTGCTGGCGGATTTCATTCGCCACAAAGTAATGCTTGGGCATCTGTTCCTGCATGGTCGTGGTCTGCCGTCTGTTTCGCAGGGTGGCGTACTCAATTTTCTCGCCCCGTTCCGCTTTTCGGATAACATCAAGCGCATTGTTCACGTCGCTTTCGAGAGCGTCCATTATACACGGGTTTTCCTTGAACTCCCGACACCAGTAATCCACCGTCTTCAGGCTTGCATCGGACAAACGCGCGGGCAGTCCCAGTTCCAACATCTTGATACCCGAAGCCAGTTCCACAACCAACCTTTCATATTTTACCGCATCCTCTGACGGAGCCACACCATTCTTCATGACCATGCCTTCACGGGCAAGTCGTTGTTGATGTCCTGTGGCACTCACGATCTGCCGCAAGGCTTCCTGCACATAATCGTGGTAATGCTCAAAATCCTTTTGGCGCGGCATATAGACCGCATCTTTGTCCGTCTCGTAATGAGGAACTCCGCTACCGTCCGAGCGCACGGGAACGAGGTTGTCCCGCATCTTCAATAGAAAGTCGTTGAACCGAGTGCGCAACCTGCGGTTGTCCGCCTCGGCATATCCTCTTTCCTGAACACTGCCGTCCTGCTTTACCGCATCCTCGTAAGCCGGCTTGTCCACGTAGGGCAACGTCGTCTGGTCGATATTGAAAAGCGTGCGGATTTCTCGGTTGTGGACACCCTTGAACTGTGCCTTCTGCTCTTCGTCCAATTGGAGATAGGCGGTACGGTCGATGGTTTCATTCGGATTGTTCCGGTTGACATACTTGTTCCAGTTATAGAACAGGAACGGTACGCCCTGCTCATGCTCCCGTACCGCAGCCCCCCGTGCCTTGGTTTCACTGTAAAGCGTGAACAGGTTGGTCTTGCATCCGTTATTGTCCGAATGCAAGGCCATAAAGAGGGCATTGAACGGGCTGGCCGAGACCCCTTGCGGATAGAGCCGGGGAAATCCCTTGCCCGATACGTTGAGCCAATGGCCGCCGGCGTTCGATGCCCCGCCCAGTGCGGCAGACAGCAGTTCCGTCTGCTTTTCTTCGGCTTTTTTTTCGATTTGCGACTTTTCTTTCATATCATCATGCTTTTATTGTTCATGGATTTATTGGATGCCCCGTGTGCGCACAATCGTCTCCCGCTGTCCGTCGTCGTAATTCTGCGAGGCAATATGGCGCAACTGGTCGCTCTTGGCAAGCACGGCGTTCGCCAGCGTGTTCAGCGGCAATGCCCCTGCACGGTAAGCCTCCGCGACGGTCGGCGTGAGCTGGATGGTACAAGGCACACGGTCTATCGTGGCGATGAGCGTGCTGCCTTGCAGTACAGGGTTTACGATACGGGAATTGAGCGGTTCGTCGGGATAACGGCGGTACTGGTTTTCCGTATGCACGTCGGCGGACGGCATGGGACGCCCCAACGCCTCGTGTCCAGCCTTGTTCAGCAAGTTCGCGCCGCCCAGACCGACAAGGAGCATCTTCAGCAGCGGGTTACGCACGAACAGACCGGCCACAATACTCGCTATCGGCAACAGGTTGTCCCCAAAGCGCAACGATTGCGTCTTGCCGGTAAAAGCTCCCAGCAGGATGTCGGGCAGCATGGCCATGACATATCCGAGGTTGCCCGTGATATCGCCCAATCCCTCTAATCCCAATGTACCGAGCAATCCGCTCCATCCGTTCGTGTTGGTCTGCACAGCCTCTCTCTCTTGCTTTTCTTCCTCATGTGGAATAACCACCTGCCGTTCCTCTTTCTCCACTTTTTCCCTCTGTTCCATTTCCGGCTGTGTTGATTCCTTTGTGGATTTTACAGCCGTTGCATTCTTATATTTCTCCAAATGCTTCAAATAGGCTTCTTCCTGTCCGGGAGCGACGATGAGCGGCACATCCTTGTACCGTTCGGCACGTTCATTTTTCTTTTCAGGGTGTCCGGGCTTTTCGGACATTTGGAAAGGGGTAAACTTTGGTGTCTGCATCCACTCCAAAAAATTAAAGTTCATCACAGGTATTTTTTTCTTCAACTGCTCGTTGGCCGCCACAATAAGCGCACTATCACCCGTCTGTACTGTTGCAGCCTCCTTACGGAAGTCCGTAAACACGTTCCGTTCGCTACCGAACACACCTTTGCTGATACATTGCTCCACAGAGAGCTTGGGCGACTTTTCAGGCTCGAAGCGTGAGGCGACTGCCGAGATAGCCACGTCCGCCCCGACAAACTTTGCCAATGTCGCCCACGAACCTGCGCCACCCATCATGACGGCATCCGCCGTTGCGCCCAATACCCGACCCGCACCTTTTTCCCATCCTTTCGGACGGTAGGCCGCTTCGCCCCGTGCCTCGATTTCCTCAGCAAGCGGCGAGCGGTTCAAGGTCTGCGAAAGTCCGAGCAAGCTTGATTCTGCGGCTTTGCGGATGATGTAGTCGGCTGACGATTTCGGCATTCGCTCCTTGACCAGCCGGTCGATCATCAGTTCCTCTACCCGGTAGTCCATATAGGCGTAGGCAAGGTCACCGCCCAATTGTTCCGACAGTTCGTTGTACCGTTCACGCCCGATTTCCCGCACGACGGTATCGCGCCATTGCCCGGCCATGTATGCGAGGTCTTGCTGTATCTCCTTGGAGCCGGTAATCTCCGCCTTGCACATTCCGATGTAGTCCTCCGTCGTCTTCGAGTTCCATTCGCCCGTAACCTTGAGTACCTGGTACGGGTCGCCCATCGGCTGTGCCGCAGACGCCATTGCGCTGAGTATGCCGCCCAATGAGGTGGAATACTCCCTCATTTCCTCGCCCTGCTTCTTCGTGAGGAAAGCCTGCGTTTTCGACATGACGGGAGCGAGATGGCAATGGAAATAATCGCTCACAAGACGTTCTATTTCCGCGAATTGCCGGCTATGTCTGATTCCATCCATGTTGTGTATTATATATTTATCTGTTTCAATAGCTGTTCTTTCGTCTGCTCGATGGCGTTGTGGTAAACCTCCATCTGCCGGGGAAAGAACTCTTCCAGCCATGCGTCCTTTTCGATGTTGTCCTGCATGAACCGTATCGCCTGCTCCCGTTCGATTTCGACGGATGTCTCGCCCTCTTCCCGATTGTTGAACCATGCCTTGGTCCACCAGCGCACACCCGCCCGGTCGGGATAGACCGTGACAAGCCTCGGTATGTCGAAGCTCTGTATGTCGATGTCCAGTTCCGCCAACGGGTCTATGATGCCGCCATAGGTCAGGGCTTCGTCATGGAGTTTTTTTTTATGTCGCTGCTCGCAGTGGAGAGGTACACATCATGCCGCAGGGCGAGGTAATGCAGGAAATCCGCAATAAGGAGGTTCTGCACCTTGCAGGCCAGCGGCATGGCCTTGTGTCCCAGTCCGAGCGGATTGGCCATGCTCGGCATATTCTCGTAGAAATACTCCTTCATCGCGCCCACCGTGAAGATGTGGCGTAGCGACTGCTCCGTATTCCGGGGCAAGGTGTATGCTCCATGCCGCAAATCCTCCATATAGTGCGGCAGGAAGTGCAGCATCAGTTCCTCTATCTCCCTTTTGTCCCGTTCATAATCGGTTTTCAGTTCCATCTCCAAGCCGGATAAATAGTCTGTCTCGTGTCCGCCGGCCTGACGCATTGCCTGTATGTTCCCGTACAGCATCGTCAGGAACTCCAGCGGGTTCAGTTCCTCGCCCTTGAAGCGGACGGTCATGTGCAGTTTGTCACCGCTCAAAGCTACCGTCTGTCCGGCCTTTACACGCTGTCCGAATTGAGCGAAGACATTGGACAGATTTCCGTATGCCACCTCATACTCCCCGTAGCGGATGGTCTGGCAGATGCCGTGTCCGGAATCGTTGCCCACGCCCGACACAATGCCGCTGGCGAGGGCAGAAAGCATATAGCACCGCACGTTGAAGTCAATGCCGTGATGAAAGAATTTCTCGCCCGTCGCCGGGTCGGTCTGTTCGCCGTAGCCGAGCGACAGCTCCACGTCTTTGCCCTGCTGTTCCTCGAAAGGCATACAATAACCGCTATCGGATTGCAGGATCATTTCTTCTGTATATTTCATGCTGTTTACCTATTGATTCATATCCCTATCTTCTCATCCCTCCGCCATGCGTCTGTTCCTCTGCCGGAAGTTCGGGCGTCCGGGTGCGCTGCACGTTTTCTGTCTCCGGCGTTCGGAAGACACCCGCATTGTTGCCGATGAGCATCATGCCGAGGAATGCGCCGGCAATCTTGCCCAGCCAGCCGAAGCGTCCGAATATGAGGAACGCCGCCGCAACCAGCCCGGCAATACTCAGCCCCGACACGTTGCCGCTGCCGAGGTTACGGAAAAAGTTGCCGAACATATCAAGGCCTCCGCCACCGGAGGCTTGGCGCAAAAAGTTCGACACACCGTTCAGCTTGTTGTCGATGCCGGTTACCGCACCGCTGACCGAACTGACGGCTTCCCCGGCCTTGCCCGTCAGTTCACGCACTCCGTCCGCCGTCTCCGCGAGGGTATTCGTTGCCGGTTCGCCGATGACCGCATCGCTCACGATACGCACCACGCTTTTGTCGGTGGTCAGCTTCTCCCAGCCCACATAACCGACCGCACCGCCGATGGTCGCCGTCTTGACGGCCTGACCCGCGCCACGCAAGGTCTGCGAAGGGTGCAGCACTGCCTTACCCATACTTTTGCCGGTAGTCGCTGTAGCCGTACCGACACCTTTCATGGCCTTGCCGCCATATTTCAATAGTGTACTCCAAACGCCCATACGTTGTCTGTTTTTAAGGTCTTACATTTCTTCCTATCTGCCGCCAGCGTCTTTTGGCGGCTTCCACGATATCCCGTTTGTCGGCTGCCGGGCGTGCCCCCTCGTCGATTTCACGCCAGATGTCGCCCATCGTCGTGTATTTCACCGCCTTGGTCAGCCGTTGCAGTTTCTTGTTCATCATCTTGAGCTTCGGACGGATGCCAAATACGATTTCCATGCGCTCCTTCTCCGTCATTTTGTTGTCTGACAGGCACGCCATGCGGATGTCATTCACAATCTCCACGCTGTTCATAATCAGTTCCCGGTAAATGCGGTTCCGTTGCGTGGAGAGAGCAACGGCCAGCGCGTTGGGACTATTGCGGCTTACCTGTCTGGTAAAGTCTCCCATATTGTCCGTCAGCCTTGATATTTCGTGGTAAAAACCGTATATCTGCGCTGCGTAGCAGATTATCGACCGGAAAGAGTCCAAATAGTTGTTGAACTCCCGTTGCAGGTCGGTCGTGGCTTTCACTTCCTCTTTCGTCCACAGGTGTCCGGTGGTCTGTATCAGCATGACCTTCTCCTGGTTCTTCAGCTCCTTTTCCGCCTTGTCGGTATAGAGCAGGATCATCCCGGCAAGCACGGGGTCGTTCTGTGCCCGAACCTTGCCGATACCGATGCACAGCAATAAGATGCCTATCCAAATCGTCCGTTTCATCATTCACCTGATTTTATCGTGCAAGGACGGCAGCCCTGCGCCAACGGGACATGGCCATCCGTGCCGCCTCTCCGTTGTTGCGGTCGAGCATCCCGGCCGTCACGTTGTTCCACACGTCATTGAGGGTATAGTACCGTATGCTCAGGTAGAGCAGGTGCAGCTTCCGGCTGAAAACCGAAAGTTTGTCGTTCAACGCCCACAAGGTCTTGCTGCGTTCCGCACCCGTGAGCATATTCTCTTTGCCGCCCTTGGCCACTGCGTCATTCAGGAGCGTGAAGACCGATACCAGTTCCGTTGCCGTCTCGATATACAGATTGTTCATGCTCATGGAGGCGATGATGCCCTGCGGGTTGTTTCGGATGGCGTTGCCCAATTTCCCTAACGTGAGAAAGATTCTCACGCCGTCGTTGTAGAGATGGGTGCAGGCTTTCAGCGATGAAGCGTAGCCGCTTACCGTCTTGAGATAACTGTTGTACTGCTTCTCCCATTTGTGGATGCGGTTAAACTCGGCGGCGATGCTGTTCTGCAGCATAGCTGTCTTCGTCTGACCATTTATCTGTTTCTCTATTTGGTCATTGATAACCTCGTTGCCCTCGGCCAACGCCATCCATTCCAACGGATTGGACGCCGTGATTTGGGCTTTTGCCCAGTGTGGCATCAGGCAGAGGGCAAAAATGACCAGACTAATGATTCGTGATTTCATATATTCCCTTTTTTCGTTTGTTATACTCGACCCGTTCCCGGATAAGCGTTACCACATCGAAGTTGTGTCTGATGCCTACCAAATCAAGCCGGGGTGTATTCCTGTCCATCGAGAAGATGCGTACCGTCTTTAGGCCGCAAAGCTGCTGCATGAGGCTTTGGTGTTCCACAAAGTCCACGATACGATATTGTTCCATGTAGTCCGTCTTCCGGGACAGCACCCCATGCCTGCTGATAAGCTGCTCGCTACCGATGTGGTAGCGTGTCCGGCGCAGATAGATGAAACGGTACAGCAATGCCAAAGAAAGCAATGCGGCAACCGATACGGCAAGAGCTGTCAGAGGCAGTCCCTCCATGCCACCGTACACCCATGCTGCACAGCACAATACGATTGCGGGCAGCTCGTCGATGACGAACTGTCCGGCGTGCGGTTGCAGCACGATGCTTTGGAAATGTCCTGTGGGTGCATCGGTCATCATCGGCGAAAGTGTGTTTGTTGTTCCTCTTCCGGTGACTGTTCTCTCGCCTGTGTCTCATCGACCGTCTCTTCCTGTTTCTGCCCGGCCAAAAGCTGTTCGTTCCAGTCCTTGTTGGGATAGGTAGGCTGTTCACGGACAAAAGAGGCGTCATTCGCCTTGTCCAGACCGAGGAACTCCCGCAATCCTTCACGGAACTCCTTGTAATTTCCGTTCATGATATCCGTCTGTTCCCGTATGTCGTCCGGATGGCACAGGCCGCTCGAACGCATCGACATGGCTTCTTCCCATGCGGATTCATATTTCCCGTAGCTCGACCGCAAAGCGTCGGGCAGCAGGTCTATGTCTCCTTCATCGAGGTTCTTGCCGTCAGCGACGGAATCCAGATAAGGCTTCCGCTCCGGTGTCTCCTCGATGGTGGAACGGACAGCCCGGTACATCTCCTGTTGCAGGTTCTTGGCAAACTCGATTCCCGCAAGGTCGGTATCGAAACAGATGTGTTGCTTGGCAGGAAGCGAGAGCGTGAGGACACCCCGCATCTGTTCCACCGTCGGGTTACCGCCGGTAGATATGAAGACCGCTTTCCGCAAATCCTTGTCGTTGGCCTGATGAAGCTGGTAATAGGCCATCGCGTCGTATGCACTCTCGAACCAGTAGATATGCTTGGCTTCGGTAAGCGTAGTTTTGGCTGGGCTGGCAATCCATAGCCCTTGGCTCGAATTGCTCCCTTCCGCCTTCCCTTTATAACTGCCGCTGCCATCCATGCGAGGGCGCCCTCGCTCTTCCAGACCGACAACCTGTCCCGTATCTTTCGGAACGGTCAGCGGAAAGGCGAGGTTGGTGTATTTCATGCCGTCCTCACGGTGTTTCGTCGCCAGACAAAAGTTCCGGTGGAAGGCGTATTGCGTGTAAAGGTCGATGCCCCGATGCTTGAAGAACGGATAGAACTTCTTTTGTGTCGCCCGATCCTGCGGATTGAACTGGTGAATGTCGTAATCCGCCATGTCAAACGGCTTCACATCCCGTTTAGGCTGGATAATCCGGGTATCCCGGTCAGCGACGGGATGGTTCAGCAACCGGTTGCAGACAAGGTTTACCAGTCGGTCGGGAGACACACCGGCATGGTATTCCGCGAAAAAATGCGGATGCTCCTTGATAAAGGAAATGATGTTATACGACTTCTGCTGTTGCGGTTTGAAACAACATTTCCCTTGCTGCGTGACAATGAATTTGTCGTTGCGGATGCGCCGCCCCTCGCTGTCCAACCGGACATACGAGGGATAGCGCAGGCCGTCACGCCGGTTCAGGTGATAGCCCGCGTCGATAAGCACGTCCTGAATGTTCAGCCTGCGCAGAAAATCGTCATAAGTCAGTTCGCCCTCTCTCATGGTTTACCTCCCCATTCTCATATCATTGATTTCACGGTTCATCTCTGCCTCGAAACAACGGATGGCCACATCCCTCGGCGTATCGACACCCGGCTTGAAGTACGGGCGTGGCGGACCGCCGAAACACTCGCCGTAGAACTCCGGGGCATGGCAGTGATGGTGGATGCCGTGTGCGACACCCGCCGCGACTACCGTACCTGCGGTGAGGGCGGCAAAGATTTTCGTGCCGAGACCCCGCTGTGCTTCCGGGCGTGTTTTCATGTCCACTTCGCTGAAAATCTTGGAAAAGAGCTTCATCCGGTGATAGTCATCCACAGCAAGGAACTTGTCGTAGTCCCGTTGGGTTATCTCATGGCTGATAGCCTGACCGTCGATAACGGCGGTCATCCTGTATTTCCCCTCGGTCTGTGCCGGTTGAACGGCTATCTGGCTCACTTCGACTTCCCGCCCGTGTTTCTCTTCCCGATACCATCCCTTGTTTTCATTCAAAAACTGGAGGTCACGCCCGTCCACTACCGCACCGATATTTCCCTGTACGGATTCCTCTTGCTGTTGCAGCGAGGTTTTCACTGGCATAAAAGCCTCTTGCTCCTGCCGTTGGCGTTGTTTCAAATCCTGCTGTACTTCGGGATGCAGACCGATAGCGATGCGTTGATCGCTGTTGAGAGCCTCCATCGTCACTTTGTCGGAAAAGTCAGCCCCGATAATGCCGTTCAGCAGTTCCAGACGTTTCTCTACGGGCTGCTCCTCGATGGGTGCGGCAACCAGTGTCCTCACTTCCTCTTCCGTCAGGTCATAGACCATATCGGCTTGGACGCTTTCCGACTGCACGGTCAGCGTCTGCTTTTCCGCATCCACGACAAGACCGTGCGAGGCAAGGCACTCCGCCCATTTCTCGTTGGAGAAATAGACCGGAGAGGCTATAAGCTCCTTGTACGGCCGTGCCGGTTCCTTGCTGCGTGGACGGCTGACCATCGGCGTGATAGCCGCCTGCAAGTCCTGCAGCACATCCCGTTGCTGTACGGGCTGCTCCTGTTGATGCCCCTTGTAATAGAAGCCGTAACCGCCTGATTGCAGTTCGCCGGGCTTCATGCGCCCGTCGGGGCGTTCGGGTACGATGGACGGCCCCGGAAAGAACAGTTGGCCGCCGACCCTGCGAAGGTGGAAGCCCAACTGGTTGCGAGGTGTCCAGCCAAGGAACGGCGGGGGCATTCCCATACGCCCCATGCGCCCGTACTCGCCGATGACGATGCGGTAGCCGTGCAGCCCCATAGCCACACGACCGTTGGCATTGCGGGCATGGACGAAGTTCTTGGGCATATAGAAGTCCTTGCCCACGATGCTCGTCAGCACGTTGTAGGCCTTCTTGTTGGCAGTGTTCGTTCCCCAGTCCGTGAGTGCCAACATCTGACGTTCGGTGATCGGATAGACCAGCAGGGGCGAGTCATGTCCCTGCACGATCAGCCGATACCCTGCATCGTCAAGTGCAACATGGGCTTGAAGCCCGTTGCGCATCAGCATATCGCGCATTTCGGGCTGCAAGTCCATCTGCCGGGGATTGGTATTCGTTCGTATCGCCATAGTCTGATTGTTTTCGTTATGCGTCTCCGCTTTCCATTGCTGCCTCCAACTGTTCGTCCTTGAAGCGGACGAACTCGGCGGCGGATTCGTTGCCGACTGCAAGCCCTTTTTCCTCGCAGTAACGGGCGTATTCCTCCTGCCAGTCGGCGGAGAAATGATTGACGTAATCGAGCCAGCCGTATTCGCCGCTCTGCATCTTCCCGACAAGTACGTCTTCGGGATAATATTCGTTCTGTGCCATAATGTACGGATTGATGTTTTACTTATGGAGAGCTGTCGCACGATTGCGCTCGCCGCTCTTCTTCTGTTCGTTCCACAGCTCTTCGGTGTAGTCTTCCTCCGAAACGTAGTCAAGGTTACCGTCATCGTCCATGACCCAGCAGCCGTAGCACCCGAAGGTGTATTTGTCCCACTCTCGCTTGGGTTGGTTGCGCCATTGCTGCGCGTCGCCCGAACAGATGCGGATGCCGGTCTTGGCATGAAGGTCGATGCCCACTGTGGCAGGCTCGCCGCCCACGACTACCGTCAGCGGCTCGCCGTGCTGCATCCCGTTTACCTCCACCGTACCGAGGCGCATGACCTCGGCCAGCACTTTCAGGTTGCGTGCGATGATGGGCGTGGGGACATACATCACCTGTTTCGTCTCGGCGTCAATCTGTACGAAAGCCTTGCTGCTCCGTCCGTCCGACATTTCCACATCGGCGACAATCGCCTTGCCGTCGAGCAACTGTTTCTGCTGTGCTTCGTCATACCGCTCCAGTGGAGAGGATTTCAGTGCCGGATAGAACACCACATCCACCTGACCGTCGTCCATGCGGATAAAGGCAAAGCGGCTGCGGCTCTCGATTTGCCCGCCATGCTCGTCAGTGACACGCACGGGAAGCACGGGAGAATGCCGGCCGTTGCAGATGTCTTCCAACACACGCATCGGCAAGTCCTCGATCATTTCCCTTGTAAGACCGAATCGTTCCAGTGTCGAAAAGGGTAATTCATCAAATTCAATCTGAACTTTTTTCATACTATATTCATATTATAAAATTGTACTATACAAAGATAGAGACATCTTATTATGACGGACAAAAATACAGCTATATAAATGGTTGTAATATGCTGTTTTTATCTTCATTAGTACAATTATCTAATCAAAATCGTACTAATAGACGCAAAATATCAAACCAATACAAGAAATGACGGTAGTTTGTTTCCGACATGAAAATTCCCGTTATAACTTTGCCGAATGAGAAAAATTCTACTGATAGCAATATCGGGTATTTCATTCTGCACGATGCCCGTTCAGGCGCAGTTCAACACGATTGCCAAGACACCAGAAAGATACAAGGTAGAAGCCTTGCAGGAGGGTATGAAAAAGCCGGAGCCGACACCCGAAAGCATGGCTCCTGCACAGGAGACTTCGACAAAACCTGCCGATGAAAGTAAGAAGTTGTGGATTGACCGTTATCTCAGTGTGTCTTATCCATTGCAGCGCATCAGAATTACATCGCCATACGGCTACCGGAAAGACCCGTTTACCGGGAAGAGGAAGTTTCACGGGGGTATCGACCTGCACGCACGGGGCGAGCAGGTATTGGCCATGATGGAGGGGGTGGTCGTCAAAGTGGGACAAGACAAGACGTCCGGCAAGTATGTGACACTGCGGCACGGAAATTACACCGTCAGCTATTGCCACCTTTCACGGGTGCTGGCCGCCAAGGGTACGGTAGTCCGTCCCCGCGATGCCGTCGGTATTACCGGCTCGACCGGACGAAGTACAGGCGAGCACTTGCACGTCACCTGCAAGCTAAATGGCAAGAATATCAATCCCTCGGTTCTCTTCGATTACATCAAATCCATGCAGCAGGAGTGTGTGTCGGCATTAGCTGGACTGTTATAGGGCTGTTAAGCCAACACCTCATCCAGGTGACTGTAATTCAGAAGTTTGATTTCTCCAGCAGTATTTTCGAGTGTACCCGCATAGGCCACCGCCTTACCCAGTATGGTTTCTTTGACCCAGCCGTCCATTTGTTTCAACGCCTTCTCGAAGTCCGCATGGTAGGTCATCGCCGACTTGATTTCAATACCGTATAGCCCCGAATGTTTTTTCAACAGCAAATCGACCTCGTTCTGGTTCGAATCCCTGTAAAAATAGAGGTTGCTTTCCTTGCCTTGGTTATACCGCCGCTTCAAGGCTTCCGTTACGATGAAGTTCTCGAACAACGCCCCACGCATCTTGTCCCGTGCAAGCTGTTCCGGCGATTCGATGCCGAGCAGGTGACAGGCAAGCCCTGTATCCGTAAAATAGAGCTTGGGAGTTTTAGTCAGCCGTTTGCGTGTGTTCTCGAAATAGGGAGGTAGCAGGAAAACAATATAAGATGCCTGTAAGACGGACAGCCATGCCGTAACGGTATGTGAACTGACACCGATTTCGTTGGCCAGTTCAGAGGCTTTGAACAGCGATCCGATACGTCCGGCGCAAAGCCTGATGAATGTGTGGAACTGCATCATGTCCTTGATTTGTAGCAGGTCGCGCACGTCCTTGTCCAGATAGGTTTTCATGTACGCCGGATAAAGAAATTTGGGTATGTTACGGCCCGAATAAATGGCAGGGTAAAACCCGTTAAACAGCAGGTTGTCAAGAGGCGTATCGGTGATCTGCTCCCGTATTTCGGAGTATGACAGGGGGAGCAACTCGAAAACGGCGGTACGTCCTGCCAAAGACTGTGTAACCTTTTTCAGCATGGCAAACTGCGAACTGCCCGAAAGGATAAACCGCCGGTCGGCATCATTGTCCACCATACCCTGAATATACGACAGCAGGTTCGGAGCGTTGTGTACCTCGTCAAGAATCATGCCCTCCGTGTGCTGGTTCAGAAAAGCGACCGGGTCGTTTTCGGCGAAACTCCGGACATCAAGATTTTCCAACGAGTAATACGGTAGGTATGAGAACAAGTTGCGGAGCAGCGTCGTCTTTCCGGACTGGCGCGGTCCTGTTACCGTAATGACTGAAAAATAGCGGTAAGCCTCTTCTATCACGGCGGATAGCTCCCTGTGGATATATTTTGCCTCCATACTGTTTATGCAATTTTGAAATACAACTGCAAAATTACATAAAATACGATACACCGCAAATTTTTCAGGGTATTTTCTCACATCCCAAGCCGTTTTTTCTATCATATACGACTCTTCTTTTTTACAAAATCCTTGCTTTTACCGGCAGGTCATTCTTTACTCTTTTCGTCGGCGAATGTAGGACGAAGCGCATAATCGCCAAGCCGCATTGCATTCGGATGACGAAAACAGACTGTTACACGGTCGGTTTTCTATCCGGGTTTGGCTTATGATGCCACAGCTTCATCCTCTGGCTGCCTCAAAAAGCTGAAAACAAACCTGCACGGCAAACGAAAGCAGGGAAAAAGAAAAATCAGCATGATAGTTCAACCAATTAAAAGTAAACAAGTATGGTAGAAGAAATTAGACAAGACGACAAAGTGATATTATCGAGCGAAGACGGTTTTTCCGTCCCTATGATTTTCAACAACCTTTGTGGAAAGAATTTCATTGGCAAAGAATACAAGGACTATATCAGGCATATAGCCTTTGAGGAAATGGGACTTAAGCCGGGCATCGTGTCCCATTATCGGGACGGTGTTCTATATAAGAACGGCACAATCCCGGAACTTTGAACAGGTAAACCAAAATAGGAACAGCAAAAATCAAAATTTATACAAATATGGAAACAACAACTATTCATCCGGCAGAAGCCTATCTCCGAAACGAGCAGAATTCCACCTCTTTATATGTAAGGATTGCAGGACAACGTAGGCGATTATTCATCAACCGCAATGAAAACGTCATCGGCATTATTGCGCCAAGAAAACGAAAAAGCGGGTACATCTTCACGGATTGGGCAAGCATTGAGAAGATATACTATCCGTCATCCTCTCCCGAAGATGCAGCGGACATAGGAAAGAAACAGGTCTTGAAATACCAGAAACTTGCCCGACTTGCCACGCATACGAATGATTGGCTTCGCAAAATCGCTAATGCCGATTTGGATAAATCCCTCTACGAGAACCGCATCACGACCGGCACACGCATCGACGGCAAGTGTATCGGACTTGCCACCATCGAGAAGTATTGCAGCAGTTGGGATATGGCTCGTTTCAGAACGGCACTGAAGCAAGGCGAAAAGTTTTCCACCGGACGCTTCGACTTTTGTGGCTATGACGGTACGTTATGGTGTGAGCCACGCGAAAATGGAGATATGGCGGCTGGATTCAGCAAAGAATACAGGAATTGTGGCAACGGCTACTATTATCTGCTTATCAACGATGAATACATGATAGGCTATGACATAGACTGAGTTATATGCAAGACCGTATCGGGCAAAGTCTCGGTACGGTTTGTTGTTCCGATCGACCAACGGCCTTTTATAAAATTCCTTTCTCCCTCATATAGCCTTACATCCTGCGGCCAGTTTGCTTCAAGCAGCCTCACGCATTTTGTGTAACACGTTACATAAAGTGCGTGAAGCCCCTTTTTGCAAAAGGACGGACACGGACAGACTTGGCATTACAGGGGGCGGGATAAATCCTGCCCTCTGTAGTCCCAAGACAGTCCATCGGAAAGTCCGTCCCGGCTGGCCGCCTCACTCTTTTATTCATAAATCTTTCCTTTTCTAACGGATTCCCATTAAACCCAAGTCCGCTGCCGTGCGACCTACGGAACAGAATTTTCCGCAAAGGTAACCGGCGGCTCCAATCCTGCCAATGCCGGCATACTGCCGCAAATGACACGTAAAAATCTTCCTCTCCGCTGTCGAGCGTATTTTTCCGGATCAGCCTTGTCCGATTGTTCCCCGCCACCTTCTGAAAGCAGAAAAATCTTCCCGGCGGTCGCAAACAGACCGAACAAAGGGAAATAGTAATCTTGATTCATGAGTATTACAAAAACAATAATAAGTATGGAAATATTAAAAATAGTAATTCCCAAGTGGAATATAGCGGAAATTACTGGCTATGACCCGATGACAACCTTTTGGCAGGACTTCTCTATGGCAGACAAGTTCGGGAATGAAGCCATAGCTGACACATACAGAAAGGTTAAGGCAGAATGGAAAGATAACTACAAGCATTGGACAGAGCTGTGCCTTGTACTTAATCACAAAATTTGGCAATGGCACGAGCGGGACAACCAGAAAGCCACGCTCTATGACCGCCGAATGGCCAGACGAGCTGCAGGAGTATTACTTTCAAATAACGGATTAAAGCAATCGGTAGGACGGTGTGAAGTCTCCCCACTATAAACTCAAAACTATGACCGCTCAAGAAAAGATACAAAAAGTAACGGAAATATCCCAAAGCAAAGGCTGGAGTATAAGTGTGGATGACAAAAATAAATCAAATATTCAGTTCGACTTCCAACGCTATACCAACTATGGGCAGGATTTTAATTTCAGTGCCGAAATGAAATGTGAGGACATTGATACCCTCATTGCTGACATGGAACAATATTTCGAGGGTTTTGACCCGGATTACGAAGCCTATCTATGGATTGGAAATGATGGGCACGGTAAAAATGGCGCACCTTACCACATCAAGGACATTGTATCGGATATGGAGGAAGCGGAAAAACAAATACACGACTTGTTGGAAGCACTTGAGACAGAATTTATCTAATGCGCATGATGATGATTTATAAGACTAATTCCAAAATGAGCTTATTTTGCTGTTATACAACAAATACTAAATGTAGTATATACTAAGGTTAGTAAAGTAGGATATTAGGAAATATCCCATCAGAAATGATAGAATGCACTACATTTAGTCAATCAGTATTTTAGTATAGTAGTAGATGCTATAATACTAAAATATACAAAAGTAGTAAAATAGTATACACTAATAATAGTAAATACTAAAAATAGTATTATCTTTGTATCAGATATAAAGACACGAAATTATGACAAAAATAATCGCAGTTTTGAACCACAAGGGCGGTGTCGGAAAGACAACTACCACCATCAATCTTGCTGCCGCATTGCAGCAGAAGAAAAAGCGTGTACTGCTCATCGACATGGACGGTCAGGCAAACCTCACGGAATCCTGCGGTCTCTCCATCGAAGAGGAACGGACGGTGTACGGAGCGATGAAAGGCGAATATACCTTACCGGTATTCGAGTTGGAAAACGGTCTTTCCGTTGTACCGTCCTGCCTCGATTTGTCGGCGACAGAATCCGAGCTTATCAACGAGCCGGGGCGGGAATTAATACTAAAAGGGCTGATTGCAAAATTGCTTGAAACCCGTAAATTCGACTATATCCTGATTGACTGTCCGCCCTCGCTGGGTTTGCTGACACTGAACGCCCTCACATCGGCGGATTTCCTGATTATCCCGGTACAGGCGCAGTTCCTCGCCATGCGCGGAATGGCAAAGATTACAAATGTGGTCGGGATTGTCAAGGAACGTTTGAACCCAAACCTAAATATCGGCGGCATTGTCATCACCCAGTTTGACAAGCGCAAGACGCTCAACAAAAGTGTGGCGGAACTAATCAGCGAATCGTTCTGCGACAAGGTATTCAAGACCGTCATCCGGGACAATGTATCATTGGCCGAAGCTCCGATAAAAGGCATGAATATCTTTGAGTATAACAAGAACAGCAACGGGGCAAAGGACTACATGGAGTTAGCAAAAGAAGTGTTGAAATTAAAATAAAAACGATATGGGCAAAAGTGATTCATTGAAAAACGGCATGAGAAGCGGACTGGACGGCTTGCTGTCATCCACCGGGAAGTCCACGCAAAAGAAAGAACCTGCACCGGTCAAAACGGAAAAAGAGCCTGCTGTACATTGCAACTTTGTCATAAACAAAAGTATTCATACCCGGATGAAGTACCTCGCCATCGAAAAGAATATGTCTCTACGGGACATCGTGAACGAGGCGATGAAAGAGTATTTGGAAAAGCACGAGAAATAACCGGTACGGCGGTTGTAGTCCCCATCCGATATACCTTTTATAGCATACCGCTATCTTATGGGCACGTCCACAAGGTAGCGTTTTTCCTGTTTATACCCTCCTGGGTGTTCTCCTGTTCTATTACCTCTTATAACCGCATGGTTGTATTACTTTTTTATTTATTCCACTTGCCGCTTGTCCGGCCTCGTTCCTGCCATCGCCGGTTGGTTTTCCAGACGCAAATTTGGACTGCCGCGCTTGATTTCACCGCTTTGAAGTGCATTTCTCGTAAAATTCTTCCTTCCTGCGAAAGAGTAATTTTCCGGAAAAAGCGTTGAAAATAGCTTGTTCGTCAGTCCCTTGAAGCATCTGTAAATCCCAAGCGGTTCAGGCAGAGAAAAGAACCGAAAAAAGGGAAAATAAAAAAATCAAATATCAACCAATTAAATTTTATGATTATGGCAACAACAGCAGTTCAAGCAGTAGAGAAGAACATCACATCGGTAGCATTGGCAGACATTCAGCCGAGTAACTACAACCCACGTAAGAACTTTGACGAGACAAGCCTTGCGGAACTTGCCGAGAGCATCCGTCAGCAGGGAGTGCTTCAGCCTATCGGTGTGCGCCCTATTGCGGACAACCGTTTCGAGATTGTATTCGGAGAACGCAGATACCGTGCTTCCCTCATGGCTGAATTGGCGGAAATTCCGGCTATCGTCATGGAAATTTCAGACGAGACAGCCGAGGAAATGGCGATTACCGAGAACCTGCAGCGTAAGGATGTGACCCCGATTGAGGAAGCCAACGCCTACCAAAAGCTCATAGACAGCGGTCGCCACGATGTACAGTCCTTGACCGTGCAGTTCGGCAAGACGGAGGCATATATCCGTACACGACTTAAATTCGTTTCCTTGATACCCGAAATCGCTTTGCTGTTGGAGCAGGACGAAATCACAATCAGCGTGGCAAGTGAAATCTGCCGTTATGGGGAAGAGATACAGCGTGAGGTGTACGACCAACATCTGAAAGAGGGGGTGCAGTACAATAGTTGGCGAGGCATGAAAGCTTCCGAGGTGGCACAAAGCATCGAACGGCAATACACCGCAGACCTCAATCGCTATTCATTCGACAAAACCCTTTGTCTTTCATGCCCTCACAATACCAATAATATGATGTTGTTCTGTGAGGGTGGTTGCGGAAATTGCGCCAACCGCGCTTGCTTGGTGGAAATGAACACATCGCACCTTACCGAAAAGGCTATGCGGCTCATGGAACAGCACCCTGCCGTTCCCCTCTGCCACGAAAGCTACAATTACAATGAAGCTGTCATCGACCGACTTACCGCTATGGGCTACGAAGTGGAAAGCCTTAAAACCTATGCAACGAAATACCCCGAAAGCCCCCAAGCACCTCAAAAAGAGGATTATGATACCACCGAGGAATACGAGGATGCAGAAAAGGATTACGGGCAGGAATTGAACGGTTACACCGAAAAATGCGAAGCAATCCGCACCCGAAGCGAAGCAGGAGAAATCTCCCTCTATCTCCGTATTGAGAGCAACGACATTACACTGTGCTATGTTGCAAATACCGCTACCACCGTAAACGGTACAGCAACCGAAATGCCGCTTTCACCTATCGAGAAGTTGGAAAAGCAGGACAAACGCAACAAGGAGATTGCCCTCGAAAAGACCGTTGAAGACACCAAAAAGCGGATTTTAGAGGTCGATATGTCAGAGCGCAAATTTGGACAGGACGAGGAGAAAATGGTGTATTTCTTCCTGCTCTCCTCACTCCGCAAAGAGCATTTCAATGAGGTGGGAATTGAAGATAAAGGTTCTTATTACTACCTTACGAGCGAGGACAAAATGCGCATCATCGAGAACCTTACCGCCAAGCAGAAAGCCGTTATCCGCAGGGATTATCTGATTGCCAATTTCAAGGACGCATTCGGTAACAACGCCACAGCCTCCCTGTTGCTTGGCTTCGCCCAAAAGCATATGCCCGAAGAACTTGCCAATATCCAAGACGGATATAATGAAGTGTACGAAAAGCGGCACCAACGCATTAAGGAAAAAAAAGCCGCTTTGCAGGAACAAGCCACGCAGGAAGCGGAACAACCCGATGAACCGCAACCCGAAGCGGAAGCACAGACCGAACCGCAAACGGAAGAAATAGCTGCCTGACAAATGTTGTTGTCATAACGAATAGGGGGGGGGAAATCCGCCCTCTATTCATTTTTGTATGCTCCGGACAAAGGACCCAAGTACCTCTTTTAACTTTCTGACGAACCCGTCACCACCCACCCTTCCTCCATTCATAGCTTTCGTTTCCTCTCTTTTTTACCATTTTCAACTTCCCTTTTATAGCGTTTCCCCAGCTTCATTCCCTGTCAGCCCCGGTTTGGTTTTATCAGATGCAAAGGTCGGCCGTCGCGCTTGATCCGGCGGCTTGAAATGTATTTCCTGCAAATTCTTCCTTCCCTCAGAAAGAGTAATTGGCAGGAAAAGCCTCCCGTATGAAGCTGTACCGACAACCGTTTACCGCATCTATAAAATCCCAAAGCGGTTCCGACAGAAAGGAATCGAACGGAGGGAATAAAAAACAAATCATTAAAATTCAAGATTATGGACAACATCAAGGAAAGCAAGGAGTACCAGCTCGCCAAAGACTGGGAAAGAGCAGTGAACGATTACGGCTTCAATCCCAAACGGTTTGCAGCCGCTATCCCCGAAATGCACCCCACGCTGCAGCAAAGCCTTTACAGGTTGGTAAAGGAGTGTATCGTGGTCATGGCAGACGAGACACGCAATTACGATGACCGCAACCGTGCATCGCACGAAGAAGCGAAGTGTATCATGGAATACCTCAAGGCAAACGGGAGACATATCCCATTAAGATAACAGGCGTATGAAAACGAAAGAACTACAATTTGACGGCAATATCTACATCTGCCGTATCGTGAAATCCAACGAAGGTGAAGAACTACTTATCGGCTCTACCGCTCTGCTCGATGCACTTCATCCGGGCAGTTTCGAGGACGAGAGCGAAGGTTTTGCAAGTAAGGAAGCCGAACAAATATATGACGAGGTTTTCTTTTTCGCCGATGCGAAGACCCTCAAATTACCGGACGATGAACTCATCACGGAATTAAAAGAGGATAACCCCGAATGGTTCAACTAACATAAATCAATAATCATATTAAAAATCAAAGTTATGGATAAAGAGTATGTAATGCACATCGCACAGACCATCAAAGAACAATTACTGTCATTTACCCCCATACCCGTCTTTATGTCGTGGGGAGTCAGCGAATTTGTCGCTACGGTATTCCAAGAATTACCGGCACTGCGGCTGAAAGTAAACGGACGGTTACACGCCGGATATGTCGTTATCGCTCTCAACGGCTCTGATTACTACGAGGTCTATCTACTGAAAGAAGATGATAGCAATGCAAAGTGTGTCAATGAAGAAGTCTGCTTCGACGAACTGGGCGATGTTATCGACCGGGCTATCGAAAGCGGTACAGACAAGGAGGAATACGATAAATTCTGCGACCGGCAACTTGCCGAACTTTTAAGCGGTACACGAGCTTAAATAAGCGAACTACCATATAAATAACACTGCCCCCATTTTCACGCGGGCAGTGTTATTTGTATGAGGTTGGATGCGTCCAAGCCGCAATATCCTATTATAAACTTACTTTTGAAATTCTTGTTCCACTTTTACCGTTACATACATCTGGTTACGGCTTGTGGGATTGTCCGGCTCCGTCATTTCCAATACCCCTGCACCAATCATCGGATTGATATAGACCTCCATAAGATTTTCCCTATCTTTCAATCCTAAATGTTGCAAAATATCAGATAGGGATTGCGGCTCAACACAGAACTCCAAGATTTGCTCTTTTCTCAAATCCTGCTTGCGAGGTTTTCTTGTCGGGTTTTCATCCCTAACTGCAAGGTCAGCACAACATAGTCCGGACGTGTTTCCTCGGCTACAGTAGGAAGCGGCCAACCCAAAGACTGCCAACCGCTCACAATCTTATCCACACCGCTACCGGCTTTCTCGGCACGCCCCAGACACATGAACATCTAAGTGAGTAGATTGGCAGCAAAGCGAGTGCAGGAAACCGGAACGCTAAAAATACCGAATAAGACCCACACGGCACTATAATATGTTGGCATTCTGCCCTGTATATCCCGTATTTTTCGTACCTTTGCGGCACAAAAACGTATGTATATGGAACAACAAGTTATCCCATCGGATTATACACAATATGCAGAGGCAGTAGAGATAATCAAACATGCCATCGAACGCTGCCGGTATAGAAGTGCGGCTGCGGTCAACAAAGAAACTCTCTCGTTGTATTTTGGAGTGGGGAAATTCGTGTCTGAAAATTCCCGCATCGGCTGTTGGGGTACTAAAGCATTGCCTACCATATCAAAGCTCCTTCAACGGGAGTTGCCCGGTCTGCACGGCTTTTCTGAATCGGGGTTGAAACGGATGCGCTCATTCTATGAGGAATGGAGGACGTTTTTAATTCGTCCAACAGTGTTGGGCGAATTGGAAAACCATTCGTCGGAAAAGGGTACGGCTTTAATTCATCCAACAGCGTTGGGCGAATTGGATATTGACGAGCATCTACTGCTGCAACTTATCGGGCAACCGGTCAATACCGAATTTACCTGGGACGATTTTGTCAAGATTAGCTTTTCACATCATATTGAAATCCTGACTCGTTCAAAAGACATCGCAGAACGATTGTTCTATATCCATTGTGCCGCTCAAAATGCGTGGTCGCTATCCTCTCTCAAAAATTACTTGAAAGAAGACATCTATTCAAATCGCGGATCTTTGCCGAGCAACTTCCTTCAAGTGCTGCCCGAAGCCATTTATGCCGTAAAAGCGACATTGGCGTTCAAGGATGAGTATATGCTCGAAATGGTTAATCTGGAGAATGTGGGAGAACGCGAACAGGACTGGAACGAAAAGGTCATCGAAAACCAAATCGTAACCAATATCAAGCAGTTCATTCTCCGTTTTGGAAACGACTTCACTTTTATCGACAGTCAGCATCGCCTGATAGTTGCCGGAGAGGAAATGTTTGCTGACCTTGTATTCTTCAACAGAGAACTGAATGCCAGCGTAATCGTGGAATTGAAACGGGGCAAGTTCCGCCCGAATTATCTCGGACAGCTTAGCGGTTATCTGACTGTATATGATATGACCGACAAGAAACCGCACGAGAACCCTTCAATCGGTATTGTCCTATGTCAGGATGCCAACCGCCAATTTGTCGAAATCATGGTGCGCGACTATGATAAGCCTATGGGCGTGGCGACATACCGCACAGCCCAAGAAATGCCGGAAAATTTGCGCAAGACTCTACCGGACATCGACAAATTACAAAATCTGCTGTCGGAAAACGATTCCAAATCGGAAACTGTCAGATGATTCATTTATGTCCGCAAGATTTCGGGTAGCTGAATGGAATACAAAAATCCCTGCAATAACCACGTAAATTATTGCAGGGATTTTGATTTATTTCGCCCCACGCTTGTTCAGTACATCCGCTATCATGTCTTTTACATCCTGTCCGACTTGTATGAAATTTTTATACAAGATGCGTTCCCGTTCCTCCCTCGACTTGAAAGTGTAGAACTTCGGTAGCGGTACATAGGCCGCTTCCTCCGCTTTTATCTCCCTCATATCGAAATCCGTCTTGCAGAAGAACTTTGTAGTCTTGAACTCTTCCGACTCCTGAATGTTCATCGAGCCTCCCGTACCGGTTTTCGTCTTCACGAAATCACGTGCCGTCTGTCCGCAAATCCATCCCGTCGCCATATCCGAAATTTTCGAGGCGGGTACAAGACTGTCCATGTTCTCATTGAGATTGATACTCGTTTTGTCCCGGTCGATCGTCACGCCCTTTTTGACCTGTACCACCTTGCCGAAAATGTCATTCGACAACCATTCCAGTGTCTCTTTTGCGCGAGCTGAACCGCTTACCACGTTGCCCACTGTCGTGATGATTTTTTGCATTCCCACTTTTCCGTAGTCAGCCTCCAACTGCGGCAACTCCTGAAAACCCAGCGTTACGCTTACCTTGTTGCTTCTCGCCGTACCTATCAGTCGGTCTATCTTGTGGAAATACAGTGTCGGTAGCTCATCCACGATGATGCTGACCGGAATATTTTTCCCCTGCCCGGTGTTCACACGGGTAACGAGACGGTTCAATATCAGAGCGTTCAACGCTCCGATGATACTTTCCATTTCCGGATCGTTGGCTATCAGCAGATAACTGGGTGACTTGGGGTCACTAACTTTCAGGTCGAAATCGTCCCCATCCTTGTGGAATATCCAGTAAGATTCCTTTGTAGCCAAACGGCTGGTATAGACACGCAGCGTACCTATCATACCTTCCAACTGTTCCATCGCCTTGTTTTTGAAGGCCGTTTGGAACGGGCCGAGCAACGGCGCGACCTCGTTGTCCGTCTCAAGTACCTCAAAAATAGTCTGGTAGCTCTCATTGAGAAATGAAAGGATATGCGGCATATCCGAGTATTTTCCAAGCCAATAGGCAGGTTCCACGATGCTGCCACCCTCACGGTCACGAACGACACCCGTCGGCTTCCAGAACTTCGTCTGCGGATCTTGCCGTTTCTCCGCATACAGTTTCTTTCCGTTTGCATCGTAGGGTTCCCGCTCGTAGTTCACGAAAAAGTAGATACAGGCGGCAAGAAAGTTCACGGCAGAAGTCTGAAAGAACTGGTCACTGCCTCCGCCTCCCTCTTTCTTGCCTTTCTGCAGGGATTCCAACAGGGTTTCCGCCGTTTCGCTCGCCGCCGCAAGATTATTGATGTACTTTGCCTGAATGGGGTTCACCCGTTTGCTGTACTCCACATCCACGAAGTTGATGATGTTGAACTTGCATCCTTTTGGCACTTTGCCGAGCTTCTGGTTTTTCTTGTAATGATAGTAAAGTTTAGTGGCAAGTGTCGGAAATTTGTAGTCATAGACCACCATCGCGAAGCCCTTGGCACTATGTTGGCGGATGAACGGTTCTATGATACTGAACGTCTTACCGCTACCTGGAGTTCCAACCACCCATGTTCCTCTGAAACAGTTGCTTATCGACACCCATCCCTTGCGAAATTTACCTTTGTAATAGTACCGCATCGGTATATTCACGCTATACTGGTTCTCATCCTTCTCTTCGCTCTGCTCGAAACTTTCATTCTCGAAGTTAAACCGGTCTTTACCCAGTCCCTCCTTGATGAACTTCGAGATGTTATCCAATGCGATATGCACCAATATCACACCGACCAGCGTAGCCGCCATATAGAAGATGATGTTCAGCGGCAGGGTGTAGAGCCTCGTTTCCATCGTATGATGGTACAGCCACACGGAGAACACAATCAAGAACAATCCGCAGATAAGTGGATATAACACTTGCCTGCGTGCGTCAAACTCCAAGTGTTTTTTGTTGCGTGTGCCGATACAAGTGATGCAGATGAGTAGGAAGGTCGCTATCTTACTATACACGAGGTTGCCGTCGTTATAGATCATCCATCGCTTGATGCGCCCGTGTATATCAATCAATATGCCGCCCCAGTGGTCGAGCATGGCAAGGTCTATGGCATACTCGAAGAACTCCATCAGCACGGAGATATAGATGACCGCACGGAATATTTTGTAAAATCCTTGTAGTTCCTTGCTTTCTTCCATTGTCTTTGTCCTTTCCCTCTTTTCGTTCCTACCTGTTCAGTGTGATAATCGGCCGCACCTTGTGCGCCTGTGTCTTCGGGGTCTCCTGCATCGCACCGCTTCCTGTCGAGTAAAGCCACGCTTTCGCCGTTTCCTGTCCGGTTACCTCCGTCGATGTCCAGTACCAGCAGTCGTTTTCATCCAACGGCAGCGGATGGCCGCCACACCGTTCGATGACAGGATTGACGGTTTCCCGGACGGCATACAGCAGCCGCATCTGTGCCACCGACGGGATATAGGCACTCTGTCCGTACCGCCACAGGTCAAAGACCGCTTCCGCCATAGGCGAAGCCGTCTCCCGTGTGTCGTACAGCGCAAAGGTGTTCATGTTCCCGTCCAAAGCCTCGATGTCGGCCGACGTCCCTTGTGCGACACCGAGGCTGTCGGCAAAAGCTGCCGGAGCAATGTCCCACAGGTAAACCGCATAGCCGTTCCCTTCCGTACCTTCACGGTGTTCGGTATCGAAGACAACCGCTATTGCCCGTTTTCCCGACTGTTCATACTGTACGTAGGATAAAGCCGTACCGTCCTCGCAGAGAATATGTCCCGGACGTACCGCCGTATCAGGTACGTCGATATGGGCGTCACAGGCAGCGCACAATACCGCCGTCACTGCCATTGCAAACCATTGAATCTTTCGTATCATGTTATTTTCGTTTTTTGTTTTTCCTTTATTTTATCGGCAGTTTCACCCCCAGCACGATACCTGTCCGCAGCAAATCCGCCCCTTTTATCATCATGTCACTCTTTACCTGCCAGAACAGTGTGCATCCCGACCGCAGCACATAATTGTGCTCGTAACCCACATGGATTCCGGCAAGAAACTTGTTCGTGTCGCTCCCTGCCGAAGCTCCGATACGCAAGTTGCCGTAATGGTTGCGTCCACGCACCACACAAGGTTTGTACGCCACACCGAAACCGTAAGTGCGATAGTTGCGCCAGAAGGATTCCGGACAAATATGACCGCAAGATTTACATTCCGTCCATTTCAGATAGCCGTTGGCGAAAAACTCCCACGCATGGCGGTAGTTCATTTCATGTTCGTAAGCAAGCGTTACGTCCATGCCGTTCTCATACAGCAATCCCACTCCAAGCGAGAGGCGGCCGCTGTTACGCTGCGCACTTGCATTCATGAAGACGCACATGCAGGCAAGCATCAGTATTATCGTCTTTTTCATCGTCATTCCTCCTCCAATAAAGCGGTGTTAAATGAATCGGCCGACAGCACATCCTCGTAGTCAATGTTCAGGCTGATATTGCGCCCGCTGATTTGTTGTTCCGTCATTTCGATGGTCAGCAGCTTGTCGTTCGGAAAGGTCATCTTTTTCACGACAATCACGTTCCGGTAGCCGTGCTTGAACGTCTTGCCGTGTTCCAATACCAGGGCAGGCGTCAGCTCGATGGTCTGCGCGTTGGTTGCCTTCGAAAGTTTCTTGTCCGACAGTTTCACCCGTATCTCGTCGATGTCGAAACGGATGTTCGTTTTGTTCTCGATGGAAAAGTCGATGAAGAAATAGTCGCCCACCGAGTAAATATTGTTCAGGCGCATTACCATTCGGTGCGCCTTGGTCGCCACGTTGCGGATTTTCGCGGGCGAGTTCCACACCCGTCTTGCAAAACGCACCATGTCGGCTGTGGACATCGAGACCGTAGGATTGTTGTAGGCATCCCGTTCCTGTAGCTGAATTTCCTTGTCTGCCACCGCCTCGCTTATCCGCGTGGTGTAGATGAGTGCATACTGCGTGCGATAGCGTTCCGTTACGATGGTGACGATGGCCAGCACTTCACCGTCCTCGTGTCCCGTCTCTTTGGGCTTCAACCGGATGATGTTCTCAATGGGTTGGTCGCCCGCCACCTTGTCTGTGGAAATATCCACGAAGCGGACCGGTTCCGTGGCTGTGATGACGGTCGTTACCTGTTCATTGACAGTCAGCCGTTCCATCTCTTCGTATGTACGCTGAGCCTGTGCGTTCCGTGTGGCAAAAAGTCCTGCCGCCAGAAGAAATGCAGTTACAATTATTTTCTTGTTCATATCGTTTCTGTTGATATTGTTTATTTCTTTATTTCCCTTATTTCGCTTTCTTTAATCCATGACCACGTTCCAGTTCCTCCCGAATCCGTCGTCCGACAATTTCGCAATACGTCGGTTCAATCTCGAATCCGATGTAATGCCGCCCCGTGCGGATGGCGGCAATGGCGGTCGTACCCGAACCGATGCAGTTGTCCAGCACCACATCGCCCTCGTTGGTATAGGTACGTATCAGGTACTCTATCAAGGCTACCGGCTTCTGTGTCGGATGATAGAATGCTCCTGTCTTGTGTTCCTTGGGTATGGAAATGACAGAGGTCGGGTACTTGTCTTCGGCAACACGCACCGGAGCCAGTTTCATTTCACCGTAACAGCGGTTCGTGAAACCGTCCGTCTTGCGGCGTCCATGATTCCTCCGTTCCGGTGGACACGGCGTCATTTGAGGATGATATACCGGCTGACGGTCGTAGAACACGATGATGTCCTCATGCTGGCGTAGCGGCATCCGGTTGGCATTCAGGTGACCCGTTACCCGGTCTTTCCGCCACACGAGGTTATACCGCCACATCCGGGGTTGCGAGAGCATGAGTTGCGCCGAGAAAATGCCCTGCGCAAAGAGGATAACGGGGCTTCCCGGCTTGGTGATCCTGCGGTACTGTTTCCACAACGCTTCGAGCGGTATCTGCCTGTCCCAGTGTGCCGCCTTGTTGCTACGGTTCAACACGCCGTAAGGCAAATCCGCTATCACGGCATCGACACTGCCGTTCGCCATGAGCTTCATACCCTCGATACAGTCCATATTATATATGTTGTCAATCTCTATCATGGCTTCCGTTTTTACTGTTTCTCACGTCCGTTCACCAGATAGACGAAAGTGCCGTATTTCAGCTTTACCTTATTTTTTTTGATAGCTTTGCCGATGGCATTGCTCGTTTTCTGGTAGGCATTCGTAGCGGCTTGCATTCCCCATTGCGAGAGACTGTTGCCGTAACTGCCGGTATTCATGTTCAGATTCCCCGACACCGCACCGCTTGCCACATCCTTGCTCGTTTCCCGGAACTGGCTGTTCGGTACATAAAGCCCTTCCATGCCGTCCGTGTCGTAAAGGGACAGGCTGACCTTCACCAGTTCGTCCTCGATGAGAATGCTGGTGATGTTCCCCTTCACACGCCCCGACGAGAAGCCGCTCATGGTGGCATACAGATACGACCCTCGTTTGACCACGCACTCGTTGATCTCCACGTCGTCGAGCAGACGCAACCGCACACGCGAGCCGTCCACCGCCTTGATGTCCTCGTCGATAATGGCCTTTATCAGTTTCGGTTCACGGGCATTGACCGCAAGCGTATTGAAGTAATCCGAAGCCGTCTTTACCTTGCGTACCACTTCGCTGGGCGGTTCGTTCTCTGACGGGGCTTTTACCGAACGGCTCTCTTCCTCTATTTTTCCCTTGACCTCTATGGTTGCCGTCGGGGGTTGCGCCGATGCGGTACTGTCCGTATCGGTCGCCGGTAATACCTCATTGCGTCCTCTCAACCTTGCTTCGGCAAGGGCTTTCTCCAGTTCCGCGAGAGCTTCTTGCTCGCGTGTCTTGGCATCGGCAATTTGCGCTGCCGCAGCCTTTTCCTGCTGTTGCTCATCGAGCAAGGCGATGTCGTCCACCGTGTATTGCGATTCATATTCTTCCTTGTTGTCATCGGGTTCATCTCGTTCTATGTTATCCACTGCGGAGTAATCCTGTATCTTACCCCATGATTTGGCCATGTTCTCGTACTTGCTGCCTATGCCGTCACCGCCTTTAAGCCGGGCATCCGGCAAATCGGGGTTCAAAAACTCCGTTGTCTGCAGCGTCTTGTCCGGAATCTCCGCCGTTTCGGTATGAAACAGGTCGAAGATGAAGTACGATGCAACCAGAAGCGGGATATACAGGACAGCCGGAAGCATATACTTCGGCTCCCTGAAATTGATTTTATCAAATATCTTCATCATACATCTTTTAATTGAGTTGTACATACTTGCCTTCAATGCTGCAGTTTTTCAGCACTTCTGCGTTTTCCACTCCGAATGCGATCAGGATGCTGCCGCAACCGGGAGAATCGCCGCGTGTTCCGTCCGGGCGGTAAAACCGGATGCGGTGGCGCAGGAATTTCATGCCCGTCGCTTTCTCGAAAATGACGTCCTGAAACATTTTGGAATCGCAACGGTTGAACAACAGCGCGATGCCGTTGCCGTGTTCCGCCAGCTTTCGGACAAACTGTTCGATAAGGGGACGCGAGTACGGAGGATTGAGCCATACACGCCCTTCCCATTTCAGGGACAATCCGTCCATGTTCCGGTCATACATGACTTCGGCGGTCGGCCACAACGGACGGATAGGGGCGCAAGGGTCAAGGTCGAACCTGCCTAACGCTTTCAACACCTCCTTCGGGGTGTACCATTCGTCCGACGAGCGGACTGATTTTTCAAATCGTGTATTCATAAGCACTCCTTTATTGCGGTTCATATTTCTTGTTCTCGTTCCGATTTTCCCTTATTTCACCCCCTTGCAGCCTCTTGTGTCTTTCCCGTAGCACCGAATCCTGCATTTCCGTCGCCGTGCGTGTCGGCCGGCTGTTGCGGTATGCCATTGTAATGCGATAGATGTTCCAAGTGAACCCTCCGATAGCGAAACCAAAGACGATGACCAGAAAAAGTATCCGGTGCGCGTTGGCGAATCCCTGCACCTTGGCGGCAGCCTTGTCAATGCGTGTCGCTTGGGCGAACTTTCGTCCGGCGGACACCTCCCGCTCGTAACGGTCTTTGTATTTCGGATCGTTCTTGTCCGGCATCTTTTCACCGAAGAGCATCCGCCTGAATCCCTTGATATTCATAAACTCCGTTGTTTAGTAGTTGATCTTCGTTTTCTGTTCGATGTCCTTGTTCAGCAGGGTTCGCCAGTTCACGATAAGCAATCCGTGCGGGTTGTTTTCTGTTCGGGGCACACGCTTAAGTTGCCCCGCCGTGACCAGTTCCCGCATGAGGATGTTGCTCCGCCGCTCAATGCGTTGCCGTCCGTAGTAAGTGAACTCCATCTTCTCCTTGTTGAAAGCCACGCTGTCACAATAGATGGAGAACACCGAACTCGTACCCAAAATGTTGGAGTAGAAACCCTTTTCCTTGAGCGTGTTGTATTGTGCCAACCCCGTCTCATCCACCAGATACATCGCTTTTTCCATCGTATAGCGGATGTATTTGTCATCTGGCGGTAACGTGAAAAAATAATGGTGGAACATTTCCACATGGCTTTTAGCTTCCATGTCAAGCGTTTCGTCCATTGTCGTGCGGTTCACGAGGATAGGCACGTTGCCGTCCAGCACATACACCTTCTTCTGCGCATCCGAGACCATCGTCCGGGCTGTCCAGATACTTGACAAGCTGATGATGACACATCCCACGAGAAAAGCGGTACAGATGATGCCCACCAGTCTTATTTTGTTTTCCAAATTCTTGATGACCATCGGTTATTCCCTTTTACCGTTCAACATCTGTACATATTCCGTGTGCAGCATGGGTATGACCGCATCCCGAAGTTCCGTCAAAAGATTCTCGAACTCCGCCGAGAATATCTCCACGTAATAGCCCTGCATCTCCACGTGGACAAGCACCCACCAGATTCCTCTTTTGCGCTTACCTGCGTTCCGCTGCAGCAGGGCAAGACGCAGCTTGTACGTCAGGTACGTCACCAAGGGGGCGATGTACCGGTCGTCGTACTCGAAGGCTTCGTCCAGTTCTTCATACTGCGGGTCGATGCGGTGGTTTTCCGTCACCTCGCAAACCTCTTTTCTCGCTCGTTCCTGTGCAAAGGACATGAATTTCTCATCCTTGCACCAACTTTTGATTTTCTCTTGCAATTTCATGTTGTTATGATTTTTATTGGGTTTATATTATCTTTTGCGGATTATCTCATGATGCCGCCCAACCCTCCGGTTGCCGTCATCTTCGCCTGCTGTGCCACGCCCTCGCCGAAGTTTCGGGTAGAGAATGCCGTGTCGCCCTCCGGTATCATCCATGCCGCCAAGTCCGGAACAAGGTTCAGGCACTTGAGGGCTACAATCGAAGCCGCCATCAGGTAGCCTGCCGAGAAGAACGAGTTTTGCAGGTAGGCAGCCATCGTCTGCTCGCTGGCGGTTATCGCCGTCAGGTTCTCGATTTGGATGCACAATACAATGTCAAAGAGCAGCAGCACATAGAAGCCCACGAAATAGAGCATCGCCCCGTAGAAATGCACCGTCAGATAGCGTGTCAGCCACTTCGCCCAAGCACCTTCCCATTTCGGCAGGATGCTGAACGCCCACTGTATCGGTCCGAAAATCGTCAGCATTCCCAACAGGATTTGTTGGCAGTAAATCGTTGCCCACCAACCGATTCGGAACACCACGAGAGCAATCAACATGATGATTTTGTCTATCCCCACGATGACTCCTGCCGTCAAAGACGTGAACCACAACTTCGCCGCATCCTTTTCCATGCTCGTCACTTCGTCCACGCCGGTCTGCTCCATTGTCGCCTCTATCAGGTTGGGATCGGATGTGCCCGTGTGGGCGACATCCGCCTGCGCCTGCAGGTTCGTGTACATCGTGTCACGCACATGGATGAGCTGTTGAACTTCCTCGAACCTGTCCGATATCTGTGAAGCTTCAGCTTCGTACAGGTCATGGGTGTACGACCCGATGCAATTCGGGATGTAGGACAGAAAGTCCAGAAAACACCAGTTGTTCCGGCTCCCCGCCATACCCGTGTCCGCAGGCGGATACCACCAGCAGATGATAATCGACACGGCAAGCGGCCTAAACAGCTTCATAACGTCCAACGGCTCGTGCTTTACCATCATCTTGTAGGCGATACCTGCCGCCATGACGATGGAGAACAGTGCCGCGAGTGCCATGCACATCTGCAATATCCACCAAAAAGGACCCTGCGCACCGGTAAAAGTCGCGTCCGTCAGAAACTCGTTGGTCTGAAAGATGACATCATCTATTTCCTCCTCCAACAGGTTGATGCCGAAATCCGAAAGTATATCTCCGTTTGCCATAGCCCTGTCTTTTTATTTCCCTCTGTTTACACTCTCGTTGTCATCTTCGCCGTTTCCGTTGCCGCCCGATTGCGAGCCACGCACCGCAAGGCGTGATTCCTGCCACCGGCTCATGGCATTGCGGACAATGCCGCCCTTATGCAGGGTACGGTTGTCCGTTGCGTTCAGCAGTGTGCTTGTTGCCGTTGCGTTCTGACGCTTGGCGAGGTAGCTCACTAAAATCTCGTTCTGCCGTGCCACATCCTCGTAGATGCGCAGATACTCCTTCTTTCGCTGGGCGTTTGGCATATAGGCGTCTTTCGTGGCGTTGATGGCGCACTGATAGACGTGGTAGTATTCCGTCCACCGTTCCTTGTCGGCCGGAGTACCGCCGGACAGGAGAATACGGTCGATGTTGCGCCGGAACCGGTCCATCTGTCTGCTGACCTTATCGCCCTCGGCAAGCCACGCGATGTCCGCCTGCCGGTCGGCAACGTTCAACGCCTCGACCTTCGCCCGCTTGACCAAAGCCGAATCAATGGCTTCCGCTTCGTCCACCTGGTTGTAGAGATTGATACCGGCAAGTGTGCGGAACGAGAGCTTGTTTTTGGCCGCCGCCGACTTCTTGTATTTGTTGTGCAGCACGGAATAATAGAGGTCGGGCGAGAGTGCGCCCGTACCGGTTTCCATGACCGTTACCTGATTCTGCTTCGGCGAATCATGGTTGTACGTTACATACTGTGCGTGTACGGCTGTCGTTACGGTGACCGCCACTGCCATGAGTAATAGTTTTCTGTTCATATTCTTCTCTTTTTGTCGTTAATAATCCAGTCTTCCGGCTCCGCGCCAACGCCCGAAGGCGTCATCGAGAATCTCCCGCATGGTGCGGGAGCGATATACCTTTGCTTTCCAATAGCCGATGCGCACTTGAATGTACCGCCATGTCTCGAAATAGGCCCGGTTCAGATGCCGCTCGATGTTGTCCAATGAGCGGTTGATGGCCTCCAACACCATCAGCAGGTCGGAGGTCGAGCAGGCTGCCGCTCCGGTGGCATACAGCACGAGGTCGCTCACGGACTTGTAGAGCTGTTCCCCCTCACGGGCAATCGCCCTCAGCCCCCTCGCATTGATGGAGATAATCAGGGTATCTGCGGATTCGATGCGTCCACGTTTCAAGATCTTCGCATTGAAATCCTCCAACAACGATTTATAGTCGCCGATACGGTCGCTGACCGATGTATAGGTATTCTTGACGTTCAACACCGTGCGCAACGACTGGTACATGACGTCGATGGCATCGAACGCACGGGTGTATTTGTCAAGGTCAATATTCAACTCTTTATAGTCCCCAATTTCTTTACAGCTGTACTCGTGCAACAGCTTGTTGCTGTACTCCAAGGTGCTACGAGCCAACAGCAGGCTGCGCTGCTTCTTGTGGTCGTTGATGTAGGCTTCGACGGAGACTATATCGAAAGTCCACTGCGCCTTGGCGATACCGGGCAGCAGGGCGAACAGCACGACGGCAATCTGTATGGTACGTTTCATGGCCGTACCTCCTTTCTGCTATTCCTGCTGTTGCCGCTCCGAAGCGTCCGTGCATTCTCCACCCAGCGGTCATGGCATTCCTCCACGAGTGTCAGCCTACGGCCTTCGTCCGTGTCCAGTCCGGGCTGCACATCCTTCATCACGTCAAGGATGCTCCGCTTGTAGTGCATCATCTTTTCCAGCGATACCAAGTCGGCATATATCTTGGTGATTCTGCTGTCCACCTCTCGCGCTATCTCAAGGCGGTCGCTTGACCACAGCAGATGGTACACGTCGCCTGATGGCGTTTCTTCCGTCGGTGCGCTGCGGGCGTATTCCGTCGTGATTTTACAGGACGGATGTTCACGGGCGATTTCGGCTATCCGGTCGTTTACCAGTTTAGCCTTTTCCGCATCCGAAAGTCCCGGATCAAGGGTCAGCACGTCAGCGACGTGTGTGTCCGTATATTCCGAAGTGAGTTCCCACTTGATTTGGATAATGGTACGGTGTATTTTTATGCCGAGAAAATATTTCGGCTTGCGGGCAATGGAGACCGTAGCCCTGAATGTGATGATACCGTTGATATTCGGCATGGTCGCCTTGCGTACATACGAGTAGCCGTTCCATGCTCCGCCGTCCTGCCAAGTAAGACCGTATGCCGCCTTGCAGTCCTGCATGATGGCAGGGATGCGGTAATAGTCATCCGTCGCCACGCTGTTGTCGTCTGCGGCATCCGACTTTGCTTGGGCATAGTCGGACTGTTTCTTCTTCCATTCCGCGAGTTCTCCTTTCAGACGGTCTATCCGTGTCTTGTTCGCGTTGTACTGCTGCCGGTAATTCGCCGCATCCTCAATGCTCGCCGTACTGATTTTCTTCAGCAGGACAGCGTTCTCGTTTTCCAATGCCCCGATTTGCGCTTCAATATTGGCCGCTTGGCTGTTCGCCTCGTTCAATAGCGCGTCCAGTTCCGAAAGGTCGAGGTCGTTTTCCGTCACCGAGGTCTGCATGGCGCACTCCTTGGTGTGGGCATTCAACGAGCTGCCGCACTTGCGGCACTTGTACTGTGTCGAGCCTTGTCCGAGCGTAACCCCGTCGGAACAGGTCACGCTGATGGTCACGCTCTCGCATCCCTTCAATTTGGCTGCGTCCGTTGCTTGGTAATAGTTCCGCGCACCGGAAGATATATAATAGGTGTAGCCGTCCTCGTTCTCGTTGAACTCCGCAAGCCGGACATTCAGTTGCGCCCGAAACGTGTTCAAGTCCATCGAGTAGGAATCGAAGACTTCCTCATAGACGACCTCTTCTTTGTTCCAGTTTTTGCTCACATGGATTTCGTATGCGTATGCCTTTTTGGTCTGCTTGTTTTTCTTGCTGATGATATAGGCACTCATCCAATAGTTGATGCTGTAGCTGAACCCGTCGTTCTGGTTGTTCAACTGCTGCACGCGGTTTCTTGACCAACCGGCATATCCTTCCGAGTTGGCAAGTACCTGTTCCCGTTGCGAGGCATCAGGATAGAAATTCGGGTCGCTCGTGTTGAACCGCACCCATGCGCCCCCGTTCAGGATGCTGTTGTCGTCCGTCGGAGGATAGTAGTCGCACAGCGATACGCTCCCTTGGTCACGCCGGGCAATGTACCACCGCTGCGTGTAATAGTTCCCCATCGCTTCGTCCAGGTAGTCGGTCATCCATGCCGTGAGGTTGTAGTTGCTGAAGTTGAACAGACCGGCCACGTTGTCCGGACCACCCACCATGTCAATCAGCAAGCCGCTGATGTCATGTTCCGCCTGCTCGAATAGACTCCCGTAGTGTTCATACAGGTTGCCGATTTCTTCAACCTTTCCACCCAGCAGGTCATGGAACGAGCTGCTTTGCAACAGGGCGTCACCAAGATTGGCAATGCCTGCCGTTGCAAGGCCGACCCCCGTGTTATAAAGGTTGTCGAGGTCGCTTTTCAGGTTCTCGTGGGTGAAGTTGCCCGGTATGCGGGCGAAGTTGTCCATCATCCGCTGCCAGTCGATGTTTCCCGTTTCGGAGAGTTTCAGCAAGGGGGCAATTTCCGGATTGATTTCGAGAAAGGCGATGTCCGAAAAGGTCAGCGTGCTGTTGGTCACCACGCTCTCGAACTGCATACACAGACTTTTGGTATCATCGCAGACTTTCATCAGGTAACTGCCCCAATAGATAGCCGTTTGCGGCGAATGGAGCATCTGCTTCGCCACCACCCATATCTTGGGCATGATTTTCTCCGCCACCATCCGGTAGATGCGCCGGTAGTAGTAGTTTTCCGTACGGCTGTTCCAGATGCCGAGGTCGCTCAGGGCTTTATGCTCCAAGAACTTGGCCGCGAATATCCCGGCGGTAGCGACCTCCGCTGCCGTGTAGTGCTTGAGGACGTCATCGACCTGCTCCCGGTAGTACCCTTCGGCGACCGCTTCCGTACCGAAGGCAGCCACCATCGCCGCAACGGTACGGGTGTCGTAGTTCACGCTGTAATACTGGGCGTGAACCGTCTGGCAGAGTGTGACCGAGGCGATGGTCAGGATAAGGAGTAGTCGTTTCATGGCTGCAATGTTTATTTGGATTCATGCACGGGACGGAGGTTGAGCACACGCCCCGTCTCGTTTACTTTTTGTGCAAAAGGCAGGGCCTTCCCGATACCGCTGGCATCCCAGTCCCGGCAATATGCCTCGATAGCTTCCTGATGGCTGCACCGAAGTTCCTTCTTGTAAAGCTTCAGTGCCTCCTTTTCCGCCCGTTCGGTCGTGTAGGTCATGTAGCACTCGTGCGGCTCTTCCACGCCGTACACGCCGCTGGTCGTCCCCCGACGGATAAACACTTCGCGGAAGAAGCTGCGCCCATCCTTGTTCTCCAAGCGGTTGATGGTAAATATCTTCTTGCAATCCACCTCGGTCAGACCAAGAATCTTTCGGATTTCGTCAAAGCGTTCCTTGAACTTGCTCTGGTCAAGCAGCATCACCACGTCCGAGTTGTTGATGATGGCCTCCTTCACGATTTCGCTGCCGATGATGTCCTGTATCTCCTGCGTCACCACGCCGACAGAAGCCCAAAACTTACGGGCGGTCTTGTACATGAACTTGATGTATTCCGCCATGAGCGGGCTGGCAATGGCCTTCCACGCCTCTTCGATGACAAGGACTTTACGGGTCTTCTTGATGCGCATTTTCTGCAGGAACACGTCCATGATAATCAGTGTGACAATGGGAAACAGTTTCTTGTTTTCCTTGATTGCATCCACTTCAAAGACGATGAATGTCTCGTCAAACAGTGCCGAATCCACATTCTCATTGAGAATCTTCTCATATGCGCCTCCCTTGTAGAACGGCTGCAGCATGGTCGAATAGGTCGAGTAGCTGATTGTCGTGATGTCATTTTCGGTGCAGATCTGCTCCAGACGGTCGAATGAGTAGTCAAAGAATGAGTTGAAGTTCAGTTCCGACACTTTGAGAGCCGCCCGCCGTGCCTCAAGCACCTCTATCTGTTTGCGCACCATCTCATCCACCTCTCTGGGTGGTTTGTTTGGGTTCTTTCGGCTGGCCGCCGCAAACAGGTTTTTCAGCAGTACCTCCCGTTGCTCGTCGGTGTATCTTGTAAATCCGTTGAAATAGGCATCATAGTAGTCTATGATTATCTGCTCGACAATGCGGAACTCGATTTCGGGAATCTGGCTGTCCGACCCTTTCCAAATCATCAGGATAAGGTTCTTGAGGAAGTCTATCTTCTCGATATTGTATTCCTCCCGGTTGATGCGAAACGGATTCATCGTAATAGGCCGTTCCTCGGTATAGGAGATATACTTGCCGCCCAGATACTCGCACAGTCCCTCGTATGAGTTCCCCGTATCGACCATCACCACATCCGTTCCCTGCTCATGGAGCTGGCGCACGACCGAGTTCATATGAAAACTCTTGCCGCTGCCCGAAGGCCCCAAACAGAAAAAATTGGAATTATCAGTCAGTTTATTCTTTCCCTCTTTTCCCGTGATGTCGATAGCCACCGGCACGCCCTGACGGTCGGTGTAGTAAATCTTCAGCGGCGTTTCCTCGCTGTGCAGCACACGCTCCTTGTACATCAGGCACATCGCCGCATCGGAAAGGGTCAGGAAACGGTCGTATTCCTCATTGAGCGTGTAGCAGTTGCCCGGAAACGAACCGACGAACAGTTCCAGTTGGTTGTATGCCCGCTTGCTGATATGGATACCCATACGCCCGAAAGCGTTTTCCAAGTGGTTCGTACACTTTTGCAGGTCTGCACCGGCAGACACGGCCACCACCATGTTGAAGTGTGTATATACCAGTTGCTTGCTCTCACGGGCGATGACTTCCTGCACACGCTTGATGTCCTCGACCGCCATCTGGTTGTTCGGATTGGGAATGCTCGCGTGGCGGTTCTTCTTTTTGTCGAGCAGCGACAGCTCACGCTTCTGGTTGGGCAGGAAGATGATTTGGTTATAGACCACCGTCTCGGCGTTCGGGATGCTGTCCACCACCGACACCAAATCGACGGGCATTTCCGTGTTGTTGACCTCGATATTCGTGTACGGACGTATCTGTGAGGGCAGTGCGGCACAGTCCACGTCCACAAGGCTGTACACCTTGCAGCGTTTGTCGCCCATCGACACGGTTTCATCGTCCGCCTTGAAGTTCGTCATCGACACGGTGCGGTCTTTGAAGTTCATGGCGAAGTAACGATCGACGTACTCGCTCGCTTCGGCTTTGTTCAGGAATCTGGCCTGTACGCCGCCGTCACGTAACTGGTCGTGTACTTTACGGATTTTCACAAGGAAGTCGCGCCACTTTTTGCTATCGAACGAGAACAGACGGCTTTTCTTCGCCTCTTGCGTGATGGTCAGGTAGCAAAGGCTGTCCGTGTAAGGACGTCCCTTGAAATAACGAAAATAGGATGAAGACAGGAACTCCTGACCGTCAGTCGGTTCGCTCGCAAACTGTTTCCTGACGAAGATGTCCTGCTTGTGGATGGCGTACCCTTCGCCCAACGTCTGCGCAAGGGCGGTGAACAAGTGTGTGAAGTCGTAGTAACTGTCAATGTCCGCCGAATATTTCTGTACCGGATTCTCTATCTTAAGTACGGCGGAATATTCGCCGGTCTTGGTGTACAGCACACCCACACCGTCCGTTTCCTCCGCCGAGAAATAGATGTCCTGAAAGATTCGCTTGCGCTTGCCGCCCGTACCGAACGCATAGACCGACAAGGCCATACCCGCGCACAAAGCGACAAAACATAAAATGATGTATAGGGTCATTTCGATATACGTGTAATTAAATAGGGGCAGGTTCGCCTTGCTTCAAGACAAACCCGCCCGCGTTCAACAATCAATAAAGCCATGCACATTGCCGTGATGGTTTTTCTTTCGTCAGATCTTGCGCGAGTGGGCATACACATACACACCCGGAACGACCTTCTTGCTATGCAGTCCTTTCCGCTGTTTGAGGAGGATGAGCACGATACCGGCCGATACGACGGCTGCCAGCACGACAAGCCCGGCAATGAAACCGAGCAGGCAGTAGGCGGCGACAAAGCCGACAATGGCTCCGCACGTCGTCACCGCCGCCCAATATATATACCGGCCTTGGATGCCCAAAAACTCAAGAGGCCGTTGCAGTCCCTTGAACAGCGGGTAGTCCGGATAGCGTTCGTCCTTGCCTTTCATACTTATCCTTGATGTTTAAGCGGCAATACCGAAGAACAGAGGCAACGCCTTGGCCGCCGCAATGAGGAAGATACAGGCTCCCACGACCATCATGATCTTCTTCTTGACGTCCTGCTCCTCGTTGTTCATGGCGATATATACCGAGATTGCACCCACGATGGCCACAACGCCGGCAATGGCGTAGCACAATTTCACCATAATAGGCACATACTTGGCAATCTCCTCCGCGACAGTGGATAATGCGCTCGTACCGGCGGAATAGTCGCCTGCGGAGTTCTGCGCTTTCGCCACCATGCCGGACAGCAGCATGAAGGAGAACATCATTACTTTGGTAGGGATTCCGTTGACGAATCCGAATGCCTTGCGGCACAGTTGTTTGGTTTTCTGAAACATACGTTTACTTTTTTAGTGAATACTTTATTTGTCTGCGACCTGATACAAGTAAGGTTATATGCGGTAGCCGAAGAAAACCGGGAAAACATAGAATGCCCCGATCAGGAACAGGCACGCACCTACAAGCGTCATTATCGACTTGGTGATGCCGTCCTCGCCCGTGTTCATCTTGATGTATATCTGACAGACGGACACGATGACGTAAACTCCGGCGATAGCGCAACAGATATACTGGACATAGAGCATCATCGTCACCACGAAGTCGTGCATCGTGGCCAACGCATCCGCTCCCCAGCTATAGTTCACGCTGCCGCTTTTGGCAAAAGTCGTGTAGGGGAACGGGAGGCACAGCGCACATAGAATCTTTTTAGCTTTCGACATCTCACAACCGGTCTTGAATTGGGTTCCACTTTATTTCCGGTCGGTTGTCTAACCGTCCCTTGGAAATCATAGCCTTGTACATCTCCTCCGACGTGCGTGCGTCCGACAGGTAAGGCGTGGTCTCTTCCATCTGTTCCTCCGCCTCGGCCTTCAGCCGTTCCAGTTTCTCCTGCGCCGTTCCCGGTTTGTCCTTGACATCCTCAAGGGATGTTTCGGAAGAGGTAGCCGTACTTTCCGTCTCGTAGTTCTCGCTACCGATACTGAAGCCGGTCTCGCTTTCCGTGACAGCCACACTCTCTTCCTCTTCCGGTGCGCCGAGGTCGAAAACTTCCTCGTTCGGTTTGTCCGTCCCCTTTTTCCCGTAGATGTCATGCGCTATGATGACGGCGTAGTAAATGATGTAGGCAACCGTCAGGACGATGGCAAAAATGAAATATGAGTTCATGTATTTAGTATGAATATTAAAATTTGTATTAGTATGATTTTGCAAAGAAACGCACGAAATATAAAACCATAAAATAATTGAGCATTAAACATCTATTTCGTTAATGAGATTTATGTAATTTCCAAAAATCGAACTATTAAATCGTACTATATTGCAGTCTCTATGGAGGGAAATGGAGAAATCGGGGCATAAAAAAAGCTCTCGTGGTGGAGAGCTTTAGGTGGCAAAGGAGAACACTGAATATCAGCGTTTCTTTCCGCGCAGGTAATCGTTCAGGTCTTTGTATTCCGCATAGTGGCAGGATTCATCGCTGACACGTCCATCATACATCCCGGCAATGGTCTCTGTGGTTCTCTGCCCGGCAAGGTCATTGTCGAGATAACAGTGGATGACCGAATATTCCTGTAAACGTGCCAGCGTCTTTTTCAAGTTGTTTACCGAGTTCATCACGAGGTAGTCGCATGGCATGGCAAGACAGACCGTTCGGTCGCCTGCCAGTTTCAGTGTCATATAGGAAAGGAAATCCATGAAGCCCTCGAAAACACAGACATTTTCCTGTGTCTCTTCTGTCAGATGTCTTATCAATGAGATGTCCTTGTTGTTCAGGCATCCCTTGTAATAGGCGTTGCGCACCTCGTAACCACCGGAGGTATTGCCGAATGCGAGAGCGAAATAATGACGGCCTCGCAGTTCATAATGCACCTCCTTGCAATACATACGGCCGATGTCCGCGTCGATAAGCCGGGATTGGAGGTAAGAGAACAGGGCGTGATGGCGGAGTGGAATCACGATCACGTCTTTCATTTCAGCCTCCACCGGTCGGGGTGGAGCGGTCGGCATACGGGTTCTCGGTAGTGATGCGCCATTCACAAGCCTCTCGATATACGCCAGTGCCTCGCTCACGCAGTCCGTCCGGCAAATGTATTTTGCCAGTTCCACCAGGTCGCCGCCGGTCGCCTCGCCGAAATCGTACCATTCATTGATTCGGTCATTCACCTTGAACGACGGGGTACGCTCGTTCCGTAACGGTGAGAAGTACCAGTATTGTTCCGATTTTATATGCTGTGCATGGTGGCCGAGCTGTGCCAGAAAATCCACGATGCGTACTTGTTTTGCTTCTGCTATGGTCATCTATTTTTCTTTCACTTGATTTCAAAAAAAGGTTTAGTTTAGTTTTTCCCCTATATATATAAATACTAAAGTAAACTAAATGATATAAGCCCGCGCACGACTTCATTCTTCATCAAAAAGCATGGCCTCGGTAGGCGTCATGTCGTAATAGAACAACTTGTCCCGTTTGATGATGAGCTTGAGGTTGTCTATCAGGTATTGCATCAGTTTTATCATGACACTCCGGCCGCGTTTGAACCCGATTGCCTCGTAGGAGACCATCAGGCTCTGCAGCAGGTTGTCGAATCCCCGGATGGGCTTTTCCCCGAATGCGGCAGAGAGAGCTTCGCGGTGCTGTTCGATGCTCAGTTCCGTAAACCCCGTTCTTGCCTTGGGCTTCGGGGGCTCGCCAAACGAGTGTACTTCCGCAATGACGGGCAGTCCTGTTTCATTGATGGTAAATGCAAACGGCTTGAACTCTTTTTCCCGGATATGGAGCGCATGGACTTCGCTGATGCCGGGATTCTCGTTACTCTTGCTGATGACCAGCACGGTCTCCGCCTTGTTGCTCATCTCCGTTCCGATATGTCCGCGCACGTTGTTGTCCCCTTTGTTCAAATGAAGCACACAGTGGATGTGCAGGTCGTATCTCGAAGACCATTCCATCATCCGGTTGATGACTTCCACCGATTCACCGGCATTATTGATGTCGAGCATCAGGTCGCGAATGCCGTCGATGATGACCAGTCCGTAGCCTTTCTGTTGGCGCAGCGCATAGTCGATGACCTCGATACGCACCGACGGCGAATATTCACGCAGGCAGAAAAAATCGAGATTCTCCGGATCGGTCGTCGTGGGCAACCCGGCCAGCCGCAATATACGCTCCAATACCGAGCGGCAATGGAAACGGCTCTGTTCCGTATCGACGTACAGAATACGCTGTTTGCCTTCGGGCAGATGTGCACGGTAGTTCAATACTTGTTTCCCCGCCAATGATGCGGCGACAAGCGCAGAGACGTTGAACGTCTTTTTCGATTTCGCCTTGCCAGTCGATGCACTGAAATTGCCGAGCGTGGCAATCGTTGAGTTATCTATCCAGATGATTTGCGGAGGGGTCTCATAAATGTCCGTCGCCTTGATTTGCGAGGCATGGAGGATGTCCGACAGGCGGTGTTCATCCATCCCCATGCTGGTTGTGCGGTCAATCCTTCTTTCGTTTTCCATAGCGTCTCTTGTTAAGGAACGGTTCTGTGGCGGCGGCTTCCGTCACCCTGCGCACTGCCTCGTTCATGGTAGGTTCATAATTCTGCAACAGCCATTCGTCCAATTCCTCCTTGGCGAAATAAACCATTTTACCGCGCGGTTTGTAGTGCGGTATCTCCTTGCTCGATGTGAGCTTGTACAGCATACTTTCAGAAACCCCGATATACATGCAGGCTTCCTGAAATGTGAAAACTCTCTTGGTCGTGAAGATGGTATTTTCCAGCAGCGTAATACGCTCCAAGAGACTTTCGACCGGTTCCAATTTCTTCAGTACCGATTCGATGGCGGCGAGCCGTCCGCTCATCCGCTCCATGAATGTCATTCTATTCGGCATAATAACACAGTTTGATTTTTGACAATGGAGATGAAACCTCCGTTATGCAGCGCGCTAACGGAGGTCAAAGGTATGTCCTGTAAACGAAGATGCCGTGATTTGGGGAATGATACTATGCACGTGTCATTGTAACTCTCATGCTTTTACCTTTCACATACTTCGCTTCTTGTCACTTTCTGTCATTCTTTCAGCCGATCAATGACCTTTCGGATGCTGTATGCGACCGATGTCATGTTGTTCTTGATGGATGACAGCGCGGAAGACAGGGTTGACACCGAAACGGAGCGTGTCCCGTCCTTGGACTGCAGGAATGCGCCCTTGCCGAGAACATTCTGCCACCGAGATTGGATGAACGAGTTTTCAAGAAGCGCATCGAACAGGATTACCACACGGCGGATATTGTTCACGCGGATGGAAAAGCCCTTCTTGCAGGCGAAGAGAGCCTCCATGTCTTCAATGCGTACAGAAACACAGAACAGATGATAAGTATTGGCGCAAGCCACTATACTTTTCATCTGTTCCGGGGTAAAATTACAACCAAAAGAAAGAGAGAGAGCCGCAGGTCGGTTGATACGGGGCGGACCAAGCGGAGACAACGATTCCGAGGTGTCATACATCCGTTTCAACTTCATGCACTCATTAAACGTGAAATCCGGTGCGGCAAAGCAGGGCTGGACGGAACTGGCGCACTCGGTCAGCAGCCCCTTGACAATGTGGATGTTCATTTCGTGGCAGTTCCGGCAGGCCGCATGGTCACAGTCTATGTACCGGTGTCCGTTTACGAAATCGTCCACATAGCGGTGGTACTGTTTACCACCCAACACAACATCGTGGAGATAAACTGTTTTTGCTTCGGTAAGCAGGGCGAAAAGTTCATTCGCCACATCCTTGTCCGCAGCGAAGTGCTGCAGGTGTTGGCTCCCTCCAAAAAGAGAGAAGGCCGTCTTCAGGTCTTTTCATGTCGATTTACCTTTTTGAGTTTATAATATGTGATGGAAGCATTAACTTCGGTTGCATTTACAACCGGAGAAATGCCGTAAATATATGTTTGTAAATTAGACATGGACCACAGAATGCCTTCAATTAGTGAAACAAACCGTTTACAAGATTCACAGCCTCGTCCTTTTTCTTATTGATAATCTTGGCATACACCTGTGTCATTTTCACATCGGCATGGCCGAGCAGCTTCGAGACAGTATATAAGTCCGCTCCGAGCGTCAGCATCATGGTGGCAAACGTATGGCGACTGGTGTGGTAGGAGAACCGCTTGGAGATTCCGGCTGCTTTCGCCCAAGGTTTGAGCTGCATTCTGATTGTATTGGCGGACGGCAGGTCGAACACATTATCTTCTGATGATTTGCCCCCACGTTCCGGCATCCACTTCAACGCTTCAGGAGAGAGGGGCAGGTAAATAGGCTCTTTGGTCTTTTTCATGGACACGGCCAAACGGTACTGTCCCCTGTCAACGAACACGTCATTCCATTTCAGCTTGATTATATCGCTGATGCGTAATCCGCAAAAGCAGGAGAACAGATATGCGCATTTTACAATCTCGTATTCCTCGTGGGGCATAGGAGTGTCAATCAACGCCTGTACCTCTTCGATGGTCATGTACGACCGCATACTCTCCGGCTTGCGGATTTTCTCCGACTTCTCAAGTTCGTTGAAAGGGTTGGCCTTCATCTTTTTCTTCCTGACGGCAGAGTTCAACGCACCGTTCAACGCACGGTAATAATTGTGAAGCGTGTAGTTCGATATGTCCTTGCCTTTCGGATGATATTCCGTCAGCAGATAAGTGATGTAGCCACGACAAAAGTCCCCGTCAATCTGATCCAGTGTGACCATTTCTCCGGCATAGTCTTTCAGTATGCGCATGGCAATCTTGATTTGACTGCCATCTTTCTTACCGGCACTCTCTTGAGCCTCCATATAAACCTGCATCCAATCCAGCAGGAAAGTCTTGTCCTTACGGAATACAATCCCGGCCTCATTACTGGTCAGTTCGATAATACGCTTCGACTTGATGGCATTGGCGGCGTCCATTGTCGTCTGATTCTGCCTGCGGGAGTTGCTATCCGTTTCCGGGATAATATACATCTTGAGGTATTCATATGTCCGCTTTCCGTCGCGGTATATATCCAGATACAGGCTCTTGCTGCCATTGCTCAGCGACTTCATCCGAAGACGAATTGGCTCTTTGACTTTTGTATGATTCTTAACTCGTGCCATAGGGATTCCTTTCTCATTTTTTCTACTGCAAATATACGAATAAGTATCGAATTTGAGAAACAAATGAGAAACAAAATTGCACCAAACAAGAGCCAATCTACTGAAAGTACTGAAAACAACCGAAAATAAAAATAAGATTATAAAACTTTGATTTACAGGATATTTGTTATCAATTTATTGGATGTTGTTTTCATTCTATACATATAATGCGTAAATCTGGTAAATTTCGACAACGGGAGCCATTGCGTGATGCTTATGCTATGCTTCGGCGTAGCGTACATTCACGTGTATTTCCCGTAAGGCTTTACCAGAGCCGCCATTAGAGATAGCGTGTTTTGTACGCTATCTTTTTTACGGCCCGGGTCGTTAAAGAAAAACCTAAAATGGGAAAAGTCATATTGACAGCCGTCATCACGCTTGACGGCTATCTGGCAAACAGTTCACGCAAGGCGTCGGAATGGCTCGGTGGTGACAGGTACGGGATTGGCAAGATGAAGGCCGCAGCCCACGTGCTTACCCCGGACACTCCCTTGACGATGCTTCCCGACTGGCTGGAACGCAGCCCATACGGCATGGTCTACCTTATTGAGGCGGCAACATCCACGGCAGGAATGGTCAACGGGCTGATACGGATGCGGCTCATTGACGAGATGGTCATCCACACGATACCCGTGGTTGCGGGAGGCGGATGCCGCTTGTTCCACCCCATGCTGCCCGAAGACACCTTTGAATGCCGTTCAGTACGGATGTACAAGGACGGTACGGTAAGGGCGGTGTACGGACGCGGCGGAAATCCGCGCAAGACTGGCGTATCCGTGTTCGCCTATGTGTTCGGGAGGCTGTTCCGTGTTCTGATTCCGAACAGGAAAGAGGAAGAAATCTATCCTTCAGAATACAAATTATAGTACCTAATTAGATGAATATCAGATGTTTGAGAAAACATCTAAAAAAAGCAGTCTTTTGGGCACCCCATTTGCCGTATAGTATTATGTGCGCACACTTCAAACCCAAGTGTAATAACATAAAACTGAAAGCAAAATGGAACATCTCATACTGACCGAGACGGAATTCTTCCGTCTGATAGACAACCCCGACAGCCGCACGGAACTGGGTGCGGCATACAACGAGTTCACTACGGCGGTCGTGTCGCTCTGTACGGGAGCGGCAAGCCTCTGCCACCCATTGCCTGCGTTGAGCTATGCGGAAACGGAACTGCAATACCATAAAGCCCTGCAAGACATGGATACCGACCACTGCGTGTATGTGCGAAAAGCACTCGCTTTCGTGCGCAGAATGCAGAAGCACCTTGTCCTGCCACACAGCCAAGTGCCGCCACTATCCTCCATCCCCTGCAAAGACGAAAAGAAAGACGATGCGCCTGCCGATGCCCCGCCGATGCGGTGGACGGGCAAGGCATCCGACCTCGTGGAACTTATCTACGGTGTCAGCGAGATGGGCTGCATCAACGGCGGCGAAGCCTCGCTGAAAGAAATAGCCGCCTACTTCTACAAGGTGTTCGGCGTGCAGGCGAAAGGCTGCTACAATATCTACAATGACATCAAGATGCGCAAAAACGAGAGCCGCACCTACTTCCTCGACCGTGCGGCGGAAAAGGTGAACAGACGGATGCTGCTGGACGAGGAACGGGAGCGGATGAGAAGATAAAACATTTTTGTTAATCATACAAAACAAAGAGGGCAAGGGGGCGCGTGAGTGTCTCCTTGCCTGTTTTTTATACGCATTCATGAAGAAAAGGATATTCCTTGTCTGTTTTCTCCATGAAAAAGGTTACTTTTGTATCCATCATCGCCCTTAGATGGAAAAAGCTAAGGCTCGCCACTTCAAGAAGTGGCTCAATTTTATAATGCACATACAGAATGGAAACATATAAGAAACCGCCTTTGAATTACACGGAACAAGTCGCCCTCTTGCAGTCAAGGGGCATGTCTGTTCCGGACATTCCGCGGGCGGAAAGACTGCTTGCCAACATCAGTTATTACCGGCTCAGTGCCTATATGCTGCCTTATAAGAAAAAGGAGAACGGCACAATCATTGACAGTTTCAAGGAAGGCACGACATGGGATATGGTGTATGACCTGTACGTGTTTGACCGAAAATTACGCCTGCTCGTATTCGATGCCATTGAACGGCTGGAAATAGCCATCCGGACACAAATCATTTATCAGTTGAGCCACAAATACGGTTCCCATTGGCAAGATAATCCTTCCATATTCAAAGCTCCGGAACGGCGTGTGTTGCGTGACGGCTCCATCGTGACATTCGATGTGTATGCCGAAATCCAGAAACATATCAGCGACCAATTGCACAGTAACCGGGCTGAGGTGTTCATCCAGCACTACCGGAACAAATATGACAATCCAGTCAATCCCCCTTCGTGGATGAGTGTGGAAATCATGTATTTCAATCACCTGTCACGCATCTGTACGGGATTGAAGAGCAGGGCGGACATCAACGGCATAGCCGATTATTTCGGTTTGCCTCCAAAGACATTCTGCTCATGGCTGCATACCATGAACTACGTGCGTAACTTGTGCGCCCACCATGCAAGGCTTTGGAATAGGGAAATGAGCATCGTACCTGAAAAACTGCATTTTTCCAAAAGGCTGGTATGGATAAGCAATCCTGATACGGTACAGCGTGGCAAGGTGTATTATTTCTTCTGTATGTTGGGATACCTCTTGCAGACAGCCAATCCCACTTCTTCATTCAAGGATAGGCTGAAAACGTTGGTCGATGAATATAAAGGCGTAGCGTCACTTTCCGCAATGGGCTTTGCCGAAGGTTGGGAAAACGAAAAAATCTGGAAATAGTCATTTTTCCGGCTTCATGCGCTTGCCATTCAAGAAAAAATGCCTACCTTTGCATCACAAGATTAACAAGACAGTTATAAACTAAAAGATAATAAGCCTCCCAGGCGAGCCGCAAGGCAGCATACTTGGGGGGCGTTCTTCATTTATAGCAGCATATTCTCTCACGCACGATGGCAAAAAAGAAGAAACGGAAACACGGTATAACGACAGACTTGCCGATAATCGTTGATTACGGCGGCGACTTGGTGTCCGTCTATGACCCGGTGTCCGTCATGCCATACAGCGAACCGCCCATTACGGAAAGGACACGCTACAAGAAACTGAATGCAGGACAAAAGTCGGCATTCAAGTCAATGGTCGTATCTGCCGTTACCGCCTATTGGAATGAGAACCGGTTAATACCCTTCGGGGAGGATATGGCAGACATCCGGAGATGGACGTTGGAAGCCTTTGCCGAAGAGTATGGCATTTTACTGAAAGAAGACAGCGAATTGAAGAGTTACCTGATGACCCTTGTCATTTCCACCCTTAACAAATTGCTTAAAGCGGAAAAGACAGCACAAGAAAAGAAAAATCCGTAACCCAGTCGTGAACTGAACCGAGCTGCGGATTTTCCTTTTTTCGCCTGTGGCGTATTACTTGTTCTGCAAGAGATGTTGCAGTTCGGGGTCGGACTGGATACGCTGCAACTCGTCGGCGACAATCTGACGCACCTCAGCCTTGATGCGGTTGTAGTTCTCCTGTATCATCTCCTTCATGTGGTCGTTGCCGTCGGCATCGGTGAAGTCCGTAATGACGGGGATAGGCTTGTAAGCCTGTTCCTCCCGTTTCACCTTCTCCGCGTCCACCACAATCTCGCAATGGAAAATCTTTTGCTCGATGCGTTCGCCATAGTTGTCGGCCACCGCGCCCACGAACATGCCCTGCGTGAGCGTGGAAATCTTGCTCGCGGGTATCAGGCTTTCCATCTGCGTGTTGATGGAGGTGGACTTGTCCTCGCGGTTGATGGTGATGCTCTGGCGCCTTTGCAGGATTTTCCCGAACCGTTCCGAAAGGGTCTTGGCGGTCTCGCCCACCACCTGACCGGAGAAGATGTTGCCCACCGTGTTCATCACCACAGCCGCTTCCTTGTCGCCGTAGTCGCGCTTGAGCTGCGAGAAGTCCTGAAAGCCGAGGCAGACCGCCACCTTGTTGCTTCTAGCGGTGGCGATGAGGTTGTCCAGCCCCTTGAAATATATCGTGGGCAGCTCGTCGATGATTACCGCCGACTTCAGCTTGCCCTTCTTGTTGATGAGCTTGACTATTCGAGAATTGTACAGCCCCAATGCCGCGCCGTAGATGTTCTGGCGGTCGGGATTGTTGCCGACACAGAGTATTTTCGGCTCTTCGGGATTGTTGATGTCAAGCGTAAATTCGCTGTCAGACATGACCCAATAGAGTTGCGGGGAAATCATCCTTGACAATGGTATTTTCGCTGAAGCGATTTGCCCCATCAACTGCTCGGCCGCGCCGCCCTGCCAAGCGTCCATAAAGGGTGAAAGATAGTTTTCCAGCTCGGGATAACTGGTGAGGATAGGGAAAACGTCCTCGTAACGGCGGTTCAGCAATTCGATGGCGTGTGGGAAGGTGCAATACTTTCCATCCTGATAAATCCGTAAAAACCAGATAATACTGGCAAACAGTATAATCGGACTCTCCACGAAGAAGTCGCCCTGCTTTTGCACCCAAGTCTTGTTCAAATTTAATAAAATGGTGTAGGCGCTCTCGTAGGCATCGGTAATGTCCTCCATGAAATTCGGGTGTATGGGGTTGCAGCGGTGGCTCCGGCGCGGATCATCGAAGTTGATCACGTAGAACTTCGGCTTGACTTTGTAGCCGTCGCCGTGGTTCATTAGATGGTTGTAGGCAATGGTCGATAAGTCAGGATATTTGAAATCGTAACAATAAAGACTAAAGCCCTTTTCAATCTGCTGTTTGATAAAATTATTTACCACGGCATACGACTTTCCGCTGCCCGGCGTGCCTAATACGATGGACGCACGGAACGGGTTTACCACGTTGATGTACCCGTTGTTCCACTTCTTCCTGTAATAGAAGCGTGTGGGCAGGTTCACCGAATACTCGTTCTCGATGAGCCGGGTTTCCTGCATAAAGCTCTCGTTCTCCACGTTGAACACGTCCTCCATGAGGTTGGTGCGCAGAAGACGGCTCATCCATGTGCCTGCCATGAGCAGGCAGACATAGCCCGCTGCCATTGAAGCCGCATAAAAAGCTGCGTTGGCTTCCACAGGTAAAGGCAAGGACAATATCCACCAGTTGAGAAAGAAAAGCACCAGCCCAGCGGCAAGCACCGTCCAAATCCTTCCCCATGTGATTTTTTCTTCCTTGACGCCTTTCGTGCCCAGGCAGGAAAGCGCCAACAGCACCAACGCAAAGAGTTTCGTATAAAGAATGTGGTGGAACAGCCCGGCAGTGCGGTCGAAGTTCACCAGCACCCGGTCTACGACACCGATGTCGATGCCCCACAGCCTTACGGCTTCGTAACAATACCAATAAAGGTGGATGACCACCAGAATAATGCTTACGGCACGGAGAAAATCCATGATTTTCGCCAATGCCCTCAAATCGTCTTCCTGTTGTGACATAAATCTGTTTCTGTTTTTAAGTTGAACAATATCTCCGCAAGGCACGGTACGGAGGTGAGCATACATCACCCCAGACTTCATGGTACATGAGGCCGGACTTGATGTAGGATGAAGTCCGACCTCATCCCCTATGCCCTGCGGAGGAATAAATTACAGCCCCAAACCCTTGCGGCGTTTCTTCCGCTTGCGTTTGAGTTCGCGCTCGAAGGCGGCTTCCTCCGCCTGTGCGCCCGATGCGTCACTGCCAAGCAAGCCCAAGCCCGTGGAGTGACCCTCGTCGTGTTCCTCATAGGAATGGATGTCTGTTTGCAGTGCGTCCTCCGTGACGGTGAACGGCATCGGCGGTGTGTCTGCATACGGCAGGGTGAAATGCTCCTGCAAGGCGTTGGCGGAAAACTCTTTGCCCAAATGTGAGCCGTTCAGCACACAGCCCGTGCGGTGGTCGATGAAGGTCGCCCCGTAGATGCGCCCCTCGTCCGTGTGGCGGAACACCACATCCACGCCCTTTGCGCGAAGCAGGTCGATGAACTCCTCCTTGCGGTATGTCCGGGCGAGCGCGGCGGCGACGGTCTTGCGTGTCCTGTCCGCCAGACGCTTGTCGCGGATCTGCCCTTTGGAAAATTCAAACCTGCGCAGCACAGCTTCATAGCCGACGGACTTCCCGATACGGGACGCCTTGAAAGGATTGCCCACCCTGTTCCCGGCATCGTCGGTGGCGGCATAGACCAGCCCGTGATACTCGCGCCCGTCCACGTTGCCACGGGCTTCCTCCACCGTGACGTTGTAGAGGGAGAGCAGGGCGCGGTATTCGCCCATCGTCTGGAACTTGTAGGTCGCCATGACCGCCTTGGCGGTGTTCGCCACCTGACGCTTCACGTCGCCCTGCGAAGCATCCATTTTCCGCAAGGGGTTGTCATGGCGGTGCTGCCTGCGGTCGGCGGGGTGCAGACCGTACTTGTGTTCCAGCTCACGGGTAATCTCCCTGCTCCTGCGGAAGTTGTAGCGGTCGCTGATGCACCTGCCGTTATCATCCACGCGGATGGTCACGATGTGCAGGTGGTGGCGGTCGATGTCCTCGTGTTTGTAGATGATGTACGGCTGTTCGCCGAACCCCATCCGTTCCATGTACTCACGCGCGATGTTCTCCAGTTCCATGTCCGTCAGGCGGTCATCGGGATGCGGGTTGAGCGATACGTGCATGACGGGCTTCTCCGTCCTCACGTGGGGCGAGAGGTAGCGCGAGAAGTCCTGCATGGCGCGGCTGATGTCCATCCTGCCGGAACAGCCGTCGAAAATTTTGTTCGTGCCGAGCAGTTTGCCCTGTTCCTTGTTAATCTTCTCCCCGTTGTACGCCAGTGCCCCGAACAACGATTTCCCTAAACTGATTTTTGCAACCATCGTTCCTCGAAATCCTTTGTCAGTTCCACGATTTGGCGGGTCAATGCCGCCAGTTCCTTCGTGCATTGCTCCAGCCGGTAGAGCAATGCCATCGCCTTTTTCTCGGAGAAATGGCAGCGCAGCTCCTTGACGGTCTGGTTGTAGTTGTTGCCTATCATGCGGTACTGCGCATGGAATGAAGACAGCTTGGCGTAGTATTCCACCAGCGTCCTGTCCTCCCGGAACACACGGAACTCCCCGCCGAAGATGCGTGCCTTGGCGAACACCGCCTTTGCCTTCACCTCCGTCTGTTCGTACATGGCGAGGAACCTGAGCCATTCCTCGTCGTTGAAACGCAGCATCACATGGTGCGTTTTCTTTTCCAACTTGGGGTGTCTTCCCCCTTTCTTACGTTCTCTGTTCATTATTACTATGGATTTAGTGGTTTCACGCCATAAGCGCAGCTTCCGGCATACATACCGCAGGTAAGAAACAGGCTTCCCGACTTCGGAGAGGAAGCCCCCTTCCCCTTTCAGGGGCAAGGCTTGCGGGAGTAACCCGCAAGGTTTCGGGTAACTCGAAACATACCTTGCTGTGTCTTTGAGGACACAAAAATCCGTGGCAGACGGATTGGAGATAGACCTGTCATTACCTTTTCATAAGGTATCGGTCGCCCGATACCTTTCGGCTGCCCAAAAGAAGGACGGAGCCGGGGCCTGCGGTACGCGCTTTCGGCTTTGCCCTGCCGCTTGGGTGCAAAGGTAGGGCGTTTAAGCCTTTGAAAACGTGATAAGAACGAAGCCACTCCCTACCACTTGCTGCCACAAGCTGCCACCAAACTCCAAAACGATACGGATATGGAAAAATGCCCTTTACTTTGCAGCGTGTTCAGACATTCAGACACACGGAGGAACCTCCATCCGCTGGAAAGGATGAACCAACGCCCATAAGTCCGGATATGAGCCGGGCCTCGCATACGGCCACGCTTGCGGACTGTCGGAAAACCTTGCGGAAACACGCGCGAAAACCCGCAAGAATACCCGGCGGAACGAATGGACGGACAGAAGGGCGCATAACTGAAAAAACGGTCAGGTGTGTGTACGTACTGCCGGCAATACGCGGCACGCCCGGCCAATGTTCAACAGACTAAAAAAACAAAAAGAATGAAAAAGACGAACTATGTGGCATTCTCCACCCAGAAAGGAGGCGCAGGTAAGACGACGCTGACAGTCCTCGTCGCAAGCTACCTGCATTATGTGAAAGGGTACAACGTGGCGGTCATAGACTGCGACTTTCCCCAGTACAGCGTGTATGACATGCGCAAGCGTGACACCAAGGCATCCGTAGAAGACCCGTATTACCAGAAGATGGCCTACGAGCAGATAAAGAGGCTGGGCAAGAAACCTTACCCGGTCGTGTGCTGCCCGGCGGGCGAAGCCATCGAGACGGCCGAACGGCTCAAAGCCAAGCTGCCTGACCTTGACTTCATCTTCTTCGACATGCCCGGAACGGCGAACAACAGGGATGTCATCAACACGGTGGCCAAGATGGACTACATCTTCACTCCCATCATTGCGGACCGTGTGGTCATGGAAAGCTCCATCGTGTTCGCCAAGGTCATCAACGAGCATTTCATCAGCATGGGCAAAGGAAACGTCAAGGCCATACACCTTGTATGGAACATGGTGGACGGTCGGGAAAAGAGCGAACTCTATTCCGTGTACACGGACGTATGCGCGGAACTCGCCCTGCCCATTCTGAAAACCGCCCTGCCGGACAGCAAGCGTTTCAGAAAGGAGACGGCACGTGAACGCAAGGCTGTGTTCCGCTCCACCGTGTTCCCTGCGGACAAGGCCCTCGTGCGCGGAAGCAACCTCGACCTGCTGGTGGACGAGATATTGGAAACCGTAAAGGCATAAAGCGGCATGGAAAAGAAAAGGAACATTGAGGAGAACTATGCCGACGTGGTCATCAACTCGCTCAGGCAGGACGATTTGGACGTCCTGCCTCCGAAATCCGGAACGTCCGCGCCCGCCGCCACGGACAATGAAAGCACCGGGCAGGAAACCGTCGAAAGCGGCAAGCCATCCAAGAAGAAGCCTCCGGTAAAAGGGACATGGCGGGAATATGAAGAAAGGTTCATCAGGGAGTCCGACATAACCGCACGGAGGGGCAGACAGACCTATATCCGCCCGGAGTACCACGACCGCATACAGAAAATCATACAGGTGGTAGGCGGGAACGGGATTTCGATGGCAAGCTATGTGGACAACGTGCTGACCGCCCACTTCGAGGAATACCGTGACGGCATCACCGAATCATTCAACAGACATATCAAATCATTCAACATCTAAAAACAAAGACTGAAATGGGATTATTAAAGAAAAACAAGAAGACTGAATGCGCATCAAAGGGGTGCGCTTCCGCAAACGGGAATGAGAAAACAGGTAATGAACGCACTTCATTTGAGGACATCGCCTCAATCATGGAAGGGATAGCCGGAGAACCATCACCGGAATGCGCTGATGAAGGCGACGTGCAGTTCGCCGACATACAGGGAACGCGCAATTCCCGCCCATATTCGTATTTCCTTGAAAAGAGGGACGAACTCAAGGCAAGGCAATGCGTGTATATCAGCCGGGAAGTCCAGGAGAAGATAGCGGACATCGTGCATACGTTAGGTAGGAACAAGACAACCATCGGCGCCTACATTGACAAGGTACTTTGCGAACATCTTGAAATGTACCGTGCCGAAATAAACGACCTTTACTTTGACCACTACCTTTTACGGAAACATATATGACCTATGGAAACAGTGCTGATAGTCTTACTGATGCTGTTCAACGTATGGACGGTATTCTATATGATGAACGAAAGGAAAATGACAGGGTGCAGCGGAAACAAGAAGCCTCCGGAACCGGAAAGCGGCAGGACGTTGCCCGACATCATGGGCAAGAGCAAGTTCAGGATGCCGGAGCGGAGAAGGACAGAAAAGGACACCTCTGTGCCAGAAGCTGCCACTTCCGCGAAAGCCGAGGTCGTGGATGAAAAGGATGTTACCTTTGCCGATGAAACGGTACCCGTAAACGGTCAAGAGCAGGAAGCCAAGACGTCGCGCCAAGTACCAAATGACAAGCTGGACGAGACCTTTACCGACTACCGTGTCTCCGACTTGTCCGAGTATGACGATGATGAAGGTTTCGACGGCACTCCGCATCAGGCCGACGGCCATACCTTCGAGGACATTGACAGGGCTGTCCTTGCGGTGAAGAAACCGAAAGCGGCGGACAGCGAGCTTGACCATGCCGGAAAAGTATTCATTGACATGGAAGGCAACGAGCTGTTCGACAAGCTGACCAATTCTGAAGGGATGTATGACAAAGTGCGGGCAGTTATGAACAGGTGCCTTGACAAGAAAGCGAAAGCCGGAACGGGCAAAAACGGGAGCCATCCCGTTTCCGTTGACAACATTTCAAACGATATGCCGAAAGTGCCTGATGACATTGCGGATTTTGACATCCGCGACTATGTATAACCAGTAAAAGTAACAACGATGCGAAAAAAGAAAATCGACTACGGCTAAACCATCGGCTTGCCACCGAACCACTAAATCCAAAAGCCGGCTCCATCCAGAGCCGCAAGAAGTAAAACAAGTATCAACCGCCGAAGGGAATATCCAACCCGGAGGCACAAAAACAAGAAACGATTATGACAAATTTGAAGAAAAAGCAACTCATTCTCGCGGCCCTTCTGCTGGCTGCAACCACTTCAGCATTCGCACAAGGAAACGGCATGGCGGGCATCACCGAAGCCACCAGCATGGTCACTTCCTATTTTGACCCCGCCACGAAACTTATCTACGCCATCGGCGCGGTGGTAGGACTCATCGGAGGCATCAAGGTGTATGGCAAGTTCAGCGCCGGCGATCCCGACACCTCGAAGACCGCCGCAAGCTGGTTCGGAGCGTGCATCTTCCTGATTGTGAGTGCGACCATCCTACGCTCATTCTTCCTTTAATAAAAAAGGTATAAGGACAATGGCTGAGTACCCTATCAACAAGGGCATCGGCCGTCCGGTGGAGTTCAAGGGACTGAAGGCGCAATACCTCTTCCTGTTCGCAGGCGGGCTGCTTGCCGCCTTCGTCCTCTTCATCATCCTGTACATGGCAGGCGCGGGCCAGTGGCTCTGCATCGGCTTCGGTGTGGTGTCCGCTTCCTCGCTCGTGTGGCTCACGTTCCGCCTGAACGCCAAATACGGCGAACACGGGCTGATGAAGCTGGGCGCGGCACGGATGCGCCCCCGCCATGTGCTCCACCGCCGACGGGTGTCCAGACTGTTAAGACAACAAAGGAAGAAAGGAAGAAACGTATGAGAAATGTAATGAAAGCCTCCACGCTGGAAAGCCGCTTCCCCCTGCTCTCGGTGGAGCACGGCTGCATCGTCTCGAAGGACGCGGACATCACCGCCGCCTTCGAGGTGGAGCTGCCGGAGGTCTATACCGTCACGGCGGAGGAGTACGAGAACATCCACGCCGCGTGGTGCAAGGCGATAAAGGTGCTGCCCGACTACTCGGTGCTGCACAAGCAGGATTGGTACGTGAAGGAGCGGTACCGTCCCGACCTCGGCCGGGACGGCATGGGCTTCCTTGCCCGCAGCTACGAGATGCACTTCAACGAGCGTCCGTTCCTGCACCACAAGTGCTACCTGTTCCTGACGAAGACCACGAAGGAACGGCTGCGCCAGCAGAGCAACTGGAACACGCTGTGCCGGGGGCACAGCGTGCCGAAGGAAATACAGGATAAGGAAACGGCGGTGAAGTTCATTGAGGCGGTGGAGCAGTTCGCGCGTATCATGAACGATTCGGGACATATAAAACTGCGCCGGCTCTCCGATGACGAGCTTGTCGGAACTGAGAAGGAAACGGGCATCATCGGGAGGTATTTCGCCCTGTCGCTGGGTAACGTGGACTGTCTGGAGGACATCGAGATGACGGCAAGGGAGATGCGCGTCGGCGACAACCGCCTGTGCCTGCACACCCTGTCGGACACGGAGGACCTGCCCGCAGCGGTGGCCACGGACAGCCGTTACAAGCGGCTCTCCACCGACCGCTCGGACTGCCGCCTGTCGTTCGCCGCACCGCTGGGCCTGCTGCTGCCCTGCAACCACATCTACAACCAGTACGTGTTCATCGGCAACAGCGACGAGGAGCTGCGCCGCTTCGAGAAGGCTGCACGCAACATGCAGTCGCTCTCCCGGTACAGCCGCCAGAACGCCATCAACCGCGAATGGGTGGAGGAATACCTGAACGAGGCGCACTCTCAGGGGCTGAAGTCCGTCCGCGTCCACTTCAACGTGATGGCGTGGAGCGATGACACGGAGGAACTGAAACGTATCAAAAATGATGTGGGCAGCCAGCTGGCCAGCATGGGCTGCGTGCCGCGCCACAACACGACGGACTGCCCGACACTGTTCTGGGCGGGCATCCCCGGCAATGCGGCGGACTTTCCGGCGGAAGAGTCGTTCCACACGTTCATCGGACAGGCGGTATGCCTCTTCGCGGGCGAGACCAACTACAAGGACTCTCCGTCGGCCTTCGGCATCCGCATGGCGGACCGCATCAGCGGCAAGCCCTTGCACATCGACATCTCCGACCTGCCGATGAAGCGGGGCGTGACGACCAACCGCAACAAGTTCGTGCTGGGGCCTTCGGGCAGCGGCAAGTCGTTCTTCATGAACCACCTTGTCAGACAGTATTACGAACAAGGCTCCCACGTGGTACTGGTGGACACGGGCAACTCCTATCAGGGGCTGTGCGAGATGATTCACCGCAAGACCAAAGGCAGGGACGGCATCTACTTCACCTACACGGAGGACAAGCCTATCTCGTTCAACCCGTTCTACACGGACGACGGGGTGTTCGACGTGGAGAAGAAGGACAGCATCAAGACGCTGCTGCTCACCTTGTGGAAAAGCGAGAACGAACCCGCCACGAAAACGGAGTCGGCGGAGCTGGGCAGCGCGGTGAACGCCTATATCCTCCTGCTCGGTCAGGACAAGAACATCGTGCCGTCGTTCAACTCGTTCTACGAATACATGAGGGACGTGTACCGCAAAGAAATGGAGGAACGCTACATCAAGGTGGCGAAGTCGGACTTCAACATCGACAACTTCCTGACCACGCTCCGGCAGTATTACAGGGGCGGAAGATATGACTTCCTGCTCAACTCCACGGAGAACATCGACCTGCTGCACAAGCGGTTCGTGGTCTTCGAAATTGATGCCGTGAAAGATAATGCCGAGCTTTTTCCGGTGGTGACAATAATCATCATGGAGGCGTTCATCAACAAGATGCGGCGGCTCAAAGGCGTCAGGAAGCTCCTGATTGTGGAAGAGGCTTGGAAGGCCCTTTCCTCGGCAAACATGGCTGATTATCTGAGGTATATGTACAAGACGGTCAGAAAGTATTTCGGTGAGGCGATTGTGGTGACACAGGAGGTGGACGACATCATTTCGTCGCCGATTGTGAAGGAAAGCATCATCAACAACTCGGACTGCAAGATACTGCTTGACCAGCGGAAGTTCATGAACCGCTTTGACCAGATACAGTCCCTCCTGGGGCTGACGGAAAAAGAGAAGTCGCAGATACTCTCCATCAACCAGTCCAACGACCCGTCACGGCGGTACAAGGAAGTGTGGATAGGACTTGGCGGCACGCAGTCGGCGGTGTACGCCACGGAGGTGTCCATGCAGGAATATCTGGCCTACACGACGGAGGAAACGGAGAAGATGGAAGTGCGCGAACTGGCGGAAAAACTGGGCGGCGACATGGAAGCCGCCATCCGGCAGATTGCGGAGAAACGAAAAGAAGAAGAACAATAAACCGATTATTCATCATTAAAAATTGAAACAGGAAATGAACATTGAACTGACAAAGACACAACGGCTGCTGCTTTGCGGCGGTCTGATAGGCCTGGCATCGCTGATGCTGCAAGCCTGCGAGACGGTAATGAAAGAAAACGAAGATATACGCGAGAAGATATGCGGCAACTGGCAGAGCGTGGAGTCGGGTCCCGACATACTGGTGTACAAGGAGGGCGCACTCTACAAGGTGACGCTGTTCCGCGGGGCGGGCGTGCGGCGCAGGCTGAAGCCGGAAACCTACCTGCTGCAAAGGGAAGCGGACGGAAACCTCTACATGAATACCGGCTTCCGCATTGACGTGGCGTACAACGAGGAAACGGACGTACTGACCTTCTCACCGAACGGCGACTATATCCGGGTGGTCACGGATGAAACAGCCGACGGCGAAAAGACAAAGGGAAAGGAGAATTTGTAATAATCTATTTATTTACCACTAAATCCAATGTAAATGAAACAGAAATTGAAAACAACAATGATTGTCGCCTGCCTGTGCCTCACGGGTGCGGGCACGGCAAAAGCCCAATGGGTAGTGTCCGATCCCGGCAACCTCGCCCAGAGCATCATCAACTCCGCCAAGGAGATGGTGGAGACGGCGGGAACGAAGGCGAACACGCTTAACGGCTTCCTGGAAACACAGAAGATTTTCCAGCAGGGAAAGAAGTATTACGATGCCTTGAAATCCGTGCATGACGTGGTGAAGGGCGGCGTGAAGGTGTCGAAAAGCATAGGGCTGGTGATGGAAATTTCCGAAATCTATGTGGACAACTACCAGCGTATGTTGTCGGATGAGAACTACACGCCGGAGGAGCTTGCCGCCATCTCGTCGGGCTACGCCATGCTGATAGACGAAAGCTCGGACGTGTTGCAGGATTTGAAGAACGTGGTGAACGTCACGGGGATGTCGCTTTCGGACGCGGAACGCCTCGCCATCATCGAGAACGCCTACCGCAGCCTGATGAACTACCGCAACCTCGTGCGCTACTACACGAACAAGACCATCTCGGTAAGTTACCTCCGGGCGAGGAAGAAGAACGACATGGACCGGGTGATGTCGCTGTACGGGACGGCCAACGAAAGATACTGGTAGGTTATGGGAGAGTTCGACAACCTTCACCAGATACTCCTTTCGCTCTACGACGAGATGATGCCGCTGTGCGCGGACATGGCGGGCGTGGCGAAAGGGCTTGCCGGGCTGGGCGCGTTGTTCTATGTGGCGATGCGCGTGTGGCAGTCGCTCGCCCGTGCCGAAGCGATAGACGTGTACCCGCTGCTGAGACCTTTTGCCTTGGGCCTGTGTATCCTGTTCTTCCCGACCATCGTGCTGGGCACGATGAACAGCGTGCTGAGCCCTGTCGTGCAGGGCGTACACGGGATACTCGAAACGCAGACCTTCGATATGAACGAATACCGCGAGCAGAAGGACAAGCTGGAGTATGAGGCGATGATGCGCAACCCGGAAACCGCCTACCTCGCCTCGGATGAGGAGTTCGACCGGCAGCTGGACGAGCTGGGCTGGTCGCCCTCCGACCTCGTGACAATGACGGGGATGTACATGGACCGGGCGTCGTACAACATCAAGAAGTCGGTGCGCGAATGGTTCCGCGAGCTGCTGGAGCTGATGTTCGCCGCAGCCGCGCTGATTATCGACACGCTCCGGACGTTCTTCCTCGTGGTGCTTAGCATCCTCGGACCGATAGCCTTCGCCTTCGCCGTGTGGGACGGCTTCCACTCGACGCTCTCGGCATGGTTCAGCCGCTACATACAGATTTACCTGTGGCTTCCGGTGTCCGACCTGTTCAGCACCATACTGGCGAAAATCCAGATACTGATGCTCCGGCAGGACATCGAGCGGATGCAGGCTGACCCGAACTTCTCGCTGGACGCGAGCGACGGGGTGTACATCGTGTTCCTCATCATCGGCATCGTGGGCTATTTCACCATCCCGACGGTGGCAGGGTGGATTATCCAGGCCGGAGGTGGTATAGGAAACTACAACAAGAACATCAACACCGCCGGAGCTTTGGGCGGCAGCGTGGCGGGTGCAGCCGCAGGAAACGTGGCGGGACGCGCGGGCAAGCTCATCAAGGGAACGGCCGGAAAGATATTCAGGAAGTAGTATGTCATGCCTTTCACGAGTCGCTGACTTGTGTCCCTCTTGTCGCTGACTTGACGCTCTCAAGTCGGCGACAAGGGAAAAAGAGTTACGTAAAGAGAAAGTATTTATGAACTAAAAAGACGAAAAGAAGAAAATGGAATTCAAATCACTCAAGAACATCGAGACGAGCTTCCGGCAGATACGTCTGTTCGGCATCGTCTATACGGCGGCGTGCGCCCTCGTGGTGGTCTGCTCGGTGGTGTGCGCCTTCCGCTTTGCCGAGGCGCAGCGTCAGAAGATATACGTCCTCGACGGGGGCAAGAGCCTGATGCTTGCGCTCTCGCAGGACCTGTCGCAGAACCGCCCGGCGGAAGCCAGGGAACACGTGCGCCGCTTCCACGAGCTGTTTTTCACCCTCTCGCCGGAGAAAAGCGCCATCGAGCACAACGTGAAGCGTGCCCTGCTCCTGGCGGACAAGAGTGCGTACAACTACTACGCCGACTTCGCCGAAAAGGGCTTCTACAACCGAATCATCGCCGGAAACATCAACCAGGTGCTTCAGGTGGACAGCGTGGTGTGCAACTTCGACCGCTACCCCTACGAGGCGCGGACATACGCAAGGCAGATGATCATCCGCGAGAGCAACGTGACGGAACGCACGCTCGTGACCGCCTGCCGCCTGCTCAACGCGAGCCGCTCGGACGACAACCCCAACGGCTTCACCATCGAGGGATTCACGGTATTGGAGAACAGGGACATCCGAACCATTGAAAGGTAACAATATGGGAAAGGTGAAAAATCTCATTGAAAAATACGCCACCGATTTCAAGAAGGAATTGCGTGGAAAACTGGATGCCTTGTCTCCAAAGGCGCGGTTAAGGATAGTCCTCACGACATTTGCCGTCTTCGCCGTCCTTTGCCTCTACATGACCGCTACCGCCGTCATCGGCTTCGGCAAGGGGGAAAGGGCGTTGGAGATACGGCACATAGAGAAACCTGAACTGCCACAAAAAAGCAGTATGCAAGAAGCGTATGAACAATATGTTAAAAACAAAATGTATGGAAAAGGAACAGAAAAAGAATGAAACAAAAGAGAAGAAGCCGCTGACGGAACAGCAGCGTCAGCAAAGGAAGAAGATGCTGGTCTATCCGCTGATGGTGCTGCTGTTCGCCGGATGTATGTGGCTCATCTTCGCGCCCTCGCAGGAGGACAAGGAAAAGGAGCAACAAGGACAGGGGTTCAACACGGATATGCCCCTGCCCGAAGACTCCAAAATCATCGGCGACAAGACCAAGGCCTACGAGCAGCTGGAACTGGAGAAACGCCGCAAGGAACGCCGGGGTATGGTGGGCGACCTGTCCTCGTTCTGGAACGACGGAAACGGGAATGAAAGCGATACTGTATCGGACGACTACCGCCTGACACGGACGGAAACGCCCGAAGACAAGTCCGACGAGGAAAGGCAAGCCGGTATACGCACTTCCGCTGCCGCCTACCAACGGCTGAACACCTCACTCGGCACGTTCTACGAGCCGCCGAAGGAGGACACGGAAAAGGAGGAACTCCGGGAACGCATCGACGAACTGGAAGCCATGCTGATGGCGCAGGAGGGCAAGCCTTCTACTATGGAGGAACAGGTCGCCTTGTTGGAGAAGTCCTATGAGCTGGCGGCAAAATACCAAAATGGAGGCAACAGCACCGGACAGGCGACTCAGCCAAAAGAAGAAATTGCCGTACCTGAAACCAACGGAAAGGGTATGAAAGCCGAACCGGTGAGCGGGGTGCGTCCGGCAGTGGTATCCGCCTTGCCGCAGCCCATGACGGACTCGGCTTTTATCGCTGACTACGCAGGTGAACGGAACTACGGTTTCCACACCGCCATCGGCACAGCGGAAGCCTCGGAAAAGAACACCATCGCCGCCTGCGTGCAGGGCGACCAGACCCTCACGGACGGGCAGACGGTGAAGCTCCGGCTGCTGGAGCCGATGCGCGTGTCAGGGCGCGTCATTCCCCAGAACACGCTCCTTGTGGGCGCGGCACGGTTGCAGGGCGAAAGGCTCGGCATCGGCATCACCTCGCTGGAACACGGGGGAAGCATCATCCCGGTAGAACTGGAGGTGTACGACAGCGACGGACAGGCGGGTATCTTCATCCCCGGCTCGATGGAGATAGACGCGGCAAAGGAAATCGGGGCGAACATGGGCAGCTCGCTCGGCAGCAGCATCAACATATCGACCGACGCGGGGGCGCAGCTCGCCTCCGACTTGGGGCGAGGGGCGATACAGGGCATCTCGCAGTACATCTCGAAAAGGATGCGCACGGTCAAGGTACATCTGAAGTCAGGGTACAGGGTATTGCTCTACCAAGAAAAGGAATGAACAGTCCAAAAACATAAAGGCGAAAAAAGAAAAAATAATCAACAAACCAATTTTTATTTACCACTAAATCCAACGTAAAATGAGTATCAAGAAAGTAATGACAATGTTTGCCCTGCTGATGGGCATCGCCTGTGCGACCTACGCGCAGGGAGTGACGAACGACAGCACCGCCACCGCCAAGGAGGACGGGCTGGAACTAGTGAAGGACGTCTATCCGCAGACGGAGGAGGACGGCGACCTGTACCACGGTCTGACGAAGAAGCTGATGTTCGACCGCATGATACCGCCGCACGGTCTGGAAGTCACGTATGACAAGACCGTCCACATCCTGTTTCCGGCGGCGGTGCGCTACGTGGACCTGGGTTCGCCCAACCTGATAGCGGGCAAGGCGGACGGCGCGGAGAACGTCATCCGTGTGAAGGCGACGGTCAAGGACTTCCGTAGCGAGACGAACATGAGCGTCATCACGGAGGATGGCAGTTTCTATACCTTTAACGTGAAGTACGCCGACGAGCCGCTTATCCTGAACGTGGAGATGAAGGACTTTATCCACGACGGCAGCACGGTGAACCGACCGAACAACGCGCAGGAAATCTACCTGAAGGAACTGGGCAGCGAAAGCCCGATGCTGGTACACCTCATCATGAAGTCGCTGCACAAGGAGGACAAGCGCAAGGTGAAGCACATCGGCTGCAAGCGTTTCGGCATCCAGTACCTGCTGAAAGGGATTTATGTCCACAATGACCTGCTGTATTTCCACACGGAAATCAAGAACCAGAGCAACGTGCCGTTTGACGTGGACTACATCACGTTCAAGATTGTGGACAAGAAGGTGGCGAAGCGTACCGCCATGCAGGAGCAGGTGCTGTTCCCGCTCCGCGTCTACAACTACGCCGTCCGTGTAGCGGGGAAGCAGTCCGAACGCACGGTGTTCTGCCTTCCGAAGTTCACCATCCCCGACGGCAAGCAGCTCGTGGTGGAGATGAACGAGAAGGACGGCGGACGCCACCAGACGTTTACCGTGGAGAACGAGGACTTGGTACAGGCTGAAACCATCAACGAACTGCGCGTGCGATGAAAGCGAGAGTCTTTTTCCTTGTAACGCTTCTGTCCGTCCTCCTGGCAGGACGGGCGGAAGCCCAGCGGTGCCTGCCGAAGATGCGGGGCATCGAACTGAAAGCCGGGCTGAACGAGGCGGACGGCTATGTGCTGGGAGCCACTTTGTCAAGCTATGCCAAAGGCGGCAACAAGTGGGTGTACGGGGTGGAATATCTGCAAACCAACCATGATTATAGGAGTACGACCATCCCTGCGGCACAGTTCACGGCGGAGGGCGGTTTCTACTACAACTTCCTGTCGGACGCGAAAAAGGTGGTGTTCCTCTATGCGGGCGCGTCAGCCCTTGCCGGATATGAAACGGTGAACTGGGGCGAAAAGACGCTGTACGACGGGGCGAGGCTGGACAACGGGGATGCCTTCGTCTATGGTTGCGCCGCCACGCTGGACATGGAGGTGTATCTCGCGGACTTCATCGCGCTGACGGCTTCGCTCAGGGAGCGTTTCCTCTGGGGCGGCAGCATGGGCGTGTGCCACACGGAGTACGGGATAGGCGTGAAATTCATCATCAACTGACGGATGCCTATGGACATAGAAGCGATGAAACGGTTCCCGATTGAGGACTTCCTCGCACGGCTGGGGCATCACCCGGTGCAAAGGCGTGCCAATGCCGTATGGTACAGGTCGCCTTGCCGTGAAGAACATACGCCTTCTTTCAAGGTGAACCCGGAGAAGAACCTCTGGTTTGACTTCGGCGAGGGCAAGGGCGGCAACATCTTCGCATTGGCAGGCGAGTTCATCAAGACGGGCGACTTCCTCACGCAAGCGAGGTATGTGGCGGAAGTGGCGGGTATGCCGGCACAGGACTATGGACCGCAAAAAGCCGTTGATACGCACCGTTCCGACGGTCACAGCTTCGAGGATGTGGAGGTGCTTCCCTTGCAGAACCGGGCGCTGCTCCATTACCTGCAAGAGAGGGGCATACCGTCCGCCGTAGCCATTGCGAACTGCAAGGAGATGCGCTATACCACGCACGGCAAGCGGTATTTTGCGGTGGCTTTCGGCAACGAAGGCGGCGGCTACGAGATACGCAACCCGTTCTTCAAGGGCTGCGTGCCGCCGAAGGACGTGACCCTGCTGCCGGTCGGCTCGGCGACCTGCAACGTGTACGAGGGCTTCATGGACTACCTCTCCGCCCGTGCGCTGGGCATCGGCGGCAAGGAAGACCACCTCGTGCTCAACTCGGTGTCCAACGTGGCGAGGGCGTATCGACATCTGAACGGTTACGGGCAGATAAAGTGCTGCCTCGACAACGACGAAGCCGGGCGGCGGACATTGGAAACCCTGCGCACACGCTACGGAGAAAAGGTATCAGATTGCTCCGGCATATACAACGGATGCAAGGACCTGAACGAGTACCTGCAAAGCCGCCTGAAACAAAACGAGAAAAATAACAGGAACATCAGACTTAAAATGTAACGATTATGAACATGAACAAATTGAACAACAGACAACAAGCGAAAAGAAATATAGTGAGAACCTTTGCAGCCATCTGCGTGGGTCTGCTCTCCATAGGCTTCACCGCCTGCGACGATGACCTGGACGTGACGCAAGCCTATCCGTTCACGGTGGAAACCATGCCCGTGCCGAAGGAACTGGCGCAGGGCGAAACGGCGGAGATACGCTGCGAGCTGGTACGTGAGGGCGAGTTTGACGGGGCGGTCTATACCATCCGCTATTTCCAGTACGACGGGGAAGGCACGTTGAAGCTGGACAACGGCCTGGTTTTCCAGCCCAACGACCGCTATCTGCTGGAAAATGAAAAGTTCCGCCTGTACTACACTTCGGAGTGCGACGAGTCGCAGAGCCTGACCATCACGGTGGAGGACAATTTCGGCAATGCCTTCGAGTGGGAAGTCGAGTTCAACAACGACTCGGATACGGATGTGGCGGTGTCGGACACCTTGAACGTCAGCCGATGATGTGCAAGGCGTTGCTCCTGTTGCTAGCGTCTACCCTCTGCGGCAGCCTGCCGGCACAGGATACGGAGGAAACGGCACGGCTGCTGGCGCTGTTCAACGGCCACCCGAAAGCCGACATTGCCGTCGAACTGGTGAAAAAATACGAGGGGCTGCATGACCGTTCCGACTACCCGTATTACGGCTACGGACACCGCAGGCTGCCGAACGAGAAGCTGTCCTACGGCATGACGGAGGCGGAAGCGGAAGCCCTGCTCCGCAAGGATTTGGCGGTGCGTTACAGGCTGTTCCGCAAGTATAAAAAGGATGCTTTGCTCCTGACCGTCCTAAGCTACAATGTCGGTCAAGGGGTGCTGCTCGGTCATGGCGGACACCCGAAAAGCAGGCTCATCCGCAAGCTGGAAGCCGGGAACAGGGACATTTACCGTGAATACACAGCCTACTGCCGGTACAAGGGCAAAACCGTCCGCTCGATAGAGCGGCGGCGCAAAATGGAGTTCCTGCTGCTGTATGAAAAATAAAATGCGACAATATGGCAGATTATAAAGATGGAACGAATTTTGTTGTTATGGCTAAGTCCAAAAATGGTCACGGGGACAATAAAAATTTGACCTATAACTCAAATTACACAATAATGAAAATAGATTTTTCATTTAAGTTGTAGATTGAGTTTTCAAAAAAGAAGAAAACTCAATCAAATAAGCCCAATTAGTCATACGAAAAGGCTTAGCTTGTGATTAGCATACTATCTTTGATTGTTGCTATCATAGCTTTATTTTGAAAAAGAGTATATTCTTCTGGGAGTGGGCAAGCACACTCCCAGTTTCTTTTCAATAAATATTATTTTATAACATAGTTATTATGATGATTTTTAGAGTTGATAAAAGAAAATACCAAGTAGGTGATACCATCATGCCAAAAACTTCATTTGAAGAAACAATGCAAGATGAAAAGAAAGAAATGGAAGATTTATTAAACAGAAGCCGTCCAGAAAATGTACCAGAGAGGAAACAATGTTTGTTTCTTTTCCAAGATTTAATTTGTGCTTTACGATTTTATAGCAAATACGGTGGTATTATCTATGGAGTTTCAGTAAAAGAACCTCCATATTTTAGAGGGGATATGAATAAGTTGGATAATATATTAGACATATTCAGATTTTCAGATGATAATGATTTGCGACTTGCTGCTGTTAATGAATACTGGAAAGCTGGAACACATACATTTAATCCTTCCTATGAGATATTAGCATCTTCAGCGTGTGTAGAAAAAATATTGAGTGAAGATATTTCGTTATATAAAGTTAGGGATGAAATAAGAACGAATGGAGGTAGTGTTGAACATACTCTCACCTACAAGTTGCTTTTGGAAAAAGTCTAAATCTAAATCGGAGATGGGGGCAACGGTTTCTTTGCTACTTTCTTATCCGCCCGACCTGCTCATGAAAGAAAGTAGCGGGCGGCAAGACTACCGCCCGTTTTTAATGCTTCATCCTTTGCTGCACGTGTTCAAGGGTGCGCTCGGCAATGGGGCGCGTATCTTTTGTCCAAAGGTCATAATCATGCACGGATATTCCCACGCTCCGCAAGTCACGGATATAGCCGGACACATAATCTCCCGTGGGGAGGTAAACGAACTGTATCCATGCGTCCTTGCCGTCTGTCAGTATAAAATAGTATTTCATAACGCTTTCTCTTTTAATGGTGTTGGAAGTGTGGGCGGTGGTTTCCACCGCCACGCACTCAAAATTCTCTCATTTTGGCGATAGCCGTATACCGCATGAGCCACTCCTTGACGTATGGCATATTGTATTCGGAGGTGATGACTGCCGTATGCCCGTTTATCGGGGTCATGCGTGTGCTTTCGTACCCTTCAATCCAACCTTTGAGGGAGTCTGTTCCCCATGCGGACGCATCGGAAAATATATTGTCCAATACATTGACTGGGTCGCTGAACGTAACTATCAGCGTATCATATCCTGCCGTCATAGCCTGTCCTCCTTCGTTTTAATCCATTCGTCACGCAATCGCCTGCACTCGTCCAGCGTGGGCTTTACGCAGGAAAACAATTCTCCGTCTGTATGGCGGTAGTCGTATTGCACGAAAGTGCGACTTTTCCTGCCGATACTTGTTTGAAAACTCTCATATTTCTCCGTTCCTGCCGCTTGGCAGGTGCTTGTTCCGTTAATGGTCATTCTCGTTGCCATAGCCTTATCAATTAAAATTCAACAATCAGTAATCTGTTCTCCAAACATTGGTCGGGGTCGGAAGCCTTCTTCTGCGTCACCCATAAATGGTGTGCGCCATACCCGAATGCGAAAAGGGCATTGAAAAGTTCCTTTCGGGCGAATACTTCCATTACATCCTTTACATCCTGCTCGTTCTTTGTCAGTACAAGCGTGTTCAACAATTCGATGAACATTTCGGGCAATTCCTCGTGCCACCCGAAAATCAGATTTTCTATTTTCACTTCCATATCTGTAATTATTAGGTTGTTATACAATCATGCCGCATTCATCCGCTGCCGTATCTGCTCGGCATTGTCCTCCACAAGCTTGATGATGCGGTCGTGGTATTCGGTGTTGGAGTTGCATACGCCACGGCTCTGCACCACTTTCAGCGTCCGCAAGTCCACTTCCACCGTTTCAATGCGCTCTCCGTCAATCGTGGCGGAAAGGATAAGGGAGTCCTCTCTCTTGTGGTATTGCCCCACGCAATGGTGCATCGCCCTGCCTTCGGCAAACATTTCAGCCACACTCTCTATCACCTTGACAAGGATGAGGTTGTCGGTGAACGTCAGTCCGAAGAACATCCCTTTGGCTTTCAGATAGTCCTTCTCGTTTTCCAATGCCTCCTGCCGTTCCTTTTCCGTCTTTTCACGCTCCCTTTGCCGTTCACTTTTCCGCACCAACTTGTCGTGTTCGGTTTTGAGGTTTTGCGGACAGACATACTTCGGGCTGTTGGTATCTTTTCCTAAGTAGCGCAGCAAGTCCACCATGTCACGCCACATCGAAGCGTCTTGGATGGTGTAGCCGTTGCGGATGCAGATTTTCACCGACTGCCAATACTCCGACATGTTAAAGCGGTTGCGCAGGTAGTAAGAAAGCATCGGGTATTGCCCCGACTTCAGCAATGTTTCCGCTCGGCTGTCCGAAAGGATTGTCTTGAAGAAGTCGTAAGGCAATATGCCGTGAAAATTGCCGTCAAAGCCGTTGCGCTTGATTTCGGGGATAATTCGCTGACGTGGGTAGGTGCAGACGGGGGCTATGTCGTACACTCTGTGTCCATTGTTCTTGCGTATTTCCATCGGGCTGTCCTCTATCCACAAGTCATAGTAGAGGATTGACATGCCACGCAACCGCGCCACCGTTTCCGACCTGCCGTCGGGCGCAATCCACCGCTGTGCCACCTCGCAGATGGAATACTCCGCCTTCTGCCCGACTTTCTGACGGCTCTTGGCGAGAAAGAAGCGTATCACCTGGTAGCCTTTGCAGGTGGTGATGATGGAAAAATACTCATTGTCCACGAACACCCTCTTTCGGGTGTCCGTGATTTCAAGTTCCGTTCCGCAGTTCGGGCAGGTGCATCCGCAAATGGTATCGGCAAGGCTGTGCCCGCTCTTCCATGCGTGTCCGCACTCCGTGCAGGTGATGACGCCTTTTGCGTTGCGCTTGCCGTAGTGCTTGAAGCAATGGCGGAAAGCGTAGGTGCGCTGTGCTTTTGTCAGTTCGGGGAGTTTTGCGCTCAAACGGATGATTTCTTTCTGTATGGGTGTTTTGGGTTTCATAGGGTCAGAATAATGAAAGTTCAACTTGTTGTGCGTTTGTCTTTTGGCTCGCCTTAGCCTTGTTCCGGTTCTGTAACTTGCGCAGTTCCTCGGCTTGGTATTGGCGGATGGCTTGCTGCCTTGCCTCCGCCTTTTCCTCGTCCGTCAGTTCCACCGCATGGTTCACCACCACTTGGCATTGCAGGGGCTTGCCGACTTCGATGTCGTCCTCGTCATAGTAATGGACGGCTTGGGAGTAGATTTCCCCGTCCGTGAAGCCATTGCATCCGCTGTTCTTCACCCAATTGAGGATATAGGTCACGCACTCGTCTATGTTCTTGTACGGCTTGTTGTAACTGGCTGCAAACAGCTTGTCCTCCGCTGCACGGCTGTCCAGATAGGCTTGGATTGTCCGCTTGAAATGGTCTGTTGTCTTGCTCATATCGTCATATTTTAGATGTTGTCATTCGTGTAAAGTATCTCGCAGTCCTCCACTTCGGCAGGAGGTCCGAAAAGGGGGTAATGTGAAAAGTAGGGCTGTGCTTTGCCTTCCTCGTCCGTGAGGGGTGAAACAACCTGCACGTTCCACTCGCTCTGCCATTTGTCAATCATGCGGATTTCCTCGTCCGTCAGTCCCGTTGTATCTCCGTTGATGATGTATCCCAAACTCCATGTGGGTATCTTTTCCGTTGTCTTGTTCATATCCCGTCCTCCATATTCATATTGTCATATAACAACTCGTCTGCTTCACCATAGATTTCCATTGTCGGATTATTGCCGTTCTCTGATGGGGAAAGTCCTTCCACTGTTTCGGGGTTCAACTCGTAGTCGGAATAAACGATATCCTTGTCAATGCCGATACGGCTGTTCACGTCCTTGTCTTTCCACGAAAGGATTATGGCTTTCGCTTCTTCGTAGCTGTTTGCTTTGATGGAGAAACGGGTACGTTCCCAACAGGTAACCTTGCAGTCCTGATAAAAGTTGAATGTGTCCATACGCTTAGTGTTGAATGATTAAACGGTCTGTTGCAAAATCTCGATGTGGTATCGGGGCGGACATTCCACGATGAGGAAATAGATGAAGCCCTTTCTCGTTTCCTTGTCCAACTCGTGGTAAAGCCTTCTGAATGAAGTGAAATTGCCGTTGATGTAGGTTTCCACCATGTACTCGAAGATGTTGTCCACCTCGTAATACCTGCACTGCTGCGCTGCCGTCTTGCTGTGTCTTTTCGCCATGTCTGTATGAATTAAAGGGTTAATAGCCAAATGAAAATTGCGATAGTCGCCACGATTGAAAGCAGGACTATAATGATGCCGAACATGAAGTTCAACACACCCAGCAGGATTTCCCCTGCGATGCCTACCGCCAAGCCTCCTGCGCAAAGGGCGATGTCCGATGCCGTCCTTACGATTGCGGATAATGCCCTCCACAATGCCTTTCCGATGTCGCTCAATGTCATTCTCATATCTTCCAAATTTTAAGTTGTTGTTACTTGTCTTGTTCGGTTGGTGAGGTCGGGTCGAGTCCTTTTTCTTTTCGCCTCTCCGTATGTCCGATGTTCTCTTGTGACGTCTTCCGACCGCGCATCGGTCGTTTTCGTTTCGGGGGCTTCTCAAAGGTCGGGATTCGGGGATGCAAGGTTTGCCGGACAAAATACTACCTGAGCCTGCGAGGGTGGAGATTTTTCCAGGCAACCGCAAGGCGGCCCGACCTTGCAGCCCCGTACAATCCCGGAATTACCTTTGCCCCTGCAACGAAAATGACCACTGATGCCGTCTGGAATGGCGGCATGGGAACATTGGCATACTTTTGGAGAGGCGGAAAGGAAAAGGGAAAGAGTGTGGGATGGCGCGATGCGCCACAGGAAAAAAACAAAGGGCAGTGCAACGGACAAGGGGAAAGCAACGCTTTCGTGCCGCCGTGACAGAAGTCCTGCAAGCGTCATTGTCATGCGTGCATGGCTTGCGCTTGCAGATGTTCTTCCGGCGGCATTTGTCTTCAAATGGTCTTGCCTGCCATTGCCCGGTCCGGCAAAAGTGGGGCAAGACGGTTTGGGGACAAGAAAGATACAACAGCCGGAAATAGTCGCAGGTGCAGATTCACGTTTACGTGTCCTGTATCCGGCGGCATTTCCGTGCCAAATGGAGACGAAAAAAGGAAATGGATGAAAACGGACTTGTCCGTTCTGCACAAGCACATAAAAGAAATGCCCGCGACGATGGCAGTGTCACTTGTGACATTGTGGTCGTCGTGGGCTTTTCTTCGCTTGTGCCGCTTCTGAAATGGGCTTGCGCACATCAAGCCGGAAGCCGTTTTCAGAACAAGGTAATGGCAAAATCCCTAAAAAACCGGTAATGATTTGGCGGTATAGGATAAAAAAAGTATCTTTGCAAGTACGAAAGAGTTGTTTGAAGCTATGAGGTAAACCGCAGCAGGTCAGAGCATTCTGAATGTCGCTAAATCGTTACCTAAAATCATATACTCTTCAATTCCATTCTGTGTATCAATCAGATACAGCTTTTTTAATTATCCTTCGCAAAGATAATAAAAATATCTGATTAAACAAATTCCATCGGCCGACAATGACAAATCTTCCAATCCCCATACATAGCATGGATAATTCGCTAAAAATCAATAATAATAATCAGAAGGCCAGAAACAGAAGCAATTTATTCTTTTTTCCTTTTCCCCAAGTAAAGGTCGTCAATTTCTATTGGACAATCAAGTAAAAGACATATTTCAGAATCTTTTTTAGATTTCCCAGAAAGGACCTGAATTTGCTCATAACTGCATCTGTTTTTATATCCTTCGTTACAATCGTTACACAATCTCACAAAGGAAATGTCATTAATTGAATTATGAGCAGAAAGAATTAAGACAACAGCTGAAAAATCAGCGAGTTAGCATGAAAATCGTTACAATAATCAGACGTCGGTTTTTCTGTAACGATTTAGTAACGGAACTTTGTCCGAAGTGGGCTGTTTGATGTCCTTGGATTGGTACTTACAAGACATAAAAAAAGTCCACAATTCATTGGAATTGTGGACTTTGTCACTTTCAGACTCTCAGTTGTCCTTGAGTCTCAGCGGTGCGTACGGGACTCGAACCCGTGACCCCATGCGTGACAGGCATGTATTCTAACCAACTGAACTAACGCACCATTAAGTTTTTCTTTCGTTGCTTTCTCTCTCGATTGCGGTTGCAAAGGTAGTACAATTTTTTGAACCTGCAATAGCTTCATGAAAAAAAATTCAGCAGAAGTCTCACAGACGAAAGATGAAAAATAAGAAAAAGAGGGCCATCCCACTCCATCTTGTCAGAAAAAGAAAGTAAGCGACAAACTTTTCGTTGCGTTTATTAGGAGATTGATTATAATTCGTTACTTTTGCAAAAACAATTTTTCTACAAAAAAAATAGTACAGAATGAAAATCGCCATCATAAAATACAATGCCGGCAACCTTTTCTCGGTAGACTGTGCCCTGAAGCGGTTGGGCGTGGAACCCATCATCACCCACGACAAGGAAACACTGCTCAGTGCCGACAAGGTCATCTTTCCGGGAGTGGGCGAAGCACGCACCACCATGGATTACTTGAAGGGATGTGGACTGGACCAGCTCATCAAGGACCTCAAGCAACCGGTGTTAGGTATCTGCCTGGGCATGCAGCTGCTCTGCCGCCATTCCGAGGAAGGAGACGTCGACTGTCTGGGCATCTTCGACGCGGAAGTGAAGAAATTCCAGCCAACCCATCCAGAGGACAAAGTGCCCCACATGGGATGGAACACGCTTTCGCATCTCCGCAGCCCGCTGTTCCAGGGACTCAAGGAGGAAGAATTCGTGTATTTCGTCCATAGTTTCTATGTGCCGGTCAACGAGTTTACAGCGGCTACTACGGAATATATCACTCCGTTCAGTGCGGCACTGCACAAGGACAACTTCTATGCCACCCAGTTCCACCCGGAAAAGAGCGGCAAGGTGGGCGAATGTATCCTGCGCAACTTTCTGAATCTTTAATCTTTCACTCAATTTGCATAAGAACATCCTATGATAGAACTTATTCCTGCCATCGATGTCATCGACGGCAAATGCGTACGACTTTCACAAGGAGACTACCAGTCGAAAAAGGTGTACAACGAGAACCCGGTGGAAGTGGCCAAGATGTTTGAGGCACACGGTATCCGTCGGCTACACGTGGTGGACCTGGACGGAGCGGCTTCCAAACACATCGTAAATTACAAGGTACTGGAGGCATTGGCCGGACAGACCTCACTGACCATCGACTTCGGCGGAGGCATCAAAAGTGACGAAGACCTGCACATCGCTTTCGAGAGCGGGGCGCAGATGGTTACCTTGGGCAGTATCGCCGTGAAGGAGCCGGACACGTTCAGCCGATGGATGGAGGCCTATGGTAGCGAACGGATTATCCTGGGAGCGGATGCCAAGGATGGAAAAATCGCCGTGAACGGCTGGCTGGAATGCAGCCGGATGGAGCTGATGCCGTTCCTCGACGAATACATCAAGAAAGGGGCCACGAAAGTGCTCTGTACGGACATCTCCCGCGACGGCATGCTCAACGGACCGTCCATCGACTTGTACAAGGAAATTATCCAGGCTCATCCCGACCTGCACCTGATTGCCAGCGGAGGTATCAGCGGCATGAAGGACATTGAAGCGCTGGAAGAGGCCGGCATCCCGGCGGTGGTATTCGGAAAGGCTTTTTACGAGGGACGCATCACCCTGAACGACTTGAAGGCTTTCCTTCCTTAAAACTTATTCAAGAAACAAAACTATGTTAGCAAAGAGAATCATACCTTGTCTGGACATCAAGGACGGACAGACAGTAAAGGGAACCAACTTCGTCAACCTGCGGCAGGCCGGCGACCCGGTGGAACTGGGAAAGGCGTACAGCGAACAAGGGGCAGACGAACTGGTATACCTGGACATTACGGCCAGCCATGAAGGGCGGAAAACATTTACGGAACTGGTGAAACGCATCTCGGCAGAAATCAATATCCCGTTTACGGTGGGAGGCGGCATCCATGAACTGAGCGACGTGGAACGGCTTCTGAACGCCGGAGCGGACAAGGTGTCCATCAACTCCTCTGCCCTCCGCAACCCGCAGCTCATTGATGACATTGCTCTCCATTTCGGCTCACAGGTATGCGTGGTGGCCATCGATGCGCGCCAGACTCCGCAGGGCTGGAAATGTTACCTCAACGGGGGACGGCTGAAGACCGACCGGTTCCTGATGGAATGGGCGGAAGAGGCCAACCGCCGGGGCGCAGGAGAAATCCTGTTCACGAGCATGGACCACGACGGGGTGAAGGAAGGCTATGCCAATGAGGCACTGGCTGAACTGGCCGACAGACTGACCATCCCGGTCATCGCTTCGGGAGGTGCCGGTAAAAAAGAACACTTCCGCGATGCATTTACGCTGGGAAAAGCCAACGCGGCGCTCGCAGCCAGCGTTTTTCACTTCGGAGAGATACGGATTCCCGAATTAAAAGATTACCTTTGCAAAGAAGGCGTTACCGTGCGCAGATAAAAACACTCATTATATATAAAAATAAAGAATTATGGAACTGGATTTCGAGAAAATGAATGGCCTGATTCCGGCCATCATCCAAGATAACTACACACAGAAAGTGTTGATGCTGGGCTTCATGAACAAGGAAGCCTACGAAAAGACCGTGGAAACGAGAAAGGTGACTTTCTTCAGCCGTACGAAAAACCGTCTGTGGACCAAGGGCGAACAGAGCGGCAACTTCCTGCACGTGGTATCCATTAAGGCAGACTGCGACAACGACACCCTGCTCATCATGGTACACCCGGACGGCCCTGTCTGCCACACCGGCACCGACACTTGCTGGGGGGAAAAGAACGAACAGGATATCATGTTCCTGAAAGAGCTGCAGGATTTCATCGACCGACGCCGCCAGGAGATGCCGGAAAAATCCTACACGACCAGCCTGTTCAATTCAGGCGTCAACAAGATGGCGCAGAAAGTGGGCGAAGAGGCAGTGGAAACAGTCATCGAGGCCTGCAACGGTACCGACGAACGGTTGATTTACGAAGGAGCCGACCTGCTGTACCACCTGATTGTATTGCTCACCTACAAAGGCTACCGCATTGAAGACCTGGCCCGCGAACTGAAAGAACGTCACAGCGCGAACTGGAAAAAACATTAATGTAACGCATGGAAGAACAACCGCTTATCACATACCAGCATGTCAGCATCAGCCTGCAGGGACAGGAAATTCTTTCAGACATCAACTTTGAGCTGAAGAAGGGAGAATTCATCTACCTTATCGGGAAGGTGGGCAGCGGAAAATCCACTTTTCTGAAAACACTCTATGGAGAAGTGGAAATCAACGACGGAGAGGCCCAGGTGATGGGATACTCTATCCGTCAGTTGAAAAGAAAAGACCTCCCTCCCCTGCGCCGGAAACTGGGTATCGTGTTTCAAGACTTCCAACTGCTGACCGACCGTACCGTATACGAGAACCTGAAATTCGTGCTCAAAGCTACCGGATGGAAAAAGCGTACGGAAATAGAAACGCGTATCAACGAGGTACTCCAACAGGTAGGCATGGAAAACAAAGGCTATAAAATGCCTAACGAACTTTCGGGAGGTGAACAGCAACGTATCGTCATCGCCCGGGCCATCCTGAACAAACCGGACATTATCCTGGCCGACGAACCGACGGGCAACCTTGACGTAGAAACTGGTCGGCACATCGTGGAGTTGTTGCAGGAGATCTGCCGGCAAGGGTCGGCCATCATCATGACCACGCACAACCTGAACCTGCTGTCGGAATACCCGGGAAAAGTGTACAAATGTGAGTGCCATCGCCTGACAGAAACCGGCAATTCATAAAAAAGACAAAGGAGTAAAAGGAATTTTGCCAAAATGAACTTAAAATAGGGTTTTTATTACTACATTTGCTCCCGAAAATAATTAATTATAAAACATTTTAAATTCGAAACGTAAAATGAAAGTTTTAAAGTTTGGAGGTACATCCGTAGGTTCCGCACAAAGAATGAAGGATGTGGCCAAATTAATCAATGACGGCGAACAGAAAATTGTAGTCCTGTCTGCCATGTCGGGTACGACGAACACATTGGTTGAAATTTCGGATTATCTGTACAAGAAAAATCCAGAAGGTGCAAATGAAATCATCAATAGATTGGAATCTAAATATAAACAGCACATTGATGAGTTGTATTCTACCGAAGAATATAAACAGAAAACACTGGATTTCGTAAAATCGGTTTTTGATTACATTCGTTCTTACACGAAAGACATATTTACGCTTTTTGAAGAAAAAGTCATCCTGGCACAGGGGGAAATCATCTCTACAAACATGGTGACAAACTATTTGTGCGAACAGGGCGTGAAGGCGGTACTGATTCCGGCATTGGAATACATGCGCACGGACAAAAACAGTGAACCGGACCTGACGTACATCCGCGAGAAACTGAACGCACAGCTGGAAGCCAATCCGGGCTATGAGATTTATATCACGCAGGGATTCATCTGCCGCAATGCGTACGGTGAAATCGACAACTTGCAGCGTGGCGGAAGCGACTATACAGCTTCTCTGATCGGTGCAGCCATCAACGCGTCTGAAATCCAGATTTGGACGGACATCGACGGTATGCACGACAACGACCCGCGCGTGGTGGACAAGACTTCTCCTGTCCGTCAGCTGCACTTCGAGGAGGCTGCCGAACTGGCTTACTTCGGTGCCAAGATTCTGCACCCCACCTGCATCCAGCCGGCCAAATATGCCAACATCCCGGTACGTCTGCTGAACACCATGGAACCGTCGGCTCCAGGTACGCTGATTTCTAACGACACGGAAAAGGGAAAAATCAAGGCAGTTGCTGCCAAGGACAACATCACGGCCATCAAAATCAAATCCAGCCGTATGCTGCTGGCTCATGGTTTCCTGCGCAAGGTGTTCGAAATCTTCGAAAGCTATCAGACAGCCATCGATATGGTTTGCACATCTGAAGTAGGTGTGTCCATGTCTATCGACAACACGAAGCACTTGAATGAGATTGTGAACGACCTGAAGAAGTACGGTACCGTTACGGTAGACCACGACATGTGTATCGTTTGCGTAGTGGGCGACCTGGAATGGGAAAACGTAGGTTTTGAAGCAAAGGCACTCGATGCCATGCGCGAAATCCCGGTACGTATGATCTCATTCGGCGGAAGCAACTACAACATCTCTTTCCTGATTCGTGAAGCAGACAAGAAGAGAGCACTCCAGTCATTGAGTGACGTGCTGTTCAACGGCAACAAGAAATAAAATACATTTTTATACAGCAGAAAGCGGAGGATACGGGCAAAACCGCATCGTCCGCTTTTTTATCATCCTAATCAAACAAAACAACTAAACCCACATGAAAGCTAATTTTCCTATAGCGCGTTTCAGCGAACTTGAAACTCCGTTTTATTTTTATGACGCGAACCTGCTGCGTGAAACCTTGGACAAAATCAAGGAAGAAGCAGGGAAATACAATAAATTCTGCGTGCATTATGCCGTAAAAGCCAATGCCAATCCTAAAATCCTGCGTATCATCCGCGAAAGCGGACTGGGGGCCGACTGTGTGAGCGGTGGTGAAATCCAGGCAGCCATCCAGGCTGGATTCCCGGCCAGCAAGATTGTCTATGCCGGCGTGGGAAAGACCGACAAGGAAATCAATCTGGGACTGGATTATGACATTTTCTGCTTCAACGTAGAGTCCATTCCGGAACTGGAGGTCATCAACGAACTGGCTGCGGCAAAGAACAAGATTGCCCGCGTGGCGTTCCGTATCAACCCAGATGTAGGTGCGCATACGCATGCCAACATCACTACCGGTCTGGCAGAAAACAAGTTCGGCATCAGCATGCAGGACATGGACCACATCATCGACCTGGCACTGGAGATGAAAAACGTGAAGTTCGTGGGACTGCATTTCCACATTGGCTCACAGATTCTGGACATGGGCGACTTCGTGGCGCTCTGCAACCGTGTGAACGAACTGCAGGAAAAACTTTATGCCCGCCAGATTATCGTGGAACACATCAACGTGGGAGGCGGACTGGGCATCGACTATGCACATCCAAACCGCCAGCCGATTCCGGACTTCGCCGAGTACTTCGCTACCTATCACAAGCACCTGCGCCTGCGCCCGCAACAGACACTCCATTTTGAGCTGGGACGCTCGGTAGTGGGACAATGCGGAAGCCTCATCACCAAAGTGACTTACGTGAAACAGGGTACGAACAAGCAGTTTGCCATCGTAGACGCGGGTATGACCGACCTGATTCGTCCGGCTTTGTACCAGGCTTACCACAAGATTGAAAACCTGACTTCGGAAGAACCGGTAGAGACTTACGACGTGGTAGGGCCTATCTGTGAATCATCCGACGTGTTCGGCAAGGCCATCGACTTGAACAAGGTACACCGCGGCGACCTGATTGCCCTGCGCTCGGCCGGAGCTTATGGAGAAATCATGGCTTCAGGCTACAACTGCCGTCCGCTGCCGAAAGGCTACACCTCGGACGAGCTGATTTGATTTAAACAGATAGCTTACTTATTGAATAACTCGAAGGTAAATTTACATCCCACGGAGGTAAATTTACCTTTTTCATTTCCGATAAACACACCGGCATCAAATAGATGGGTGGCAAAACCGTATCCAAATTCCAGGTAAGGATTCAGGTGGGGCATGAACAGAACGCCTGCATAGATTCGTTCTTTCTGAATAAAAGACAGAAGACGAGTTACCGGATAAAGAAAGATGAAAGGTGCTTCAAAGGTCATGTTTCCACGAATGTAATGACTGGACGCATTGTACCAACGTCCGTCCAGCATCTGAAAAGTTCCTCCAATGTCATCGTTCCAACCTTGCGGAAGATTCAGGTTGGCAAAGTGTACGTAATCCACGAAATACATGTCCGACTGGTTGGTGAACATTCCGCCTCCGATATGGTAGGCAATTGAACGGACATTTTTCAGACGGATAACCTGTTCCACCGAACATTCGATACGCTCATACGTCCCCGAATTTTTCAGCAACCTGATTCCTCGTTCATAGTCCAGCATAAAGGTCGGGAAAAACGAACCCACGTTGATCTTTCGGTTGCCGTTCATGTAATAATACATTCCCGGTGTCCATTCCAACCGGATACGGGGAGCAAAACTGTTGTAGCGGGAACGTACGCGGGCCTCTACTTCCGGCGTACTTTTGGTATACCTCCAGTGCATGGCCAGACCCGTACCCAGTTTCAGACCGTTGCACAACTCGATGTTGTGCGACATATCCACATACACATCCTTAAAGTAGTCCAGTTCCAGTCCTTCGAACGAGAAAGTACTGTCCGGCATTTCCTTCAGCTGGTCAAGTACCACACTACTGTAAATCCGGTTACCGTTTCCGGCATGCACTTCAATAGACCCCAGTTTGCGGGGATTGTAAATATACTCTACATCTGCCTTGGCATAGAGCTCCTTCTTGGTAAAATTATAACCAATCTGGGGAGCGATACGCAACAGACGTCCGTCATGAAACAGTTTGTTGTATTTGAACACTTGCCGGTAGGAAATTCCATTCCGATGGCTATAACTGACCAACAACGGATTGATAATCGGCGAACAGCTAATACTTCCTATTCTCGACATATCAATATCGTAACTGCTGATCAACGCATCTCCTATCTGCCCGAGGAACACCATATTCTTTTTAAATTTCGTAGGCTCGGTCATCAGGGTATCGGCTGCTCTCTGACGGCTTCTCTCATCAGCCTGCAGATACAGCGAATCTTCTTCCGACGACAAAGGAATCGGACGGATACGATTGAACGAATCCCTCTCCACCACCAGCCGGCTGGTATCACACGTCAGCGTATAGGAGTTGGAAAGATTATGTTCGTTTGTTTTCTTTACAATCCACTCCTCCCCCGGCTGTCGGAACACCACGGAAGAATAGCGCATCCAGCCCGTATACTTCATTTCCAGATGATTCTTCAAGAATTTGAAATTCAAGTCCAAATTCATTAATATCGGAAGATATTTAGTCTCGTCCTCCTCCCCCATCTGCATGCTCAGATGAAAATGAATCAGGTCATAACGCCCCCTTAAACTCATCTTCCGGATGGTCCAGTCGGTAGAAGAAAGCCACAACACCCCTTCCACAAGCTGTGTACTCCGGTAACGGGGCACCACTCGGATACAATACCACTCTCCTCCCAACCTGTGTTCCACACTCTCCAACAAATAACGGTAATGAACTCGCGCCTTCTCACTCAACGGCGACAATAATTTGTTACCCATCAATGAAGGAGCATAAATATTAAACTTCATGTAATCTATCACATCGAAAATCTGCCCCTTATAACTGGGGAAAGTAGTAGAGATAGCCCGGACTTTACGGTCGATAAGCCCTGGAGCCGTATACTGAAGTTCACTGATTGATTCGTGAAGATAATCTTTTATCCCTTTTTCCAACCGGAACATGGAAGGTACGTAACGAATGATACGGTTCTGCTTGTGCACCGTGAGATGGCCTTTCAAATACAAGTCAGCCTTGTAACTTTTCACCTCACGCGAATAGATGGAAGCGGCATGAAACATGTGTTCCAGAATGGAATCAGCCACAAGCGGTTTCCAAGGAAGCGACGGAGCATTGTCACGTGCCATGCCTTGACGAGGAAAACCAACCAACAAACAGATTGCCAGCAGTCCCCACAAAACCACATATAAGCTTTTCAGTCTTCGCATATCCAAAGCAAATATATAACAAAGCCTTGTTTTAAGGGTATTTTTTACAATGAAAAAAGAATATTTTCAATTTTTCTTTCTATCTTTGTGCTAAATAACATGGTTTTGGAACATTTATGGTAAAAAAGGAATTAACAGAAGCTGAGATTGCCGAAAGTATACCAGATTTATGGCAACCATTGACCCAGCAACAACGCGAACTGCTCGCTCAAAACTTCACCATTCAAAAATACAAGAAAAATGAAACAATCTACTGTGAAGGAGAGACTCCCGAGAATCTGATGTGCCTGCTGAACGGCAAAGTCAAAATTTACAAAGACGGTGTAGGAGGAAGAAGCCAGATTATCCGCGTCATCAAGAACAAAGAATACTTCGCTTACCGTGCATATTTTGCGGAAGAAAATTTCGTAACCGCCGCAGCTGCCTTTGAACCTTGTACCATGTGTCTGATTCCCATGCCAATCATTGTCCAATTGATTATGGAAAATGCGGAACTGGCCATGTTTTTTATCAAACAATTATCGAAGGATTTAGGCATCTCCGATGAAAGGACAGTGAACCTCACTCAAAAGCATATCCGCGGACGTCTGGCAGAATCATTGCTCTTCTTGAAAGAAACCTACGGAGTGGAAGAAGACCAATGCACGCTGAGCATCTACCTCTCGAGAGAAGACTTGGCCAACCTTTCCAACATGACCACTTCCAACGCCATCCGTACATTGTCGAACTTTGCCGCCGAGAAACTGATTATCATTGACGGAAGAAAGATAAAACTTATCGATGAAGAAAAACTGAAAAAGATAAGCAAAATCGGTTAACACTCCCCCACATACCCCAAAGGTATTTATTGCAGTTATATTGATTCCCAAGAACTACAAAACACAGAAGGAAACAATATAACTGCTTTTTTTATTCCTTTCAGAACGCAATAGAAAAGTAGACCTTCCATACGGCTTTTCCTATAAATATTTGCAAAATTCATTTCCCCAACGTACTTTTGTGTCAAAATACCACTGATTATTCATCTTTACTGACATGGAGAATACCACACACAACACACAGCAGAAAATGGGCTTTCTTGCCCGGATGCGACAGGAACTGAAAAAAAGAAAACGCCGAATCATGCGGCTCATCGAACTGAAACGCCTCCAGCGAATCCGCAAAAAAAACCGTACCCGCATACACCTATTGTAAGAACTGCGGTACCAAACTGGAAGGAATGTACTGCCATTGCTGCGGACAATATGCCCTCGACATCTACCAGCCGTTCTGGAAATATTTCAAGCAATACTTTGAAAATGTCTACCAGTTCGACAGCAAAATCTGGCAAACTTTGTGGCTCATGTTCACCCGCCCGGGTTTCCTGACCAACGAGTTCAATGCCGGGAAAATCAACTCCTACGTGCATCCTTTCCGCCTTTACATGTGCATCTCTGTGGTCTTCTTCACCCTCTTTTTCATGCTGGCTTCCGACAAGGCCAACCAGGCATTGCAGGCGGTAAGCTCCCTCAATATCAACGACGGAATCGTAGCACAACTCAAATCGTCTGCTACCTTGCCCGACACATGTGTGTATGTATACCAAGGTCCTGAGTTAGTGAAAGCCTTTCAGGAAAGAGGAGTAGAAAAGGCCGAGGAGTTGTTCAAGGTACAACAACTGGACGACCGTTTCTCTCTTTCCTACGTGCGAATGCCCCGAATCGTGGCTGACTCCTGCCTGCATGAAACCACTCTCCGACAAAAAGACCTGAATACCATTCTGAATCTCAAAAAAGTAAAAGGTGAGTACCTGGATGACTTTGTCGAGGAAGAAGAGATTACCTCTGAATCCCTGCAAGCTGCACGCCACTTTCAGGTAGACTCCACCGGTACCGCCCTTACTCCCGTATACGAATGGAAAGAAGACCACAGCGATGAAGCACAACAACTTCGTCAGGAGTCATTTCTCAACCAGTTTTTTGGAGACCTATCCAAGTGGACTCCGCTCTACATGATGTTCCTTCTGCCCTTGTTTGCCTGGCTTCTACAAGGAATGTTCCGGAAAGCCAAATTCCCCTACATGTGGCATTTCGTACATGCCATCCACCTGAACACCGTGTTTCTGATACTGATTCCTATTCCACTGGTACCCGTGCTGACAAGTGACACTTTTATGGAATCGTTTAAAGGAAACATGCCGATGTATACTCTACTTATCTTCGTAACAGGCATGTTTGTGTACACCTACATTTCCCTGCACACGGTATACCGCCGGGGATGGATACGTACATTTGTCAAGACAACCGTTTTCCTAGCTGTCTTTACCTTCATTTCACTGGCTATTGCGGCTGTGCTGCTCATTATGCTGCTGTCCTCGCTCTCAGAGACACTTTAACACTTTAAATAAGACTTGTAGCCCCGCTGTGATTCTTGTGGGGCTACATTTTTATTCTCCCGTCTTCACATACTCAGACGGAAGACAACCCATATACTTCTTGAAGCTCGTTGCAAAATAAGACGGCGTATTGAAACCTACCATTTCACTGATTTCCGTCACGTTGTAACGCCCTTCCTTCAACAGCTTACAAGCTTCTCCAAAGCGAATTTTCCGAATAAAATCCATTGTGCTTTCTCCGGTTACAGCCTTCATTTTCAAGTGTAGGGTCGAGCGTGACATATTCATTTCACTGGCAAAAGCATTGGCAGAGAAAGAGATATCATCTAGGTGACGCTTCACAGCCTCCATCGCCTTGCGCAAGAACTCTTCATCCAAAGGATTCAATGCCACCTTTTCCGGTTCAATCTCCATGGATTTCGAATAATGTTCCACGGCCTGCCGGTATGTACGGAGCAGGTTACGGACCTTGGCAACCACCATTTCCAGCAAGAAAGGCTTCGGTATGTAATCATCCGCACCTGTCTGCAAACCTTCCAACTGGTCTTTCACATCCGATTTGGCAGAAAGCATGATGAGAGGGATATGACAATACTTCAAGTTTCGCTTCACCTGTCTGCACAACTTTATTCCATCCATCACTGGCATCATGACATCCGAAAGAATCAGATTAACTTCCTCATTTTCTTCCAATATTTCCAATGCTTCCTTCCCGTTATTGGCCCGCAATACCCGGAAATACGCAGAGAGTCCTTCAGATAAATATGCCTGAATGTCGGTATTATCCTCCACCAGCAACACACACGACTTCTTCCCTTCCTCCACTTCTTCCGGTTCCACTGATTCTCCGGTCTCTATCCTATCCCCCCCGGCATCCATCAGATACATCTCCGATGTATTTGTTGAGTAATGGTAAGTTTCCGAACCTTCCTGAGCCACGTTCTCTATCTCTTCCGATGCATAAGCCGTTTCCAAAGCAGGCAATACAATAGAAAAGACACATCCTTCGCCCGGTTTGCTCTCCAGTTCAATCGTACCGTGATGCAATTCTACCAGACGCTTCACCAGCGACAGACCGATTCCACTACCTACATGTTCCTGATCCACCTGATAAAAACGTTCGAAAATCAGCCGTTGTTTTTCTACCGGAATGCCCGCTCCTGTATCCTGCACTTCCAGCAGAAGATTTCCTGATGTTTCACGGGCCCGAAGCACGATACAATCACCGGCAGAAGTGTATTTGAAGGCATTCGACAGCAAATTATTCAAAATCAATTCAATGTATTTTTCATCACACCACACGTCTCTCCCTTCCAAATCCGAATCCAGCCGATAATCTATCTGTTTGGATTCTGCCAGTCCGGTATATACCTGATATATGTTCTGAAGCACCGCATGCAACATAATCTTTTTTACCTTCAGACGAAAGACTCCCAGTTCAGCCCGGCGGTAATCCATCAGTTGATTGACCAGGTGCAGCAGCCGATTGGCACTGTCACTGACATATTTCAGCTTCGACAAGATTTTCTTGTCTGTGATTCTTCCTATCACCTCCTGCAGCGGAGCTACAATAAGAGTCAGCGGAGTACGCAGCTCGTGCGATATATTGATAAAAAAGCGAAGCTTCATTTCATTCACCTCCTTCATCCGTTCTTTGTCAAGACGTTCCATCTCCAACTGCACCCTCATGCTTTTACGAATCCATAAATAGCGGAAAATCAATGCTACGACTCCTAAGAACAATAATACGAAACACAGTCTCGCCCACCAGGTGGCATACCATGCCGGTAATACCACAATCCGAAGCTGAGTAGGTACCTCATTCCATAAACCATCCCGATTGGCCACCTTCACCATAAAGCAATAATCGCCCGGAGGAAGATTGGAATAAGAAACCCCGCGGTTCATGTGGTCGGTATATATCCACTCCTCTTCATATCCCTCCAGCCGGTAAGCAAACTTGTTGTGCATGCCCGAAATATAATCGGCCACCGAGAACTGCAATGAAAAAGTAGACTGTCCGGCAGGTAATTCAATCTGTTTCGTTTCGCTGATGTGGCGTGACAGAATTCCCGTAACATCTCCCGGACGAACCTGCCGGTTCAACACAGACAGTTCCGTAATCACCACCGAAGGGATATAAGGATTTTCCGGGAACACAGCCGGATTAAACACGGTAATCCCGTTCACTCCTCCAAAATACATCTGCCCGTCTTTCCCTTTGCAATAGGCATAAGACGTAAACTGATTGCTTTGAATGCCGTCAATATCCGTAAAATTACGGAACTCGCCGGAAGACGGAGAGTAGCATGACAACCCGCGCTCCGTACTGAACCATAGATGATCTTCCGCATCCTCCAGTATACCGTGTACTACATTATCCGGAAGTCCCTGATTTACGGAAAGATGACGCAGTTCTTTCTTCTGTTCATTGAAACAATAAACCCCGTTACGGGTTCCTATCCAGAAGATTCCGTCCGTTCCCTCATGAATTACATTGACCGAGGTATATTCCAACCCTTTGCCCACCGGTAAAGTCAGACAAACCGACAATACATCACCTTTCCGTTCATACACACGTACCCCTTCCTGCGTACCAATCCATATACGGCTGCGCGAATCACGAAACAAAGTGATAATGCGCTTCTCCAGCAACCTGCCGTCTGAAAATGACAGCCGGCGGAATTTACCCGTGCCGGGAACAAAAGCCACCATACTTCCGGTTACAGCTCCTAAAAGCAGCTCTCCGTCTGGTTCTGGAAGAATGCCATAAAAACCTCTTCCCGTCTGCAAGCCTTCCTCCGGCAAAAAGCTAAGGATACGCCCCGTCTTCAAGTCAAGCACATTCAGTCCACCCGAAGCGTGAGCTCCCACATACACCCTCTTCGCTTGCTCATCTACATAAATCACCTTGATGTCGTTCGACAGCAGTCCGTCTGCCACCGTATAAGAAGTAAACCATTCTTTCCCGAGGTCATACCGGTTTAATCCCCCATTGTTCGTTCCAATCCAGATATTCCGTTCATCATCCTCCACGATACAGCTCACCACATTATCATTCAGTGAATTATGATAAGGCACGTTCCGAATGTTATGAAAACGCTGACGAAGCGGATGGTAATAGTTCAGCCCACCAAAATAGGTTCCTATCCACATACCTCCCTGCGTATCCTTATACAGGCTCCGGACAGAGGTCTGCGACAAGCTTCCCTCTTTCATCGGGTTACTGTCATACACCACGAAACGGTCTGTTTTTTCGTCGTACACATTCAGTGAAGTCAATGTCCCCACCCACAGATTTCCTGACATATCCAGAGCCAGCGAACGAATGTAATTGGAGCTCAGTCCCCCTCGTCCGTCCTTGTATTTCCTACATTCTCCTGTCACCGGATTCAGGCAGTACAGTCCCTCTCCTTCCGTGCCTACCCACAAGCGGTTATCCTTTTCCTTCAGAATTGCCAGTATGAGTGACAAACTGTAGTCTCCCGTGAGAAGAGTACGCACCACTTCTTCTTTCAATGAATAGACAAACAAGCCCTGGTAAGAGCCTATATATACTTCATCCCCGTATCTGGCCAATGTTCTGGGACTTATTTTCTGTAATTCTGTCGGAATCTGCGTGCTGTTAAACACGCCGCTGCGACTGTCAAAATGCATCAGTCCGGCATCTGTAGCCACCAGCAAATTCCCTTCCTCCAGGCAAGCCACATCCAGCACCTGCTGTTTCTTCCCCTCGCACACACAAAAATAATTATAGAAGATATCCAGTTCAGGATTATATAAAGACAGTCCGGCTCCCGTTCCAATCCATATTTTTCCAGACTCATCCAAAGCCAAGGAACGGATGACATCACTGGCAATGCTCGACGTATCGGCATCGTTGTGATGATAAACCGTAAAATCGTAACCGTCATAACGGTTTAATCCGTTATGAGTTGCAATCCACATGTTTTCCCGCTTATCCTGAATAATGTCTACCACCGTACTTTGAGAAAGCCCCTGCTCCAGTCCGATGTGGAAGAAGTTGATTCTATCTGCAGCCCTCAGTCCGGCCATCGTCAGCAAAAAAACAATCAAGGAAATAATGACTCTCATAGTTTTACTTCTTATATTTACAGATACAAAAATAAGCGTTTCGCTCATCCCGAAAGGTCATTTCTGTGGAATATATTATCAAATCTGTCTCATTTTCCATGAAAAACACGGATTTGGTATATTTTAAAACAGAAACGAAAGTCCGTACACTTAGGTAGAAGCTATTTTTGCAAACACATCTAAAACCTAAACAGTAGTTATCAAAATGAAAAAACACTCTTTACTTATTCATGGAATGGCATTTATCCTATGCCTCTCCATCTTGTACGGACCGGATAAAATCCAGGCACAAAAAACATCTCTTGTGCGAGTGCATGAGAATGTGCGCGAGACTCCTTATCCGCAGAAAGAGCATCAGGTGTACATAAACCCTACTCCCCTGCTTGTTCCCAAAAGCATGAAAACGGAGGCAGTGATACAATTTGAGTTAAGTAATGACTCTACTTTTCCTGCCGGAAAAACAATGACAGACACTCCGAAGCCGTGGCTGATGTTCAACCCTCACCGCATACTGGAAAAAGGTACCTGGTACTGGCGGGTTCGCTCCGTGACTGACAAGGGAGAGAAAAAAGCATGGAGTACAGTCTGGAAGTTCCAGATAAGCGGAGAAGAACCTCAGTTTGTGACACCTTCTTTCCAGGCTTTTTTCCAAAACCTGCCTAAGGGGTATCCGCGCTTATATTGCTTTTTAGAGAAGGACCTGAAAACGGCTCCTCAGCGAATCGCGTCACATCCCGAATACAAAGACATGACAAGCCGTGCGGCCACTGCCATGAAATCAAATTTCGATACTGACCCCAATGTGTATCGCTACATCCGCAAATATAATCCATACGTCGCATGGCTTCAGACTGCCTGGCTGCTAACTCGCGACACACAATACGCACAGAAGATGGTATCCTACACCCGCCATCTGCTCCGTACAAAACCCGACAAGACACTATGGAAGGATGACTTCTATTCCGGCGAGCTGATTGAAAGCCTGCTGTATGCGTACGATTCCTGTCATGACATGTTTACTCCACAGGAACTTCGGCAGATGGAACAAATGATTTTCGAAGTAGCCAAAGGCCATCACATGGTACAGCGTTCTGGCAATGAAGAGACGCACATCTTCAACAACCACTACTGGCAGCACTGCTTCCGTCAGATGCTGCAAATTGGCCTGATGTTTGCCGACCGGAATGAAACGGCACGCGAAATGCTGGAATACTGCTATGAAGTATGGACAGCACGTGCTCCGGCATCGGGCTTCAACCGCGACGGAGAATGGCATAACGGCACAGGATACTTCACTGCAAATACGCATACATTGTATTATGTACCCAGCTTGTTCTCTTACCTCACAGGCACAGACTTCTTGAAACACCCGTGGTATCAGAATGCCGGAAAAGCCTTACTCTACACTTTCCCTGTAGGCACCATGAGTGCCGGATTCGGCGACGGGAACGAACGCCAGCCGGTACCCGACCGCCAGCGCCTGGCCTTTGCCGATTTTCTGGCCCGTGAGACAGGCAATCCGTATGCAGCCTGGTACGTCAACCACTGCCAAAGAGACCTGAGAAGAGACTTTGAGCTCCGTCTCTACCGCATGGCGCGTAGTGAAAAGATTTATTCCGACAACAAGCAATTGCCCGAAGACCGAGGCAATGCCCTCTGGCTGGAAGACATTGGAGAAGTAGTGGCCCATTCTGCCCTTCAGAATACCAACCGGAATCTTTTCCTGAGCTTCCGTTCCAGCCCCTTCGGTTCGGGAAGCCATACCCTGGCCGACCAGAACAGCTTCAACCTGCACTTCAGAGGAGTACCGGTGTACCGTTCCACAGGTTACTACCTGAATTTCAGCGATGCACATAACCTGATGTCCTATCGTCACACACGGGCGCACAATAGTATCCTTGTGGACGGTATCGGACAGCCCTTTACCACACGTGCCTACGGAAAAATCACCCGCATGCTGAACGGTGAGACCATCACCTATGCAGTAGGCGATGCTTCGAATGCGTACTGCGGTGTCAGCGAATACCCCATGTGGATAGAAAACTTCAAGAAAGCCGGCATTACCCAGACACCTGAAAACGGATTCGGCGAAACTCCGCTGACCAAATACCGTCGACACATCTTCCTGCTGCATCCGGACATCGTACTGATTTATGATGAACTGGAGGCATCCCGTCCGGTACGTTGGGACTGGCTGCTGCATAGTCCCGTACAATTCCAGATTGACGGAAAAAATGCCACACTCACCACGCGTTATGAGCAGAAACAATTCTCTTCCGTGGCACAACTGTTCAGCAATCAGCCGTGCGAAATCACACAGACCGACCAGTTTGTGTGCCCGCCCGACCCGAAAAAGATGAAAAAAGGGCAGGAAAGCAAATATGTCAACCAATGGCATCTCACGGCTACCTTCCAGCCAAGTGCCGCCAACCGCATCCTGACTGTGATTCGCATTCTTCCTGACGGACAGAAAATGTCGGAACTTATCCGAAAAGGAAACACCTTCACCTGTGGCCGATGGAAAATCCAGGCAGAACTGGACCCGACACAACCGGCTTCACTTCAGGTTGTCAATACCCGCAACAATGCCACATTCAGTCTGGGAAATGACGACGTACAGATTGGAGGTACCACCTACAAACGGCTGGAAAAAGGTTCTTCCGTATTATACGATAAGATTGACGGAGAATGGCTCGTACATGAAATGTCAGACTATGAACCTCAATTTACAGGTGCAGGACCTGCCAAATAACAAATACTAATAGATTTTATTTATGAAAAGATTCAACCTAATCACCGGAACCGTAATGGCATTAGCCATTACGACCGGAACAGTACAGGCACAACAGTTCGTAGACAAAAAACAAACAGATGTGCATGTAATGTCTAAGACCTATACCTGGCCTCAAGACCAGGCAGTACTGCAAAAGCTGGACCAATGGCAGGATTTGAAATTCGGGGTATTGTTCCACTGGGGACTATATTCGGTAAAAGGTATCAACGAATCATGGCCGCTATGCTCTGAAGAACGATTCTTGAAACGCCGCAAATCCATTCAGCCTCAAATGAATTATGAAGAATTCAAGCAATGGTACTGGGGACAGATCAATAATTTTAACCCCACAGAATTTAACCCCGAAGAATGGGCCGACATAATGAAAGACGCAGGGATGAAATATGTAGTATTTACCACCAAACACCACGATGGATTCTGCATGTTCGACACTCAAACCACTTCGTTTTCAATTGCTCATGGTCCTTTTAGCAATAACCCCAAGAAAGATGTGGCCTACCATGTGTTTGATGCCTTCCGCAAAAAAGACTTTATGATAGGAGCCTATTTTTCCAAGCCGGACTGGCATTGTGAATATTATTGGAATCCGGACATGGCAACCCCAGACAGAAACGTAAATTATCAAATAAAACTGCATAAAGAATGGTGGAGGAAATTCCAGGAATATACAGCCAGACAAATAGACGAACTGACAACCCGCTATGGCCAAATAGATATTTTATGGCTGGACGGAGGCCAGGTACGTCCTGACAACGGACAAGACATCCACCTGGACCGGATTATTGACAAGGCACGCCAGAAACAGCCTGGTATGCTTGCAGTAGACCGCACAGTGCCCGGACGCAACGAAAACTATGCGACCCCTGAAATGAGAATCCCTTCCACACAACTGAACTATCCTTGGGAAAGCAATCTACAATTAGCTAACGGATGGGGATGGAGAAAAAACAGTATATATAAATCTCCACAAACCATTATCAATAACCTGATTGAGATAACCGCAAAAGGGGGAGCACTTCTGCTGGGAGTAGGCCCCACTCCACAAGGTACCATAGAAGAAAAGGCCGCCATCTGTCTCCGACAGGTAGGAGAATGGCTGAAAAGTTATGGAAAGGCAATCTATGCAACCAGAATCACTCCTCACTATAACGACGGAAATGTATGGTTTACGACTTCCAAAGACCACAAGACGCTGTATGCGCTGTATGCACTTCCCGAAGGAGAAACACTGCCTTCCACCATTACCTGGAAAGGCAATGAACCCAAAGGAGCCATACGCCTCATAAAAGGAAATCGTAAAGTAAAGCATACCTGCAAAAACGGAATAATAACCGTAGAATTACCCAAAGAATTAAAAAATGAACCGATAGCCTTCTATTATAACAGAAAATAAAAAGCTTTATCTGCCTAAATAGAAAACATATAAAAAAGAAGATTTGACCCTATAAAAACCTGTCGAATCTTCTTTTTTTGCAATCAGCTGAATAATAATAGTTTATACTTTCTCATTTCATTATTTCAAAACGCACTTGCGTTTTGTTTGAAACGTACTTGCGTTTTCAGAAGGCGGCTCCGGAGCGACTTGAAACCGGTGTGCAATCAGTCATCTCGCTCACCGTAAACTCCCCGTCCACCTCATCATAAAGCAACGAAGAATTACGATACTGACGATAATAAGGCTTTCCTCCAAGCCACGGACTGGAGGAACCGTAACTATAGACCGCTCCACATTCCGTATTCGTCACACACAGATTTTCCGGCTTTTCGGAAGACAAATTAACCTCTATTTTCCAAGGACCACAAAGAAGGCAGTCACCCTCCTGCGTTATTGGCTGAACAGATTTTGCATCCGGCTTTACCTGTACCAGTGTCAAAAGGCGACACTTTGCCTGCCCTGGCACAGAAACCGTCAAATGCCACTGATTCGGATACTGCGGGTCATTGGGTACAGAGGTAGGAGGAACCGCAAAAAGATCAGTTTGTGACACTTCACAAGGATGCTCACAAAACATCGCAGCCACAGCTACTCCTCCATCTTGCAAATGCGACGTAAACTGTTTCTGTGAGTCTGTCCATTCGAACGCCGTCGGGCTATGCAGCAACCAGTCCCATCGTACCGGGCGGGATGCCTCCAGCTCATCATAAATCAGCACGATGTCCGGATAGAGCATGATCATCTGACGACGATATTTGGTCAGCGGAGTTTCGCCGAATCCGTTTTCAGGTGTCTGCTCAATACCGGCTTTCTGAAAACTTTCTATCCACATAGGGTCCTCACTGATGCCGCAATATGCATGCGATGCATCCCCCAGACAATAACCGATATGTTCTCCTCCGGCTGCACGCAGCAGCATGCCGTATCCTTCGGTAGAAAAAGGCTGTCCGATGCCATCTACAAGAATGCTGTTGTGTGCCCTTGTATGACGATAAGACATCAGGTTATGTGCATCGCTAAAATTCAGATAATATCCTGTGTGATAATATACCTCCTTCCCTCCATACAGCAGGTTAAAACTGTTCTGGTCGGCCAGCGTATGACTTCCCGAGCCGAACGTACTCGAACGGAAAGCAAGACTGAGATTATTTTCCGTCGACGCCAGGTTACTGTGCATCACCACCTCACCGATGTCCTTATACCATTTCAGTTTCGGGGCAGAAGCAGGAAAGTCTGTCGCATACGTAGCCGGATTTACCATGCGATACAAGCGCAGTTCCACATCCTGCACGAGGTCTTTCTGACATTCTCCGGCATACCATCCGGCATACGCATCGCCCGTTTCGCGAGCCAGAAAATCAGCAAAAGCAGCACGCAGTCTTCCTGGTTCCTCTCTCTTCTCACTGCCATCTCCAAATCCGGCACTTTTCGAAGAAGGCGGCCAGCTATAAACCATCGACTGCCCGGCTTGCTGATACCAGGGATGTTGCAGAAAGTCGGCACGCGACACATACGAAAGTAACATGGGCATATAAAACAACGTACGGACATTCGCCTCAAAATATCCCGTTCCGTTAATCCAAGCTCCATCGCGATTGAATCCGGAAGCCGGAGCACGGGCTGTCCATAACTCATAATAGTACGTCAACATACGTAAAGCCTGTGCGGCATACTCACTCTTGTCATACAGGCAAAAAGCAATCTGAAACAATACACGCATATTCTGCTGCCAGAAATGGTTGTCGAAAATATGATTTTCCTGCATGCCGCAATAAGCGTCAAAATAATACGTGGCCACCCGCCACAGCTGTTCTTCAACCCGACTGCGTACATCCGTTCCCAACTTGTCATACAACATGTCATAGGGAGCCAGGAAACTATAGGCAATGTCCGTAGAAGCAAAATTCCCAGCAAACAATTCCGTATCCGTGAAAGGATGCTCCAGCAGCACATTCAGGATTTCTTCCATCTTCTGCGCATAGTTTCCACGCTGAGTCAGATGAAAGGCCTGATAAAGATATTCCACATTGGCTGCCACCGTTTCCATGTGGGAGGCGCTATACGGTGCAATCAACGACTCATAATCGGCTTGCAAGGCATTCTCCGCGCGATTTTTCAGTGCCTGATATTCTTCGTGGGATGTCACGTGGCGACGAGCCTCATCTATCTTCGGATCGAGAAAACAATACAACCGAGGATGACGCAGAGGAAGTCCCTGACGAAAATCCTCAAATGCAGGAGTCACAAAAACTGGCGTTTTCTCCTTTACCTCAAATTCAATGGGTTCACTCCATGCTTCTTCTTTCCCATCTTCAGACACATTCCGGTAACGCCAGAACCAGCGTCCCGGAGCAAGTTTCACATGAGGATTGAACATGCACCATTCCTGTTGTTCTGAAAGTTGCGTAGATGCTTCGGGAAAACCGGCATCCTGCGACAATGCAAACCGAAGGAAAGCACCTGTTTTCAGTGACTGAGGCACAATCAATGGAGGCGGATTCAAATATAACTCATTGGAAAGTTTGGGATAAGGCTGCGTACGTGTCTTGTCATGCCAAGCCTCGGGCATTTCAACTTCCTGGGCTTCTTCTGGTGAAGCAGCGGGTACCTCCTCATCTGCACAAGCATACCCTAACAGACAAAAGCATCCCAATGTCCAATATAAAAAATTCATCTTCATCATATCCTATAAAAATTCATTAAAAACAAAGAGTGCTTTCTCCTGTGCCGCCTGCCCAAAACAGAACACCACAACGAAAAAGCACTCCTGATAAATAATATTTATTTGAAGTGATACTATTTATTAAATATGGTAAGAACAGGACGGATGGCAAATGTAGAAGCCTTTTCATTTACATTTACTCCTAATGCTTTTGAGATAGTTTCCTTTCCATCTGCATAGCTTGTCTGTACAGCCATAATCTGGCCACCTGTATTTACAGAACTAGACATCACATTAGAGGCAGAAGTATGAGTTCCAAACCAGGACGATTTTCCTTCATTCATCAAATCAGCTAAACGTGATGCAAACTGTTCATTTTGAGCAACAACATCTATACCTTCTCCTCCAGCATATCCTAAAGTCATTCCCATTACATCCAATAACTGACGAGCCGATGGAATATACCAACCACTGACATTCGTTATTTCAGCCACTGAATTAGTTGTTTTCCATTCATTATATGCTGGCATCAACTCTGTTCCTAAACTAGCTGTTGCAGCCTCCAACTGTTGTGTATATACATATCCATTATAATCGTCTGCAGCCCATGGAGATGCGATTCCATAACTGATTAAGTCAAGTGGTGTCTCAGCTGTAGTCAAAGCAGCACGTTTCACACTGTTCAACCCCATGGCATACCCCCATATCTTCGTACCATCTGGTTGTCCGTAATTCGTTGCCACATCACCTCCTTTAGGACCTGCGGCAAACACAATGGCAATGGAATTTTCCGCACTATATATATCAGAGAAAGTACCGTCTTTCTGCATAAACTGGCCTACCTTAGGTGCATCAGGGTCATTAAACTCGTCATCAATATCTACATCCACATCTACATTGCCATCGCCCGATGCAAAATCGATATTTGCCGTAATATCGTAATTCTGAGTCAGCACCAGTGAGGCTGTTTTAATCATCACATCGTCCTCACCTACCGTCATCAGAATATCACCAGGCAACTTATTCACATTTGCAGGAGCGAATACATAATTATAGAACCAAATATCGTTATCTTTATCAGCTGGAGCTGATGCAGTCAGTTTGATTTCTTGATTGCTGCTTCCAGAAACCGTGTTATCTTTCACACTGAAACCTGAAGGTACAGTATAAGTCACGCTCAGTGGAGAAGTAGTCTGCACAGTTTCATGTTTCTGGTCTTTGAAAGAAAGTTTCACAAACGGACGCTTCAACACGGCATTGGGAGAACCTGCCAGACTCTTGCCAAAGAAGGCATCGCAAGCAGGATTATTGAACAAAGTGTTGTCTGAAACTTTATAGGTCACGTTGGTCAAATCGGCCGTATTATAATATTTGTCGGTATACTTACCATCCGACTCTGTTGTTCCATCCACATAGTCAGCCCAGAAAAGACAGGTATAATCTTCTTCTGCCGGAGTAAAGGTAAAACGGAACTTCTCGTTGACCATCGTCTCTCCGGCTACCTGCTCCATACGCACATCTGCTGCCGTATTATAATCTACTACCATAATACAACGAAGCTGATGGCCTTCGGGAGCTGCAGGCAAAGTACGTGATTCACTGCCTGACAACACTCCGGGGACTTCTACAGACACCGTTACCGGAGTACCGGTTACAGTTTCCACATCCGACATATCTTCCTGATTACATGACAACAACCCTAAGCTCAGGGCCATTGCCGAAAACAATAAACTCTTTTTCATGATAATAATATTAAGATTTTTATAAATAGCTTGTTTGAATCATTTTATTCTACCGGTAGCTCAACTTCCTGATTTCCATCAAATCCGGGATTGAACCCGACTCCATCCTCCGGACTTGTTGTCAGAAAATCAAACTGAATGTCTTTATTCTCTCCCTGGGTACACGACAGGCGGAAGCTGGAACTGGCAAGAAGTGTCCCTTTATCCGCATCTTCCACCAGTAAGGTGACCGGAACGGAAGTATTTCCTTCCGAATCAGCAAATACATAATCGAACATCAAAGGAAGTGACGTAGCTCCGTCTTTCGGCAGGGACACCGTACGACTATACTGCAAATATTTAAACGCGTGTTTGGTAATCCCATCCAAGGCATTAAAGCCTTTGGGTAAATAATCGTCGTATTTCAGCGTCAGACGAACTTGCGTCACTTCAGGATACTCCCGCAAAAACGCCATCACATCCGTGGCTGTCAGTTCATAGCGTGCTAGCGGACGTTCAGGAGTGACTTCCAATGGGAATTCTGCATTCCATTCGTCTTTATATCCCGTCAAATCAATCTCCTTACTGCTATAAAAAGCATCCTTATACTCCGTATTCCCTGTGTAACCCTCGCGACCAATGATGCTGGCAAGTCCTTCCGGACCGTCTATGTCGTAAAACGGTTCTTCTCCTTCCTGCACATAATCGGCCCACACCACCAGCTGGTAACGACGGGCATGCAAACGAAGACGCACCTCAGTCTGCAAGCGGCTGCTGGCAGAAAGGTCCTCATAAATCACCTCCTGCTGTACCAGCTGACGGTCTTCATACGCAGCTACCACAATGCGGTGACTATAGGCTGCTTCTTCATCCTCGGCACGCGCCAGCCGGCCTGTTTTCTGTGCAGCCAGACTTTTCAAGTCAATCAGAATCTTCGCTTTTACGGTCACAGATGTAGGGTCTACCCCCAGCTCACCATCTGCCGTCATTTCCGGATACTCCATCAGGCAACTGCTCATCAGTGCCGGAAAAGCCAGCAGCATTCCCCAGCGCAGGAGTTCTCTTTTCAGTCTATTCTTTTTCATGATATAATGCTTTTTCAGTGCTTAAAAACGGTAAACTAACGATGCCCCCACGCGAGTCACTCCCCAATAGTTATAGGTTCCGGCATCAAACTTTGCCCCATTGTCAATGTTATAAAAACGGTCGTACTTCATATTGACATAGCCGGCCCCGATGAGGAACTCCGCACCCCAATGCTCATCGAACGAAAGTGAATACCCGTAGGTAAGTCCGGCTCCGAGCAACGGACGGCCTGCCACCTGATAACGGTCTTCGTTCCATTTCACGTTGAAAGCTCCTACATGTGCATGCACGCCTACGAAATGACCTTCACCCACACCCTTCATCCACCAGCGGGCTTCCGGCTGGAAGAGAACGAGACGCACACCGTGCTCCCGCTCAATGTCCCAAAGGCTGAAATCCAGCGGCAACTCTAACGACACATGCTTGTGCAGCTTTACCTCGGCCGCAATGTTTGCAATGGCACCGGCCCAGTACACTGCATTGGTCTTTATCGCCACATAGCGTGAAGAAGAAGACACCTTCTTAACAGATTTCTTGTCAGACTTCTTAGCCTGCGGCTTCTGCTTGTCCGCCTTCTTTGCGGCAGGCTGTTCTGCCTTGGGCTGGATTTTCAGACGGGTTTTTGTGCCTTTCGGTTTGTGAGGTACCTGCCACACCTCTGTGCTGTTTTCTGTTTCCTCTACAAGCGCCGAGGAGTTTGCCGATGCCGTTCCTGCCAAGAGAGACAAGTAAAGCATCGCACCGGCCATAATGTATTTCCTTCTCATGATATTAATTTTTTCAGTTTTTACCTTTTGGAATATATCTTAAATAAGGCAACCCTCCTTTTACCGGATGCTTTTTCATCCATTCTTCCAACATCCGGCGGTATTGCTCGAGCACCGGCGTGTACTTCTCCTCTACGGCAAGGTTGCGCATCTCGCCACGGTCGGACGTCATGTCGAAGAGCTGCTCACGGTAAAGCCCCATATTGTAGAGCACGTATTTGTAGTTTCCGCTGCGCACCATCCATCCCATGGTTCCTCCTCCGTTCTCGCTGAAGTCCGTTTCGGTAACCACATACGACTGTCCTTCAACCGACGCATCGCCTTTTTCCACTATCGGACGGATGTTCACCCCCTGACGTCCGGCAGGCACTTCCACTCCTGCCCAGTCGCACAGGCTCGGCATCAGGTCCACTCCGTTGTTCACCAGCTGAGGAAGCACCTTTCCGGCGTGCTTGCCTTCGGGCAGGCAGACGATGAAAGGCACGTTGACCACTTCTTCGTAAAGCACCGACTTCTGGTTCCACTGGTGTGCGCCCTGCCCGTCGCCATGGTCGCTGGTGAAAATAATCACCGTGTTCTTCCACAAGTTCTGACGGTCTATTTCGTCGACAATCTTTCCAATTTCGGCATCCACAGCCTCCACAAGGCGGAAGTATGCGTTTCGGTAACGCCGCCAGTCGTCGGGCGTATAGCTCCGCGTGGGATGCAGACGATATTTCAACGACTTCTCGTAGGCAACAGCATCCGCGTCATAGGGAGCGACATAAAAGTTGTCCGGCAAGTTCGGGCAATCCTCAATGCTTTCCGGCTCGTCAATTGTGGCAAAAGGAAGCGGCTGCTTCCGCGCATATTCGCAAATGTTATGCGGATTGTCGAACGAAGCCACCAGGAAGAAAGGCTTGTCATGCTTCCGTTGGAGGAACTTCACGCAGGCTTCCGCCAGCCCGTAGTCGTTATGCTCATACAAGCGCTCGAAACCAAAGGCATGCGCTGATGGAAGCGAATTGGTATGTACGTGCCACTTTCCTCCGTAAGCACAAGTATATCCACCTTCATTCATTACATCCCCCAAAGTCTCCGTCCGCAACGAATCGGGAAGCGGAGTACCGTTGGCTGTCAGTCCGACCTCACCCGGCATATACCCCGTAAACATAGAGGCACGCGAAGGGCCGCTCAAAGGCAGCGAACAATAAGCATTTTCAAACCGCACCCCCATAGCGGCCAGACGATCCATATTGGGCGTATGCAGGTCGGCATTACCTGCACAGCTCATGGCGTTGGCCGACTGCTGGTCGGTCATGATATAAATGATGTTCGGACGATGCTGACGCGCCCATGCTGCGAAAGGAACCATCGCCCCACAAATAAAAAGCAATCTATAATTCATAGCAACTTAGTAATTAGGGTTATTCTTATTTTCCAGACAATAATTCACCTGTATTTCATCCAGTGGAATGGGGAAAAGCTCATGTTTGCCAGACACAAAGTTGTATCCGGCCAAAAAAGATTTTTCCGCAGACTGATTGACCACCGTTTTTGAAGCCATCAACTGTAAGGCATCTCCCAGTACTCCCCAGCGCAACAAATCAAATCTGCGCTGTAATTCGAAAGCCAGCTCAAAGCCCCTTTCCCAATAAAGTGCAGTACGAAAACGTCCGGCCTCATCTCCATCCTCTATGAAAGGAAGATCGTATACCTTCGGCGACTTCATCAGGGAAGCATAGTTAGCAGAAGTTATCTCCGTTGCTCCGGCACGCTGACGTACCCGATTAAGCAACTTCCAGGCCTGTGCAGTTTCTCCCGTTTCGTTATAAGCCTCTGCCGCCATCAGTACCACATCGGCATAACGCAGGCTGCAATAATTGACATCGGTAATATTAGGGTCTTTGTATCCCAAAGGCATCCATTCCCTCCGCCATTTGCCAGGATACCAGTTTTTCTTATTCCTGATATTATCTTTCTTCACATGGTTGTAAAGAGTTTTATCCCAATCATACTGATACGTACAAATCATTACATCCCGACGTACATCCGATTCCTCAAAGAAGTCTCTCCATTCCGGAATTACGCGAAACAAGGCATTGGCACGCCCCATAAACTTGTCCGTTTCCGTAGCCTCTATTCCTGGAGCTGCGACCAACGGACCGTTGTACGTTCCCCAATATCCCCTTGCTCCCGTACGACCATCTACCGTATAAAAGGCCACTTCAAAGATACTCTCCTTCGAATGAAGTTCTCCAGCTGAAAACGACTTGAACAATGCCTCATAACCTCCCTCATAGAAATCATGGTAACCGTTTTCCTGGAAAGCCTCCCATTCATCTATCACCTTTGCAAAATAAGTCTGCCGTAATTCTTCTTCCGGACGAGTCATTGTACCGTCCATCTGCAAGGAATATCCGGCACGCTGAAGCAATACCCGCATCAGCAAAGCACGGGCTGCGCCTTGAGTGGCACGTTCTGGCGAAGAGGTCTCATTGGCCCAGCTCATATTTTCTTTGGCATCGTCCAGATCGTCCACAATCTGATCATAAATCACCTCACGCGAAGTACGGGGCTGATAAGCTTCCTCATAACTTCCGGTCGATGTAGTCTTATAAGGTACATCTCCCCAATACTTTACCAGATTAAATGAAAGAAACGCACGGAGAAATTTTGCCTCTGCCACCAGTGATTGCAGTTTCTCGTTTTCTGCAAAACCTTGCATCTTCTGAATACCTTCTATCATGTAGTTGGCACGTTCAATTCCCTGATAAGTGGCCTGCCAAACAGCTTCCACGTACTTATTGGTTGTAGACAACATATAATGCGCAATGTCGCGTCGAGCGTTATCCGTATTGGTACCCGATGCGTAATACGTGTCGTCTGAAGCACCAAAAGCCATCTCACTGTCGCCATACAAGGTGGGCAATACATTATAAATGCCGATGACTCCCATCTCGGCTTTCGCCTCGCTGGTGAAAAAATCTTCTTTTTCATAATAGGAATCAGGATGCTCCGTCAACGTATCCTGACAGGCTGTCATCCAAAGAAGCGTTCCCACTCCCATCAAAAATATCTTCAAACTCTTTATCATGGCTTCATTAATTATAAGGTTAAATTCAATCCGAACACAAACGAACGGCTACGTGGATATGCACCAAAATCAACTCCGGGAGTCAGGTTATTTCCCTTGGTAGACACTTCCGGATCAAAACCGCTGTAAGGAGTCCAGATAAACAGGTTACTGCCGGTAAAATATAGTCTCAGTTTACTGATTCCCCATGGTTTTATCCACTTCCGAGGAAATGTATATCCCAAAGTAAGGTTACTCAATCGCAAGAATGAAGCATCTTCTACAGCCCAGGAATGCACATAATAATCACCGTTCTCCAGGTCGGCTACCGAAGCAACCGTCTTACCGGAATTCAGTTTCGCCAACACATCCGGATCTGTCACCTCATTTCCATCAGAATCGATGGTCATCCAACGGTTGGAACTATTGGCCACATCCAGTACGTTCTTATTGGTTGAACCCGCCAACGTATTACTCAGTTTTGTAGCATTCAGCACTTCAGCTCCATAACTGAAAGTAAAGAAGACACTTAAATCGAAATTCCGATATGAGAAACTATTGTTCAATCCTCCATAGAAATCGGGATTGGCATTTCCAATCACCGTACGGTCATTGTCGTTTATAATGCCGTTTCCATCTACATCCTCAAACTTCCAGTAACCGGGTTGTACCCCTTCACGATAAGGCACATTCTCTTTCAGCGTATAGGTCTGAGTGGAAGCATCATAATTAAAGTCATCCACCTGATACAAACCAATGGTCTTAAAGCCATAGAACTGTCCGACAGGACGACCTACCTCAATCTTATGGGTGTTCTGATTGAATCCGAACTGTGCTTCTTCCAGAAAATAATCTTCACCTGACAAAGCCTCAATGCGGTTCTTATTATACGACAAATTGAAGTCTGTGGACCAGGTAAAATTCTTTCGCTGAATATTTACCGAAGAAATGGTCAGGTCCATACCGATATTTCGGGTCTTTCCTACGTTACGCAACATAGTCGTATAACCGGAAGAAGACGGAACTTTGGAGTTCAGCAGCAAATGAGAACTTTTGTTCAGATAGAATTCCGGAGAAATAATGAGACGTTGCCCCCAGAAGCCCATATCCAATCCCACGTTCAATGTTTTGTTTGACTCCCATTGCAGTTCTACACTTGGTATACCCGAAGGTGCATAACCAGGCGATACGGTTTCTCCGCTTGGATAGCTGGCCGACTTCAGAAGATTCAAGGAAGCATAACTCGCAATACGGTTATTTCCGGCCAATCCGTAGCCGGCACGCAACTTCAAATCAGAAAACAAATTCAGTTTCTTGATAAACTCTTCTTCGCTCAACCGCCAGGCAGCCGATACGGAAGGAAAGAATCCCCATTTATGATTGGCACTAAATTTAGAAGAGCCATCGGCACGTATGGTAGCTGTCAGCAAATAACGCTCCCCCCAATTGTAGTTCAGACGAGAAAAAAATGAGATTAACTTATCATCATAATTCACGTTGGAAGTAATTGAACCCGGAGTACCCAGGCTCATGTCATCCAGTCCGATGTCATTATTGGGAAAGTTCGTGGCTGAAGAGACAACCCAGCGTGTCCAGCGTGACACCCATTCCTGTCCCCACATGGCCGTAAATTTCTGTTTTTTTGTCTTATATTCATAATTCAGCACATTGGATGTCTGAAAACTTCCATTCTCCGAGTACTGAATGCTCCCGTTAATACTGGAACGCTTGGCAGTTGAAGACAGTTCTCCATAAAAACGGTCACGGCGCAGAATCTGGTAACGTGTACCTATGGTACTTCTGAAAAACCAGCGTTTCCCAAGCCGATAGTTTAATCCACCATTCAACTGAAAGGTACGTGTCATACGGTCATCCTGCTCCTGCTGGGCAGAAATCAAAGGATTCTGCATCGGATTCGACTCATCATCCACGTACAACGGATCTTCTCCTTGCAGCAACTCTTCTTCCGTTCCATTAATTCCTGCCACAGGACGCGACTGAAGAATCTGCTCCATCTTATTGAATCTGGCATTTCCTTCGGAAGTTCCCATGCCATATACCTTGGACTGCGTAAAATTTACCCTGGCATTCACCGACAGTCGCTTGTTTCCTTTATGAGACAAATTCAAAGATACATTATGTTTTTCATCTCCACTATACACCATGGCACCCAGGTTCTTAAAATACGCATAGCCCAGGCTGTAACTCGTATTCTTATTTCCTCCGGAGATGTTGACGCGGTAATTCTGGCTGGTAGTAGTCCGTCCGAGCACTTCCTCCTGCCAGTCTATCCCTCGCTCCGCATAGTTCTCCTGAATTTCCCGAAAAGAGCCATACACATTCTGAAAACGTGTGACTCCTTCTTCTCCATTCAGATACAGGTTTCGCTCATAATCCAGTGTCACAAACTCTTCGGAGGAAAGCACCGGAAGCTTACGGGCAATCTTGGCAAAACCAATATACGAGTCAAAGCTGACAGACAGCCTGGAATCTTCCTTCCCTCCGTTCTTCGTAGTAATCACCACGACTCCATTAGCTCCACGGGCACCATAGATGGCCGTCGCCGAAGCATCCTTCAAAATATCAATGGATTCAATCTCACCTGGATCCAGCTCTGCCATTCCATCTTCACTAGGGAAACCATCAATGACATACAAAGGTTCATTACTCTGGGTAATGGAGATACCACCACGCACACGGATGGAAATGGAGGAACCGGGACCTCCTTCTGACTGGGTAACCTGTACACCGGCCACCCGTCCCGCCAAAGCCTGTGTAACATCCGAAGTCGGCGTTTTCATCAAGTCATCACTTTTTACCGAAACAACCGAGCCGGTCAAGTCACTCCGCTTGGAGGTGCCATATCCGATTACAACCACCTCATCCAGCACTTTGTTATCCTGCTTTAACTGCACATCAATCTTCGTCCTTCCCTTGATCGGTATATCCTGTGAAGCCATACCAATGTAAGAGAATTGCAACACGTCTTTTGCTCCCGCACGAATAGAATATGTGCCATCCAGGCTGGTAATCGTACCTACCGAGGCGTTGCCCTTCACACGAATATTGGCACCGATAACCTCCAGGCCTTCTTCATCCACTACCTTTCCTGTAATGGTCAATGTTTGCGCGAGAAGCATAGCATGTCCCAGACAAAGCAAAAGAAAACTAACAACTATTCTTATATTTCTCATAATACTTAAATTTCAGTTATGATCATCACCACAAAAGTAGGTTGTTTACCCCAATATCGGTTTTAAATCCGTTTTATCTTCTTTCAAAAAGGTTTATTTTTTAAGTCCAGATAGCGTTTCAGGGCCTCCAGATAATAATAATCTGCATAATTCAACGGAGTATCTATTTCCGAACCGTGTGGAAGAGAGCCTACGGAATGCATCAGTATAAAACCTCCGTTTGTTCCTTTTTGGGCCAGATAAGCCGGACCAGAAAGATTCTTCAATATAGTTTCGGCGTAATTAAAATAAACCTCACCATTGGGTACGAACGTACTAAGCTCCAGGAAAGCCGAGGCTATCACGGCAGCAGCCGAAGCATCACGAGGAGTATCTGCTTTCACCGGTGCATCAAAGTCCCAATAACAAATCAGGTCGGGAGCTGTATTGCGTTTTCTAATCATATCGGCCACATGTACTGCTTCTTGCAAGAATAAAGTATCTCCTGTTTCACGGAAACAGGCAGTATAGCCATACACAGCCCATCCTTGTCCTCTGGCCCAGGCAGATTCATCGTTTTTTCCCTGGTGTGTCTGACGCTTTTCCACCGTACCGTCAGCATTATAACTCACCACATGATAGGAAGTATAATCCGGACGAAAATGATGTTTCATTGTCGTACGGGCATGCTGTATGGCCACCTGACGATAACGCATATCACCGGTTAGCTTGCTGACATGAAAAAGCAAATCCAGATTCATCATGTTGTCAATGATGACGGGATAATTCCATGTACCGAAATCCCAGGAACGAATACAGCCAATCTGTACATTAAAACGTGAACACAGATTATCGGCGGTTTCTGACAATACGGATATGATAGAATCATTCGGAGCCAATCGTAAAGCATTTCCGTAACTGCAATTCATCATAAAACCTATGTCATGATTGTCTCTGTATTTACGGACTGGATAAAGCCGGTTGGTATAACGGATGGCTTCTTCCTTCAAGCGTTCATTCCCGGTAAGTTCATAAGCATACCAAAGGCTGCCGGGAAAGAAACCGCTTGTCCAGTCATATATATCACAACTACGAAGCGTTCCCAGCTTTTCTTTTGCCGGATTAGGCCATAAGGAATCGGCAAAGGTAGCAGATTCGCGTTCCAGCTGTTCTTCCAGAAAATCGACTGTATAACCTGTCCACAAAGAGCGGGGCATTTTGACAGAATCTTTCATTTCTTCCGCTGTCAGATTCAGCTGGTAAGAGGCTACATCGAGTGCTTTTTCTATCCAGGCCTCTCTCTTCGTAGAAGGTTGACACGAAGTAAAAACCACACCCGCCAGTACAAATGATAAAAATGTCGTTGTTCTCATGATATTATGTATCTATTCTAAATTATTATTCTTCAGCACAAGTAGTCGGCAATGCCGGACGGTCTGCCACTTCTTCACACTTCCATACCCCATTGATTCTGTCATACAACACCGTGGTACCCTTCGCCTTACGATGATAAGTCTCTCCCTCGATGAGGCAATCTTTGTCACCGTAGCTAAACACGACCCCGGTTGAGGCGTTTTCCACCGTCAATGCAGCGGATTTCCGGACATCCAGTTCTGCAAATATACGCCAGCCATCTACCATCAGCTTTCCATCTTTTCCTCCGGAAACAACATGACTTTTGCCACTTTCTTCATCTAAGGTGATTATCGTCAGCAGACGATTGGCCTTACGGGGACTAAAAGAAGCCGTTAAATGCCAATAATTTTCCAGTGTTTCTCCCCGAATGGCCAAATCAGGATTGGGAGCAGCCTGAAACTCATTACATTGGGATATTTCACAAGCTTCCGTAGCAAACAAACGGGCCGTGGAGACAAAACCTCCTTCCGGATGAGGAGTCACCAGGGTATTCGAAGAAGCATCTATCTGAAAGCGAACCGGACTATGAAGGAGCCATTCCCACCGGACTTTCCGACTGGCTTCCATCTCATCATAGATTACCACAATTCCTGGACGCAAAACCAGAATATGACGGAGATATTTGGTCAGAGGAGTTTTTCCAAAGCCATATTCCGGAGTCTGTTCCAATCCTGCAGCCTCAAAATTTTTCTGCCACATAGGATATTCACTTACCCCACCATAAGCATGAGAAGCATCCCCTAAACAATAAGTAATATGTTCTCCGTGAAGCATCCGAGTCACGTTTCCGTAGGCTTTTGTGGTAAATCCCTGTCCGATACCATCCACAAGCAGCGTATTATGAGCACAAGTATGCCGATAAGACAAGATATTATGCCTATCACTAAAGTTCAAGTAATAACCGCTCGAACGATAAACCGGTACTCCGTTATAATGCAAGTTAAAGGCGTTCTGGTTAGAATGAGTGTGACTTCCAGAACCAAACGGACTGGAACGGAAACTCAGATACATGCCGCGAGTACAATCGGCCAAAGAGTCTATGGCTATCACTTCACCGGTATCTTGAAACCAAACGGCTTTAGGGGCATTTGCCGGCAAAGAAGAAGATGCCGGACGGAGCTTTCCACTCACCATACGATAAAGACGAAACTCGTAATCTGTTTCATATTTCTGATTAATGGAAGAATACCATGCCGCATAAGCATCTTGTTTTTCGCGGGCCAGGAAATCAGCAAATCCACTCCGTATGCGCAAAGGCTGGTCGTTGGTCTTTTCATGCCCATCGCCAAATCCGGCAGACATGGAGCGTGGAGGCCAGCTATACACCAATCCCTTCCCCGCATTCTGGTACCAAGGATGACTCATAAAATCGGTCTTTGTCAGATAAGAACACAGGGAAGCCATGTAATACAGAGTCACCGCATTGGCACTAAAATAGCTGGTTCCATTGTGCCAGTTTCCATCTCTGTTGAAACCGGAGGCCGGTGCCTTGCTTGTCCAGACCTCATACAGATATTCCAAATATTCCATAGCCAGGGGCTCTTTGTCATAAAATACCAAAGCGGCTTGCATGAATTTCCGTACCGGGAACTGCCAGAAATGGTTGTCAAACACATGATTCTCTTCATGCCCGAACAAACGGGAACGATACACACGGAACACCTGCATCACCAGGCGTTGTATCTCATCCCGTTCTTTCGGTGTAAAAAACGTATAACAAGTCTCATAAGTATTTGCCAGCAGAAAAGCTAAGTCACCGGCAAAGAAGTCATTTTCAAGTCGTTTATCATCCAAACGTGCCTTCAGGAGCCAGCGCACGTATTGTACCATTTTCTTCGCATATACAGGACGTTGCAAAAGCAGATAAGCCGTGTGCAGTCTGACACTCAATTCTGCCATCTCACTCACCTTTCCATAAGGATCGGTATCCGTTGACAGATTAAATGCCAGTCCCATACGTGCCTGGGCTATCATATCATTAAATTCAGGATGCGCATACACATTCTTTCTTGCCGAAGCCAAACTATCCGACAAGTAGCAATAAATCCGGTTTCCCAATTCTGGAATATTCGAAAGAAAAGTCTGAAAAGGTGGAGTCACAAAACGAGGAACGTCCTCACCTACCACAAAACGATATACTTTACTCCACTCAGCACACACACCTTCCCTACTCACCCGACGATATTTCCAGAACCATGCACCCGGGGAAAGTGTACGGTGCGGATTATACATACACCAGGGTTTAGGAGAAGAAAGAAAAGTGGAATGCACAGGAAAACTTGCATCCGAAGAAAGTGCAAACTGAAGCTTATCTTCCCCTTTCAAAGAATAAGGAACAAATAAAGCAGAAGGGTTAATATATAAAGGAGTTTTCTCCTGAGGGTAAGGCACTGTCCGCACATTCTCATGGATACACTTTTGCTCCGAGTGTCCGGAAACACTCATCACACTCAGACAGAGCCCCCATACGATTACAAAAATCTTTTGCAAATTATTTTTCATGGCATATACTATTCTTTTCTCTGCAAAGATAGTCTGCCACTGAAAGACACTTCTTTCAATACTGTTGCAAACAATTTCAAAACCGTTGAAAAAACAGCCCCGTAAGGCTGTTTAGTCTACTTTTTATAGGTTAATCCATAGTTTCCCGCAAAGCCTTGCAGAGCTGGTCGGGACAAGAAGTCGGTTTCCCGCCACAACGGATACCTTCCAGACGAGCAATCACCTCATCCACCTTCATTCCTTCTACTAAAGCGGAAATTCCTTTCAGATTTCCGTTACAACCTCCCATGAAACGCACATCTTTCAGTACGCCATTCTCTACCTCAAAATCAATCTGAGAACTACATGTTCCCATCGTACGATAACTATATTTCATCGCCATCACATTCTATTCGAGTTAGACATAAAAAGAGAACGGAGCACCGCTTGCCGGTTTATTCCGGCCGGATACTCCGTTCCGTCATTATCTTTCAAGAAAAAGCTTATTCAGCGTCTTCTTCCGGTTTCATGTTAGTATATACGGTCTGTACATCGTCGAACTCTTCCAGACGTTCTACCATCTTGTCGATAGTTTCACGCTGTTCCGGAGTCACGTCTTTCAAGTCGTTCGGGATGTAAGTGAAATCACCACCGACATCTTCAAAGCCACATTCTTCCAGATGTTTCTGGATAGCCGCATAGCTCTTCGGATCACCGTAGATAGTGATAGTTCCTTCTTCCAGATCTTCATCGAATTCGTCTTCTACGTTGTAGTCAATCAAGTCCAGAATCAGTTCTTCCATATCAATGCCTTCTTTCTTCTTGAAAGTGAACACACACTTGTGATCGAACAAGAAGGCCAGTGAACCTGTAGTACCCAAGTTACCTCCGAACTTGTTGAATACAGAACGTACATCGGCTACGGTACGAGTCGTGTTGTCAGTCAAAGTATCTACGAATACGGCAATTCCGTGAGGACCGTATCCTTCGTAAGTCATGCTCTTGTAATCGCTCTGGTCTTTACCCATTGCATTCTTGATGGCACGTTCGATGTTATCCTTCGGCATGTTTTCACGCTTACAAGTAGCAATTACCGAACGCAAAGCCGGGTTGTTTTCCGGTTCCGGACCACCAGCTTTTACTGCAATTGCAATTTGTTTACCCAGACGAGTGAAAGTCTTCGCCATGTGACCCCATCTTTTCAATTTTGTAGCTTTTCTATATTCAAACGCTCTTCCCATTGGATGATATTTTTAAATTTATTTTTAATGAGTTCTCTTTTTATTATGCTGAATGAGCTTCCAGTATTTCCAGTACCCTATTCCGCTAATCAGTAAGCATCCCAAACCGCCCACAATGGCCAATCCATTCTTCCATGGCGCATTGAGAGAAAAATCCCAAAGGACTCTTACGGCCTGAAACGCAAGCACCAAGCCCACGGAGAATGCCGTCAGACATCTCCGCTTAACTTTCAGGTGATAATCTGGTTGAATATCGTAACGCATCATTCAGGTCTTTATCTTACCGAAGCACAGCTCCCAGCTTGTTCTGCAGGTTGCCAATCAGCTTCTGCATGAACTTGTCAATCTGCTTGTCGTTCAGTGTGGCATTTTCATCCTGAAGCATGAAGCTTACGGCATAGCTCTTCTTGCCGGCTTCCAGGTTCTTGCCTTCGTACACGTCGAACAATTCAACAGACTTCAGCAGCTTCTTGTCGGTTTCGTAAGCAATCTTTTCGATTTCAGCAAACTGTACCTTCTTGTCAATCAGCAAAGCCAAGTCACGTTTTACAGCCGGGAACTTGGAGATTTCCTTGTAGCTTACCACATTGTTCTTGATAGCCTTCATCAGTTCCTTCCAGTTCAAGTCGGCATAATATACTTCATGGTCAATGTCGAACGCCTTCTGAATCTTCTTGCAAACCACACCGAAGGTAGCCAGCAGCTTACCGCCACGAGTGTGTACGGAAATAGCTACCGAGTAAATGTCGTCCGAAAGATTTCCGAATACCAGTCCTCCGAAGTTTACCCCCAGACGACGGAAGATATTCAGCACGTAAGCCTTCAATTCATATACTGATGAATTTTCATCGGCATGTGCCCAAGAGTTGCTTACCCGCTTTCCAGTCAGCCACAAGCCCATGTGCAATTCTTCCGAATAGGCAGCCAGTACCTTTTCCGGATTCTTCTTCTCGGCATGGAAGTGATAGCAGTTACCGAATTCGAAGAACTTCAAGTCGGCATTCTTGCGGTTGGCATTGTGCTGGATGCTTTCCAGACCGCCGAAAAGCAGTGTGGCACGCATCACGTTCAAGTCGTTGCTCAACGGATTCATCACACGCACCAAGTTTTCCGGCTTGAACGTTTCCAGTCCGTCATAATAAGCCGCAGCGGTCAGTGAGTTGTTCAGGATCTCATTGAAACCACAACCCACCAGCTGTTCGCCGACCAGGTTCTGCAGTTTCACCGACTTGTCTACTTCTCCCTTCACGCTCAAGCTGGACTTCAGCGTAGTGGGGATTTCCACATTATTATATCCATAAATACGGAGAATATCTTCTACCACGTCGCACGGACGCTGTACATCCACCCGATAAGGAGGAACCAGTAACGAAAGACCTTCCGCCGTTTCATTCACAATCTTCATCTCCAGGCTGGTAACGATGCTCTTCACGGTTTCTACCGGAATCACCTTACCCACCAGTGAGTTGACATAGTCGTAAGAAAGCTCTACCGGGAAATCAGCAATCGGATGCGGATAGTTGTCCTTGATTTCAGAAGCGATTTCACCTCCCGCCAGTTCCTTCACCAGCAGAGCGGCTTCCTTCAAGGCATAGATAGTGATGTTCGGGTCGATACCACGTTCGAAACGGAAAGAAGAATCGGTGCTCAATCCGTGACGGCGGGCAGTCTTACGCACCCATGTAGGATGGAAGTAAGCACTTTCCAGGAACACGTCGGTAGTAGTTTCGGTAGTACCAGAATCCAGACCTCCGAACACACCGGCGATACACATCGGTTCTTCCGCGTTGCAAATCATCAGGTCCTTATCGGACAATTTACGTTCCACTTCGTCCAGTGTCACGAACGGAGTTCCTTCGGCACAAGTCTTCACCACAATCTTGCCACCCTTAATCTTGTCGGCATCGAAGCAGTGCATCGGCTGACCGTAGGCATGCAGAATGTAGTTGGTAATATCGACGATATTATTAATCGGACGCACCCCAATCAGACGGAGCTTGTTCTGCAACCATTCAGGACTTTCCTTCACCGTCACTCCCTTGATAGCTACTCCGGCATAACGCGGGCAGGCTTCGGTATTTTCCACCACAATGTCGATGTTCATGTCATGATTGTCTACCTGGAATGCATCGACCGACGGACGCTTCAATGTAGCCTTGTGTCCGTTCTGGATAAGCCATGCATACAAGTCGCGGGCTACCCCATAGTGTGAGCAGGCATCGGCACGGTTCGGAGTGATGTCCACTTCAAGTACATATTCACTCTTGATATTATAGTAATCCTTGGCGGGTGTACCCGGAACCACATCGTCCGGCAATACAATGATACCTTCGTGGCTTGTGCCCACGCCGATTTCATCTTCGGCACAAATCATACCGTTTGACTCCACGCCACGGAGTTTGGACTTCTTGATGGTAAAGCACTGGTCGCCGTCGTATAGTTTCGTACCCAGTGTGGCTACGATGACCTTCTGTCCGGCAGCCACGTTAGCCGCACCGCAGACAATCTGTACAGGTTCTCCCTGTCCCAAGTTGACGGTGGTAATATGCATGTGGTCGGAATTGGGATGCGGTTCGCAAGTCAGCACCTCGCCTACCACAAGGCCTTCCAATCCCCCCTTGATGGTTTGAACTTCTTCCACTCCCCCAGTCTCCAGACCGATGGAAGTCAGTGCGGCTGCCACTTCGTCCGGGGTAAGGTCGAAGTCGACGTATTCTTTCAGCCAGTTATAAGAGATATTCATATTGTTGTTATTTATAATTTCCTAAGAATGATGCGCAAAGTTATAAAAATTAGATGGAATATTCTAATAAAATCCACAGATTGCTTTAATTTCAACTGAATACTAAAGAATTAGCCTAACAAATATTCAACACTCCTAAGTCAAAAAGCAGAATGCATGACCCGTATGCCCCACCCTTACTCGTTCATTTCCAATATCGGGAACCTCCTCTTATCCAATATTTATATCCTCATTTTGCAAACGACAGGTATTTTTCCCAAACGAAAATCTTATTCTTCAAACATAAAAATTCTTATACAAACCGCTTTTATTCGCTGAAATGGCAGAAAATTGAACAAGTTATATTACTTTTACTCAATAAATATTCGGGGAGCGTTCCATTGAATCAAATTCAGCGACAGTTTCCCTATTATGAAATGAAATCACAATCCGACAATCATCACATTATGAAAAAACTACCTCAATTTCTCGCGGCATGTGCCATGCTTTCGCTTCCTGTAGGAATGCACGCACAGCAAGACACTGCCTATTTCGTGAAGCACCTGCCTTTTTCCGGCAATGAAACCCTGGAGCAAAAAGTATCCATGGCCGCCCGCCTGGTTCCCACACCTCAACAGCTGGCCTGGCAACAAATGGAACTGACGGCCTTCCTGCACTTCGGTATCAACACGTTTACAGACCGAGAATGGGGCGACGGTTCGGAAGATCCGGCATTGTTCAACCCCACCGACCTGGATGCCGAACAATGGGTAAAGACCCTGAAAGAAGCCGGCTTCAAGATGGTACTGCTCACCGCCAAGCATCACGACGGGTTCTGTCTGTGGCCTACCCAAACCACCACTCACTCCGTCGCGTCTTCTCCCTGGAAAAATGGGAAAGGCGATGTGGTCAAGGAACTTCGTGATGCCTGTACCAAATACGACATGAAATTTGGTGTGTATCTGTCACCATGGGACCGGAACGCCAGCTGCTATGGCGATTCGCCTGCCTACAACAAATTCTTCATCGAACAGCTGACCGAACTGCTGACTAACTACGGAGAAGTACACGAAGTTTGGTTTGACGGCGCGAACGGAGAAGGTCCCAACGGAAAAAAACAAACCTACGACTGGGATGCCTTCTACAAGACCATCCAGCGCTTGCAACCCAAAGCCGTCATGGCCATCATGGGCGACGACGTACGCTGGGTAGGCAACGAAAAAGGCCTCGGACGCGAAACCGAATGGAGCGCCACGGTACTGACCCCGGGAATTTACGCCCGCTCGGAAGCGAACAATGCCCGCCTGAAAGTGTACAGCCAGGCCAAGGACCTGGGCAGCCGCGAAATGCTGAAAGATGCCACGGAACTTTTCTGGTATCCGTCGGAAGTCGACGTATCCATCCGTCCGGGATGGTTCTGGCATGAAACAGAAAATGACAAGGTAAAAAGTCTGAAGCAACTGTCGGACATCTATTTCCAGTCGGTAGGTTACAACTCTGTCCTCCTGTTGAACATTCCTCCCGACCGCCGGGGACGGATTCATGAAGCCGATGTGGCCCGCCTGAAAGAATTTGCCGCTTATCGCCAAGAAACGTTCAAAGACAACAAAGTGCTCCGTGGAGACCAGCCGTGGGAAGCCCCGCAGGGAGCTGCACGCACCTATGCCGTGAAAAGCCAAAGCCCCATCAACGTAGTGATGCTGCAAGAAGACATCGCCAAAGGGCAGCGAGTGGAAGACTTCACCCTCGAAGCCTGGGACAACGGCAGCTGGAAGCTTTTGGGAAAAGGAACCACCGTGGGCTACAAACGCATGGTACGTTTTCCTGATACCGTGACCGACTCCTTGAAAGTCACCATTCACCAGAGCCGACTGAACGCGCACATCCAGCAAGTGGCGGCTTACTACGCCCAGCCGCTGGCTGAACAAGGAAGCGCAGCCAACTGGAACAACCTGTCCAGAGACTCCTGGAAAAAGCTGTCGGCTTCCCCGCTGACCCTCGATTTGGGAAAGACCGTTACCCTCAAGGCCTTTACCTATGCCCCCCTGAACGCAGAAGCCAAACCGACCATGGCTTTCCGCTATAAGTTCTCTGTCAGCAAGGATGGAAAGAAATGGAAGGAACTGATCAGCCGCGGAGAGTTCAGTAACATCATGCACAACCCACTGCCGCAGACCGTGACCCTTCCGCAGGCAGAATCTGTCCGGTTCATCAAACTGGAAGCTACAACTCCCGATGCCACTACCGCTACGGTGGAACTGGAGGAATTCGGGGTGACCGTTGCACAGTAATTCAGAAACGACCCGTATAGATACGCCACAGGCGGCCCGCATCCAAACGAGCCGCCTGTGTTATTTTAGTCTTGCCTCTTAGAATGGTACATCCGGCACCGGAGCCCCAAACGGATTATCGGGCATCGGAGGAATGTCAGAAGGTAGAGGCGGTACGAAATCCTGTCCCCCGCCGCTGTTCATCTTCGAACGGAGCACCGGCGCAGGCTTCTCTTCACCTGGCATCGGCACAATCATTTCGTCATCCGGGTTCTGGAAGCGGGCATACTCGCCACGGAAGCGCAGCAACACATCGCCCACCGCACCGTTACGATGCTTGGCAATGATGATTTCGGCCATACCGTGCAAGTCGTTTCCTTTCTCGTCGGTATAAATCTTATAATATTCCGGACGGTGGATGAAACATACCATATCGGCATCCTGCTCGATGGCTCCTGATTCACGCAGGTCGCTCAACTGCGGACGCTTTCCGTCGATACCTTCACGATTCTCCACGCCACGGTTCAACTGACTCAGGGCCACAATCGGAATGTTCAATTCCTTGGCCAGTCCCTTCAACGAACGCGAGATGGTGCTGACCTCTTCCTGACGGCTGCCGAACGACATACCGCTGGCATTCATCAGCTGAAGGTAGTCGATGATGATAATCTTCACCCCGTGCTCACGCACCAGACGACGCGCCTTGGTTCGCAATTCGAATACGGACAATGACGGCGTATCGTCCACATACAACGGGGCGTCATACAATTCTTTAATTTTGTAGTCAAGCTGTCCCCACTCGTAAGGCGCCAGCTGACCGCTCTTGATTTTCTCACCCGGAATCTCGCAGACGTTCACAATCAGACGGTTCACCAGCTGCACATTGCTCATTTCAAGCGAGAACAACGCCACCGGCACCTTGTTGTTCACCGCCATGTTCTTCGCCATGGAAAGCACGAACGCCGTCTTACCCATGGCCGGACGGGCCGCAATGATAATCAGGTCGGAATTCTGCCAACCCGAAGTCATCTTGTCCAACTGATGGAAACCGCTTGAAAGTCCGCTCAGACCGTCGGTACGGGCCGCTGCCTTCTGCAACATCTCGTAGGCCTCCTGAATGACCGGATTAATCTGCGTGTAATCCTTTTTCATATTCTGCTGAGAAATCTCGAAAAGCTTTCCTTCGGCCTCCTGCATCAGGTCGTCCACATCCTGCGTCTCGTCGAACGCCTTGGTCTGTATGCTGCTCGTGAAAGAAATCAGTTCACGCGCCAGAAACTTCTGGGCAATGATACGGGCATGGTATTCAATGTGGGCCGACGACGCCACCTTACCACTCAGCTGCGTGATATAAAACGGTCCACCCACCTCTTCCAGGTCGCCGCGTGACCGCAACTGTTCCGTCACGGTCAGGATATCAATCGGTTTCTGCTGGATGGCCAGGTCGGTGATGGCCGCATAAATCAGCTGGTGCCGGTGCTCGTAGAACGATTCCGGGCGAAGAATCTCGCTCACCAGCGAATATGCATCCTTTTCAATCATCAGCGCACCCAGCACCGCCTCCTCCAGTTCAGGAGCCTGCGGTTGCAGATGCCCGTACTCATCCATCGGCTTGGTCTTGGCCGTTTTTGCCACACGTGTATTTCTTCTCGGTTCTGCCATTAGTTTGTTTTTTTAAGTGGGGCAAAGATACGATTTTTTCCGTGAATCCCATTTTTCTAAAAACTTTCGTGTATATTTGAGCAACAAAAAACAAACAAAACAAACGACACTATGATTACCTTTCCAAATGCCAAAATAAACCTTGGCTTGAATATTACTGAAAAACGCGCCGATGGTTACCACAACCTGGAAACCATTTTCTATCCCATCCACTTGCAAGACGCACTGGAGGTGACGCGAAGAGAAAAAGATGATACTCCTTATACCCTCCACGTAAAAGGAACCGCCCTTGAAGGCGCTCCGGAAGACAACCTGGTGGTGAAAGCCTACGAACTGTTGAAAAAAGACCACGAGATGCCGCCCATCGACATCCACCTGTTCAAGCACATCCCTACGGGTGCGGGACTGGGAGGCGGTTCATCCGACTGCGCTTTCATGATCAAGCTGCTGAACGAGAAATTCCGCCTGAACCTGAGTCTGGAAGAAATGGAAGCTTACGCCGCCCGTCTGGGTGCCGACTGTGCCTTCTTCATCCGCAACCAGCCGGTCTTTGCCACCGGCATCGGCAACATTTTTGAGCCCATCCGTCTGTCACTTTCCGGCTGCTACCTCGTGCTGGTGAAACCGGACATTTTCGTATCCACCCGCGAGGCCTTTGCCCACATCACTCCCCACAAGCCGGAGGTTTCTTTAAAGGACATCGCCCGCCAGCCCGTGGAAACATGGAAAGACAGCATGAAGAATGATTTTGAAGACAGCGTTTTCCTGCAATACCCGGAAATTGCCGCCATCAAGGACGAACTTTACGACCTGGGCGCGGTTTATGCCAGCATGAGCGGTTCCGGCTCCTCGGTGTACGGCATCTTCCGCCAGCCGGTAGAAAACGTGGACGAGAAATTCGGCGGCTGCTTCTGCCGTCAGAGAGAACTGGACTGATAAAGTCCGGTTTTCTCTTATACTATACGAAGCAAAATCCATTATTCCAATCACGTCATTTGATTTTCAATCCCGGCATCAGGGGTTTCACATCCACCAGTTCCAATTCTTTCACCATTGAAAGTGTCCCTTGCTTGTATTTCTGAAAATGGGATGTTTTCAAATGGTTGTCGTAGGCCGCACGGTCGGCATAGATTTCGAGGATGGTCACATTATACGGCGCCTCCTTCTCGGCAGTGGCATAGAGTGCCAATACACCCGGTTCCAACCGCATGGAAGCTTCGATTTCCTCTTTCAAGAAAGCATTGTAGGCCTCCAACTGGGTCGAATCGACCGTAATCTTTGACAGGCGCACCAGGTTGTTTTCAGCAGGAACCGGCCGGGAATATTCTTCCTTGATGATGCGCAACGCCTTGATGGCCGCCGGGAAACCGATATACGGCAGACACTGGATGACGGCAGCAGTCAATGTTTCGGGTGTGTTTCCCACGTTGAGATTGCCATGATAGTGCGAACGAAGCTGGCTTTCGGCTTCCAAGGTTGTCAGCACACAATAGCCTAACAATTCGCGTGTCGGCAAATCGATGGCGCCCCTGCTGTATATTTCGCCAAAGAAATAATCCGTGAGGAATTGTTCCACCTGCTTGCCCATGTCACCGGGCAATCCTTCCATCACCGAAGCGATACCGCCGGGATAGAGTCGGTCCTGAATGGCCTTGCCCGTCGCATGGCGGGTTTCCTCCGTCACCGTGCCTTGCTTTTCCAACGGCAAAGAGATGCCCCGCTCCTGAAACACTTCATTCACCGTAGACATGGCATTCAACATTTTTGGAAAACCAATAAACGGTGCAGTGAGGTACATCACCTCTCGCAGCTCTTCAGGAGTAACTCCGACATTAAGTGCCGCCCCTGCATGGGCTTTCAATTGCGGAAGTGTCTGCATGGTAGCAAGGGTGATGCAGGTAATCATTTCACGCTGTTTCAAGGTAAGGTTGCCCGTTTGAAATACCTCGCCGAAGATAAACTTCTGCAAAATATCTATCATTTCCGGGTCTGTACCCTGTCCGGTCAAAACTTCCCCGCCGAACAGCGTATGGTAATTCTGTTTGCATACTTCTATTCTATTCATACTATGGTTTATTGTTTGTGCCATCATGGACAAGCTACTTGCCAGCACGAAGGCTATGATACTGATTACTTTTCTCATAATTTCCTGTTATTTATCTAAATGCAAAAATACATCGTGATGAACGAAAATCCCGTAACCATAAGTTGGCAGAATATACCATTTTTACAGAATTTACAACCTGCATAAAACATTGTCAGTTAAATACTTTATTTTTGTATAGACATAACAAGAAAGAGTATGAGCACTATATTGAAAGTAAGAAATGTCAATGATTACGGGAATTACCTCGGCTGCGTCACGAAACATCCATTTGTTTGCGTGGTAGACTATGCCGAGGTGTCCCCCATACGTCACAGCCTGAACAATTACAGTGTGTACGGACTGTTCCTGCGGGACGATGCCGATGTAGCCTTGGATTATGGCCGTGGCAAGTATGACTACCACAAAGGTACGCTGCTGTGCGTGGCACCCGGACAAGTGGGAGGCAAGGAAGACAACGGCGAACAGGTATCTATTACGGGTTGGGCACTCCTGTTCCATCCCGACCTGCTGCACGGCTTTCCACTCGAAAAGCACATCAAGGAATATTCTTTCTTCGACTACCGTGTCAATGAAGCCCTGCACATGACAGATGAGGAGCATGACATCCTTATCTCTCTCATGCGCCAGATACAAGACGAGTTGTTCAAAAAGCCAGACGAGCTACAGAACACCATCCTTGTAGGCTACATCGAACTGATGCTCAACTTCTGCCAACGGTTCTACAACCGCCAGTTCTTGACTCGTAAGGTAGAGAACTCCGACATTCTCGTCCGTTTCGACCATCTGCTTCGCGATTATTTTGAAGACAAACTACAGCTGACCCTCGGCCTGCCTAGCGTGCAGTATTGTGCCGACAAGCTGTGCCTGTCACCCAATTATTTCGGCGACGTCATCAAGAAAACCACTGGCGATACGGCAAGCAATCACATCCGTCGATTCATCATCCGGCTGGCCAAGAACGGACTGGCAGCGGGCGAAACCGTATCGCAGGTATCCGACAGACTCGGCTTTGAATATCCCCAGCATTTCAGTCGCATGTTCAAGAAGCAAGAAGGCATCACTCCTTCCGAATACTGCCAGCAGCTGCACACTTAACAAACAAGCCATCCGCATTCTTCCACAGAAACAAGTCGGCATATCCGGCAAGTTCCTTATCAGAAGCAAGCGTCTGCTTCAGCCTTTGCAGGTTGGCTTTCAGCACGGCATCAGGCAGGTAAGGATAGTCCGAGCCGTAAAGAATGTGGTCGGGCGTGGTGAGGGTAAGCAGCGAGCGCAAGATTTCCATGGTCGGGTTGCCCGCCAGATCGAAATAAAGGCGCAAAAGGTTGCCTTCCCAATCTATCGGCTGCATATAGCCCTGCTTCACCATTGCCGGGAGAATGGATTTCATGCGAGGTAAAGCCAACGGCAGGAACGAACCGCAATGGGGCACAACCACTTTCAGGTTCGGATAGCGCACCAATACATTTCGTGCCAGCATGTTCACCACGGCACGAGTGGTCTCCGCCGGATATTCATACATCGCCAGCGGTGTGGTGGCTATGATTTCCTTCGGATAAGGCGTGGGACGATGCGGATGGAGGATAACGACCGCATGACGCTCGTTCAGGATTTCCATCAACGGGTCCAATGCCTCATCCCCCAAGTACTGCCCGCGACTGTTGGTCGCTAGTTTCACACCATCGGCCCCTAACGTATCGAGTGCATACACCGCTTCCCGTATGGCAGCCTCCACATCCGGCAACGGCAGTGAGGCACAGAACTTGAATCTTTCAGGGTATCGCTGTTTTATTTCTGCAGAAACCTCGTTCACTCTGCGGATACATGCAGCGCTTTCCCCCGCATCGCCATAATAAGGTTGTGGAGCTGGCATGGTCAGCACAGCGGTACGGATGCCTGCACTGTCCATAAAAGCGATGTGCCGCTCTACATTCCACTCAGGCAACGGAAAAGTTTCTTCCAATTCTGCCCCGTGTGCTTTCAGCACTTCCCTGTATTCAGGAAGAATGATGTGGCTGTGTACATCCACCATCTGTGCAGATACAGTAGCGAATGCCGCACACAATGCCCCTGTCAGAATCAATTTATTCATTACCTTCTATTCCCCGGTTATTGTACTTGTCGTTGTTGCTCTGCATTTAATTTCTTTGATGACCTTCGCCGGATTGCCTCCTACTACCGTCATCGGCGGCACATCGTGCGTCACCACGCTGTTTGCCCCTACAATGGCACCGTAACCAATGGTCACACCGGGCAGGATAGTGGAATTGATGCCTATCCATACTTTGTCTTCAATGACGATGGGACGCCCGTAAGTGGCACTGCGGTTGTCCGGATTAGGGTCATGGTTGATGGTGATAAGGTTCACTTTCGGGGCGATGAACACGCCGTTGCCCAACGTGATGCCACCCCTGTCAAAGAAAGTGCATCCCTGCTGTATCCAGCAACCTTTCCCTATGCGGATGTTCTTCCCGTAATCCACATAAAACGGAGGTAGCAGCGTGACCGACGAATCAATCTCACGGCCTGTGATACGAGACAGGTAGTCGCGCACTTCTTCAGGCGTGTGCCAGCCGGTATTCAATTCATTTGCCAGCTTCATGGTGTCCCAAATCACATTGATTAATTTGTCATATCCCGGTTCATTAGGAGAAACCATTTCTCCCGACAAGTCTTTCTTGAAAATATCTTCCATATTGTCTTTAATTGATTAGTTCTTTCTATGTGATAAAGATACGACAATACCACCCGATACAGAGTAGACATATCCTCTGTGTTTATACCAATTTCACTGAAAATGAACTTATAAACCCCACAAACACTTTCATGCACCTCTCTTCTTGGATGATGACCTCCAAATTATCTGTATAATGGTAGAATCATTTATTTATCTATTTGACTCTCCGTGAACGGGTCGGCACGGTGCCCCATCAGGTCTATCTTGGCATAGGCGGCGTCGAACTCCTCCATTTCGTAAGGAGTCAACCGTACGGAAGCGGCACCTAGGAAGTCATCCAGATGGTCAGGATTGGTTGTTCCGGGAATAGGGACAATCCATGATTTACGCGAGAGCATCCAAACCAGAGCAAACTGCGCCGGAGTCACCCCTTTACGTTTCGCCCATTCCTCCACGAGATAAACCAGCGGCATATTGTGTTTCAATGCTTCAGGCTGGAATTGCGGCAGATTATACCGCCTGTCTCCCTTTTGGAAACGGCTGTGTTCGTTGATTGTTCCCGTCAGGAAAGCCCGCCCCAGCGGACAATAAGGCACAAAGCCAATGCCCAGCTCTTGTAGCGTGGGAAAAATCTTGGTCTCCGGTTCACGCCACCAGATGGCATATTCACTCTGCACGGCTGAAAGCGGACATACCGCATGTGCCCGGCGTATGGAGCGGGCACTTGCCTCCGACAATCCCCAATGCAAGACTTTCCCTTCCTGCATCAAGTCTTTTACCACCTCAGCCACCTCTTCCATCGGCACATTCGGATCCACACGGTGCTGATAGAGCAGGTCGATGTGGTCTGTACGCAAACGGCGCAACGAACCTTCCACCGCCCGCCGGATATGGTCCGGCCGGCTGTTCAGGGCGGTCGGCTGCCCCTCTTCTACCCCGAAGCCGAACTTCGTCTCGATTTTGACCTTGTCACGAAATGGGGCAACGGCCTCACCCACCCATTCCTCACTGGTGTAAGGCCCGTAAACCTCTGCCGTGTCGAACAGCGTAACCCCCTGGTCGTATGCCCTCCGAATCAGGTCTATCATCTCCTTCTTCTCGTATTTACCTCCATAGTAGCCCACCATCGGCAGGCAACCCAAGCCGATGGCAGAAACTTCCATTCCACCCAGCTTGCGGTGTTCCATCTCTTTTCTTTGTGCCCGATTGTTTGACGACGCATCTGCTGCGCTCTCCCCCATCAGCCTCGTTCCGGCAAAGGCCTGCCCTATGCCTGTCATCATTCCGATTGCGGCCAAGGTGTAGCTGGAAGCCTGTTTCAAAAATTTCCTTCGGTCCATCATCTCCTGTTTTTTAGTCTTTATGCAAAGGTAGCGGAGAACAGGCCGTAGGTATGTAACAATAACTCGGAGGTGTGTACCCGTTTCACTGATTTTCTTTCAGCATCTTCAGGGCGATGTCCATATACCGCGTGATGTCGGTCGTAAGTTCGCGGTGATAGACATCCCTACGCTTGCGACCCAAGCGCACCACGATGGCATCCAGTGCAGGGATGGCGATGATGTATTGCCCCAGCATACCGCGCATGTAAGGACAACGCATCCCGCGATAATCCATGACCCACGTCTGGAAACCATAGTAGCTGAGAGAATCCTTTCCCCACTGGTCTTTCAGGTACGAAGCGGGACGCATCAGCTCGTCCATATAGGCTTCGGATACCAGTTGGCGGCCGTGCCAATTGCCGCGATGCAACAAGAGACTTCCGAAACGGGCTACGTCGCGGGCCGTGGTATGGAAGCAGCAAAAGGCTTTCTCGTCGCCGTCTTTTTTGTCGAGCAACCAATAGGCATCACGTTCGGCCTGCATCGGACGCCAGAGTTTCTCTTCGGCATAGTCGCTTAGTGTTTTCCCGGTGGCCGCTTCAATCACAAAAGCCAGCAGTTGGGTCTCACCGCTACGATAAGAATACTGCACGCCGGGCTTTTCCGTCACGTCCAAGCCCATCACCAAGTCGTACAGATCATTGCCGTAGTAGCCGTGCGTGGTAACGGAGAAGAGCGAGGTGTATGCCTCATCCCACGCCATGCCGCCGCTCATGGTCAGCAAGTCGCGCAGGGTGACATCGGCCTGCATCCCTTTCGTATAGGCCGGAATATAGCGCGATACAGGGTCATCCAAACTGTGAATCTTTCCTTCATCGAGGGCCACACCCGCCAACAGTCCCACGATGGTCTTTGTGGCAGAATAGAGATTCGAGGTCAGCGTGTCGTTCCACCCGTCACGGTAACTCTCAAAAAGGATGCTGTCACGATGAATGACGAGAAACGACACGGTGCGCAGGCTGTCCAGATAGTGCGCATCCTGCTCCGTCAGTCGGTAGCGGTTATAGTCGGCAGAAAGGGGCCAGTACCACACGTCATCGGGATTATGATGCACCGTGTGTCGGTGAAAGGTTTCCAAGTCATCGATAACGGGCATCCAGTGAATGAGCGCCTGACGGGCATAGTAGGGCAAGGAGGCATACACCACCCCCAGCACCACTACCAGGGCGATGAGCAGGCGGAGAATGGTTTTCTTCTTTGTTTTCATAGGGATATGCTGTAAGGAATGTTTTCTTTCCGTAGCTCTTCAGAAGCCTGTATACCAAGCGGGATAGATTCGGTTTCTTGTCTGAAATGAGGTATACTGTTTTTACAAACTTACATAAAATCTCTGGGATATCCGCCGAATTGCAGCAGATTAACGCAACAGGATTTGATAATTAGGGAGTTATAGGAAAAACGCAGAAGTTGGGCGGACAGTTGAAAACCGTCTTAAAGCAGATTAAAGCAAAAGAACGGTTTCCTAATCATTACCCGATGAAAGTGCAGATTTAACAGTCCCTGTTTCATTTTGCGGCGTTCTGCGCAGCTTTGCTTATCAATAGGTAACTCGTTGATTTATAGTTTTGCAACCAAAAAGAAACGAGTATGGCAAGAAGCACATTCAAGGTGCTGTTCTACGTGAACGGCAGTAAGGAAAAGAACGGAATTGTCCCCATCATGGGACGAGTTACAATCAACGGAACGGTAGCACAGTTCAGCTGCAAACGGACTATCCCGAAAGAGCTTTGGGATGCCAAAGGGAACAAGGCAAAGGGCAAGAGTATGGAAGCGAGGGAAACCAATCTTGCGCTTGACAACATCAAGGCTCAAATCATCAAGCATTACCAGCGTATATCCGACCGTGAAGCGTATGTAACGGCAGAAATGGTACGCAATGCCTATCAGGGATTGGGCGGTGAGTATGAAACATTGCTCGGTGCTTTCGACAAGGAAAATGAAGTGTTCAAGAAGCGTGTCGGAAAAGACAGGGTCAGGGCTACCTATATGGCAAGGGTACGGGCAAGAAACCATGTGGCGGCATTCATCAGGTCACATTACAAGCGGAACGACATCTCCATGCCTGAACTTACGCCCGACTTCATCAAGGAGTTCGCCGTGTTCCTTTCCAACGAAGCCGGACTGCACAACGGTTCGATATGGGAAAACTGCATGTGGCTGAAAGGTGTGGTGATGCGGGCACATTTCAACGGGCATATACCGAGAAATCCGTTTGCCCAGTTCCATATAAGCCCGAACACGAAAGAGCGTGAATATCTGACGGAGAATGAGCTGAAAACATTGATGGAATTTCAGTTCAAAGCCCCCAAGAACTTCTATCTCCGTGATATTTTTATTTTCGCCAGTTTTACCGCCCTCTCATTCGTGGATATAAAGGAATTAAGCAACGACCAGATTGTGGAAGTAAACGGTGAAAAATGGATTATTTCCAAACGGCATAAGACGGGCGTACCGTTTCAGGTAAAGCTGCTGGATATTCCCTTGCAGATAATCGAGCGTTACAAGGCTTTTCAGGAAAACAATCTTGTATTCCCCAATCTCAACTATTGGTCAATATGCAAGCGTATGGGAAAGATGATAAAGGAATGCGGCATCACCAAGAAAATCAGCTTTCATTGCTCAAGGCACGGATTTGCGACCCTGGCTCTCAGCAAAGGGATGCCAATCGAGAGCGTCAGCCGTATTTTGGGGCATACGAACATTGAGACCACGCAAATCTATGCGAGTGCGCCCAGATTGGTCGCTTGATAAATACTTCTGTAGTAAGAAGTTAGGATTGGGTTCAATATAATCCTATCGTCAATCAGCTTATCCGACG
>CABIXF010000001.1 GCA_902362595.1 Bacteroidaceae bacterium | reverse complement strand
TAAAGATACAAAATCTTTAGGTAATAACAATGCCTCGGCTTGGGAAAGTCGGGGCGTTGTCATAAAAAAAGAGGGTATGCATTTTGACACACCCTCATCCCTTATTTTTCCGAAAACGTTATTCTTCCGGAGTCTCTTCCATTTTCCGCTTTACAAACTTGATTTTCAGGTTGGCTTCCTTCTGCTCTTTCTTGATTTCCTCCATCGCAGAAAGCACACGGGCCAGCTCGCTCAACTCGGCCACGGCCTTCACATCGTCCGGACGCATCACGGTCTTGTAGTTGCGGTCGCCGATAAATTCCAGACGGATGTTCTTCTTGTCACGGTTGGCCACCAAGAATGCAATAACGCCCCCATCCTGCCCCAACTTGTAGTCGGCCTTTTCCACCGGACGACCCAAATCGGTAGTCTCATAGCTGTCGACCGACTGCGGAGTCTCGGCAAACGTATCGTCCACACTCACCTTCACTGCCGTATGATGAATACTTCCCCCGGCGCAATAAATAGAGGTCAGCGACATCTCGCCCTGCTCGCTCACCTGTGCACGTAGGAACGACCGACCGATGTTTTTCTCGACCACCTGCGTGGGATAGAAATAATTGCCTACTTCCTGGTAGGCGGTATCTTTTTCCAACACGAACTTCCCTTTAATAGAATCGAGGGCAGCCTGCTTCACTGTCATCATGCTGTCCAAATAAGTCAGGGTCTTGGTCTGCTCGGCAAGGTCAATCTGCTGCATCAGCTTGATGCCGGCTTTCCGCACCTCAAAAGCCTTGGGATACAGGTTCCGGATGCTGTCAATCTGCAACTTGGCCAAACTATACTCACCGGCAGCGTATGCCGTCTCTGCACGCTGGAACAATTCGCCGGCACGCTTTTCGTCACTCTGGCATCCACACAGTGCCACCGCCATGGGAAAAATCAATAATCCTATCTTTTTCATACGTTTATACATGATTCTATAGCGGCAAAAATACAACTATTTTCCGGAACTCTTCCGCACATTTTTTCTTTTTTCACCGCATTTTCAAGGTCTTCCTTTCCGAAACCGTACGTTTCCCGACAGCGAAACGTACGGTTCTGCAACGGGAAACATACGGCTTGCATACGGAAACCCTACAAATTACAGAAAGGTCTTCACCTAAACGCCCTGACGTTTTTCCTTCTACCTCCACACGCCACAATAAAGGCCGGTGCAGAATTTCACAGGATTTTTTGTACCTTTGCAGGCAAATTGAAAAAGATACATCGAATGGAATTAAAAGAACACTTCACCGACCGAATTTTCAAACTGATCTCGGAAACAGCCGATGAGCTGGGACTGGAATGTTATGTGGTGGGAGGATACGTGAGAGACATCTTCCTGCACCGGCCTTCCAAAGACATCGACGTAGTGGTAGTGGGAAGCGGAATTGAAATCGCACAGGCTTTCGGGAAGAAGCTGGGACGAGGTGCTCATATATCCGTATTCAAGAATTTTGGTACGGCACAAGTCAAATTCAAGGACACGGAAGTGGAGTTCGTGGGGGCACGGAAAGAATCGTACAGCCACGACAGCCGCAAACCCGTGGTGGAAGACGGTACGCTGGAAGATGACCAGAACCGGAGGGACTTTACCATCAATGCCATGGCGGTCTGTCTGAACAAGGACCGCTACGGAGAGCTGGTGGACCCGTTCGGAGGACTGGATGACCTGAAGGAACGGACCATCCGTACACCGCTCGACCCGGACATCACCTTCAGCGACGACCCGCTGCGCATGATGCGCTGCATCCGCTTTGCCACACAGCTGAATTTCTACATCGACGACGAGACCTTTGCGGCACTGGAACGCAACAAGGACCGCATCAAGATAATCTCCCGCGAACGCATCGCCGACGAACTAAACAAGATACTCTTGTCGCCGGTTCCGTCGAAAGGGTTTATCGACCTGGACCGCTGCGGACTGCTGGAACTGATTTTCCCGGAACTGGTGGCTCTGCAAGGAGTGGAAGTACGCAACGGACGCGGGCACAAGGATAATTTCTACCATACCCTGGAAGTGGTGGACAACATCTCCAAAGTGACCAATGACCTGTGGCTGCGCTGGGCGACCCTGCTCCACGACATCGGCAAACCGAGAACGAAACGCTGGGAACCCAAGGCGGGATGGACTTTCCACAATCATAATTTCATCGGGGAAAAGATGATTCCGGAAATTTTCCGCAAAATGAAACTCCCGATGAACGAAAAGATGAAATACGTGCAGAAGCTCGTGGGACTGCACATGCGCCCCATCGTCATTGCCGACGAGGAAGTGACCGATTCAGCGGTCCGCCGTCTGCTGTTTGAGGCCGGCGACGACATCGACGACCTGATGATGCTCTGCGAGGCCGACATCACCTCGAAGAACGAAGCCCGCAAACAGCGCTTCCTGGACAATTTCAAGCTGGTGCGCCAGAAACTGAAGGATTTGGAAGAGAAAGACCGTATCCGGAACTTCCAGCCGCCGGTAGACGGGGCTGAAATCATGCACGTGTTCAACCTCCAGCCTTGCCGTGAAATCGGCAGCCTGAAAAGTTCCATCAAGGACGCCATTCTCGACGGGGTGATTCCGAACGAACACGATGCGGCCTTCGACTTTATGCTGAAGAAAGCGGAGCAGATGGGCCTGAAACCGGTCAACCTGCCTGAAAAGAAATAATCTGCCCATCTCTCACAACCCCCGTATGCTGGCTGCTGCCGGAGGTTGTGAGAGACTTTTTCTTCTCCTATTTCCTTCCTCTCTTAAACTAAGGAATAATCCGGAAGTTTCCAATATTCAAAAACCTGTATAAATTACAGTTTACCAAAATACACATCCACAGTATGCTGTAGACCTAATTTACGCTGGAAAAGTTCTCCAAATTTAGAGACTCATCTAAATTCTCATTTTTTATTTTCCTCCCAAACGTCTATCTTTGTCTCACTTTTCCGAAGGTAACTTAACCGTTTCAAAAGGGAATGCCGTGCAAATCGGCGACAGTACCTGCTGCTGTGATTCTTGTGGAAACCGTGACACGCTCTGCAAGCCACTGTGAGCCCACTCATGGGAAGGCGTCTACGGCGAGAGATCAGTCAGAAGACCTGCCCGGGAAAGCCTAAATTTATGTCTCACTCTTTAATTTACAGAAAAATGAATCTGACAGAAATCCGTATCATCAAGCGCGACGGAAAGCAGGAGAACTTTTCGGCCGCCAAAATCACCAATGCCATCGGTAAAGCGTTCAAGGCAACCGGCATCGACTTCCAGGAGGAGGAAATAGAAGGTATCACCCGGCAGGTAGTGTCGCATTTCACCCAACAGACCATCGGGGTGGAAGATATCCAGGACCTCGTGGAAAACGAACTGATGAAGGTACAGCCGGAGGTGGCCAAGAAATACATTATCTACCGCCAGTGGCGTAACACTGAACGGGAGCGTAAGACGCGTATCAAGCACATCATGGACGGCATCGTGGCCATCGACAAGAACGATGTGAACCTGAGCAACGCCAACATGTCGAGTCATACGCCGGCCGGACAGATGATGACGTTCGCTTCTGAAATCACCAAGGATTACACCTACAAATATTTGCTACCCAAGCAGTATGCCGAGGCACACCAGCTGGGCGACATCCACATTCACGACCTAGATTATTACCCCACTAAAACGACGACTTGTATCCAGTACGACCTGGACGACCTATTCGAACGGGGTTTCCATACCAAAAACGGCAGCATCCGTACGCCGCAGTCCATCCAGAGCTATGCTACCCTGTCCACCATCATCTTCCAGACCAACCAGAACGAACAGCATGGAGGACAGGCTATTCCGGCCTTCGACTTCTTCATGGCCAAAGGGGTACTGAAGAGTTTCCAGAAAATCCTGGCCACACTCCTCAGCTTGTTGTTCGACCTCAAGGGAATAGAAACCGACGAAAAAGAAATCCTCAAAGGCATACGTACGCATTTCCAGGGCATCGAAGCCGGAGAAGAAACACGTACTACTTACCTCAGCTTTCTGGCAAACCAAGGCCTTACGCTGACACAGGAAGAACTGGACTACGCGTTGCGCAAGACGCTGACACAGACCCGCAAAGACACGCACCAAGCCATGGAAGGTTTCATCCACAACCTGAACACTATGCATTCCCGCGGAGGAAACCAGGTGGTTTTCAGTTCCATCAATTACGGTACCGACACCTCGGCTGAGGGAAGAATGGTCATTCAGGAACTGTTGAAAGCCACCATCGAAGGCTTGGGCAACCACGGAGAGGTACCGGTGTTCCCGATTCAGATTTTCAAGGTCAAAAACGGGGTGACTTATTCCGATGCCGACTACCAGCTGGCCATGCAGGACTTTGAAGCGGCCCTTGAAGGAAAGGTGACTTTCGAATGTCCGAACTTCGACCTCTTCCTGCAGGCTTGCCGCACCACGGCCAAGGCGTTGTTCCCGAACTTCATGTTCCTGGACACCCCTTTCAACACGCACGAGAAATGGCGGGCCGACGACCCGAAACGCTACCGCTACGAGCTGGCGACCATGGGATGCCGTACCCGTGTGTTCGAGAACCTGCACGGAGAAAAGACCTCACTGGGACGAGGCAATCTTTCTTTCACGACCATGAACCTGCCGCGACTGGCCATCGAAGCGCATCGCAAAGCGGAAGCTTTTGTGGACGAAACTCCAGAAAATCGTCTAGAAAAAGCCAAGGAATTCTTCCTCCAGTCGGTTCACTCCATGGCGGAATTCATTGCCGAGCAATTATACACCCGCTACCAATACCAGCGTACGGCCCTCGCCCGGCAGTTCCCGTTCATGATGGGCAACAACGTATGGAAAGGCGGTGCACAGCGTCATCCGAATGAGGAGGTGGGCGACGTGCTGAACCAGGGTACCTTGGGCATCGGCTTCATCGGAGGGCACAACGCCATGGTGGCACTCTACGGACAGGGACACGGGCATAATCCGAAAGCCTGGGAAACGCTCTATGCAGCCGTAGAAGAAATGAACAAAGTAGCGGAGGCTTATAAGCAGAAATACGGTTTGAACTATTCCGTGCTGGCTACCCCGGCAGAAGGACTTTCCGGCCGTTTCACCCGGATGGACAAACGAAAATACGGCCTCATCGAAGGAGTGAACGACCGCGACTACTATGTCAATTCGTTCCATGTGGACGTGAAGGAGCCGATTACGATTGTAGAGAAAATCAAGCGGGAAGCTCCTTTCCATGCCCTGACCAGAGGCGGCCACATCACCTACGTGGAACTGGATGGAGAAGCGCAGAAGAACGTGAAGGCCATCGCCAAGATTGTCAAGGTGATGCACGACGAACAGATTGGCTACGGCTCCATCAACCATCCAGTAGACACCTGCCACGACTGCGGTTACAAGGGAGTTATCTACAGCCGCTGCCCGGTATGTAACGGGGAGAACATCCTGCGCATGCGCCGCATCACAGGTTACCTGACAGGCGACCTCAACAGTTGGAACTCGGCCAAGCGGGCGGAAGAGCGTGACCGTGTAAAGCATGCATAACCCTTTTTACGAGTGATGTTACATTATTTATATACATATCCAGAAACCATTGTCGACGGAGAGGGCATCCGGTATTCCATCTACCTGGCCGGATGCAGCCACCGTTGCAAGGGCTGTCACAACCCGGAATCCTGGAACCCTCGGGCCGGGAAACCACTCACACCGGAAGTACTGGAGCAGATGATTCAGGAAATCAATGCCAATCCGTTGCTCGACGGAGTGACTTTCTCGGGAGGAGACCCTTTCTACAACCCGAAAGAGTTTCTCCCGGTACTGAAAGCCATCAGCCAGCGCACAGGAATGCACATCTGGTGCTATACGGGCTACACCTACGAACAGCTCCTTCAGGACCCGGAACGCAAAGAACTCCTCCCCTACATCCATGTGCTGGTGGACGGTCCTTTCATCGAGTCGCTCTATTCTCCTTTTCTCGACTTTTGTGGAAGCAGCAACCAGCGGATTCTTAAACTCAAATAAAGACTTACCCACATTTTTGACACATGCCGCATTTTTAGTTCATAAATTCGCAACTAAAAATGTGGCATTCATTTTATCACTTTCTTCCTATTTCTCATTCGTTACCGTGCACAAAAATCACCGTTCTCGCACACGGGATTCCGTTTCCGCACACAAATGGCAAAATATGCCTTTTCTTGATTTATATCATGAAAACAACTATTTATTAAAAAAAGAATGTACTACTTCTTGCAGTCAATAAAAAAAGATTTACCTTTGCAGTGTGGTTGTGAAACCGATAGGTAAAAAGAAAAAAGAAATATATAAGGTATTAGAGAGACTAAAAAGGTAAAAAGCAATTTATTTAAGGTATTAGCTAGACTATTAAGGTATTAGATTATTTTTAAGTACAGGTATTAGATTTTAAAGGTAAAAGTTTTCAGGAATTAGGTTTGAGAAGGTATTGGAATATCTTCTGGTAAAAAGAAAAGGTAGAAAGGATAACAAAGACACAAAAATTAAGAAGATGAAAAGAACCCTTAAATGGGGGTTCTTTAGGAAGGCAGCGGAGGTTCGATGAGCTCTCGCTTTTTTTGTATCCATACGTCAACTATTGGAAGGACAAACACTCACCATCCATCCTCGCAAAACAATGTTTCTCCCTACATCCCCGGTTTTCATGATTCAACGTAGAAACCTGAGGGGTTCGCTGATTAAGCATAAAATTTAGCAAGCCTGAACAAAAAGAAAGCCTTATTCTTTATTCCATTCACACAAATAGGAAAGTATCCACAAAAAAAACAGCGGAATGACTCCCAAAGCCCTCCCGCTGTATAAAGTTATCTCACATAATGAAGAGTTATCGCTGGGGAATATCCACCGAATCCTCCTGCTTTCCTTTCAGGTATTTCGAGAAGAAATCCACCATGCGCCAGTAGAAATATTCATCCATGTCGCCGAAACCGTGGCGCTGGCCCGGCAGAATCAGCATGTCAAAACGTTTGTTGGCCCGAATCAGGGCATTGACCACACGAATGGTATTTCCCGGATGCACATTGTTGTCGATATCGCCGTGTACCAGCATCAGGTGGCCCTTCAACTGTTTCACAATCTCTGGATTGGTAGCAATCTTATAGGCAAACGTCGTATCTCCCTTCTCAGAGATTTCTTCCTTCACGCCATGATGGGTCTCACTCCACCAGCGGTTGTAGATACGGTTGTCATGATTACCTGCACATGATACGGCAGCCTTGTAGAAATCCGGATACTGACAGATGGCCGCAGTCGACATGAATCCGCCTCCGGAATGTCCGTGGATACCTACCCGTGTGATATCGATAAAAGGATAACGCGCTGCCAGCTGCTCCACAGCCGCCTTATGGTCGGCCAACGGATAATCACGCATATTGCCGTAACCATAGTTGTGATACCACTTGGAACGACTAGGATGACCGCCACGCTGTCCGACGGTAATCACGATAAATCCGGCCTGTGCCAAGCGGTCGGTACGCACACTCATCCGTCGGAACGGATAATCCACGGCTTCTACCTGCGGACCCGGATAGACATAGTCAATAATCGGGTAAACCTTGGTAGAATCGAAATCAAACGGCTTGTACATTATACCGTACAAATCGGTCACTCCATCGGCTGCTTTTACTTTAAACGGCTCCGGGAACTGGTAACCAGCTGCTTTCAAAGAAGAAAAATCGCTTTCCTGTATCGTCATCACCTTGTTGCCGTTACGGTCCAGCAGGTCCGCACAAGGGATGGTGTTGGCACGCGAATAATTATCCACGAAGAAACGGGCTTCATCGTCCATCTCCACATCGTGGAAGAACTCCCCGTGTGTCAGCTGTTTCAATCCACTGCCGTTCACATTCACCTTGTAGAAATGCTCGTAATACGGATTCTCGCCTTTCTCACGTCCGTTGGCTACAAAATATACGGTACGAGTAGCCTCGTCCACCTTCACCACACGTTCTACGTGCCAAGGGCCTTCCGTGATGCGGTTCTTCAGGTTTCCTTTGTCATCGTATAAATAAAGATGTGCCCAACCGTCACGTTCACTCCACTGAATAAACTCTTTTCCTCCATTCAGCACATGAATAGGACGAGTTTCCTGATAAGTATTCATCCGTTCCTTTACCACCGGCACAATGGAATCTTCGCCCAAAGTATAGGTACATACATCAATGCGATGCAAGTCACGGCTGCTGCGGGTCAGGAAGAAACGTTGGTTATCGCCCTGCCAGATACGCGGTATCAGTTCCTTGTCGCGCTGCTTCTGTTCCAGCGGCTTTCCTTCCAAATCAATCGACTGATTTTTCCAGGCTGCCGTACGGATTTCTTTCCGCGTACCCGCCTGCACATCGAACAAATACAGATGATATTCCGGCATACCGGTCTCTCCCGGCATCTCATACTTATAGGTCTCCAAGGTAGGACGCGGTTCTGCAATGGAATTGATGACCCACAGCGGTTTCACATTCCGCTGGTCTGCAATGATGGTTGCAAAATACTTGGAGTCGGGCGACCAGTATCCCCACGCACCCCGGCGTTTGCCATTACACAAAGTATCCGTGTTCAGCGTGCTGTAAGGAATGCCATACCCGAAATCCGGTGTTCCGTCACTCGTCAGGCGCACCTCCACGATGGTGCTGTCCTTCTCGTTCTTCCGGGCCTTCCGGTAATCGGCAATGCTCATGTAATACAAATCGCAATCTTTGGCATAAATCACCCGCTGTCCGTCTGGCGATACGGAAGCCCAGTTCACCTCCTCCGGTTCTTTCTCCTTGTCCTTCAGGTATGTCAGCTTCTGAGTGGGATAGTCGTACGAGAAATAGAACGTAGAGTCGGCTTTTGACACCACCTTGAACGTAAAGGTATGTCCGTCTTCTCCCGCCTTCAAATCGGCAATGGGCAACTGATGTGCCTCGAAGGGATCCTGCACAATCTCCGTCAACTGCGAAGCCAGACGGTCCCGGTCGAACAACAAGTCCTTGCGTTTGGCAGTGGGATTGACTACATACCAGAACTTCCCTTCGCTGGTCTTATACTCAAACCAAAAATTCGTTCCCTGCTGGAACCAGTGCGGGTCGACCATGGTGGAAAACAACATCTTGTCGAGTTTACTCTTGGTAAACTTTTCTGCCTGGAGATAACCGGGCAGACGCTCTTCCGCTCCCCCGCCAGAAACTGCCGTCAGGCAAAAGCCGCCACACAAAATAGCAGCCAATAGGATTTTCTTCCTCATTCCTTTTATTCTATTAGATGGATTACACAAAAAAGACACAAAGAACAGAGAAACCTTTCTCCGTGCCCTTGTGTCTTTATTTCATTTGAAACTTTCGCTAAAACAAGAACCTCAACACATCGTTGAAGTTGGCCCAGATAAGCAAGCCGAACAGCAGGAACATTCCCACCATCTGTGCATATTCCAAGAATTTGTCACTCGGCTTCCGGCGGGCGATAATCTCGTACAGCAAGAACAAGACATGGCCACCGTCGAGTGCCGGTATCGGCAGAATGTTCATAAAAGCCAGAATAATGGACAAGAAGGCCGTCATTTCCCAGAAACGCTGCCAGTCCCATACCTTCGGGAAGATACTTCCAATGGTGGCAAAACCTCCCACACTCTTGGCACCCTCTTTCGTGAATACATATTTCATGTCATTCACATAGCCTTTCAAGGTATTTACTCCTAAAGTAACTCCTGCCGGGAAGGATTCAAAGAATCCATAAGTCAACGTACGTTGTTTGTAATCTACCAAACCTCCCATGGCCGCTACCTTAAACTTATCGTCAGTCAAGACTTTAACTGTATCCCGCACGCCGGCACGTGAATATACCAACGTAAACTCAGCCGATGTCTTTTTATCCAATTCGGCTTTCGCCTTCAAATCTGCCATATTGTCCAGGAACTCATTCCATGAAGTCATCGTCTTTCCATTGAATGCCAACAAAGAATCTCCTTTTTGAACACCTGCCTTGGCAAATCCTCCGCCCGGCAGCACCGAATCGACCACATTTGGATAAAATACATCCACAAAAGGAGGATCCTCTTTTGCCACATCCAGCAAGCTCAGTTCCGGCAACAGAATTTTCTTTTCCTGTCCTTTCCGCAACACGGTAACCTCACGAGCCTCCACAATGCTGCGAATCATGTCCATATTGAAACGAGTCAGTTCCTCGCCGTCAGCACTCTTCAAAATATCTCCGTCACGAAAGCCGATTTCCTTCGCATGCTCACTGAATTTCATGCCCATGGTCATGTCACTCAAAGCCGTGTAACGATCTCCCCACGTAAACAGAATCATGGAATAAATGAACAAGGCCAGCAGGAAGTTCATCAAGACTCCTCCTATCATGACCAGCAAACGCTGCCACGCCGGTTTGGAACGGAACTCCCACGGCTGGGCCGGCTGTTTCATCTGTTCGGTATCCATCGACTCGTCAATCATTCCCGAAATCTTGCAATACCCACCTAACGGCAACCATCCCACTCCATATTCCGTGTCACTGTTCTTCGGTTTGTACTTGAACAGCGAAAACCAAGGGTCAAAGAATATATAAAACTTCTCCACCCGAATCTTGAACAGGCGGGCGAAGAAAAAATGTCCCCCCTCATGAATAATCACCAGCAACGACAAGCTGAGAATCAACTGAAGGGCACGAATCAAAAATGTTTCCATTTCTACTTAACTTCTTACTTTATATTATATAATTTAGATTTTTATTTCATCCCATTAATCACCAATTCTGCGGCAATACGCCGTGTTTCGGCATCGGTAGCCACATAATCACCATAAGTAGGTGTCTGGATAAAAGGTACGCGATTCATTGCTTTTTCAATCACGTCACTCATTCCCAAAAATGAAATCTGGTCTTTCAAAAAGGCAGCCACCACCACCTCATTGGCCGCATTCACGATACAAGGCATGTTTCCTCCCTGGTGCAGAGCCTCGTAAGCCAGTGCCAAGTTGCGGAAACGCTGCGTGTCTGGTTTCTCGAAAGTCAACGTATTGTATTTGGCAAAATCCAGCCGCTCGCCCGAAAGATGCTCCCGCTTCGGATACGAGAAGGCATATTGGATAGGCAGACGCATGTCGGGTACGCCCAGTTGGGCTTTCACCGCCCCGTCTTCAAATTCCACCATGGAATGAATCACCGACTGCGGATGCACCACCACCTCAATCTGCGCAGGAGTTACTCCAAACAGCCATTTGGCCTCAATCACCTCAAAGCCTTTGTTCATCATCGACGCAGAGTCAATCGTGATTTTCGCTCCCATCGACCAGTTGGGATGCTTCAGAGCCTGCTCTTTGGTTACCGTCTGCAACTGCTCCATGGTAAACGTACGGAACGGTCCTCCCGAAGCCGTCAGAATCACCTTGTGTACGGGATTGTTAATTTCCAAACACTGGAAAATGGCTGAATGTTCAGAATCCACCGGCAAAATCGGTGTCTTATACTGCCGAGCCAGTCCGGTAATCAGTTCACCGGCCACTACCAAGGTCTCCTTATTAGCTAAAGCAATGATTTTTCCAGCCTTAATGGCATTGATAGTCGGTTTCAGGCCGGCATACCCCACCATGGCTGTCAATACGATGTCGATGGGCTGCGACTCGACCACCTGACACAACGCCTCGGCTCCGGCATATACTTTCACCGGCTCGTCGGCCAATGCTTCCTTCAATGCTTTATATTTGTCTTCATTTGCTATCACCACCACCTCCGGGTGAAACTTACGTGCCTGTTCAGCCAGCAACTCCACCTTGTTGTTGGCCGTAAGCGCATATACCTCATACAAATCAGGATGCTCCCCAATCACTTGAAGAGCCTGCGTACCGATGGAACCGGTAGAACCTAATATGGCAATCTGTTTTTTCATAACTTTAAAATACAACATATTTTGCCGGATCAATCGGAGCTCCCTCGTGCCACAGTTCAAAATGCACATGCGACACATGTCTGCCTTCGTCCTCCGTTCCGGCCAATGCGATAACTTCTCCTCCTTTTACACGGTCGCCTTCCTTCTTCCTCGGAGTGCCGCAATGCTTATAAATGGAAATAAAATTCTGTTCATGCTGAATCTGAATCAGGAAACCCTTGTCGGGCGTCTGCACCACCAGCATCACCGTACCATCCATAGCAGCCACGATACTTTCGTCCATGGCAGCCGCCATATCTACTCCATAATGTTGGTGTGCCGGAGAGAAATCCTTGACTACAATCCCCTTTGTAGGACGGAAAAACAACAGTCCCGACAATTCATGTTCCTCCGTTCCAGTAGCCAATTCGGTCTTTTGCCGTTCTTCATATTTCCGCCGGAAATCATCCTCTTCTTTTGAACGGCCCATCAATTCTGCCGTCCGGATGGAGGTCAATGAGTCTATCGACTGCACGGTATCCACATTTACCTTTCCACTGAAGATATCCTGTATATTCATGATATACCTATTTTGCCTTTCCAAGGCATCTGCCAGTGAATCAGCCTTCAGTGCATTCGTCACCACCTGCGAACGGACTTCACTGTTCATGTAGCCCGGAAGATAATTCCGCAAAGGAGTAAACACAATAATAATGGCAGCCAAAAGAAAGATTACCGTACAAGTAGCAAGCAATACAGAGAATCCGTTCAACTTCGACACATGAATGCCTACTACCTCTTCCAAGGTATTTTCGTTAATGATGGTCAGTTTATATTTAAACTTAATATTCCGCCAAAATGCCTTACGCCCTTTCTTTTTCATGCCACAAGCTTTTTAGTCCAATAAACCGTCGGGAATGTCTACCGTCAAAAGTTTCTGTTCCCTGTCAATGTTGAGTATAAACTCTTCATGAGCAGGCAAAAGCAGTTCTTCCCCCTCCTTCTCTATGACAAACAAGACATTCATCGTAGCATCATCCACATCCACTACTTCACCCAAATCACCATGATGCACATCGTGTACCTTAAATCCGACGAAGAAATTCCACGACGTGATTTCATCTTGCTCATCCATGTACTTCACCGGGAAATACACTTCCACGTTGGTAAAACTACGTGCCTTTTCCGCTGTATCCACTCCCTCGAATTTCACCAGAGCCACGTTATCGGAGCGGAAACGATACTCCTCGATGAAGAACGGGACCAGAATCCCGTCCAGCAACAGAATCAGATACTCACAATCCACCCGGTCGAAGATGTCGTCGGTAAACGTAAACGAGACTTCACCTTTTACCCCATGCGGCTTGTTGATGATTCCTATCTTAAAAACTTCCTCTTTTCTAATCATACCTTATTCTATACGGGTGATACGTGCTCCCAGCGCACTCAGTCGCTGTTCAATGTGTTGGTATCCCCGGTCTATCTGTTCAATGTTATGGATATGGCTGATACCTTTCGCTCCCAAAGCCGCAATCAGCAAAGCAATGCCGGCACGGATATCCGGAGAGGTCATATTGCCTCCCCGCAGACAGAAGTTACGGTCATGACCGATGACCACGGCGCGGTGTGGGTCGCACAAGATAATCTGCGCCCCCATGTCAATCAGCTTATCCACGAAGAACAGGCGGCTTTCAAACATTTTCTGGTGAATCAGCACACTTCCTTTGGCCTGGGTAGCTACCACCAGCATCACACTCAGCAAGTCGGGAGTCAGTCCCGGCCATGGAGCGTCGGCAATCGTCATGATAGAGCCATCAATGAACGAATCAATCTGATAGTGTTCCTGTGCGGGCACATAAATATCGTCGCCCCGCTGCTCCAGCTGAATACCCAGCCGACGGAAACTGTCGGGAATGATTCCTAAATTTTCATACGACACATTCTTGATCGTGATTTCACTGGCCGTCATAGCCGCCATGCCAATAAAACTTCCCACCTCAATCATATCCGGCAACACCGTATGCGCACAACCTTTCAGGCTCTTCACACCCTCAATGGTCAGCAAATTGGAAGCGATGCCCGAGATTTTGGCACCCATCCGGTTCAACATCCGGCACAACTGCTGTACATAAGGCTCACAGGCCGCATTGTAAATCGTGGTGACTCCTTCGGCCAGCACTGCCGCCATAATAATATTGGCCGTACCTGTGACAGATGCCTCATCCAGCAACATATACGTACCTTTCAGCTTGTCAGCAGTAATACAAAAACGACCTTTCGCAGCATCGTGATCAAACGAAGCACCCAGTTTCTGAATACCCAAGAAATGGGTATCCAAACGCCGGCGACCAATCTTGTCACCTCCCGGTTTGGAAATCATTGCTTTCCCAAAACGGGCAATCAAAGGACCGACCAACATGACCGAGCCACGCAGTTTGGAGCAGCGTCCCAAGAACTCATCGCTTTCCAGGTAAGCCAGATTCAAATTATCCGCCTGAAAAGAGAACGTATCACTTCCTGTTTTTGCTACTTTTACGCCCATATCACGGAGCAGCTGTATCAGGTTATTGACATCCAGAATATTCGGAATGTTTCCGATAATCACTTCCTCGTCTGTCAACAACGTAGCACAAAGCACCTGCAGCACTTCGTTCTTAGCCCCCTGAGGCACAATCTCCCCCTGCAGTTTGTGCCCTCCTTCGATTACAAATGAAGCCATAGTATCCGATTTTGATTAATATTTCTTTCTTTGCTGGTTGTTGTTCATCTGCCGACGACGCGGTCCTACCGTACGTTGCTCTACCAGATGAAGTTCATCGGCCGACAGTTTGATACGTCCGCCTGACAGTTCACACAAATCATCCAGAATTTTCTGGTCTTCCACCCCATCTTTGTTAAAATTGAGGTAATCTTTCTTCATGTGGTTGGCAATGTACTTAATCAACTGTTTTTTCTCTTCACCTTCCGGATAATCTACCGCAATTTTTATCAAATCCTGGATAAATCGTCCATAATGGCGATAGCGAATCACATTGGGCGAATAAGGAATCCGGTCGGGTTTCACTTCCAGACTTTCCTTCTTCACGATTTCCACCGGATAGTCAATATCCAGTTTAAAGTCGGCCATGATAGCCAGATGATCCCACAACTTACGGCGGAAATCTTCCATGTCACGCAATTGAGGAAACATCCCTCCCATAATATTCACGATGGTATTGGCACACCGTTGACGTTCCGCACGATCCTCGATGGTCAAGGCATGGTCTACCATGTTCTGCACACTTCTTCCGTATTCCGGAAGTGGTAATTTTCGCTGCTGGGTATTATATTCCATATAAAATTATCAGTTATTCCACATTCTACGACTTTCCATCTGTTCTCTTACAACAGTTTTTTAGGCTTGGAGGCCACAAATTCCTTGAGATAGAAAGGTTCAAAATAAGCTACATCCTTGAAATCCTGTGTAGCCATCGCCTTTTCAGCCAACGGGAACATCCATTTGGCCAGCGGATGTATATTTTCCAGGAAATGCGCATTGGGATGCGTCAGTTTTTCCTTGCATTTAGCGGCCCCGTTGCCAAAGAAATATACCGGATGCTTTTCCAAGAACTCGGCATACGAATTTTCATCTACGATGTCTGCACCGATTTCACGCTGTACCTTCAGGGCACGGTTGTACACCGCCGCATACACTTCCATCCGGCGTGCATCAATCATCGGGCAAAGCAAGGCATCTTCCGGCAGGTCGTGAGCCAGCAGTACCGGCACGCACATCACCTCCAGCGTAGGAAGCCCAATCAGCGGAATGTTCCGTCCGTAGCAGATTCCCTTCGCCATGGAAACCCCGATACGCAGTCCCGTATAGGAACCCGGACCACAGCTCACCGCTACCGCATCCACCGGAATGGCATGGCTGTCGGCAAACGACAAGGCTTCATCTACAAATACTCCCAGCACAGTCGCATGCGAAGGGCCGTTAAAATCTTCTTTCGAGAAAATGGAAGCCCCGTCCTGGCTCACTGCCACCGAGCAGACTTCCGTCGACGTTTCAATATGTAAAATGCACGACATAATTAAATTCAATACAATTATATATTAGTCTGCAAATATACACTTTTCTTCTCACTCTCTCACGAAAAAAGGAACAGAAAGTGACAAAGCCTTTCCGAAAGACCAACCGACCTGCATAAATTCCAATCTCCCGGTTCGCAAAACCGGAAACTTCCGCAAACATTCCTCCAAATGCCACCAAACATTCTCTGTTCCACAATGCGGGATTTGTATTCCACACTGTGAAATATGTATCCCACACTGTGGTTTTTGTATTTCACAGTGTGGGACAGAGAAAATGCAGGTATCCCTGGAAAAACAGACAAGGAAAAACAAACTTATTTCCACGGGGTTATCAGGCTTTATCTACCCGTCGCAGAGCGATTTCATACGTTTTTTACACAGCCGTTTACGCTTTATGCAGATTTTTCCTACCTTTGCACTCAAATGATTAAAAAACAAAAGGAGTTATGATACAGTCAATGACCGGATACGGCAAAGCAACCACCGCCTTCGGAGACAAAAAAATCAACGTAGAAATCAAATCGTTGAACAGCAAAGCAATGGACTTGTCCACACGCATCGCTCCATTGTATCGTGAAAAAGAAATGGAAATCCGCAACCTGATTACGCAGACCCTGGAACGCGGGAAAGTGGATTTCTGTATATGGGTGGAAAAAGACGCCGCCGAATCGGCCACTCCCATCAATACCGCTCTCGTAGAAAACTATTACAACCAGATAAAAACCATTTCTGAAACCTGCCACATTCCGTTGCCGGAAGACTGGTTCGCCACCCTGCTGCGCATGCCCGACGTGCTGACGCGCGTGGACGTGCAGGAACTGTCGGATGAGGAATGGACCGTGGCCAAACAGACCATCGAAGAGGCTTTGCAGCACCTGGTGGATTTCCGCAAACAGGAAGGCGCCGCCCTCGAAAAGAAATTCACGGAAAAGCTGAACAACATCGAACGGCTGCTGAAGTCCATCGAACCGTACGAGAAAGAACGTGTGACCAAAATCCGGGAACGCATCACCGACGCGCTGGAAAAGACCCTGAGCATTGATTACGACAAGAACCGTCTGGAACAGGAACTGATTTACTACATCGAGAAACTGGACATCAACGAAGAAAAACAGCGTCTGGCCAACCACCTGAAATATTTCCGCGAAACCATGGCGGGCGGACACGGACAAGGCAAGAAGCTGGGCTTCATCGCACAGGAAATGGGCCGCGAAATCAACACCACCGGCAGCAAGTCGAACCATGCCGAGATGCAGAACCTCGTGGTGCAGATGAAAGACGAACTGGAACAAATCAAGGAACAAGTGTTGAACGTAATGTAAAAAAATATGGCAGGAAAACTTATCATCTTTTCAGCCCCTTCCGGCTCCGGCAAGTCCACCATCATCAATTACTTGCTGACACAGAACCTGAACCTGGCATTTTCCATCTCGGCCACCAGCCGCGCTCCCCGTGGCACAGAACAGAACGGCGTGGAATATTTCTTCCTGACTCCGGAAGAATTCAAGCAGCGCATTGCCAATAACGAGTTTCTGGAATACGAGGAAGTGTACAAGGACCGTTTCTACGGCACCCTGAAGGCACAGGTGGAAAAGCAGCTCGCTGCCGGACAGAACGTGATTTTCGACGTCGACGTGGTGGGCGGATGCAACATCAAGAAATTCTATGGCGACCGGGCCTTGTCGGTCTTCATCCAGCCGCCTTCTATCGAGGAACTCCGCAAGCGACTGACAGGTCGAGGTACGGATGCGCCCGAAGTCATCGAGAGCCGTCTGGCAAAAGCCACCTTCGAACTGGACTATGCCGATAAGTTCGACGTGGTGATTGTCAACGACGACTTGGAAAAGGCCAAAGCGGAAGCCTTGCAGACCATCCGCCATTTTCTCCAACACTAAATCCATCCGACTATGCCGAAAAATCCTAAAAAAGTTCTGCGCTGGATGACGCTGCTCTGCATCGTCATCGGACTGGCCGCCATTGCCGTAGGCGTAGTGGCCGTAGCCAAAGAAGAATACATCATTGCCGTCGCCATGTTGCTGGTGGCTATATGGCAGATTCTCAACTATATCCAATGGAAGAAAAGTCTCAGATAAAAACCGGACTTTTCGGAGGCTCCTTCAACCCGATTCACATAGGACATCTGGCACTGGCCAATTACCTGTGTGAATACGGAGGACTGGAGGAAGTCTGGTTCCTGGTCACCCCTCAAAATCCGTTCAAGCAGAACGAGACGCTGCTTGATGACCATCTCCGACTGGAAATGGTAGAAGCCGCCGTGGCCGGATATCCCCGTTTCCGGGCTTCCGATTTTGAATTCCAATTACCCCGCCCTTCGTACACCATCCATACCCTCGACAAACTGGCCGAGAGCTATCCCGACCGGGAATTTCACTTGATTATCGGAGCCGACAACTGGCAGGCTTTCGACCGTTGGCGGTCGCCCGAGGAAATCATCCGCCGTCACCACATTCTGGTCTATCCGCGTCGGGGTTATCCCTTAGAGGATGCAACTCCTCTTCCTCCTCATGTCCGGGTGGTACAGACTCCCCTCCTCGAAATCAGTTCGACCTTCATCCGCCAGGGTATCCGCGAAGGGAAAGACCTGCGCTATTTCCTGCATCCGGAAGTGTTCAGAATCATTCAGGAAAAAGGGCTCTACCGCTAATCATTTCTTTTTGTGTAACACCACTAGCACCACCTCGCTCGGGGTGAAGAGGCGCACATCCTTGCGCGACGTACCCAGTCCGTTAGTAATAATCACCGGAATGCCCGCACGGTTGTGTTTCAATCCCGTCAGGAAACGATTGCCGTATTTGGAGAAATGTGCCGGCGTCCACCGGCGGAACAGGCTGACCTGCCCTCCGTGGGTATGTCCCGCCAGGGCCAGGTCGGTGTGCGATACATCCACATCTTCCACGTAATCGGGGGTGTGCACCAGCATCAACACAAAATCTTCTTCCCGCAAGGCCAAGGTAGGCGACACCCCGTTCTGCTTCAAATCGAACGGATTACGGATGCCGCACAGCAAGATATATTCCTTTCCCCGCCACAAGGTATCCACCCGGTGCTCCAACAAACGCACGCCTGTCTCCCGCATGGCCTTCCGTGCCAGCGAATCGGCCGCTCCGCGCTCGTGGTTGCCCATCACGGCATACGTGCCACAGGGTGTCTCCACGGTCTTCAAGGCCTGGAAAAGCTGTGTCACATCTCCTCCGTTGCGTCCACGGTAATCGCCGCCCAACAGCAGCACGTCCGCATCCAGCGAACGGAGGGCCCGGCACATACCAGGCAACCGACGGGCGGTAAACCGGCTCTCGAAATGAAAGTCGGAGGCAAAGGCTACCCGGAAACCGTCGAAGGAGTCGGGCAACTGGGCACTGTAAAAATCATACCGTTTCACACGTCCCACTCCCTTATACTTGGAAAAGGACGCCGTGGCACAAGAGGAAAGCAGAAAGCTCATCAGCAGCAAGCTACCTGCCAGCAAATTCAGTCGTTTCATCATTTTGAACTACATATAACTTTCCGGTCGTGACAAAGGTCGTAAAAAAATGCCTAACTTTGCCGGACGAAAAACTAAAAATCCAGATTTCATGACATACGTCAAAACCAATTCTATTAAAGCGTGGCTGCTGGCCGCCCGTCCGAAGACCTTGACCGGAGCCGCCATCCCCGTCATGCTTGGCTGTGCCTTGGCCTTTATTTACGGCCACTTCCAGCTGGTACCGGCCTTGCTGTGCTTTCTGTTTGCCTTCCTGATGCAGATTGACGCCAACTTCATCAACGACCTGTTCGACTTTCTGAAAGGCAGCGACCGCGAAGACCGTCTCGGACCGGAACGTGCCTGTGCCCAAGGATGGATCAGTCCGCAGGCCATGAAGGCCGGCATAGTCTGTACCACCCTGCTGGCAGGAATCACCGGACTTTGCCTGCTTTACTACGGGGGACTGGAAATGATTCCGGTCGGCATTGCCTGCATGATTTTTGCCTTCCTCTATACCGCCGGACCGTATCCGCTGGCTTACCACGGATGGGGCGACCTGATGGTGCTCGTCTTCTTCGGCTTCGTGCCCGTGGGATGTACCTACTATGTCATGGCACACGACTGGAACACGGCGGTCACTCTCACCTCACTGGCCTGTGGGCTTCTCATCGACACCCTGCTGATGATTAATAATTTCCGCGACAGGGAACAGGATGCAGTGAGCGGGAAGAAAACGCTGGTAGTGCGGTTGGGTGCCAAAGCCGGACTGATTCTGTATTTCCTGCTGGGACTGGCGGCCTGCTGGTGCTGCTTCTATTTCCTGCGTATCGGAAAAATCTATGCCGTACTGCTTCCGCAGCTGTACCTCATTCCGCACATCCTGACCACCCAGCACATGGCCCGTATCTACCGCGGGAAAGCCCTGAACGGCATCTTGGGAGAGACTTCACGCAACATGCTCATTTTTGGATTATTACTTACACTAGGATTGATTCTTTAAATTATGATTCGGAAAGTATGCAAAGAAGATGCTCCGGCCATTACCGCCATCTACAACCATTACATCACACACACCACCATCACCTTTGAACTGGAACCGGTGAGCGAAGAAGAGATGTGGACCCGCATCCAGACCATCAGTAGCCAATACCCCTATTTCGTGTACGAGGTGGAAGGACAGATTGCCGGTTACTGCTACGTACATGGATGGAAAGAGAAGGCGGCTTACAACCAGAGTGTGGAGACCACCATTTACCTGGCACCTTCCTCTACGGGAAAGGGACTGGGTACCGAATTGATGCAACACCTGATAGAAGAATGCCGTCGCTGCGGACTGCATGCCTTGATTGCCTGCATCACCGAAGGCAACGAGGCCAGCTATGCCCTGCACGAGAAACTGGGCTTTGAAAAGGTGTCCAGCTTCCGGGAAGTGGGCCGCAAATTCGGCAAATGGCTGGGAATCGTGGATTATGAACTGATTCTCTGAGCCTTTCGTTCTGCAAAAAAGAAGGCGGCGTCTGGCAAACCGGACACCGCCCTGCATTGTATTTATCGGGAATTCCTCACTTCAACGTAATCGCATACTTGCTCAGGTCCTTTTCATCGGAACTGCTTCCAATCCATACCTGATATTCACCCGGGCAGAACTGGATGCTGTGAGTCGTTTCATTCCACCACTCCAGGTCTTTCTTTGACAAGGTAATACGCACATTTGCAGTCTTTCCAGCCGGAACAAACACCCGTTTGAAGGCTCGCAAGGTCTTCACCGGACCTCCTTCGTCGCCCACCTTATTCAGATAAACCTGTACTACTTCTTCCCCGTCGCGACTACCGACATTCGAAACCGGTACAGTCACCGTCAGATTGTCGTCACTGCCTATCGTCTGTGCATTGAAAGTAGCCGTGCCATACTTAAAGGTAGTATAGCTCAACCCATACCCAAAGGGGAAAAGCGGTTTTTCCGTCATGAAACGATAGGTACGTCCCTTCATATTGTAATCCTCAAAATCGGGCAACTGCTCCGTATTCCGGTAGAAAGTGACCGGCAAGCGTCCGGCTGGATTGTAATCTCCAAACAACACTTCGGCCACGGCCTTACCGCCCTGCTGCCCCGGATACCATGCCTGCAAGATGGCCTCACACGTCTCCGTTTCCGGCACCAGTCCGATGGGCGAGCCGGAACAGTTCACCAACACCACCTTCTTTCCGGCCCGGTGCAAGGCTGCCAGCAATTCCCGCTGCACTTCCGGCAATTCGATGCTAGTACGGTCTCCCTTCCGGAAGCCCGGCAAATCCACGCCCATCTCTTCGCCTTCCAGACTCGGGGAAATACCTCCCACAAAGACTACCACATCGGCATTCTGGACGGCCTGAACCGACCGGGCTACATCCACTTTCCGCTTAAAGCCCAGGTCGAAGTTCAACTGCGCATCACTTTGCAGGTATTCAAACTGAAGTTCGATGTCGTATTTCTTTCCGGCTTCTACCTGCAGCGTACAAGACTGCTTGTTGCCTCCGTGCACATTATGATACTTCATCACCTCCTTCCGGTTGACCAGCAATCTGCCCTTGCCATAACTATACACATCCAGCACAATCTCTCCTGATGCCTTGGGCACATACGTGGCATTATACGTAGCCGAAAAATCCGTCAGGTTCACACCCGGTGCAAACACCGTAGCTCCCGACGTACAGAAATTGAACGGTGTCATCACCCTCGTCTTTACATCTACCTTACCTTCGTGGTTCACATTGTTCCAATAACGCGCCGTGAAACCCGGCCGCCCTTCCGACTGGCACTCACTGAACACACTTTCCAGCAATTCATCGCCGACCCACGGACAACCCTGTTCATAAATCAGTTTATCATCTTTTCCAAGTGCCGACCGAATCCCCTCCAGAATGGTCACCGTATGAGAAGGTACTCCGTTGTAATTTCCCCACATCATGACCGAGTCTTTGGCATTCGGTCCCATGACCGCCACAGTCAGTCCACCGCGCTTCAACGGAAGCACCCGGTGCTTGTTCAGCAACAACGTCATGGATTCCCGCGCCATCCGCAGCGCCAGTGAATCGTGCGCTGCAGAAGCTACGACCGAGAAAGGAATCTTGGTCCATGACACTTTATCCGGATCATCCATCTCACCCAAGTCGAAACGGGCCTTCAGCAACCGCTTGACCGACTTGTCGATGACCTTCTCGTCAATCTGTTTTTTCCGGGCGGCTTCTACCAGCGATTCATACGTAGAGCCACATTCCAGGTCCGTACCACTCAGTACGGCCGCTGAAGCAGCCGAAGGTGCGTCCTTGTGCGTGCGATGTCCTTTCTCATCAAAAAAATCATTGATGGCCCAGCAGTCACTCAAAATGATGCCGTCGAATCCCCACTCTTCCCGCAGAATCTGCGTCAGCAGCCGGTTGCTGCCACAACAAGGCTCCCCTTCAAAACGGTTGTACGCACACATCACCTCCTTTACCCCGGCATCTTGTACCAGGGCCTTGAAAGCCGGCAAATAAGTCTCATACAAATCCCGAAGGGGCAAGTCTTCCACGTCAAAAGAGTGGCGGTTCCACTCCGGACCCGAGTGTACCGCAAAGTGTTTGGCACAGGCATACAGCTTGTCGTACTTCCCGTCGGTTTCTCCCTGCAAACCTTTGACCACCATTACCCCCATCTTACTTGTCAGAAAAGGGTCTTCGCCGTAGGTTTCAATCCCTCTTCCCCAACGCGGGTCACGGTAAATGTTTACCGTCGGCGTCCACATTGTCAGTCCCTGGTATCTCTTGTAACTGTCATGTTGCACGTAATAAGTATTTTTCGCCCGCGCCTCATCCGACACCGCCGTAAATACCTTATACACCAAAGAATCGTCAAAAGATGCTGCCATGCCTATCGGCTGCGGAAAGACCGTAGCCAGTCCGGCACGGGCCACCCCATGCAGCGCTTCATTCCACCAGTTATACGGTTTTATACCCAGCCGTTCTACTGGCTTCGATGTGTCCATCATCAAAGAGACCTTTTCTTCCAACGTCAGCTCCTGCAAAAGCAGGTCGGCACGCTGGTCGGAAGGCAAAGACGAATCCCGAAAATCGGGACGGGCACAGCCCAGAAAAGCCAAGCCCAATAGCCAAACACCATACCTCATAGATTTATTTATTAGCAGTTTCCCATAGCTTTGTTTCAGCACAATGAATATCTGCCCACAAGTTACCACATTTTATTTTAAAATCGCCTTTTTCAAGACGCCATTTTCCGTCATAACCCACAAAAGCCAAGTCACTGCCTTTTATTTTCATCGTCAAGGTCTTGGTTTCGCCCGGATTCAGCGATACTTTCTCAAAATTGCGCAAGCGGAGGTTATCGGGAGTACTGCTCGCCACCAAGTCCTTGGAATATAACAATACCGCTTCTTTCCCAGCCACCTTGCCAGAGTTCGTGACATCCACAGAAACAGTCAGCTCGTCGTCTGCCGTAAAGGAAGTCTTGTCCACCTTCAGGTTACTGTATGTAAACGTCGTATAGCTTAATCCGAATCCAAACGGCCATTGTACATCCATCACGGAATCATAATTATAGTTTCCTCCCATCTGTCCCATGTTTTCACAAGGCTTATAGTCATAAGTAGCGATGGCATTGATATACTTCGGATAAGTGAAAGGCATCTTTGCACTGAAGTTGGCATCTCCCGCCATCAGGTTGGCCAATGCATCGGCTCCATAGTTGCTCGGCAGCATCACATTGATCACTCCCTGAGCCAAAGGTTCGATGTCATTAATGATACGCGGACGTCCCTGATTCAGAACCAGCACAATCGGTTTACCCGTCTTGGCAAGTGCTTTCACCAGATTTCGCTGGTTGGCAGAAAGCGTCAAATCCGTCAGGTTTCCCGGTGTTTCGCAATACGAATTCTCGCCGATGCAAGCCACGATGACATCCACATTGGCGGCAGCCGCTACGGCTTTCTCAATCTCCGGTTCATTCTCTGCCCACCAGTTGTCGTTCTGGTTCGTCACGGCCTTCGGGTCAGAGCTTGCATAAGTCACTCCCGGTTCGTACACCACATTCGCTTTCCCATACTTGTGGCACAAAGCCTCATAAATGGTATTATAGGCACCAGCACACTCATCAGCTTTGTTACCCTGCCAACTATACGACCAGCCTCCATTCAGGCAACGCATGGAGTTGGCATTAGGACCTGTCAGCAGAATCTTCTTACCCACTTTCACAGGCAATACATTCTGTTCGTTCTTCAACAAGACTTCCGATTCTTCTGCCGCCTGAAGCGCTACCTTGGCAAATTCCGCAGAACCAAACTTATCGAATTTCTTGATGTCCCAGTAAGGATGGTCAAACAAACCCAACCGATACTTTAAACGCAGCACACGCGCCACCGCATCATTGATTCGGCTCATCGGTACTTCCCCTTCTTCCACCAGTTCTTTCAAATACGTACAGAAGCTCACCTCATAAGGCACCATCGACATGTCAATCCCGGCATTGATGGCAATCTTGATAGCCTCTTTCTTGGTAGCCGCAATGTGGTCGCGGGTGCAGAGATTATTGATGTCGGCCCAGTCGGTTACAATCATCCCATCCCAGTTCAATCCTTCTTTCAACCACTCGGTCAGCAACTCACGGTTGGCGTGGAAAGGCATACCATTGTCCACCCCCGAATTGACCATCACACTCAAGGCCCCTTGACGAATGGCCGCTAGGAAAGGAGCAAAATGCTTTTCCCGCATGTCACTGCGAGAAATGGAAGACGGCGTACGGTCTTTTCCGGATACCGGTACTCCATAACCCATGTAATGCTTCAGGCAGGCAGCCACCTGATACTCTCCGATGTGGTTCGGGTCCGTACCCTGAAACCCTTCTACGGCAGCCTTTCCCATCTCGGCATTCACATAACAGTCTTCTCCGTAATTCTCCCACATTCTGGGCCAACGTGGATCGCGCCCCAAATCCACCACCGGTGCATACGTCCAAGGAATACAGCCGGCCTTGGTTTCATACGCCGAAATCTCCGCACCTTTCCGGGTCAATTCCCGGTTGAAAGAAGCCCCCATATTGATTCCCTGCGGAAACAAGGTACCCTCCAGCGTGTAGGTCGTACCATGAATCTGGTCTACGCCATAGATGCACGGTATACCGATTTCTTTCATGGAAACTTCCTGTATGCGTTTAATCATCTTCGCCCAAGTCTCCTTCTTCTGTGCTACGCTCAAAGGTACATTCAGAATAGACCCGACTTTATATTTGCCAATCACCGTATCCAGCTGCGCCTCGCTGAGTGTAAAGCCATTTTTCTGGGTGGCCTCAAAATCAGTGATGACATCCACCGTAATCTCACACATCTGACCGATTTTTTCTTCCAAAGTCATTTTATCCAGCCATTTCTGAATATTGGCTTCAATGGTTTTATCTACCGGAATGGCCGGCTTTATGCTGTGTACGTTGTCTGCCATACACATCCCAGTGCCAATCACTGAGGCTAAAATCACATTTCTTAGTAAATTCATGGCATCTAAAGTTTTAGTTTCTTGTTTTTCAAAAGGTCTCGTCTTATTTCAGTTCAAACTCTACCACTCCCTTGATATCTTTGGAAGAACTTCCGATGTACGCTTTAAACTTACCCGGTTCAGCCACCCAATCATGGAGCTGGTCATCGAAGAACATCAAATCCTCTTTGTCCACGGTAAATACAACCTCTCTTTCCTCACCGGGCTGAAGAGCGACTTTATAGAAATCTTTCAACTCTTTCACCGGACGCAGTACACGACATTTTTCATCCCCGATATACAGCTGTACGATTTCCTTTCCAGCCACACTTCCCACGTTCTTCACGTTGCATCGGATTTCTAATACGTCATCACCTTTCATCTCACGGGCAGAAATGACCGGTTTACCATATTCAAACTGCGTATAACTCAAGCCATACCCAAACGGAAACAGCGGCTGGATATGTTTCGTATCATACCAGCGATAGCCCACCAGGATGTCTTCCTTGTATTCCTGACGGATGCTGTCGCCCGGATAACTGAGTTCTCCATAATAATGTGCCGGACAATCTTCCAGCTTGGCCGGATAAGAGAACGGCAGCTTTCCACTCGGAGTCACCTCGCCCAACAGCACATCGGCAAGTGCCTTACCACCAATAGAGCCCAGATACCAAGACTGTACCAATGAGGGTACCTCCTTCAACCAAGGCATGGCTACTGCATTTCCGCTGGTCAATACCACTACGAGCTTCTTGTTGGCTTTCAACAGCCCTTCAATCAAACGATCTTGTCCATAAGGCAATTCGTAGGCGCGACGGTCTTCTCCTTCACAATCCTGCTGGTAGTTCTTGTTTAGACCTCCCATAAAGATGACCAAATCGGCTTTACGAGCTTCTTCAATGGCGGCATTGTAAAGCGAATCGGCAACCGACTGAGGAATCACATCTGCGCGGTCGAACATCGGCCGGCCGGCCATGTATCCTTGAGAGAAAGTCACACAATCACTACCCAACTCTTTCACCAAGGCCTCCAGCGGAGTAATCACCATCTTCGGTTTCAATTCTGAAGAACCGCCTCCTGCCATCAGGTTCCGAACGGCGTTGTCACCCACCACCAGAATGTGTTTATACTTTCCCTGCTTCAAAGGTAATAAAGATTCTCCTTTAAATACGGACTGATTCTTCAATAATACTACCCCCTCCGTAGCCACCTGGTAGGCGGTCTCATAATGGGAATCATTGGACATGGCGCCAAATTGACCGTCTGCGTTCATGGCTGTACGGAAAATCAGTCGCAACACCCGGGAAGCCTTGTCATCGACTACACTCATGGGTACCTTACCTTCCTTGACCATCCGAAGATAGGCACTACCTAAATAATAGTTGTCATATCCCTGATCGGAATTGGAAGTCAATCCATTGGTAAAGGTCCCCAGTTCAAGGTCCAGTCCGTTCATCGCAGCCTCATACGTGTCGTGAGCAGCTCCCCAGTCGGTTACCACACAGCCGTCGAACTTCCATTCTCCCTTCAGGATATCGTTGTTCAACAACTTGTTATGTGCAGCATGTGTACCTCTCACCTTGTTGTAGGCCCCCATGATGCTCCAGACTTTCCCTTCTTCCACTGCTGCCTTAAAGGCCGGAAGGTAAATCTCATACAAGGCCCGGTCACTGACCTGCACATCAATGTGATTCCGCCAGTGCTCCTGATTGTTCAAAGCATAATGTTTCACACAGGCGGCCACTCCGTTCTCCTGTACTCCCTGGATATAAGGCACACACATACGGGCGGCCAGAAAAGGATCTTCGCCCATGTATTCAAAGTTGCGTCCGTTCAGCGGAGTCCGGTAAATATTCACACCCGGACCCAACAACACATTTTTATGACGAAAACGAGCTTCTTCTCCGATAGCCAATCCATATTTCTTCGACAAAGAAGGATTCCAGGTAGAAGCCAGACAAGTCAGCGCCGGAAAAGCAGTACAGCTGTCGTTGGTCCAACCGGCATAATCCCAGCTGTTCCAACAAATTTCTGCACGTACTCCATGAGGGCCGTCAGAGTACATCAGCCCCGGAATGCCCAAACGGGCACATCCCGGTGTACTGAATCGTCCGTCGGCGTAGCTCAAACGAGTTTTCTCTTCCAACGTCATTCGACTCAAAGCATCTTTCACACGAAGTTCCAACGGTTTCCGAACATCCAGATAGAGAGGCATACCTCCCACTTCAATCTTCTTGCCGCTACCCGACATCAAGGTATGCATCAATTCTTTCTTAGGAAGTCCCTGCGGAGTGAACGCACCAAAGCTATCTTTGTAATCCCATATAGACCAGGCGATATGCAGACTGTCAAATACGGAAATCACATCCTTGAACCATCTCAAAGCATCGGCCTTGGGCGCTTTCTCATACACACCGAATTCACCGCAATACAGATTCAAGCCTTTTTCATCAGCCACCTGCTTTGCCTTTGACAGGTAAGCAGCCAGCATCGCCTTGTCCCAGACCATTCCACGGAAACGTTTCGTTAATTTCTGGTCAGCTTCAGACAACGCCTCAAACTCTTGCTTGGTAACCAATTCTCCCGGATAATACACGGGACCCTGGTAGTTGCCAAATTCCGTCCAACTGGCCCGATAATGGCTCAACAAGAACGGCTCATAGAAATGGCAGCTCAACAAGATATTCCCATCGCCCTTGGGCACTTTCAGAAACGGGAAAGTGTACACCCCCTGCCACATATTGGAACCGATGACCAAGACTCTTTCCTTTTCCTCCTTTCGAATCACCTGATACGCTTTCTCTACCAGCTTGTTCCAGTCCTCATGATTGGGAGCGGTAGGCTCATTCATAATCTCATAAGCCACCTCGGAAGTAGGATATTCTTTCAGTTCCTGTACCAGTTCCTGCCAAAGCTGAAGAAAATGGTCCTGGGCTTCCGCACTTTCCCACAAAAGGTTCTTCTTGCCGTCATGACCGGCATTGAAATAATGCGAACGCACAATATGCAGGTCTACAATCACCTTCAAATCGTTCTGCAGTGCCCACTGGATACCTTTATGCAGATAAGAAAACGCCTCTTTGTCCTTTTCACCGTTTTCATGCCACAACACTTCTTCATCAATCGGCAAGCGTACATGGTCGAATCCAGCCCGGGCAATCCGGTTAAAATCCGTCTCGTTCATTCCCTTCTGTATGGAAAGGCCGTTCTCAATCCGCTGCGACAGCCAATGGCTCAGGTTGATACCTCGTTTAATCTCAAAAACCTTTTGCGAAGAGGCATAACCTCCTACAAATGAAACGGTCCACAGAATAAAAAATATCAGTTTTCTCATACAGTTCTTCTATCTAAAATGGATATTCCGTATCACAACCTTTCATAATACCTTCCAACATGGCTTTGGAAACCTCATCGGTAGCCATTCCATTATTCCTGTCAAACAACCCAAAATATTCATTTGTAAAATCAGGAACAGTATTGAAACTTCCGTTATCCCAAACAACAGGCACAATTCCATTTGCTCTGGCTGCCCGTGTCACATACTCCATATAATATGCACGAGAAGCAATCTGTTCCGTTTCATGTCCAATTGAACTGTTCACAGTAGTCACAGCACCATATTCACCCATTACTACAGGATATCCTTTATCCACCCAGGACTGCTTAATCTTACCAAACAGTCCATCTACATAATCCTCCTGTTCATTTGACACACCCGTATTATACTGAATAAAATCTTTTCCCCAGAAATATACAGACTCTGTATAGTCCGCAAAATCCATATAAGAATAACCAGCCGGGCGATAGAAATGAAACTCTATGGCTATTCTGTTTTCCACAACATCCGTAGGAAAGTTCAATCCATCGAATGCATAATCCGGATTCGTTGCATAAGTTTGAATAATTAGATTGCGGTAATAATTCTTTCCTCCAGTAGTACGTACGGCATCTACAAAACATTGGTTAAAACTGTTCTGCACTTCCAAATTTTCCACAGTCGGCGCTTGCCAATTGATTTCCACCTCATTGGTACCGGAGAAAATCAGATGTTCATCATAATCACGGAAATACATTGCAATAGAACGCCACAAGTTTCTTTCTTTATTCAGCACTTGTTCCGCCTCAGCTCTCAAAGGGTGACTTTCCAGCCAATCTTCATGATGTGTGTTCAGAATTACATACATGTCATTGTCTATACAATAGTCTACCACTTCCTTCACCCGGTTCAGCCAGTCAAAACGAACTTCACTCATCGTACTTTGGTCTGTGACATGCGGATACCATCTGACCGGAATGCGCACGGCATTGAATCCAGCTTTTTTCACGGCATCAATCATTTCTTTTGTTACCTTGGGATTTCCCCATGAAGTTTCCGCATCCATGTGATCAGACAATCCTTCATTATAACTTTCCAAGGAATTTCCCAAGTTCCATCCCACCTTGATGTTCTTGAATAAAGCAAACGCATCGTGCTCTACCCCAGTCATGTCAGGTTCGTAATCTGTAGATGAGGATTGAGTCGTAAAACTGATCTTCACCTCCACGCTATTCTTAAACTCATCCACCAACACACCTTGAGGAATCTGTAATGTGTAACGAGTGCCAGGAGCAAGACCAGCCACCTCAAGAATCACCTTTTCTCCATCAAATCTGACATTTTTCAATTCACCATCCGGTTTCAGCAAAATCTGACTGAAATCGGACGTTTCGGTTTGCATTGCTTCATTAAAAGTCAATGTGATTTCAGCTAGATTAAAATCCACTTCCTCCGCCCCGTCGGCAGGAGAGGTCTCCACAAGGGCTGGCATAACGACCTGTTCCTTTTCCTCAGAACAAGAAACGCACATCCAGCCTACCAAAAACAGTAAAAACAATGCAATATGTTTCATATACAACATTCTCTATTACAATTTAAAACATTTGACACATATATTTCTTCAAGCACTTAATTATTCCAAAGTCACTTTATCCACATAATACCCATGTCCTACACAGAGGAATCCATCCTCAGCCAGAATCTTCGACAAGATTTCCTGAGTAAGCACTATTTCCACCACACCATCTTCCTGGAATTCAATTACAGAGGTACCCGGCAAATCATTCCAATAACCAGTTGTCGTACGTATCTGATGATATTCTGCTTCAGGAGCTACTGAATAATAAATACTCATCTTACTTCCTGCTACAATGGAATTGAATCTATCAAGAGGAATCAGATTGAATGTCTTATTCGGATTTCCATCTTCATAATCCCATGACACATAATGATGACCTTCCCAAAGTACCATAGCTCTTGTAACAGCAAATGAAACCTCCGTACATAATTCTTTTTCCGAATAGAACCGAATATTTTCTCCGTTCACATCCACCCCTTTCAGCGTATATTCTCCATCAGAAAGAGAAGGACAAACAATTGCAATCTCAGTGTTACTCTGACGTACAAAATCGGATACAGACTCCCCATTTACATTAAGAGAAGCTATTTTATCCAGATTGATACCTGTCATTACCCATTCATTTCCCGCATTGGTGCGCTTAAATCCGTCTGTTATCACAGGAGTATCAGATACCGTCAGCATATTGCCTCCGTAACGATTTCCTTCTATATCCATCAGACTAATACGATAAGTTCCACTTGCCACGTTTTCCGGCACATCGTATTCAATATAGTTTCCATTTTCATCACTACCAACTCCTACCACCGGAGCTTGTGTTTCTCCAATAACCACATTCTTTACTACAATCAGATTCACGCCATATAGCCGTGCCCGTGAGCCTTGCGCCACAATACGTTCCAGATTCACTTCTTCCGTCCAAGGTTCTCCCTGAAGCGGACTTACCACAATCTTTCCTTCTCTGGAAGTAGACTGTCCTTTCGTTGTAGTTGCAACAACTTTCAGGGAATAGGTACCTGCCTCCAACGGAATATCTATTTCGGTACCTTTCTGTACTTCCACTCCATCAATCAGCCAAGTCACATCCGTATAATCAGAAGGTGTCACAGTCAACTTCATCGTAAAGTTGGCACCATGACTTATCTGTGAAATAACAGCAGGCTCCCCATTTACCCAATCCGGAAATACAGGGTCCAGAATCTGAGGATAATCATCCTCCGTGATGGTTGAGAAAGGTTCTTCCTCTTTGCATGAAATGCCCAACAATCCCATGGCCAAAAAAGCCATAAGCATTAAATATATCTTTTTCATATCTTTCTTATTTAAATGTTATCTTAATCTTCAGTATCCCACCATACATGGCTATACCAGCTGTCTTTACCACCCATCCGCTGCAAGGCTTCGTCATAATTCTGCTTATTGTAAGAAGACTCCAGGATAGGATAACAGAAACGCACTGGAATTTCCTTTCCATCTGTCAAGTATTGCTCAAATCCATATTCAGCAGGCGATTTCAAGACCGGATAACCGGAACGTCTGAGGTTGGCCCAACATTCAGACGGATTCAGGAAATGCAGAATCCAAGCCTGGGTATTGATTGATTTCATTCGCTGCTCATTGGTATAACCAATTGGATTATTGCTATAATATTCATTAAACTCTTCATCGGTAATCGGTTCACAATCGTAATGAGCAGAAAGGAAACTCATGGCTTCCCTAACTCCACGCTTATAATATTCCTCTACGGACATTGATCCTACATTCCATCCTTTTAATACAGCTTCTGCCATCAAAAACATGACTTCGGAATAAGTCATCACAACTCCCGGATTGTCACTCTTCAGAAAAGTTGTTGCCAACTTCGGCTCTACCTCACGTGCCACAGTATAGGTAATACTCGGATTGTTTTTAGCCATTTCCTTTAAAATATCACTGTCATATCCTGTAGGCCAAGGTTCCCAAGAGAATGCACCTGGTACACAAGGTTGAAAAGCAATACCTTTTTCAATCATCTCGTCGGTCAAATCCACCCGATTATCAGGACTAGTCGTACTCATCAGTCCGTCATAATAACAACGGGCAATTCTGAACGTACGTGGGTCACCGGTGTCATACAACTGGTTAAAGAAAGTAGAGCACAAATAAGTCGGATTGTTAGCCGGATCGTTTCCATAGAGCAATTTAGACAATGCATTACCTCGATAATCAGAATATGACTCCGAACCAAAGCTATATGAAATCTCCATATACTTAATCAAAGCATCGTCACTCGCACTTTCAAATACACCTCCGTCAGCCTGCAATGCACTCTCAAATTCCCGTTGAGCTCTTTCCGGATCTACATTGGAGATTCTCATGGCAAAGCGCAATCGAAGAGAATTGGCAAATTTTTTCCACTTCTGAATGTCACCATCATAAATGACATCACTGGTTATCTCGTCCTTCGTCGGGTCAAACTGTGCAACAGCCTTACTCAACACTGTAAAGAAACTGTCGTATATATCTTTCTGCTCATCATAACGAGGAGTAAAGATGCTTTCCAAATAACCTTTTCCTGCTTCACTATAAGGTACATCCCCATACAAATCGGTCATGACGGACATCGTATACACATAAAAAATATTCAAAGCCGCATTGATATTCACCTTTTCCGGGTCATCCTTCGTACGATATTCAGCATCTACCAGATTCGCTACTGCCCCCGTGTAGCCTAAAGTCCATCCATATCCCATAACATTGTTGTCGATAAAATGACGGCCACCATGAAAAGTTGTATTCCAGCACCCCATGAACTGCTGATTAAATGCATACAAGTAATTTCTGAAAATATCTACCATATCCAGCCGTCCGTATGTCTGCAATTCTGCAGTAGTAAGCTGTGCATTGGGATCAATCACATCAGCTTTAGACGGGTCTGTGTTCATATCCTCCAGATAACTATCGCTGCAAGCATTAAAAGAAAAAGAACATGCAGCCAACAGCATCGCCAAAATTGATTTATTGTATTTCATATCTATTTTATTTAAAGTAACCATTCAATTCCAATCAGAATTTAATATTCACATTGAATCCATAGCTTTTACGTGAAGGTAACGAACCATATTCCAATCCCATACCCGTTGTATTGTTATAGTTCGAATCCGGGTCTATATTAGGAATGTTTTTATACACGATGAACGGGTTGCGTGCCACAAACGAAATGGTCAGGTTGTCCACCACATTCTTAAGAAGCTTCTTCGGGAACTGGTAAGTCAAAGTCAACTCACGACATTTTACATACGAATTATCATAAATAAACATGGAAGGAGCATTTCTACATACACTCATCCAATAATCCTCGGGATTAATATAGATATCATTAGGACGATAAGTTCCATCCCCATTGTCAATTACACCCGGAGCAATGAAACCACCTGTAGGTTTCCAATCGGGTGATCCCTTGGGCAAACCAGCAGCCTTACGTTGTTCTTCGGAACGATACCATTCTTCACGACCTTCCAACGTAGCCAAGCTCTTTCCAGACTCATAGGCCGAACGAGCAGACATAGAATAAAGATCTGCTCCCACTTTCACATCAAAGACAGCAGATAATGACAAATTTTTATAAGCCAACGTTGTGACAAGACCTCCAGTCCAATCCCAAGAAGCATTACCCAGCACATGTGCACTCTTGTCGTACATAGGTAAACCTGTAGAAGAATCAATCAAGATATCTCCATTTTCGTTACGCTGAAAATCAGGACCAATAATGGAACCGTAGTTTTCACCCACCTTGGCTGCCACTTGTACATCAAGCCACGAAGCTTTTTCCAATTCAAACATATCCATACCGTCAACCAGTTCCTTCACCTTATTGTTATTCTTGGAGAAGTTCAGGTTCAAATCCCATGAAAAGTCTTTGGTTTGAATCAAACGGGTATTCAAAGCAATTTCAACACCCTTATTTTCAATCTCACCCGCATTAATCAAACGATAGTTATATCCAGAACTCCAAGAACTGGCCATTCCCATAATCTGGTCCTTACTAACTTGAGAATAGTATGTAAAATCCAAACCTATGCGATTATTCAAGAACTTTGTTTCCAAACCAACTTCAAAGGAATTTGTTCTAGTAGGCTTCAAATTTTTATTAGGAACAGTATTATTATTGATGTATCCTATTGTATAACCGGGATAGGTATATTTCGATTTCGTATAAAGAAGTCCCAGCTGATACGGATTGGTATCACTACCTACTTGTGCCCACGACATACGAATTTTTCCATACGGCAATACATTTTTCTTATTGATAATTTCCGAGAAGATAAAACTGCCTGAGAACGATGGATACAAATAAGAATTATTATTCAACGGAAGAGTTGAAGATTGATCAGCACGCAACGTAGCATCAAAATATACCATGTGTTTCCATCCCAGATTGACAGCTCCATAAACTGAATTAATCTGTTTGCGATAGGTGTTCTGCTCTACACTAATTTCATTGAAACTGAGCAAGGCAATTACATCCCGAATCTGCATGTCTTGTGCGGTGGTTACGGTAGTCAGATTATCTACTTTAAACATATTTCCACCCAACGTTCCACTAAAATCAAAATCTCCCCATGTATTATTATACAATGCCAGCAATTCAAAGTTATACATACGGTTTTCAAAAACACTGTTCTGCAAACGGCCTGCTTCGAATCCAGGAGTCGTCGGTGCCTGATAGTCTTCAAAGGTAAACCAGTTCATTTCTGAGCCCAATGTTCCCTGCAATTTCAAATGAGGCGTAATGTTCCAGATTGCTTTTCCATTCAAGCGGAACTGATCTTTCTTGGAGGTATTCTGGTTCTTATATACGCCCCAATATGGATTCACATTATACGGGTCCATTCCGTTCCAGTTACTATAATCTCCATTCTCATCCTGATAGGTCTTCAGCCATTCTTGATTATACGTCGTAGCTAATGTCATCAGATTCTTTCCGATATTAGCCTTACTGTCTCCCATAGCCGGACGATTCTTCACATCCTCACGTGTATAATTCACGCTGAAATCCAGGTCTACTTTTGCCAAAGATGTATTGGCACGCAATGAAAAATTGTTACGGCTCATATTCGTTTTTGGAACGATATCCTTGTTTCGCATGTCTGTATAAGAGAAACGGACTCCTGTCTTACCGGCATTGGAAGTAATAATGGCGGTATTAGTAGCCGTCAAACCGGTACGGAAAAAGCCGGAAGTATTGTCAGGAATAATCAAATACGGACGTGATACCCCATCAAAATAGGTCAACATATTTTTACCATCGGCTTTTGCTCCCCAACTGGTATTGGTATTAGAAACCGCATCAATGCTGTACGTCCCATTACTACCCATACCATACACCTGCTGAATATCATTCCATTTTGACAACTGTGTATCAACTGTCAAAGTTCCATTGTACTCCACACTGAATTTCTCCTTTCCATCGGCTTTCTTGGTGGTAATAAGAATCACACCATGGCTGGCACGGCTACCATACAATGCTGAAGCGGCAGGCCCTTTCAATACTGAAATATTCTCAATGTCATCCGGATTAATGCTGGATATTCCATCTCCCAAATCATATCCACCATACGTACCGGCACTACCGTAATTTGTATTATCCAAAGGTACACCATCAATCACATACAACGGCTGATTGTTTCCTGTCATTTCTGTACTACCACGCAAAATGACACGGGTAGATCCAGAAGGACCACTGGCAGTTTGGCTGACAACCAATCCTGGAACACGTCCTGCCATTGAGTTAATCACATTGGTTTCTTTTGCTTTAGTAAGAGATTCACCTTTTACTTCGGCTACTCCATATCCCAAAGCCTTTCTCTCCCGTTTGATTCCCAAAGCTGTTACAACCACTTCATCCAACATCTGATTGTCTTCCTTCAAAGTAATCTTCATCGCTCCGGTGGTAGCTTTTACTTCCTGGGAGGCATATCCTACATAACTGATGACGAGAATTGTCCCAGGTTTTACATCCAAGGAAAAACGACCATCCAGGTCGGTAATCGTTCCGTTACTTGTTCCTTTTTCTACTACGGAAGCTCCAATAATAGGACCTTCCGCATCCGAGACAACGCCTGTAATTTTTGCTGTCTGCTGCATTGCCCATAAACAACCAGGGACCTCAGCTGATACATGTGGCATACCTCCCAACACACAGAAGGAAAATGCCCCACAGAATAATACTTTTTTACTTACTGTTTTCATAATATATGATTTTAGTAAAACTTATTTGTTCCAGCAGCTGCTATCCATCATTCAACGAATGGCTACCGCCAAGAACACAGAAAACAAAGATTTTTTCAATTGCAAAGTTAAACGGGAATACTTCACTGCAGGGGCTGATATGTATTACAGTATATCTCCGATTGTAGAATCAACATTTCATACCCTATTTTTAAACATTCACCCCCCCCTGAAAGAACTTGCACAATTTAAATGAATATTATCTTTGCAAAAAATAAATGACCGAGAGAAGATTTCACTATTTTTGTGAAAACCGGATTTGACTTTTAAGCGGTTTTACACGTAAGATACCTGACCTTATTGAATACACGTAAAAAGATACATTCATACATGAAAGCACTGATTCTATTCTTATTTTGTCTCTTTGCCCAAATAACACTTGCCCAAGACAGCTATTTGTTCCGCCATCTTACGGTACACGATGGACTTGCCGACAACGAAGTCATAGACATGTTGAAAGATCATGAAGGATTCTTTGGGTGTGTAACAGAAAGTGCCATCAACCGTTTTGACGGATACAATGTCAAGCAATACCTAAACACAGAAAATGGATTGAACTTGGCTACATCTGTAGAACAAATACAGATGGATAAAGAAAACCATATTTGGATAAAACGCTATGGATATTATTTCGTATATAACAGAGAAAAGGACCAATTTGTCGATGCACAACCTTTACTGCAGCATTATCAATTGCATGACAATACAAGCCCACAAAAAATTTTAATTGACGGACAAAAGAATATCTGGTCTTACAATGGAAAAATCATGAAAGTGTATGTACCCCAACATCGGCATACTTATACTATAAACAACTTACCGGAAAACATCACCTTTTTCTGTGCCCAAAAAGACCGTTTCTTCTACGTGGATAAAAACAATCACCTCCACATCACAGATCTTTTCAACAAGCATACATACGCAACCCTCTTTTTAAATAAAGAGCTAGGCACCGAAAATCATTTAAACTACAAACTTTTTGTCGACAGTGACCTTGATATTTGGGTATACAGTTCAAATACGGAAGGACTCTGGTTGTTCACTCATGATTCTGACAATAGTTGGAAACTAAGCACTATCGGAAAGACTTCACTGCTACTGAAAAATAAAGTCATCAGTATTTGTGAAGATAATTTTCATCAGGTATGGATTGGCTTGGAATATGATGGCATCAGCATTTATGACAAACAAACACATCAGTATACGCATATTTCTCAGAACCAGTCTCCTTATTCGTTAGGTAGCAACAAAGTGTGGTGTTTTTATCAGGATGAAGAAAATACTATGTGGGTAGGTACAATGCGCAACGGAGTATCTTACTACAATCCTCACTTTTTCTCTTTTACCAAAACTTCACTACCTTCTGCCGATGATATCTCCTGCCAAATAGAAGATCACGAACATAATTTATGGATTGGTACCGACGGAGACGGTATCTATCGAATAGATCCCCAAGGAGAAGTCAAGATATTCAAGAAAGAATTACATAATTCTTTCAGCAATAAAATCACCTGCATGCACATTGATACCCACAATAAAATCTGGGTCGGTACCTACCTTGATGGATTCGGTTATTATCAGGATAACAGTTTTCATCAACAGCCCTTTTCTGCCCAATTTCCCAAAAATCCCGTCAACAACAGTATATGGAGTATCACAGAAGACCATAAAGGGAACCTATATTTAGGAAACCTGAAATGCGGGTTGCATGTTTTTAATCCTCATACCGGATATTTTCACACATTTACCCCTCAAAACTCACAACTTGCAGACGTACATGTCATGAATGTCTTCTTCGACCAAAAGAAATCCTTATACATTGCAACTTGTAAAGGCACCTACGTTATGGACACCGATAATCAGGAGATAAAAAGCATACGCTACAACCGAAAACATACACAATCCATACAAGATACCATCCAAAACAGTGTATATGTAGACAGCAGAAACTTGCTGTGGATAGGAGGACGAAAAGGACTCACCATATTCGACATGCGCAAGGATAGTATTTATTATTTAAACAAGACAAACAGACTGGAGGGAAACTTCGTACAAGGAATTACAGAAGACAATAATCGAAATATCTGGGTAGTAACGACCGATGGAGTCACTCAGATTGAAATAAGAGTTGACAACAATGGACGTGGATACATTTTCCACTGCCTTCCATACTCAAAAAACGATGGATTACAAACATCCGACTTCGTACATAATTCCATCTACAAATCACAAAACGGACACATTATAGTAGGAGGAAACGGAGGATACTATGACATCAACCCTAACCTGAAATACGACAAGCCCATCTCAAAAGTGATATTTACAGAATTAAAAGTGCTAGGTAATACCATCACAGTAGATTCTCTGTACAACCATCATAAAATTCTGAGTCGGAACATCGAACTTACTCGTCAGATTGTCCTTAAATATAATCAAAATAACCTCAGAATAAGTTTTTCTACCATGGAATACGTACGAACCCATAACATATTGTTCTCCTATCAACTGAAAGATGTCAATACCCAATGGATTCCACTTGAAAGTAACTACGTAACCTTCAACAACATGGCTCCCGGTAAATACGAACTACAGGTGAAAGCAACTAATTCCGAAGGATTATGGAGTGAACCTACTACACTCTACATAGAAATTGAACCGCCTGTATGGTTAAGCATTTATGCAAAAACATCTTATATTCTTTTAGCTATAGCTATACTTTCATATATATGGTACCGAAAAGACCAAAAACACAAACGCAAAATGAAATACAAAGAAATGGAGTTCGAGGCCCAAAAACAACATGAAATCGATGAAATGAGACTGAATTTCTTTACAAACCTAAGTCATGATTTCCGTACCCCGCTTTCTCTGATTATCGCTCCTCTTGAAGAAGTCCTTAAAAAGTACAAAAATGAAGACTTCACACCCAGTCTGAATATAGTGCACAAAAATGCCCTGGCACTTCTTCATTTGGTAAATCAAATACTGGATTTCCGGAAAATTGGTGCACAAGAAATGAAACTGCGGCTGGAAAACGGCAATTATATCCAGTTCATAGAGGATATCCTCAAACATTTTTCCATCTATGCCGATACCCATAAGATTTCTATCACTTTTGAAAAAGGGATTGATTCTTTGGCAATGCAGTTCGATAAGGAGAAAATGCACAAGATTTTCATGAACCTGCTGTCCAATGCTGTAAAATATACAGGAAATCCAGGCCAAATAACCGTCAAGGTATGGATGGAGGATGAAAAGGTGTTTACCAGCATTGCCGACAATGGAAAGGGTATCCCAGACAGTGAGAAGGCCAAAGTTTTCGATGCATTCTACCAGCTTCCTAACCGAGACATGTCTTATGGCAGTGGAATAGGCCTACATATCGTAAAAGAACTTTTGGTTTTGCACCATGGAAGTATTCACATAGAAGACAATATTCCCACAGGAGCAGAATTTATCTTCTCCATTCCTACCCTCCCGGTATCCGATGAGATTGAAAACAGGTCTGAAACTCAGGTAGAAAACGTAGAGGCTATTTCAGCACAGGCCACAGAAGATGAAAAAAATCTCACACAGACCACTCTGCTGATAGTGGAAGACAACCAAGACCTACGCCTCTTCCTGTCCGACTCTCTGAAGAAAGAATATCAGGTTTTCGCAGCTGTAGATGGTCTTCATGCATTGTCAATCCTTAAAAAAGAGTCCGTCGATATGGTTATTACAGATGTGATGATGCCTAATATGGATGGTCTGGAGTTATGCCGCACCATCAAGAACGATATCAAAATCTCGCATATCCCGGTCATTATGCTAAGTGCGAAAGACGACATAGAGCATATTACAGCCGGGCTCACTGAGGGAGCGGACGATTATATTGCCAAACCTTTCAATTTAGATATCCTGAAGCTCCGTATCAATAAAATACTTCATTGGAAACAAGATTGTCACAGAAGATTCTCCATTTCAGACATCTCGGTCAGCGACATTACCTCCAGTTCCTTGGATGAATCCTTTATTCAGAAAGTGATAAAGACAGTAGAAGAGCATATCGAAAGTCCTCAGTTCTCAGTGGAAGAACTCAGCAGTATCATCGGGATGAGCCGTAGCAACTTGTACAATAAACTCATGTCAATTACCGGAAATTCACCCAGCGAGTTCATCCGTATCATCCGGCTCAAGAAAAGCCTGAAACTCCTGGAAAAGACACAGATGACAGTTGCCGAAGTAGCTTATAGAGTGGGCTTCAACACACCTAAGATCTTCACACACTACTTCAAGGAAGAATATAAAATGACACCTACGGAATATCGGAAGAAGAAAGAAGATACGCAAGGCCATTGTGAAGAACCTGCTTCATAGCTCGCCTTCACAACGCCTTTAAGTTCATATCTGCACTGAATCCACCTAGACACAGGGTTCTTGGAATAAATCAGGAACCCCAAGACTTATATTTTCCTTGTTCTTGAAACTTTATAGGGACATTCAGTAAATAGTATAAAATCAGCCAACTAATTCATACACAAAGTGTTGCGAATTAGCTGTTTTTTTTGTATCTTTAGGTATTCCCCCCGAAAATAAGGTTTGACGGCCAAAACGGGGGAAATACTCCAACCAAGATATGGCAAAAATACAAAATATTTCAGAAATTCAGCCTACTTTGGACTTTACAGAATTTGATATTCTGGAAAAATACCGCAAGAGTTTTAACGAGAGGGAGCTTGGCAGGCTTCACTCGGTATTTCCGTTTGAGCGTATGGCAAAAGCCTTGGGCCTGTCGGAACAGCGGCTGGGACGCAGGAACATCTTCAGCCCTGCGGCAAAGATTGCCCTCATGATCCTTAAAGCCTACACCGGATTCTCCGACAGACAGCTGGTGGCACATCTGAACGGCAACATACACTACCAGATGTTCTGCGGAATCATGATAGACCCGTCCTTTCCCATAACCAACTACAAGATAGTCAGTGCCATCCGCAATGAGATGGCATCCCGTCTTGACATTGAATCCCTCCAGGAAGTGCTGGCCTCACACTGGAAGCCTTATCTTGAGAACCTTCACGTGTGCATGACCGATGCCACATGCTACGAAAGCCACATGCGTTTCCCCACAGACATGAAACTCCTCCGGGAAAGCCTCTCATGGCTCTACAGGCATATCTGCAGGCATTGCGGGGAGCTTGGCATAAGGCGTCCGCGTAACAAATACAGGAATGTGGCGGAATCCTATCTGTCCTACTGCAAGAAAAGAAAGAGGAAGGCTTCACGCACAAGGATGCTCAAGCGCCGTATGATCAGACTCCTTGAAAAACTTCTCATGCAGCGGGATGGAATTCACAGGAAGCATGGGGGATCACTCCGATATACTCAGGATTACCGGAAACGGCTTTCCATCATCAGAAAGGTTCTTGTACAGGAAAAGGAAATGTTTGAAGGACGGAAAGTCAGTGACCGTATCGTCAGCATTGACCGTCATTATGTACGTCCCATCGTAAGAGGTAAGGAAACGAAATCCGTCGAGTTCGGTGCGAAGGTCAACAACATACAGATAGACGGCATATCGTTCATCGAACACCTCTCGTTCAAGGCTTTCAACGAGGGCATACGCCTGAAGGACTGCATCCGCATGCAGCAGAAGCTCATGAACGTGAGGGTAAGATGCGTGGCAGCCGATTCCATCTATGCCAATAACGCCAACAGGAAGTTCTGTACGAAATACGGAATTTCCACTTCCTTCGTACGCAAGGGAAGGGCGGCCAAGGATGAACCCTTGAGGAAGGTTCTCAGAAGCGAACTTTCAAGGGAGAGGGCCACCCGGCTTGAAGGCAGCTTCGGCACACAGAAGCAGCATTACTCGCTCTCGAGGATAAGGGCACGGAACAGGAAGACGGAAATCCTGTGGATTTTCTTCGGAATACATACGGCAAATGCCGTACTGATGATTGACAGAATCAGGAACAGGACAGTTAAAGCGGCATGATATGATTTTACTGACAGAATAAGAAGAGGTCATTTGGCTTCTTCAGGAGTGTCCTGTCGGATAGAATTATGTGAGAATACACGAAAAAATGACAATAATAATGGCATATGAAGATGATAGAGCATAATCACTTCATATGCCATTTTATTTTTGGGGGACATTTACTGAATATCCCTACTTTATGAAATATCAACAAAATCAAGAGCACTAGCAGAATAAAAATACACTTTATATAAATCAGCTTTTACTTGAATGTAATAATTATTTACAGATACTCCATGAGAAATAGACCAAAGCCATCTTCAATGAAGTATGCCAATATCCCCAATCGTGTGCTCCCGCCCTCACACGCATCTCATAATCAATCCCTTGCTGGCGAAATGCTTTTACTAAATCCATATTAGCTTCCAAGGTAAAATCTTTATCTCCACAATCCACAAACCACCGTACGGTCTTCCAATTTTCAACTTGCTCCTTTGTAGCCTTCAGAATGACCGGAATTGGATTGCAATTTTCTACCAGTTGCTGACGCCATTCCGCACTGGGGTCGTTTTTCAGGAACTCCATCGGTTGTCTGCGCAAATAACCACTCATATCGAAAACCATAGTAAAAAGTTCAGGATGATGAATACCATAAACTACAGATGCTCCACCTCCCATGGAGAATCCAGCGACTCCCCGATAACGTTTTTCTGCTTTAATTTTATAATGCTGTTCCATATAAGGCATTAACTCCTGAAAAAAATAATCTTCATATTTCCAGTGGGGAGCATTAAACCAAATCATATTGTTCTTATTAGCCTCCGGACAGATTATAATCATTTCTTCCATACATCCTTGAGCCACCAAAGAGTCGACCACTGTCTGTAACCGTCCATTTTCTTCCCATTCTGTATGATGCGTTCCTCCCCCGTGCAATAAATACAATACCGGATAGGTCCGATTATCCGTTTCGGAATAACTGGCTGGCAAACAGATGGAATACTCTCGTTCAGAAATGGTTTTCAAAAGTTTGCAAGGCATTGTTTTCCGTTCAATTCGACAACCTCCATAAGCAATCAACGGAGCAAGCAATGCAATACAAAAAAGATAAAGTTTTGTTTTCATATGCATAGTATTTCTTGTTTTATCCTGTTGTGTGGGGAACAAAGGTGTATATGTTACAAACCTCGTAAAATTTCCTCACAAACACAAATAATAACGACAAAACTTCTTATGAACTTCAGAAAACGAAGTCACATTCCACCTCCAGCATCAATCATTTGGAACAAGATACTAGCATTTATATTTCAAAAGTTCCGGCATTCGCCTTTCCATGCATTCATATTCTAAGATTTACATACAGAAAAAGCAGTCCCTCTGTCATCAAGATATCACCGACCAGTTCACATTCTTCTTCCGGAGTTCTTTCAATTGCTGCCAAACAATCCGGTTCTCCGGTTTTATGCCCTCAGGATCGTCATCCAAGAGGCGTTCGGCAATGCCACGGACGTATTGCAGCAACTGCCCGTCTTTGGCGATATCGGCAATCTTCAAGTCAAAGGCCACCCCACTCTGCTGGGTACCTTCCAAATCACCGGGACCACGCAGTTTCAAATCAGCCTCGGCAATCTCAAAGCCGTCGTTGGTCTGCACCATAATCTCGATACGCTTGCGGGTTTCTTCTGTCAGCTTGTATCCAGTCACCAGAATGCAATACGACTGGTCAGCCCCCCGGCCTACTCGTCCACGGAGCTGGTGCAGCTGGGAAAGTCCGAAACGTTCGGCATTTTCGATGACCATTACCGACGCATTGGGCACATTCACCCCTACTTCAATCACGGTAGTGGCCACCATAATCTGGGTTTCATTGGCCAGGAAGCGTTGCATTTCCTCCTCTTTCTCGGCCGGTTTCATTTTGCCGTGTACCTTGCTGACCTCGTATTCGGGAAATTCCTCGCAAATGTGCAAATAGCCTTCTTCCAGGTTCTTGATGTCCATCTTCTCACTTTCCTGAATCAACGGATACACAATATACACCTGACGTCCCTCTTGAATCTGTTTGCGCATGAACTCATACATGCTTTTCCGGCGGTTGTCAAACTGATGGATGGTCTGGATGGGTTTTCTGCCGGGAGGCAATTCGTCGATGACCGACACATCAAGGTCGCCATACAAAGTCATGGCCAGCGTACGAGGAATTGGAGTGGCCGTCATGACCAGCACATGGGGAGGACGGGTATTCTTGCCCCACAGCTTGGCTCGCTGGGCTACTCCAAAACGATGCTGTTCGTCAATAACCACCAGTCCCAACGAAGAAAAGTTAACCGTATCCTCAATCACGGCATGCGTCCCAATCAAGATATGCACATCCCCTGTTAATAAGTCGCGGAGAATCGTTTCCCTGCGCTTGCCTTTCACGTTGCCGGTCAGCAATTCTACCCGCACCGGCATCCCTTCCAAAAAGTGGCGGATAGTTTCATAATGCTGGGTAGCCAGAATTTCGGTAGGAGCCATCATGCAGGCCTGGAATCCGTTGTCCAAGGCAATCAGCATGGTCATCAAGGCCACCAAAGTCTTTCCACTTCCCACGTCTCCCTGCAACAGCCGGTTCATCTGCCGCCCGCTGCCCATGTCGCGACGCATTTCCTTGATGACACGTTTCTGAGCCTCCGTCAACTGAAAAGGCAGGTGATGGGCATAAAAAGCATTGAAAATCTCGCCTACATGCTCGAACACCAATCCCCGGAACTTATTGCGGCGTTCCTTGGTGTAACGGAGGATGTTAAGCTGCACATAGAACAGTTCCTCGAATTTCAGCCGATACTGTGCCTTGCGGAGAAGTTCTGGATTCTGCGGAAAATGAATGTTATATAATGCATCGGTCAAAGGCATCAGCTGGTGAGCCGCAATCAAGGACGGACTCAGGGTCTCCTCAAAGATTTCCTTCTGCAAGGCCTGAAACAGATTCTTCATCAGCTTTTCCAGCGCATGCGAATTCAGGCTGGTACGCTTCATCTTTTCCGTGGTATTGTAGTAGGGCTGAAGCCCCATGGTGGAAAGAGTGAGTTCCTGCGCCGGGTCGATGTCGGGATGCGCCACGTTGATACGCCCGTTGAACACCGTCGGCTTTCCGAACACGATGTACTCCTCGTTGGCCTTGTACTTTCCAGTGATGTACTTCAATCCCTGAAACCACACCAAGTCCACCACGCCTGTACCGTCAGTAAAATGTCCTACCAACCGACGCTGGCGACCTTCACCGAACAGTTCAAAACTTAGAATCCTTCCGCGCAACTGAATATAAGGCATGTTGCCGTCAATCTCGTGAATATAATACAAACGGCTGCGGTCCACATACTTATAGGGGAAATAATACAACAGGTCACGTAAGGAATAGATATTCAATTCCTTATTCAGCAGGGCAGCTCGCTGCGGTCCTACCCCCGGTAAATATTTCACGTCGCGTGTGGATAAGTCAAACATCAGTCGTCGATAAGAGATTCAGCTACTTTCAGGTCAAAAGGAGTGGTGAGTTTGATATTTTCCCGATTGCCAAGTACCAGGTGTACCGGCTGTCCTAATGCTTCCACCACCGAAGCATCGTCGGTAAAGAAAGGCTTGTATTCCTGTGCGTATGCCCGTTTCAACAGTTCCACCGTAAAGACCTGCGGTGTCTGCACCAACTTGTATTCATTGCGCGATACGGTCTCACTGCCTCCTTCGGGCAACAGATGACGTACGGTTTCCACCACATCCGTCACAGGCACTACGGCCTGCAGAGTGGGGGCCTTCGCATAACAGTCCGCAATCACTTGAGAAGAGACGAAAGGACGAACCCCGTCATGTACTCCGACTATTCCGTCTTCCTCCACCAGAGCCAGTCCGTTTTTCACGGAATGAAAACGGGTTTCTCCCCCTGCCGCAATCCGATGAGACAAGGCAAAGCCATACTCAGCACAAAGGTGCTCCCAGTAGGAACGCTGTTCCACCGGAAGCACCACTATCAGTTCAATCTGCGGGTCACAGGCATGAAAAGCCTCCAGCGTACGCATCAGTACCGGTTTCCCTTTTACCGGTATGAACTGCTTGGGAATCTCTCCCCCCATACGCAGGCCTTTTCCTCCCGCTACCACAATGACATATTTCTTCATTATGCCAGCAACATTCCTTTTTTCACTTCAAGGGTCTTTTCTGCACCGGCATATTTTTCCAGAATGGCAAAGCCAAAGGCAGGTGCGGCACCCGGACCTTTACCCAAAATGAAATTGTCCACGATTTCGACCATGTTGCCTGTATATTCCGCTCCTTCCAGGAACTTGTCGAAGCCCGGATAGCAGGTTGCTTTCTTGCCTTTCAGCAAACCACGCTTGCCATAAACCATCGGTGCGGCACAGATGGCAGCCAGCGGTTTTCCGGCAGCAGCAAAACTCATGATCAGCTTGTCCAGTCCATCATGTGCATCCAAGTTAGTGGCACCTGGCAGTCCTCCGGGAAGTACAATCATTTCCACTTCTTCCTCTTTCAGGTCTTCAAACAACATATCGGCTACAATAGGTACCTGATGAGAGCTGGTCACGGTCTTATTGCCGGTTACAGACACGGTTTTCACATTCAATCCGCCTCTACGCATGATATCCAACGGGAACATGGCTTCCATTTCCTCGAAACCTTCAGCCAAAAAGATACAAACTGCTTTCATAAATCTATCTGTTTAGAATTAAAAATTATCTCAATTTAAAATAATAGGTGATGGTACCACTCTGGTTGTTCACCCCATCCACCGCATTGAAGCGGGCTTTTCGGGCCGCTTCTTCCGCTGCTCTCCGCAATGCCGGATTTACCGTGTTCGTTCGCTTATTGATACTGGTACTGATGACCTGTCCTGCGGGATTTACCACGATAGTCACCACCACGCGACCCTCATCCTGTACGTTGTACACCGGCACCGGAAGGTTTCCGCTGCCCAGCGAACGACCGTTCAAATCGAAAGTACCATAACCGCCTACCCCACTCGTCTTTCCAGTGGAGGAATTTCCGGTAGGACTTCCCTGCAAACCGGCACCGGAGGCATTGCCTTTACTTCCCATCTGGGAACCCTTTCCAAAAGCACCGGCTATCTTGTTGGCAGCCGCCTGTGCCGCAGCCTTTTCTGCTTCGGCCCGTTTCTCTGCCTCGGTCTTCTCCTTAGGCTTGTTCACAGTCTGCGTTTCGGTCTTCACTGGCGTTTTCTTCGGCTGCTCCTTCTTGGGTGTTTCTTTTTTCGGGGTTTCCTTTTTCACCTGCAAGGAAGGTTCATCCTGCTGCGTAATCATCGGTTGCTCCACGGCGGGTGCCTCAGCAGCCTCTTGAGAAGAGGATGGTTCTTCCGACGGCATCATGTCCACCTCAGTCAAGGTATAAGGGTCGGCTTCCCCTTCTGCCAGTTCCGTGTTGCCCAGCATCACGGGCACACCGCCCTCTTCCTGCTCTGCCGGCACGGTCAGCTTCAGGAAAAACAGCAGCAGCAACACCAGCAGGTGCAAAACCACCGTACATACAATTCCGATTACCTTATTTTTTTTCAACGTCACTCTGCTTTTTAGTTTTTATCCGGACGGCGAGTTGCCAAGACCATCTTAAAATGATTCTCGTTCGCAATATTCAGCACCCGAACGATTTCACGATACGGAATGGACTCGTCGGCATACAGGGCTACATACATTTCCGGTTCTTTCCGGGCACATTCCTGAAGAAACGCAGCCACCTCATCGATGGCCAGCGGCATTTCATCCTCGTTGCCGAAAGCACCATAATAGTTCAGGTCTTTGTCAATGATCACCCGCGCCATAGGTTTGGCCGAAGTCTGCTCCGAACCTTGAGGCAGAAGCACCTTGATGGCATTCGGCGATACCATGGTAGAAGTAATCATAAAAAATATCAGCAGCAGGAAAATCAGGTCGGTCATAGACGACATGCTGAAGCTGGGTGATATTTTCTGTCTTCTCTTTAATGCCATACGCGTTTATTTTTCAGTCGGTTCATTCAACAAGTCCATGAAAGCCAGTGTGCGTGCTTCCATCTGACTCACCACCTTGTCCACACGGTACACCAGATGGTTGTAGGCAAACATCGTGGCAATGCCGACCACCAATCCGCCCACCGTCGTAATCATGGCTTCGTAAATACCGCTCGACAACAAAGTGATGTCGATGTTGTTGCCCGCATTGGCCATGTTCCAAAAGGCACGCACCATACCAGTCACCGTTCCGAGGAATCCCAACATCGGTGCCCCGCTCGAAATGGTAGCCATGATAGACAAGCCGTTTTCCAGCTTGGCCACTTCAATGTTTCCAGTATTTTCAATGGCGGCCTGCACATCGGCTACCGGACGGCCCATACGGGTAATTCCCTTCTCAATCATGCGGGCCGAAGGAGTGTTCGTAATGCGGCAATAGTTGATGGCCGACTTGATTTCGCCCGACTTGATGTAGTCGCGGATGCGGTCCATAAACAAAGGATCATCCTTTCCCGCCTTACGGATGGCTACTGCCCGTTCAAAGAAAATATAGAAAGCAATTACCGACATCACAGCCAGTACAATCATAATCCAGCCTCCCTTGCAGGCCATGTCCCAAAGATTCATCTGTGGCTCACCGGAAGAAACCGGAGTCAGTACCGGATTTGCTCCGGCCATTGTGTCGGCTACAGCCTGAGCGGCAGCCAGTAAAGTTAATGTCATCATAATTTAACGAAGGCAATTTTTATATTCTTCAATGGTTTTCTTCAATCCTAAATACAGTGCATCGCATATCAAGGCATGACCGATAGAGACTTCATCCAACCAAGGTATATGTTCGTGAAAATATTTCAGATTCACCAGGCTCAAATCGTGTCCTGCATTCAACCCCATACCCAACTTGTGCACACGGTCGGCAGCCGCTACAAAAGGAGCAACCGCTGCTTCCGGATTTTGAGGATAAAGAGAGGCATAAGGTTCCGTATACAACTCAACTCGGTCTGCACCTGTCTTAGCCGCATATTCAATCATTTCCAGATCCGTTCCCACAAAGATAGAAGTACGTATACCCGCTTCTCCGAATGTATCCATCAGCTCGGTAAGGAAAGACTGATGCGTTTTGGTATCCCATCCACAATTAGAAGTAATCTGGTCTGGCGCATCCGGGACCAAAGTAACCTGAGTGGGTTTCACCCTCAACACCAAATCGACGAACTCCTTCGAGGGATATCCTTCGATATTAAATTCGGTTTTCAACACCGGGCGCAAGGCATACACATCGGCATAACGGATATGCCGTTCATCCGGACGTGGATGAACCGTAATACCTTCCGCCCCAAACTGCTCGCAGTCCAGTGCTACTTTCTCTACATCAGGGTTGTTTCCGCCTCGTGCATTTCGAAGCGTAGCCACCTTATTTATATTCACACTTAATTTAGTCATATTGCACGATTTTTTATATCTTTGCGTCAACAACGTGCAAAGTTAGCAGGTTTTACGAGAAACTTGCCATGTTTATTCTTAAAAAGATTGATAAAAAACCACCCTATATGCAGCGGAAGATGAAATTCGCCCTCTTTGGAAATACGTATCAGGAACATAAATCAGCTCACGTGACCCATTTGCTGGAAATCCTTCGCCGGAAGGAAGCACACATTTGCATTCACCGTGAATTCTACGAGTTTCTGCGTCTGCATACGAGCGCGGATTTAACCGGTTTGGAAATCTTCAACGGGCACGATGACTTTACTGCCGACATGGCGCTCAGCATCGGAGGAGACGGTACGTTTCTGAAAACTGCCAGCTTAGTAGGGAACAAAGAAATTCCCATATTGGGTATCAACACCGGCCGCTTGGGATTTTTGGCCGATATTACCCCCGACCAGATGGAAGAGACCTTCGAAGAAATCCACCAAGGAATGTACTTGGCCGAACCGCGAAGGGTCTTGAAACTGACCAGCAACGGCCAGGTACTGAAAGGGTATCCCTACGGACTGAATGAAATTGCCATCCTGAAACTTGACAGTTCTTCCATGATTTCCATTCGCGCATACGTCAACGGGGAATTACTGAATGTGTATCAGGCCGATGGACTGATCATTGCCACTCCAACGGGATCCACGGGATACTCCCTCAGTGTGGGTGGCCCGATTCTGGTTCCTCAAAGCGGAACCATCAGCCTGACCGCCGTAGCCCCGCACAGCCTCAACGTACGCCCCATCGTGATTCGGGATGACTGGGAAATCACCCTGGAAGTGGAAAGCCGCAGTCACAATTTTCTGATTGCCATCGACGGCCGCAGTGAAACCTTCCGCGAAGGTAGCCAACTGACCATCCGACGGGGTGAACATTTCATCCGCATTGTGAAACGCTGCCATCACTCTTTCTTCAACACCCTGCGCGAGAAAATGATGTGGGGAGCCGATACCCGTATTTAGAAAAAATTGATTGCATAACCACGATACACAAGCAAGCCGGGGCGCTCTTTATGCACTCCGGCTTGCTTGTTTGGTTTTATTCTTTGCTTACATCCACATTCTATTTACTCAACTGTACATCGTAGCTTTTTCCTTCCCGGCACGTAAACCGTAACACGGTCTGTTTCTTATCAGCCTTCAGCACTTCCACAGCCGGATGAGGAGTCACGTTCCATTTTCCTTTCAAAGTGAGGGTGACCGGGATTTCCTGACTCTCGTTGTCAATCCAAGGACGAGAATAAATGCTGCGTTCTATTCGCTTGCCATTCTCGTCAAAAGCCTCATCGCTGGGGCCACGATAAAAAGCCATATCCGGCTGAGCCACCGTCAACACCAGTTTCTTCTTATCCACCTGTTTCACCATGGCCAGACAGGAAGTGTCTGCTTTCTCGATAAAATCTCCCGGCAAACTCTTCTGAGGCGTTTCAAACAAAACATAAGAAGTCAGATGCTCGGCTTTGGAAGTTACGATATGCGCGTTCCGGTCTTTCTGAAGCACTCGATAAGTAGGGTGCTTGGCAAACTGCGTCAAGGCCGCCTCATCCGTCTGAGGCAATACGGCATATTCATACGAAGTTCCTTTCGGGGCTTTTCCATGATTGAATACCAGCGAAACCCAATCGCCCGACGTTGGTTTCACACTGCGTTCTCCCACTGTAACTTGCGGGAAATGCTTTTCAAACGAAGCCTTTCCAGGTACATAATAACCGATTCCATTCGGAGCCAGATACGTATGACCGTTGTCGGTCCATTTATTCCAGTAAGCCTTTTCTTCTGGCGTAATGGCAGCCAACTGGAACACCGTAGTTTCAGTTGGATACTCCTGATTGAGGTTTTCTATGTCTGAACCCAAGGCCACAATCGTATTTCCAAAGAAATGATAGGATATCCACGCACGGTGTGAGCCGTTGTACTTGTCATGTTCATGCAACTTCATGCCAAAATTGCCATTCTCGTGCTCTTGCGAAAGTCCTCCCGCAAATGCTTCATCTGAATACAGCATTTCTTCCATGCCTGAGAAAGCATCCACGTTCAATACCCGGGCACGCAACTGGTCAAACGGCAGATGAATGGAAGTAACACCCGGAATCCGGTTCCAATCGAAGCCGTTTTCCTGCCACCCACTGGTCGTAAAGGTCACTCTTTCTCCCGGTCGGGCCGTCAGCACCTGCATGCTGCCATAACCCAGATAACGTCCGTAGAAATTCGCATCCAGGTAATGCTCGGCATCCCAAAAATAACGAGAAAAACCACGTACGACTGCCGCCCAGTTGCTCCGACGCTGTACAGACACACAGCCGTATCCCAACGCCAAATTTCCTTGCGGGTCTTTTTCCGGCGCAAAGCCTGCCTTCAGCAATTTCTTTTCCAGTTTTCGTTCCAGTCCGGCCGGTGCCTGCGGCAAATAATCCGGTTCATTCACTCCGGGTTTTACAGGCTCTCTCACCAGTCGAAGGTAAGCTGCCGCCATCTCTGCATCGTATTTTTCTTTTCCGTCCGGAGTACCCGAAATCGCCATCATGGCATATTGCACCGGAATCAGTTTCCCTTTTCCGTTGGGATGACGTCCCGACATGGACAAAGGAAACTGTTGCTGGTTGCAATAGAAACGCATGGCCAGCAACACATTCTTTACCGTCTGATGCGCCAGTTCCGATACCGCAAAGGTCGTTCCGCTCATCAGGTAAATCATATTGGTCGCTCCGTCCAGTCCTCCTACCGCGTAGGCCGGATAATTGTTCCGGTGATGGAAAGCAGCCCCGTCACTCTTGAACGCCCCTGCCAATCCCGGTGCCGGCCGACATCCATAATCAATCCAGCGGGAAAAAGAACGCAGGTAGCGCAACTTTTCCGGCGTATCTTCCATCATCAGGATACTGGCAATCCGTCCGGAAGTCTGGGTATTAAATGAATCCATGTCAATACCGTTTCCGGTCGGTTTGGCATATACCTCGTTCGTGATGGCATACCAGCGCATGGTCGCTTCCGCTTCTGCCAGACGGTTTTCTTCCCGCAACACGTCTTTCATCAGGAAATAAGAGATATACAAGTTGCGCACGCTGTATCCGTAATGATGAATATTACCCCAGCAGCTCCCGTAGGCTACTCCCTGGTCGGTAATGTGGGCGTACATGGCCATGAATTTCTGACGCATTTCCTGCTTTACCTCCGCATCCTGTGCGTTATGATACGCCACGGCAATGGCTTTCATCAGGTCAAAATAGGCCTTCATCTCCATGCCCAGTTTAGTAAACATATCCTTGTCCCAGTGTGGAATCATTCGCTCGTAAGCTTCCGACTGACGCACCATAAAGATAGGAAGTCCACTCACCTTTCCATTCTTATATACAATGTGATAAGCCTCGTATTTACGACGGATATTGTCAATCTGTTTTTGGGAAAGTTTGCCCGGCGTATAAATCATGTCCCGGTAGCGCTTCTCCATCAAGTGCATGTCCTGAAGTTCTTTCTCAGACACCGGTACCAAAGGCAGGTCGGATTTCCACAACGAATGCGGATAAATCACCAGCCAGTGATTCGTAGTACCTTTGTGCACAAAAGGTACCTGCACATCAGCCGCCTGCTGACGGGCATCCACCTTGCTGGCCGGAATCAAATGGTCAATGAACAGTTCTCCTTTCACATCCGGCGCCACCACGCGCAGTTCGTTCATCCCTTCTTCCGGTGTCCCTTCCATGTCGCGCTCATAGCACACCCATGCTGCACGCCATCCGGTAAAGTTGATGCCAAACGGGAAAGACGTACACACCTTCCCATCTTTCAGAAACTGAAAGGTAATTTTTTTATCAATGGCTTTTTCATTATACACCCATACAATAAAAGCAGACAAATAGGTATCCTTTCCCGTAGGATCTTTCGGTTCAAACTTCAAATCCTTCTTCAAGGAAAGCACTGCTCCCGGCTCATACGTCCATCGCAGGGAATGCGTGCCATCCTTGTAATGCTCCTCAGTGATTGACAACTTCGAGTTGCTTCCAGAAAGTTCCTGTGGCACTCCCTCCTCAAAGGAAAGTAGCCGTTCATGCTTTACCACCTGAGCTCCCAAAGGCCCAGAAACTGCAAAAATGCATAATGCAGACAACCAATTAATAAAAAAACTACCTTTCATCCCGATAAATTAATTCAAATTTTTACGTAATGATGCAAAGATAGTATTTTTTATCATTTACGCATTGTCTTTTTCTCGAATTTCCACCCGGCGGATTTTACCGCTGATGGTCTTCGGCAATTCATCCACAAATTCGATGACACGCGGATACTTGTAAGGCGCCGTCACCCGTTTCACGTGGTCTTGCAATTCCTTCACCAGTTCCGGCCCGGCTTTCTGCTTGTAATCCTTTGCCAATACAATGGTTGCTTTCACTACCTGTCCGCGAATTTCATCGGGCACACCGGTAATGGCACATTCCACCACCGCTGGATGGGTCATCAGGGCACTTTCCACCTCGAACGGGCCGATACGGTAGCCGGAGCTCTTGATGACATCGTCGGCACGGCCCACAAACCAGTAGTAACCGTCCTCGTCACGCCAGGCCACATCACCGGTATAATACACCCCGTCATGCCATGCCTCGTGCGTCAAGGCCGGGTCGCGATAGTATTCCTTGAACAGTCCCAACGGTTTGCCCTTGTCGGTACGCACCACAATCTGCCCTTGTTCTCCATCTTCCGCCGAACGACCGTCCGGTTTCAGCAAATCAATGTCATACTGCGGATTGGGCACACCCATACTGCCCGGTTTGGGTTCCATCCATGGGAAAGTGGCCAGGGTCAAAGCCGTTTCCGTCTGACCGAAACCTTCCATCAGCCGGATACCCGTGATACGCTTGAAAGTTTCATACACCGAATAGTTCAGAGCCTCACCCGCTGTGGTACAATATTCCAGCGACGACAAGTCGTACTTCGACAAGTCTTCCCGAATCAGAAAACGGTAGATGGTAGGAGGCGCACAAAGTGAAGTGATGTGATAGTCGTGAATCTTCTGCAGAATATCGGCCGGCGTAAACTTCTCATGATCGTACACAAAGATATTGGCCCCCGCAATCATCTGTCCGTAGAGTTTTCCCCATACGGCCTTTCCCCATCCCGTATCGGCAATGGTGAAATGCAGGCTGTCTTCATGGAGGTTATGCCAGAAACATCCCGTGGCAATGTGTCCCAACGGATACGTGAAATCATGGGCCACCATCTTCGGTTCACCGGTCGTACCCGAGGTGAAGTACATCAGGGAAATGTCGTCGTTGGTATTCACATGAGCCGGACGCACGAAAGGAGGAGCCGCTTCCATCCCTTTATGGAAGTCTTCAAAACCTTCCGGATATTCAGGCCCCACGCTCACCAGCCGTTCCACCGTCGGCGATTCCGGCATGGCATCCAGGATATGTTTCGTGATGACCGGTTCGCCGGCAGCCACAATCACCTTGATGCCCGCCGCCTGGCAACGGTACACAATGTCTTTCTTGGTCAGCAAATGCGTGGCCGGAATGGTGATGGCCCCAATCTTGTGCAAGGCAATGATGGAAAACCAGAACTCATATCGGCGTTTCAGAATCAGCATCACCTTGTCGCCATGCCCGATACCCAGACTTTGAAAATAAGAAGCCGTCATATCGGTATATTTCTTCAAATCCGCATACGTAAACTGAATGTGCTCGCCCTTGTCGTTGGTCCAAAGCAACGCGTTCTTTTCCGGACGTTCTGCCGCCCAAGCATCCACCACATCATAGCCGAAGTTAAAGTTCTCCGGCACCTTTACCTTAAAATGCGCGATAAAATCCTCCTGCGAGGTAAAATGCGTCTGTTCAACAAATCTTTCTAACATATATTTCTTCAATCTTAATTTCTACATTACAATTGCCAGGAATTTCACAGCCTTTCCGTCGAGGGCCTTCATGCCGTGCGGAAGGGAAGAATCAAAATAAAGGCTGTCGCCCTGTTCTAGAATCAGGTCTCTCCCATTGATGCTGAGCAGCATCCGGCCTTCCAACACCATGTTGAATTCCTGACCGTAGTGGGTATTATAATAAATAGGTGTATCTTCCGGCTTCGGCTCCACGGTTACCAGGAAAGGATCGGCCTTACGGTTCCGGAAACCGGAAGCCAGTGCCTGATATTTGTAGGCCTTCGTACGTTCTACCGAGATGCCGGTTCCCCAGCGGGTCAGAAAATAAGAATTCATCTTGGGCTCTTCCCCAAACATCAGCACATCCAACGGAATGTCAAATTTCCGCGCAATCTGCTGCAAAGTGCTGACGGCAATGTCAAACTCTCCCGACTCAATCTCACGATACTGTTCTACCCGCAGTCCGCAGCGGTCGGCCATTTCTTCCACACTCAGTTCCAAGGCATCGCGCAACCCACGGATGCGTTCCCCTATTTGTCTTATTTGCTCGTCCATAGTTCGATTTTTTAGTTCTTCGCTCAAAATTACGAAAGATTATGAAAAAGCAAGAAAAATATTTCGAACTTTGCAAACGAAAACCTAAAAACCATGATTCGACAAGATTATATCATACGCATGATTCAGGAAATCTTCGCCGCCATCGCGAACCTGCTGCTCCGCCGGAAACGCATCAGCCAAACGGACTGGGAAGAATATGAAAGCACGGCCCGGCAAATACTGGGAGTGACACCCGAACAATTGGCACAAATGGAATGTAAAGAGCTGCTTGACCAATACCACGAAGACAAAGACGGAATCGAAAAAATAGAACTGGCTGCCATGATGATGCTGAAAATGGCGGAAGACACGAAAGACATCGTACCCAAAGCCCGCCTGCAACAAGAAGGAGTGGCCCTGCTGAAGTACGTGCAAGCGCACGGAAACACCTACTCCCTGCCTCGCGAACTGCTCATCCAGTTTCTGGAATCCAGACACTGACCCGTATTCACCCTACTTAAAACCTTTCAATCAATGGAAACGCTCAAAATCGCTTATATCGGCATGGGATACCGCGGCAAGCAACTGCTGGCTCTCTGCCGTCACATTCCTTATTTCCAGATTACCGCCATTGCCGACCCGGAAGCACGGGAAGAGGTGTATGGCGTGCCTTGCTACCACCGGGGAGGCGACGATTATCAACGGATGATTGCCACGCATGCCCCGCAACTGGTGTTCATCGCCTCACCCTGGCAACTGCATGTGACGCATGCCTTGTATTGCCTGAAAGCCGGTTGCCATGTGGCGCTTGAAATCAAAGGAGGACTCTACCTGCACGAATACCAGCCTCTACTGGAGGCTGCCGATGCCTGTGGAAAGAAGGTGTTTCCACTGGAGAACACGCTTTTCCGGCAAGAGGTACTGGCCATGTATAACCTGGTCCGGGAAGGGGCATTGGGGGAAATCGTACACCTGCGCGGCGGCTACCGTCACGACCTGCGCAACCTCCTGCTGGACGACAAGGGAAATATGGGCAACCGGAAAAAGACAGAGAGCATCTGGCGAAGCAAGTTTTACCTGCAAGAAAACGGGGACCTCTATCCTACCCACGGGCTGGCTCCACTCTGCCTCATCGCTGGCATTCCCCGCAAAGACCGGCTGGTTTGCCTGACTTCCTTTTCTTCTAAAGCAGCCGGACTGCACCAGCGTATCCGGGAACTGGGAGGAGACGAACAGTTGGCAGTTGCTCAAGGAGACATCGTCTTGACACAGCTGGAAACGGCTTCCGGCGTACTCATCTCGCTCACCCACGACACGACCTTGCCGCGTCCACGAAGCCTCGACCTGGAGGTACAAGGCACCAAGGGTATCTGGCAGGGGGAACTGCGACGCATCTACCTGGAAGGCAGGAGTCCACACGAAACCTGGGAGCCGGATACACCTTACCTGCAACAATATGCACATACGTACTGGAAACGCTGGGGAGAAGAAGCGCTCCGTCTGGACACACACCACGAGGGCATGGACTACATCATGCTCAAGGCACTGGAAGCGGACCTGAAACAGGAACTCGCTTACCCGGCCGACCTGCGCGACCTGGCACTCTGGACTTCGGTCACTCCGTTATCCATCCAGTCTATCGCCGAGCACAAGACCGTTTCCATGGAATGAGGACGATTCAACCTCACTCCAGATAAAGGTAATCATAGTGTACCAGCGGCTTCTGTCCGTGACGGCCGACCAGCAATACAGCCTCGGCAGAATCGGCCGACACACGGCCTACCCCGATTTGCTGTCCCTGTTCGTCCATAATACGCACGATGTCGTCTTTCTCAAAATCACCGGCCACCCGCGTCACCCCTACCGGAAGGATACTGGTCGCCTTGCTGCCCCTGACGGCCTCCACCGCCTGCCGGTTCAGGTGCAACTCACCTTTAGCAAAACCTTCACTGTGGGCAATCCATTTCTTGACGCTCGACACCTCTGCCGGAGCGGGGAGGAAACGCGTACACACCGTCGTTTCAGGACGGCACAACAAATCGAGCAGGATATTCTCTTTCTTTCCGTTGGCTATAATTACCGTAATGCCTTCATCGGCCACCTTGCGAGCAATGGTACTCTTGGTGAGCATGCCTCCTCTGCCGAAACCGGATTTCTCGGTCTGGATGTAGTCGGAAAGGTCTTTCCCCCGCTCCACGGTACGAATGACCGAAGTACCCGGCTGCGAAGGAGAGCCGTTGTAGATGCCGTCGATGTTACTGAGAATAATCAGTGCCTGCATGTCCATCATCGAGGCAATCATGCCCGAAAGCTCGTCGTTGTCGGTAAACATCAGTTCGGTGACGGAAATCGTGTCATTCTCGTTCACAATGGGAATCACCCCGTTTTCCAGCATCACCCGCATGCAGTTGCGCTGGTTCAGGTAGTGGCGGCGGGTAGAAAAACTCTCCTTGGTGGTCAGCACCTGCCCCACGGTAATGCCGTGTTCGCGGAACAGTTCGTAATACCGGTTAATCAGTTTGGCCTGTCCCACGGCAGAAAAGAGTTGCCGCTGGTCCACACTGTCCAGCTTTTTCAAGGGTTTCAGTTCGCTTCTTCCGGAAGCCACCGCTCCGGATGACACCAATACCACTTCCACTCCGACCTTATGCAGTTCGGCCACCTGGTCGACCAAAGCCGACATATGGGTCACATCCAATGTCCCGTCCCGACGGGTCAGCACATTACTGCCTATCTTTACGGCAATCCGTTTATATTGATAACTTCTGTTTTCCATGATTTGTCTTCTATCTTCGCAACAGCATATTTTCCGCCATTGCTTTCAAACATATATTATTTTAATTATTTTCCGCAGCAAATGTAATAAATACATCGGATAAACAACACAATTTATCATCCTAAAAGGATATTCGAGTGAAAGGCTGTCTTCCGCCTGCCCACCGATTGGGAAAAACGCAAGCCCGTAAATGCCAATCTTTCTCTGATTTCTTTACGTTTCCGCACTGGGAAACGTAGGTTTTCCAAAGCAGAAACGTAGGGTTTACGGGCAGGAAACATAGGGTTCCGCCACGGAAAACGTAGAAAACAGCCATCCCCTTATGCATTATCGCACCGGAGATTTGGAAAAAGAAAATAGGCATCCATCCGCGATTATAGAACGACTTGTGTACCTCCTCTGTCGTTTATTCCTTATCTTTGCACGGACTTTTAATACACGAAAAATGGTAAAAGCGATATTCTTTGATATTGATGGAACATTAGTTTCTTTCCAGACTCACACCGTGCCGGAGTCTACCCGCGAAGCCCTGCGACTTTTGAGAGAAAAAGGTATTAAGGTATTCATTGCCACCGGCCGTCCAAAGACATTGATGATGGATGCCGTGGGTGACCTGGATTTCGACGGTTATGTCACACTGAACGGAGCACATTGCTTCACGGCAAATCATGAGGACATCTACAAGGGCTGTGTGCCGCAGGAAGACATTGAACGACTCATTCAGTACCAGCATAATCATCCGGAAATGCCGTTCGTTTTTGTACACGACAATACCTGGTTCCTGACCCACGAAAATGAGGCGGTCCGTGAGATTGCCCGACTCATCCACATCGGCATTCCGGAAATCCTCCCCATTGAAACAGCCAGAGACAAGGAAATCCTGCAAATCATGGGATATTTCCCCGAAGAGAAAGACGAAGAAATATTTGGAAAGGTGCTGACTCACTGTGAACCCATGCGCTGGCATCCGCTCTTTGCCGACATCATTGCACGGGGAAACAGTAAAAGTCACGGTATCGACCAGATATTGGCTTATTACGGCATTGACCTGAAAGATACCATGGCTTTCGGCGATGGCGGCAACGACATTCCGATGCTGAAACATGTAGGTATGGGAATTGCCATGGGAAACGCGGCTCCTCACATACAAGCTGCGGCCGATTATATCACCACCTCAGTGGATGAGGAAGGTATCATGCAGGCATTGAAGCACTTCCATATCCTGTAACAGTCCAAATTCTCTAACCGTAACCCGTTACATTTCATAGGACAAACTACACAACACCTACAAATAGGTATTTATACATAGTCTAAATTACCCATATTTGGCGATTGCCCCACCCGGACAATCGCCTTAATTTTGCACACAGAAAATTAGTCCTGAACAAAAAATACGAGTTACAGTAAATGAGAAATTTATCTTTTTCGCGGGGAAGCGAAAATTTGAAGTGGGGTGTACTTTTTATATTATTGGGTGCTTGTGTCTTATCTCTTTCTGCACAAGGCCGTTCACTACTATCTGGAAAAGTTCTTTCTTCGGACAAGAGTGTCATTGACTTCGCCACGGTGTACCTAAAAGGTACGCAATATGGCTGTACAACCAACGAAAAAGGCTTGTATCATCTGAAAGCACCCGCCGGGAAATACACACTGACCGTTTCCGCCATCGGGTTTGAAACTGTAGAAAAAGAAGTGGAAATCCTGGCAGACGGACGTAGCAAACAAAATGTAATCTTGAAGCCGTCAGTCACCGAGCTGGATGAAGTCGTAGTCGTTTCCAACGGAGTCGGACGTATCAAGCGCTCGGCCTTTAATGCCGTAGCTGTAGATACGCGTGAATTGCAGAACTCTACCAAAAACTTGAGTGAAGCGTTGCAGAAGCTTCCGGGAATGAAACTGCGCGAGTCTGGAGGTGTGGGCTCGGACATGCAGCTGATGCTCGACGGCTTCAGCGGCAAGCATGTAAAAGTATTTATCGACGGGGTGCCACAAGAAGGGGCAGGAACAGCTTTCGACCTGAATAACATCCCGGTCAACTTTGCCGAGCGCATTGAGGTATATAAAGGTGTGGTACCCGTAGGGTTCGGTACCGATGCATTAGGTGGAGTTATCAACATTGTAACCAACAAACAGAAGCGCAACTGGTTTCTGGATGCGTCGTACTCATATGGCTCGTTCAACACACATAAATCGTATGTAAACTTCGGGCAGAGTTTCAGAAACGGACTGACATACGAAATCAATGCGTATCAGAATTACTCAGACAATAATTACTATATCAATAACTGGGTGGAAGAGTTCAACCACGAAAACAATACGTCTGTCAGCGATGAAAGTAATATACAGCGTGTAAAACGATTCAATGATACATTCCACAACGAAGCGGTCATCGGAAAAATCGGCGTGACAGGCAAGAGCTGGGCCGACCGATTGATGTTCAACGTGGCCTATTCGCATTTCTACAAAGAGATACAAAACGGCGTGTACCAGGAAATCGTGTTCGGACAGAAACACCGTCACGGCTTTTCGGTCGTACCTTCAGTGGAATACCGCAAAAGCAACCTTTTCACCAAAGGACTGGATGTGACGGTGACGGCCAACTACAACCATAACCTGACCACCAACGTGGATACGGCAATGTACAAATACAACTGGTTGGGCGACCGCATCCCCCGTTCGACCGCCGGCGAACAGAACCACCAGTTCAGTGAGCAAATCAACACCAACTGGAATGCCACCTTTACGGCAGTGTACCGACTGGGCAAGATACATTCTTTTACGTTCAACAACGTGTTCAGCACCTTCCGCCGTACAGGACGGAGCCTCATCGAAAAGAACTCGGTGCTGGAGGACTTTGACGACCCTACCAAAAACCGGAAAAACATTGCCGGTCTCTCCTACCGCCTGATGCCTTCGGAAAAATGGAACCTGTCGGCCTTCGGAAAACATTACAGTTCCTACAGTGAGGGTACGGTACAGATAAGCGACAACAGCGTAGGAAACAACACCCGGGTGTCACAAAGTGTCCGTTCCTTCGGATATGGAGCGGCAGGCACGTATTTCCTGGGGAAAGATATCCAGCTGAAGCTCTCGTACGAGAAGGCACTGCGCATGCCCAGCACCCAGGAATTGTTTGGTGACGGCGACCTGGAAGCGGGAAAGGCCGACCTGAAACCGGAACGCAGTGACAATGTGAACCTCAATGCCAGCTACAGCAAGCAATGGGGTAAACACGGACTGTATGCAGAAGGAGGACTGATTTACCGCCACACACAGGATTACATCAAGCGTGACCTTTCTACCGTAGGAGGTACCAGCTACGGTAGCTATACCAACCATGGCCGGGTAGAAACCAAGGGATTCAATATCTCCCTTCGCTACAGCTACAGTAACTGGTTCAGCATGGGCGGCACTTTCAACAACCTGGACATCCGCGACAAGGAAAAGAAACGGGCGGCCAGCAGCGGACAGAATGCTCTGACCTACGGGCAGCGCATTCCGAACCTGCCCTACCGTTATGCCAACCTCGATGCCAATTTCTACTGGCACGACCTGTTTGCCAAGGGAAATACCCTGACATTAGGATGGGATTGCTTCTACCAGCATGAGTTCCCCCTGTACTGGGAAAAGTTCGGTGATCCTTCTACGAAAATCCGGGTACCGGAACAGGTTTCACACAACCTGTCTCTGAGCTACAGCATCCGCAACGGACGCTATAATCTCTCACTGGAATGCCGGAACCTCACAGATGAAAAGCTGTACGACAACTTCAGCCTGCAAAAAGCCGGACGAGCCTTCTATGGCAAATTCCGGATATATTTTGGGAATTAATTTATCATCTATCACAATAAAAATACAAGTATATGACCACAAAAAACTGGATGCTGGGCCTAGGCATGTTCTGCATGGGAGGCCTGTTCGCAGGGTGTCAAAAAGAAAACAATGACCCCACCTTCAACAACCACAACAACTTCAAAGGGAATTATGTCATTCCGGTCACTGCCGGAGGAACCTCTTATCTGCTCACGGCAGAAAGCCTGGATGAAGGAAAAATCTCGGTGCTCAACAACGGAAAAGAGTTTCAAGAACAGATTTCCTACTGGATTTTCTATGACCAGAATTACTTTTTCGGCATCAAATACAACGACGGTTCGCAAGGCACCGGAGGCTGCTATTACCTGGATGCGAACAACGTACCCCAGAAGAAATACAGCTATACCTTCAACCGCTTCACGACTTACGGCACCTGGGGCGACAACGTGATTACCGTATCGACCGGCAACACCAAACAGACCGACAGTCAGGGTAATGCGGCACAAGGTTTTTTATTTAACTACTTGAATGCGAAAGATGGTACTACCAGTACCAACCAACAGGATATTTTGGCCGAGAACTTTTTAGGAAATGGTGAAAAGGTAACTATGGCCGGATTTGTGGAAGCCAACGGAAAGCTCTACACCTCTATTATTCCCATGGGTATGAGTCACTATGGAGTGAACACCTGGCCCGACAAAGTGTTGAGTCAAGACTATGTAGCAACCGGTACCGGCGGCTCAGGAAGCGGTAAATATACTGCCGGACAGATTCCTTCTACCCAATATCCGGATAATGCTTATATTGCCATTTACAGCGGCAGCAACTTTGATGAAGAACCGGTTATTGCGACAACAGACAAGATTGGTTTTGCCTGCGGACGCATGCGTTCTCAGTACTATCAGACCATTTGGAGCGACGATGACGGTAACTTGTATGTATTTTCAGGAGGATATGGACGTACGGCTACCCAGCCTGCAGCTGATGCCAACTTAAAGGCAAAGGTACAAGGTACACTTCCTTCAGGCGTCGTGCGCATCCCAGCCGGAAGTACTGCCTTCGATGAGTATTATTGCAACCTGGAAACGATGAGCGGTGCGAGCGGCCATCCGTTGTTCCGCTGCTGGCACGTAGGTGGCGATTATTTCCTGCTCAATAATTACGGATGCAGCATTGAAGAGGTAGCCACACTGGGAACCAATGCACCTAAAAATGAGCTAGTGATATTCAAAGCCAGCGAAAAGAAGCTGATTCCTATTACAGGATTGCCTGACATGAACCTGATTTCTTCTTTCGGAAATTCTCCTTATCTGGAAAATCAGTATTTTTATATTCCGGTACTAACTACCGAAGAAGGTGCTACTCCCACATTCTATAAAATCAATCCTCAAACAGGAGAAGCTGTAAAAGGACTGGAAGTGGAAGCCGATGAAATTACAACAGTAGGTAAAATTGCATTAACTCAACAATAACATTTAGAAATGAGAAAATTATTCGGGAAAATACACCTCTGGCTTTCTATTCCAGTGGGAATTATTCTTTCCATTATTTGTTTCTCGGGAGCTGCACTGGTATTCGAAAAGGAAATCACTCAGGCATGTAAGCCTCATTTATATAAGGTAAGCGTTCCGGAAGGGAACGCTGCCGCTCTTCCACCTTCACAACTGATTGCACGCATAAAGGAGCAGACCGCCGATTCACTCAAGCTAACCTCACTGCAATATTCGGGAAAAGCCGATGAGGCAGCTACGGTGACTTTCAAAAACTCAGGCAGAAAAAGTCTGAGTGTGAATCCGTACACGGGAGAGGTGAACGGATGGATAGAAGGAAACGATTTTTTTCAAACCATGCGGAAACTGCATCGCTGGCTGCTGAACCCTCCACCGCAGAAAGGAGCTTCCTCTGTAGGGAAAATGATAGTCGGCATCTCCACCCTGCTGATGGTCGTGATTCTTGTCAGTGGCCTTGTTATCTGGTGGCCCCGAACTCGAAAAGCGTTAAATAACCGGCTGAAGGTTTCATGCCGCAAAGGATGGTGCCGTTTCTGGTATGACAGCCATGTAGCTTTGGGCTTTTATTCTACCCTCTTCCTGCTGATCATGGCACTTACCGGGCTCACCTGGTCGTTTGGCTGGTATCGCTCGTTTGCTTACGGGCTTTTTGGAGGAAACACTTCGAAGCAGGCCCAAACTCACGGGACTTCTCTCCCACAAAAGGAAAACGATGCACGTGCCAAGAAAGGAGGAAAGAAACAAACCGATTATACGGCTTGGGACAAAGCAATCCAGGAAGTACAGGCAAAATACACCGGCTACACTTCGCTCCGTATAGAAGAAAAAAAGATACAAGTTATCCAGGGACAGCAATTACGCCGTACGGATACCCTGAAATTCAATCCGAAAAGCGGAGAGATTACAGAAACCACAACCTATGCGGAAGTGCCTCGCGCACAGAAACTGAAAGGCTGGTTCTATGCCTTCCACACCGGAAGCTGGGGAGGTATCTATACAAAGATACTCTATTTCCTGGCAGCTTTTATCGGAGGCGTACTTCCACTCAGCGGGTATTATTTATGGTTGAAGAAGAAACAAAGAGCTACAAGGTGAGTTTGGCCAAATAGTCATAATGACTGCCTTCCTTCACAAGTTCGGCCTTGAAGCCATATTGGGAGGCATACAGACTCAACGTATTGAAATCCACATACAGCCAGTCGAATGCTTCCCCTTTTATTTGTTTGTATTGCATCCGGAAGTCCAGCTGTCCATAATAATCGGCCGCCAAATCCACCACGAAACTCCCGTCCTCTTCCTCAAACAGGTATCTCAGGTCACTGGAATCCATCAGGATGGAGCCTCCGGGATTCAGCAGCAGCTTTATCCGTTGGAAGAAAGTCCCGAAATTTTCCACCCGACCAATGATGCCCGAACCGTTCATCAGCATCAGGATGGTATCAAAACGCTCTACAAAATGCGGGTCGAACAAATTCACCAGCCGTGCATCCACTCCGCGGGCCTGCATCACTTCCACCGAAAGCGGTGAAATGTCGATAGCCACCGACTTCTTTCCCATTTCCTGCAAAGCCAGCGAATGACATCCGCTACCTGCACCTACATCCAGAATCTTTCCTTCCGCCAGTTCCAAGGCCGTCTGCTCCAGCACAGGCATGTGGGCATACGTGCGGAACAATTCTTTCACCGGAATCTCATCCTCTTCAAACTGAGAAGAGAATACCCTCAACTTTCCGGCTTTCCCAGTCTTGAAATAATCATATATCGCAGTCCCCATCGGGTCCTTCTCTTTTTGCAAGATTGTGGTTTCCATTGTCATCTTCCTTTATATAAAACTGCACAAAGATACAAAACAAATTCCATTTTGGTTATTTATTCATTATATTCATGCATTTTTCAGAGAAACGCCCTAAAAAAGTAAGAATTTATGCATGATATTCAAAATATATCCGTATTTTTGCAGCCGTAAAAGAATAATTATACAATGAAGAACAAGAATAGCAGACTTGATTCCATTAAAATGATCATCTCCAGCAAGGAGATTGGAAGTCAAGACGAACTCTTGCAAGAGTTGACGAAAGAAGGATTCCAATTGACACAAGCCACCCTGTCACGCGACTTAAAACAGCTGAAAGTGGCCAAAGCCGCCAGTATGAACGGAAACTATGTGTATGTACTCCCCAACAACACGATGTACAAGCGCATGACCGAACCGCAGAAAGCCAGCGAAATGCTGCGTCACAATGGTTTCATCTCTATCGAGTTCTCCAACAACATCGCCGTAATCAAGACTCGCCCCGGTTACGCCAGCAGCCTGGCATACGACATTGACATGCACAACTTCCATGAAATCATCGGCACTATTGCCGGCGATGACACTATCATGTTAGTAGTACGCGAAAACTGTACCCGCACGGAAGTCAAGCATGCCCTTGCAAATATCATCCCGAATATAAACCAACTATAACTGATAAGAACAAGAATGGAACCTACTAAACAAATTGATGTAATGGTAGCCGACGCCTCACACGAGGTTTATGTTGACACAATATTGGACACGATTAGAGAAGCCGCTAAAGTCCGTGGTACGGGTATTGCCGAACGTACACACGAATATGTAGCTACCAAGATGAAGGAGGGGAAAGCCATCATCGCTTTATGCGGAGACGACTTTGCCGGATTTACTTACATCGAATCATGGGGTAACAAACAATATGTGGCTACCTCCGGATTGATTGTCCATCCGAAATACAGAGGTCTGGGACTGGCCAAACGTATCAAACACGCTTCGTTCACCCTGGCCCGCCTGCGATGGCCGAAAGCCAAGATTTTCAGTCTGACTTCAGGAGCCGCCGTGATGAAAATGAACACGGAACTGGGCTATGTGCCGGTCACCTTCAATGAACTGACAGACGATGAATCATTCTGGAAGGGATGCGAAGGCTGCATCAACCACGAAATCCTGATGGCCAAGAAGCGTAAGTTCTGTATCTGCACCGCCATGCTCTACGACCCGGCCCTGCACACAGATGACAAAGTGAACAATTTCTAAAATACAAAAATAACTGACGACGAAGCCTCTCCCCAAACTACTCCGGAAGACTTCTCCCTAAAAAATAAAGACCATGGAAGAAAAGAAAAAAGTTGTCGTTGCTTTCAGCGGCGGATTGGATACATCTTTCACCGTGATGTACCTGGCAAAAGAAAAAGGATATGAAGTATATGCAGCTTGTGCCAACACCGGCGGATTCAGTCCCGAGCAGCTGAAGAAAAACGAAGAAAATGCATACAAACTGGGAGCCACGAAATATGTCACCATCGATGTAACCCAGGAATACTACGAAAAGAGTCTGAAATACATGATATTCGGTAACGTACTCCGTAACGGAACCTACCCTATCTCTGTAAGTTCTGAACGAATCTTCCAAGCACTGGCTATTGCCCGCTATGCCAACGAAATCGGTGCACACGCCATTGCACACGGTTCTACAGGTGCCGGAAACGATCAGGTTCGTTTCGACATGACCTTCCTGGTAATGGCTCCGGGTGTGGAAATCATCACTCTGACACGTGATATGGCATTAAGCCGTGACTATGAAATCAACTACCTGAAAGAACATGGATTTGAGGCTGACTTCACCAAACTGAAATATTCTTACAACGTGGGGATTTGGGGAACTTCCATCTGCGGCGGCGAGATTCTGGACTCTACACAGGGATTGCCGGAAAGTGCTTACCTGAAACAGGTGAGCAAGAAAGGCAGCGAACTGTTGAAACTGGAATTCAAGAAAGGAGAGCTGTATGCCGTCAACGGTGTCATCTTCGACGACAAAATCAAAGCTATCCAGAAAGTGGAAGAAATCGGTGCAGCTTACGGTATCGGACGTGACATGCATGTAGGCGACACTATCATCGGTATCAAGGGACGTGTAGGTTTCGAAGCAGCCGCTCCGATGCTGATTATCGGTGCCCACAAATTCCTGGAAAAATATACCTTGAGCAAATGGCAGCAGTACTGGAAAGACCAGGTAGCCAACTGGTATGGCATGTTCCTGCATGAAAGCCAGTACCTGGAACCTGTGATGCGCGATATCGAAGCCATGCTGCAGGAATCACAGCGTAACGTGAACGGAACTGCCATTCTGGAACTTCGTCCGTACTGCTTCTCTACCGTGGGCGTAGACTCTAAAGACGACTTGGTAAAGAACAAGTTCGGAGAATATGGTGAAATGCAGAAAGGATGGACGGCTGAAGATGCCAAAGGTTTCATCAAAGTGCTTTCCACTCCGCTTCGTGCGTATTATGCAAACCATAAAGACGAGGCCAATATATGATTAAAGTAGGAATTATAGGAGGTGCAGGATATACAGCAGGCGAACTGATTCGCCTGCTCATCAACCACCCGGATGTAGAAATCAAATTCATCAACAGTTCCAGCAATGCCGGCAACAAGATTACCGATGTGCACGAAGGACTGTATGGGGAAACCGACTTGGTATTCACCGATGAACTTCCGCTCGATACCATCGATGTGCTGTTCTTCTGTACGGCACACGGAGATACAAAGAAGTTCATGGAAAGCCACAATGTGCCAGAGGATTTGAAAATCATCGACCTCTCCATGGACTACCGCATCAAGTCGGACGACCACGACTTCGTATACGGTCTGCCGGAACTGAACCGCCGGACTATCTGCCAAAGCAAGCACGTGGCCAATCCGGGCTGTTTTGCCACTTGCATCCAGCTGGGTCTGTTGCCGCTGGCCAAACACCTGATGCTGAACGACGACATCATGGTCAACGCCATTACGGGAAGTACCGGAGCCGGTGTCAAACCGGGAGCTACCAGCCACTTCAGCTGGCGCAACAACAACCTCAGCATCTACAAACCGTTCGCACATCAGCATGTACCGGAAATCAAACAGTCGCTGAAACAGTTGCAGAACAGCTTCCATTCTGAAATCGACTTCATCCCTTATAGAGGTGATTTCCCGCGCGGCATCTTCGCCACCATCGTAGTGAAAACGAAAGTGGAACTGGAAGAAATCGTGAAGATGTACGAAGAATACTATGCGGAAGATTCTTTCACCCACATCGTGGACAAGAACATCGACCTGAAGCAGGTGGTCAACACCAACAAATGTTTGATTCATCTGGAGAAGCACGGTGACAAGCTGCTTATCGTTTCCTGCATCGATAACTTGCTGAAAGGAGCCAGCGGTCAGGCAGTACACAACATGAACCTGATGTTCAACCTGGAAGAAACCGTAGGACTGAAACTGAAGCCAAGTGCGTTCTAAATCAATGAATAATGAATAATGAATAATTAAAAATGAATGCCCAAACAGAATCCGTTGATTCCGTCTGTTAATTATTCATTCTTAATCTTAATATGAGTATGAAATTATTCGACGTATATCCTCTCTTCGATGTCAATATCGTCAAGGGAAAAGGCTGTCACGTATGGGACGACAAAGGCCAGGAATACCTTGACCTCTACGGAGGCCATGCCGTAATCTCCATCGGCCACGCACATCCTCACTACGTGGAAGCCATCAGCAAACAAGTAGCCACATTGGGATTCTATTCCAATTCCGTCATCAACAAACTGCAGCAGGAAGTAGCCGACCGTCTGGGAGCCATCAGCGGCTACGACGATTACCAGCTTTTCCTGATTAACTCCGGAGCAGAAGCCAACGAAAATGCCTTGAAACTGGCCTCTTTTTATAACGGACGTACCCGTGTCGTCTCTTTCGCCAAAGCGTTCCACGGACGTACTTCATTGGCGGTAGAAGTGACCAACAACCCGAAAATCATTGCTCCTATCAATGACAACGGTCATGTCACCTACCTTCCGCTGAACGATACCGAAGCTTTGAAAGCCGAACTGGCCAAGGGCGATGTCTGTGCAGTAATCATCGAAGGCATTCAGGGTGTAGGCGGTATTCAGGTACCCGACACCGATTTCATGAAAGCCATGCGCCAGGCCTGCGACGAAACCAACACAGTATTGATTCTCGATGAAATCCAATCCGGTTACGGACGAAGTGGTAAATTCTTCGCCCACCAGTACAACGGTATCCGCCCGGACATGATTACCGTAGCCAAAGGTATCGGCAACGGCTTCCCGATGGCCGCCGTATTAATCAGTCCTAAATTCACCCCGGTGTACGGACAGCTGGGAACCACCTTCGGAGGCAACCACTTGGCTTGTGCGGCCGCCGTCGCCGTACTTGATGTAATGAAGGAAGAGAATCTGGTAGAGAATGCGGCTAAAGTGGGTACCCACCTGCTGGAAGAACTGAAAAAGTTCAAAGGCATCAAGGAAGTACGCGGACGTGGTCTGATGATTGGACTGGAATTTGAAGAGCCCATCAAGGAACTCCGCAAGCAACTCCTGTTCGAACAGAAAGTATTTACCGGAGTCAGTGGAACCAACGTGCTTCGTCTGCTTCCTCCGCTCTGTCTGAGCATGCAGGAAGCCGATGACTTCCTGACCCGTTTGCAACACGTCATGAAATAAGAAACAAAAAAATCTCCTTATTCTGCCGAAACCACACGAATAAGGAGATTTTTGTTTTAAGTCCCTTCAAATTATTCCCAATCATCCGTACGGAACGGATACAAAGGAAGCTCACGCAGATTGGCTACGTTACCCGGCTGGAAGTCACGGAAACAATAACGCACGGCTACGGGCTGTGCCACTTTGTCGCAGGTCACCTTTATCTGCAGGTTATTGAAAACTTCCGCTTTGGCCGGATAAAACACCTTGTCGCTTCCAGCCACTTCAAAACCTTCCATCCCCGACAAGCGGTTAAATCCTTCCTCCGCATGGTCAAATGAAAGAATTACCGCTCCGTCTTTCACTTCCATCGACTTATACACCGGTCCGTATGCCTCAATTCCCGGCACATGATACGTCTTGCTCAGCGCCATATAAGCCAGACGCTTTCCCACATCGGTCTTATTTTTCGGATGCACATTTTTCATTTCATAAGGTTCCACCAAATCGTTGGTCGAAATCATGCCACTGTTCGAGATGAGCGCCTGTGCCTTGAACTGTGCTTCACGCAACAAGGCACAACCTGTGGTCTCCGTAGAATTGAACGGAGCAATCTCCACATAATAGAACGGAAGTTCTCCCAGTCCCCATTCCTTGCGCCAGAGTTCTACCATGGTTTTCATGCGTTCAGCATACGTCTTGTGCTTTCCGACATTCGATTCACCCTGATACCACAGGAAACCTTTAATCGTATAATTCTGCAACGGCTTGAGCATACCGTTATACATCAACGTCGGACTCAGGTAATGCCACCAGTCATGTCCGTCTTCCTTACGGATATCCTTCTTCAAATCAATATCGGGGTACTGCGCCACGATTTCACGGGGCAACCAGCCTTCCACCATGGAACCTCCCCAGCTGCAATTGATAATGCCCACCGGAATATCCAGCACCTGGTTCATCATCATGGCAAAATTAAAAGCCGTAGCACTGAAGGCAGGCGCATTTTCCGGATTGCTCACCTTCCAGTTTCCCTTACACTCTTCAACGGGTTGCAATTGTCCGTTCTTTTCGACAGTAGCTACCCGAATGCCTTTCCACTTCGAGGCAGTGGCAATGGTTTCATTGGCTCCTGCGATCGGACAATTCCAAAATCCACGGAGAGGCATCTCCATGTTCGACTGTCCCGAACAGAACCATACTTCTCCCACCAGCACATTGTTCAGTTTCACTTCCTCTCCATCGGAAATGGAAATCGTATAGGTCTGGTAACTGGCCGTCGGTGTCTGGATTTTAGCCACCCATTTTCCCTCCGCATCCGCGGTTACCTTATATACTTCCCGGTTCCACGACGGGCGGATGGTTACTTCGGCATTGGCATTCGCCTTTCCCCACAAACAAGCCTCGGTCTGCTGCTGCAATACCATATTGTCACTCACAATGTCAGGCAACGTAATCTTGCCCCATGCACCTGCCTGCATCAGCAACAGGCAGGCACTTACCATCCATTTCTTTGTTTTCATGATAGATTCATTCAGGTTTTCAATCTCAATATGCATCCGCAAAAGCAAGCACCCGCTTTCGGGATAGTCTGACAAAGTTAAAGCTTCTCATGAGATAATGACCATACTTTTCACTAAAGTTTTCCCTACTGGACAAAGAAATGGCTACGCTCCCCCTCGCGAACAGCCAAAATAAATACCATTATATAGCCAGACTCCCATTTTTAATTATAACTTTGCAGATAAACAACTCAAACTTGAAAAATATGAAAGTAGCAATCATCGGAGCCGGAAACATGGGAGGTGCCATTGCCCGTGGTCTGGCCAACGGACATTATATTCAGGCACAACAGATAGCGGTATCCAATCCCAGTGCCGGAAAACTGGAAGCGCTGAAAGCGGAATTTCCCGCCATCCACGTAACTCATTCCAACAAGGAAGCGGCCGAAGATGCCGACATCGTCATCGTAGCTGTAAAACCCTGGAAGGTGGAAGAAGTGCTGAAACCCTTGAGACTGAGGCAACCCCAGGCACTGGTATCCGTAGCTGCCGGACTGACGATTGAAGACCTGGCCCACTTCGTGGACCCGGAAATGCCGATTTTCCGCGTCATCCCGAACACGGCCATCTCGGAAGGAGCCAGCATGACCCTGATTGCCGCACGCAATGCTTCGGAAGAACAGGTGGCAGGCATGACTGCCTTGTTCAACGAGATGGGGCGTTCCATGCTGATTGACGAAAAGCTGTTTGCGGCTGCCACCTCACTGACTTCCTGTGGCATTGCCTACGTACTGAAATACGTGCAGGCTGCCATGCAGGCTGGAGTGGAACTGGGCATCAAGCCCCACGACGCGCAGACCATGCTGGCACAGACACTGGAGGGAGCCGCCCAACTGCTGCTGAACAATGAGCACGCACATCCGGCTACTGAAATAGAAAAGGTAACCACTCCGGGGGGCATCACCATCAAAGGCATCAACTCGCTGGAACACGACGGTTTCACGTCGGCCATCATTCGTGCCATCAAGGCCAGTTTGTAAACAAATTCTACAGGGGGCTTCGTGCTCCCTCTTTTCTCACTCAACCTGAATCGACATGAAAAACAACATTCTTATCACCATGGGTATCCTGGTATTGCTGGGTATAGCCATACAAGGCTTGTTCGGAATCGTGGCGGGCGTCTTTCTTTCCGCCATCCTGGGTATTGTGTACGGAGCTGTTAAAAAGAACAAGCGGTTCCTGCGCTGGTCGGTCATCGCACTTACCATCGACATCATCTGCATCATTCTGTTCTATTTCTGCCTGATTCAATCGGACATGTAGCTTTTACTTCACAAAACCTTTTTTCGCCCATTTCAGGCTGTTCCATCGTTTCACAAAGATAAAGGCACGGATATTCTCGTCGAGCAGGAAAGCACACCACATACCGACCAGTCCCCAGCCCAAATGAATACCGAACAGATAGCTGAGTCCAACAGAGACCGTCCACTGCACAATCAGGCCGACATAGAACGGGAAATTCACATCACCAGCCGAACGGAGGGCATTCGTGGCATAGATATTTACGGCACGTCCAATCTCCACAATGACATCGACAATCAGAATGGTCACACCCAAGCGGATGATGTGCTCGTTATCGGTAAGCAGGCTGAAAATGGTATGGCCGAAGATGGCCCAGATGCACGAAAGCCCCAAGGACACCAGAATGGACAGGCGCATCACGTATTTTCCTAACAGATAGGCCGCGCGAATTTTCTTCTGTCCCACCAGATGTCCGATACTGATGGCCCCACCCTGTGCCATAGCGATGGCAAACAGGTAGACAAACATGGTGGTATTCACCGTATAGGTACGGGTGGCCAGCGAATCGTTTCCCAGAATATTAATCAGATAAGTAATCACCACCTGCGAGAAGCTGTACGACATGTTCTCGCCCGCCGAAGGTAATCCCACCTTCAACAGATTTTTCAACTCTTTCCACGGGAAAGGACGGAACAGGGCCAGCGGGAAAGAAGGAATATGTTTCTTGAACAGGATGACAAACAACACAATCATGCTGACGCCTCGGGCAATGGAGGTAGAAATAGCCGCTCCTTCCGCTCCCATGGCAGGAAGACCGAACTTACCGAAAATCAGGGAATAGTTTCCGATGATGTTCATCACATTGACCAGCACGGTGACCAGCATGGGATAGATGGCCTTGTTCGCACTACGGAGCGAAGCGGAGATGGTCAGCGAAATAGCCTGAAAGAAGGCAAAGGCTCCCACAATCTCCATGTAACCAATACCGTACTTCAACAGTTCCGGACGCAGTCCCATCCAGCCCAGCAAGGTAGTAGCCCCATAATGCAGAATGGCACTGACCAGAATACCCACCACCAGATTCAGCAACAGAGACACCCCTACCACCTGCACCATCTTGTTCTTCAATCCGGCACCCAGATACTGTGAACATAGCACCGACGTACCGATATTGATGACCTCGAAAATGAGGAAAGCAAACATCACAATCTGGTTCACCACACCTACCGCTGCCACACTCTCGTCGGAGTACTGGCTCAGCATGATGGTGTCTACTGCCCCCAGCATCATAATCAATAAAGTCTCAATGAAGATAGGAATCACAAGCTTCGTCAAGCCCTTCCGGATGTTCGTCTGTTGAATTGTCTGTTCCACGTGTTAACTCTCTAAAAACATTGCAAAAATACGATATTTGCCTCAGAGAGTGTCTTGACATAGGTCAATTTCAGGCCCTCCCCCTCACATTGTACTATTTTCCCCCTTTTCTTGACTATTTTCCCCCTTATATTACGTATAAAATATGAATTTTGTAACACTTAAAAATGAATATTATGAAAATCAAACGACTTCTACTTTTCCTTTTAGCATGTCTTTGCATACCATTCAGTCTATGGAGTAATCCTGTTGACGGACTTTTGGAAAGAATCTGTCCGGGAGCATCCCACAAGTTTATCATACAATTGCAAAAAGGTGGAAACGACTTTTTCGAGCTTGACCAGAAAGGCAACAAGGTCGTCATCCGGGGAAACAATTACGTGAACATTGCCACCGGACTCAACTGGTACCTGAAATATTACGCAGGTATCCATCTGTCGTGGAACGGGATGACTGCCCAGCTGCCGGAAAGTCTGCCGAAAGTAGACACACCGCTCCGTAAGGAAACCAACCTCTCACTGAGATACGATTTCAACTACTGCACCTACTCTTATACCATGGCATTCTGGGACTGGAACCGTTGGGAAAAGGAAATCGACTGGATGGCTTTGCACGGCATCAACCTTCCGCTGGCAGCCGTAGGTCAGGAATGTGTGTGGAAGAACATGCTGGCCAAATTAGGTTATACGAAAGAAGAAATCAACAAGTTCATCGCAGGGCCGGCCTTCCTCGCCTGGTGGGCCATGAACAACCTGGAAGGATGGGGCGGTCCCAATCCGGACAGCTGGTATACACAGCAGGAAGCCTTGCAGAAAAAAATTCTGAAACGCATGCGTGAGTACGGCATCGAACCGGTATTCCCCGGTTATTCCGGAATGGTTCCCCACGATGCCAACCAAAAACTGGGACTGAACGTGACAGAACCGAAGTTATGGAACGGATTTACCCGCCCGGCGTTCTTGCTGCCCACCGACTCCCGCTTCAAGGAAATTGCCGCATTATACTATAAGGAACAGGAAAAACTGTTCGGCAAAGCCAACTACTACTCCATGGACCCGTTCCATGAACTTGAAGATGCAGGAAGCGTAGATTTCGATGCTGCCGGAAAAGCCGTGCTTCACGCCATGAAGGCAGTCAATCCGAAGGCCACATGGGTCATTCAGGGATGGACAGAAAATCCGCGTCCGGAAATGATCAAGAACCTGAACAACGGCGACATCCTGATTCTGGATTTGTTCAGCGAATGCCGCCCGATGTGGGGTATCCCTTCCATCTGGAAACGTGAAAAAGGTTATGAACAGCACGACTGGCTGTTCTGTATGCTAGAAAACTTCGGAGGCAACATAGGCTTGCACGGACGTATGGACCAGCTGCTGAACAATTTCTATCTTACCAAAAACAATCCGCTGGCGGCCCACCTCAAAGGTATCGGCCTGACCATGGAAGGCAGTGAAAACAATCCGGTGATGTTCGAACTGATGTGCGAACTTCCCTGGCGCCCGGAGAAATTCACCAAGGAAGAATGGCTGAAAGGCTACATCAAGGCCCGCTACGGCACGTACGATGAAACGGTGGCCAAAGCATGGGACATCCTGGCAAACGGCATCTATAACTGCCCGTTCGGCAACAACCAGCAGGGTACTCACGAATCCATCTTCTGCGGCCGTCCGAGCCTGAACAACTTCCAAGCTTCCAGCTGGTCAAAAATGGAAAACTATTATGACCCGACTACCACGGAAGACGCTGCCCGCCTGATGCTGGAAGTGGCCGACAAATACAAAGGCAACAACAACTTCGAATATGACCTGGTAGACATCGTCCGCCAGTCCTTGTCCGACAGAGGACGCATCGTCTACAACCAGACGGTAGCCGACTTCAAGAGCTTCGACAAGAAAAGTTTCGCGGCTCACTCTCAGGAATTCCTGAATATCCTGCTGGCGCAGGACCGTCTGCTGGCTACAAGAAGCGAATTCCGCGTAGGACGCTGGATTGAGCAGGCCCGTAACCTCGGAACCACACCGGAAGAAAAAGACCTGTACGAATGGAACGCCCGCGTACAAATCACCACCTGGGGCGACCGTGTATGTGCCAACGACGGAGGTCTCCGCGACTATGCCCACAAAGAATGGAACGGGATACTGAAGGATTTCTACTACAAACGCTGGGCAGCCTACTGGCAGACACTTCAGGATGTATTGGACGGAAAACCGATGGTAGAGCTGGATTATTATGCCATGGAGGAACCGTGGACAGTGGCTCACAACCCGTATCCGGCAAAAGGAGAAGGTGATTGCATCAGTGTAGCGAAAGAAGTTTTCAACGAGGTATTTAAAGATAAATAAAGAATCGGGAAGTAACCTTAAAACAGAAAAACACCATGAAACGACTCTTGTCACTCGATGTATTACGCGGCATTACGGTATGCGGCATGATTCTGGTAAACAATGCCGGAGGCTCCATTTCGTATGCCCCGTTGCGCCACTCCGTATGGAATGGCCTGACTCCGTGTGACCTGGTCTTCCCGTTCTTCCTGTTCATGGTAGGTATTTCCACTTACATTTCTCTTCGGAAATTCGACTTCAGGTCCTCGCACGAGGTCGTCAAAAAGATTTTCCGGCGGACTTTCCTTATCATTCTCATCGGACTCGGCATCGAATGGTTCGGCTATGCCTGCAAAGGAGAATTTTTCCCGATAGACACGCTTCGCATCCCCGGTGTACTGCAACGCATCGGTTTGTGCTACGGCATTGTGTCGCTGATGGTCATCTACATCCGCCACAAATACCTTCCTTGGATTGCGGGTGGTTTGCTGGTAGTCTATTCCATTCTCCTGCTGGTGGGGAACGGCTATGCCTGCGACGACACCAACATCTTGGCCGTTGTCGACAGAAGCATTTTCGGGGAAGCCCATCTTTATAAAAAGAGTCCGATCGATCCGGAAGGACTGATGGCCACCTTATCCGCAGTAGCCCACACCCTCATCGGCTTTTTGTGCGGCAAGCTGTTATTGGAAAAGATTCCCGTAAGCCAACGGGTTGTCAAACTCATCACAGTGGCAGCGATGATGCTGGCAGTCGGTTATATCCTTTCCATCTGGATGCCTCTCAACAAACGAATCTGGTCTACAAGCTTTGTTTTCGTAACCTGTGGATGGGGCTCCTTGCTGCTTGCCTTGCTCATGTATGTAATCGACGTAAAGGAAGTGAACAAAGGCTGGACTTTCTTCCTGGTTTTCGGCATGAATCCGCTCTTCCTTTACGTACTCAGTGAAGTGGTAGCCATTGCCTTTTCTCAATGGGGCATTCGAAAAGCAATTTACGAAGGCATTCTGGTCGTATTCACGGACCCATATTTCGCTTCCCTCATCTATGCGTTGCTTTTCTGTTCCCTCATGTGCATCACAGGCTATATCCTACATCGAAAAAAAATCTATATCAAGATATGATTTTGAAAACTAACCTTTTAAAAATCTAAGTTTATGTGTAAAGTACAAATGAAAAATGCAAGACTAAGGCCATTCGTTTTATTTATGGCTCTTTTTCTGATGAATGTCTCATGGGCATTCGCGCAACTCACAGTTACAGGACGTGTACAGAGTAAATCAGGCGAACCCCTGATTGGTGTAAACGTTGTGGAAAAAGGTACCACCAACGGCACGGTTACCGACCTGGATGGTAATTACTCTCTTCGGACAGAGAAAGGTAAAACACTTGTATTCTCTTATATTGGTTTCCTGACACAAGAAAATGTAGTAAAAGGTGCCAAAATAAACGTAACACTTTTGGAAGATACGGAAACTTTGGATGAAGTGGTAGTTATCGGCTACGGTAGCATGCAGCGCAAAGATGTGACCAGCTCCATCACTACGGTAAAAGCTGAAGACTTGAATGTGGGTGTCGTTACAACTCCAGCCCAAATGCTGCAAGGTAAAGTTCCGGGGTTGACAATCGCCAATACCAGTGACCCGAACGGTTCAGCTTCTATTTCTTTGCGTGGTGCGTCTTCCTTGCGTACCGGCGAAGCTATGGAACCCTATTATGTAGTGGACGGTGTGCCGGGTGTCAGCATTTCTCTAGTAGCCCCGGAAGACATCGAAAGCATCGACGTGCTGCGTGATGCTTCTGCCACTGCCATCTACGGTTCTAAAGCCGCCAACGGTGTAATTATCATTACTACTAAAAAAGGTAAGAAGGACGGACGTACTAGTGTAAGCTACAGCGGCTATGTGGCTTGGGACCGCACCCTGAAAACCCTGGACATGATGACAGCAGACGAACTTTTAGACTATGCCGAAGCAAATAACATTGTCCAGCTAAAAGACTACTATGACGTAAACAATCCAGCTCACACCAACTGGCAGGACGAAGTATTGCGTACTGGTTTCAGCCACAATCATAATGTATCTATCAATGGTGGTAATGAAAAGACTAATTACAGTGCCTCATTGAACTTCCAAGATCGTGAAGGTGTAGTAAGAGGCACCAGTATGGACCGTCTGAACGCACGTACCTTCGTGCAGACAAAGGCCCTAAATAACCGTCTAGAACTAGCCCTCAGCCTGAATGCTAGCATACGCAACAGTTCTACTGGTCCGACTGACATACAGGGACGTAGCGTACTGGATGCTATGTATTATTACAACCCATTGGTTCCGACGAAAAATGCAGACGGCACATGGTATCGTAACTTAAATATTTCCCAAAACTACAACCCGCTGTCCATGATTAATGAGGACCGTTACGATACGAAGGAAAAATTGCTGCAAGGTACAGCACAGGCTACCCTACACATTATTGATGGCCTGGATTGGAACTTGAATCTCTCTTATCAGAACCAGCAGTACATTTATAACATCTACAATACGTCACAGACCCAGCTGCCCTCCGTTGTTTCCAAACACGGTCAAGCAGACCGCAGTACCACAGAAAACATCCGCAAACAAATGGAAACCTATCTGAACTGGAACCATACTTTTGCCGATGCTCATAAGGTAGGTATCATGCTGGGTTACTCTTGGGAACAGGCTGACAACAACGACGGTTTCGGACTGAGGACTTACAATTTCTACAACGATGACTTGACCTACCACAACATGGGTATGGCCAACAACATGGATATCAGCGATATCATCAGCAATCCCCTTTCTACTTTGCGAATGATTTCCTTCTACGGACGTGTGAACTACAGCTACAAGAGCAGATATCTGTTGCAGGCTACTGTCCGTCGGGACGGTTCTTCCGCTTTCGGTGAAAACAACCGCTGGGCTACCTTCCCGTCTGTATCAGCCGCATGGCGCATCACGGAAGAGAATTTCATGAAGAACCAGCACGTATTTGATGACTTGAAACTGAGAGTTGGCTACGGTGTCAGCGGTAACTCCCTGGGATTCGATGCCTTTATCGCACACCCGTTGTATGGTGCTACCGGATGGTTCACCTATGTAAATCCAGACGGCAGTACATCCGACTACAGAACACTGGGAGCTACCCGTAACGCCAACCCGGACCTGAAATGGGAAAGTACCAGCATGTTTAACATTGGTATTGACTTCGGTTTCCTCCATAACCGTCTAAGTGGTACCATCGAATATTACGACAAGCGTACTAAAGATTTGATTTATGATTATCAGGTTTCTACCAACCGTTATCCTTATGGTACCATGACAGCCAATGTAGGTAGTATCAGCAACAAGGGTATTGAATTGACTATTAATGCAATACCAGTACAGACTCATAACTTTACATGGAGCACGACATTGAATCTGTCACATAATAAAAACATGGTAGACAAACTGACTAACGCATCCTATTCAGTTGCATACTTCAACATGGCTGACCCTGACGTAGGTGGATTCCCAGGCGAAGAAGTACAACGTATCATGGAAGGTTCACCCATCGGACAATTCTACACCTACGAATGGGCCGGATACAATGAAAACGGAGTATCCGTATTTAATAACTATGATACAGACGGAAACCTGATAGGGACAACCGATGCCCCGACAGATGAAGACCGCCGCAAGACAGGCAGCGCACAGCCGAAACTAACTTACGGATGGAACAACGACTTTACATGGAAGAACTGGACTCTCACCGCCTTCTTCCAAGGAGTAGTCGGAAACAAGATTTACAATGCTACCCGTAACTATTACAATAACGTAGGCCTGGTTGCTGCTGGAAAAAATGTGCTGAGCGAAGTAGCCACTGAACAGCGATTCGCTGATTCCAACGCACATCGTCCTTCCGACCGCTATCTGGAAAACGGTTCCTACTTCCGTCTGGCTACACTGACGCTGGGTTACAACTTTGGTAGGCTGGGCAACTGGGTGAACAACCTGCGCATTTACGCTACCTGCAACAACGTATTTACCATCACCGGTTACAAAGGTCTGGATCCGGAGGTCTATCTGGGCGGCCTGACTCCGGGCGTAGACTGGCGTCAAACTCAATATCCACGTACACGTACATTCATGGTAGGTGTAAATGTAAACTTCTAACCTTAAAAACAGGAGATATAAAAATATGAAAACAAGAGATTTTATTTCTGCCGCTTTATTGGCACTTACATCAGTCGGCTGTACAGACTTGGATGTGGACATCAAATCACAGTACACCGAATATCCTGAATCAGAGATTGCATTAAGCGCACGTATGAACAATGTTTATTACGCTTTTCGCGGTGCCTTGGGACGTCGCTACGATGAGCTCGTATCCTGCAACTCGGATGAATATACAGCAGTCAGTTTCGATACCGACTACCTGAACGGACGCGATATGTCCAACATCTCCCTCCACATGGTTAATGCGGATGCCAGCAACAGCCAGCTGGCGGTCTACAACGACATTCAGGCAGGTATCGTAAACTGTAACCAGTTACTGATGGATCTGGGAGAAGGTGAAGACCAGGTTCGCTATACTGCCCCTTTACGAGCTGTGCGTGCGTTCTATACCTTCCTACTGATGGACAACTGGGGAGATACTCCTATCATTGACTACAAGGTATTGGATAACAATTCAGCCATTGAACGCTCTCCACGTGCAGAAGTAGCTAAGTGGATTGAATCAGAACTGCTGGCCGTACGTGACGATTGTCCGAGTGAAGTTTCCGCAGCAACCTACGGAACACCGACCTGCTGGATGGTAGACGCATTACTTGCCAAGCTATACATTAATTGGAATGTATATACTCAAGATGTAACTAGTGCAAGCTGGGATCCCAATGCAAATAATGGCAAACTGAAAGACTGTATCGCAGCCTGCGACCGTGTCATCGAGTCACATCTTTTCGACCTGACCGATGACTATAAGACAAAGTTCATGTATACGAATGGTCCACAGATTAAAGACTTTATCTACGCCATGCCGTATGATGCAGTTACCGCACAAGGTATGACTTATGCCCGTTTCCGCACTTGGCGCCGTGGACAGAATGACAATGGTTTTTATAGTATAGAAATGACCAACTCCGTGGGTGGAAACATGACCCTTACCCCGGAATTTGTAGAACTTTTCTGCTTACCAGGAGATGATCGTAATAGTGTAATTGCTGGAAGTACGGGAGAAGATATTAATAAAACATCTTTCGATGTATATCAATATGATAATGCTACAGGTATGCCAACCGGTGTACGTAACACCTATAAAGGAGACTTGGTCACCTTTAGCAAATCCATCTCTTTAGCTACCGGTACTTACGAAAAAGATGGGGTCATTGTTCAGCGTGTACCGGATGCAGACCTCAACTGTGGTGCAACTTTGACCGGGTGGACACAGGGCTACCGCTCCATCAAGTTCTTCCCGGACATCAACGACTACAACGTATATAGCCGTAACCAGGACAACGATGTACCTATCTTCCGCTATGCAGACATAATCCTGATGAAATGTGAGGCAATTGTCCGTGGAGGTACTGCTACATTAAATGAAACTCCTATGAGTCTATTCAATCAGATTCGTGAATATGTACACGCTCCTTTATTGGATCATGATCCAGATCTTCAGGAAATCTTAGACGAGCGTGGACGTGAATTCCTGGATGAACACTGGCGTCGTAACGACCTGATTCGTTTCGGTGATTTCGAACGAGACTGGGGCTTCAAATACGACTACAATCCCGATGCAGCTAACCCGCAATATCGTTTGTTACCGCTGGCTCGTGACGTGCTGAATGCAAATGCGAACTGGAAACAGAACCCGGGTTATTAATCTCTTTATATAAAATATCGGTGAGGGACTTCCCTCACCGATATTTGTAATTCTTTTTTCTCTATAAAGTTTTCAAAGGTTAATTCTATAATAGAAGATACAGATTATGAGTTGAATAGTCTTAAACCTGCGAAGCATCATAATGACAATTTCTTATTTTTGTGGGGAATACACATAGCAATCACGTAGATTTAAGATTTATGAAAACACATCTCACTACATTACTCAAATCACTGACTTATGGAACGATGGTTCCATTGATGATTTCGTGTGCGGGGGAACATTCCCACGGAAACTTATTATCATACATTGACACAAGAGTGGGTACTGCAGCCAGCACGACCCACACTGCAGGGATGTTTGGTAAACATACCGAAGAATACGGACAAACCTTACCTGCCGTACTGGAACCCAACGGCATGAATTTCTGGACCCCACAGACACAAGACACCGAACTGAAATGCATCGCACCATATTATTATCGTGATTCCTTGTTTCAAGGATTCCGCAATTCCCATTGGATTGTGGGAGGATGTACACAAGATTATGGTTCCATGACCTTGACGGCTTCCTTCGATTCCTTACGATGCCTGCCGGAAAAAAGAGCCACCCGATTCTCACACGAGCAGGAAACTGCTACTCCAGCTTATTATTCTGTAACTTTACCTGATGAACATCTTCAGGCTGAAATGACAGGCCGCTCGCGGTCAGCCATTTTCCGCTTTTCCTACCAGAAGGAAGGAAAGGCTTATCTCATCGTCAATCCTAACAGTGACGAAGGAGAAGGATATATCGAAATTGATACCCTTCAGAAACGTATTTACGGCTACAATCCCGTACATCGCATTTATCAAGGCTGGGGAGAACCCGCCGGATACAGCGGACATTTTATTATAGACTACCAGAAAGACCTCTGCGACTTCGGAACTTTCCGGGAAGACAGTCTGTTCCCTGGACAGACCAAAATCGGTCATGAAAAAAATATCGGAATCTATATAGGCTTTCACGTAAAAAGCCATGAACAAGTATTAGTCAAAGTGGCTTCTTCCTTCACCGATAGAAAAGGAGCCGAACAAAATCTGCAACAGGAAATTCCGCACTGGAATTTCGACCAGACGCGGAAGGAACTTACCGCAATCTGGGAAAAGCATCTCTCGGCCATCAAAGTAGAAACACCTGACCAGGAAGCCAAGGAGAAATTCTATGGAGCCTTTTATCGGGCTTCTTTCCTTCCCCGCACATTCAACGACGTGGATGGAAGATACCCGGCTTTTGCACAGAAAGATTCCATTCTCCAGCTAGCCCAAAACGAAACCTATTATGATGACTTCAGCATGTGGGATACCTACCGTGCCTTGCATCCGCTCATCAACCTATTATACCCCACACGAGGAGGACAGATGATGCAGTCACTCGTCCACAAATATGAACAGGGTGGCTGGTTGCCCATCTTCCCGTGCTGGAACAGCTATACGGCAGCCATGATTGGCGACCATTGCATAGCAGCCATAGGAGATGCTTACGTGAAAGGCATCCGCAACTTTGACATCGAAACGGCTTACAAGGCCATGCGGCAGAATGCGTTCGAATTGCCCGTCCAGGAAGCAGATTACCGGAACGGGATGGGACGCCGGGCCTTACAGTCGTACCTGAAATACGGCTACATTCCGCTGGAGGACAGTGTACCCGATGCCTTCCACACCAAAGAACAGGTGTCGCGTACTTTGGAATATGCTTACGATGATTTTGTCCTTTCCCAAGTAGCCAAACTGCTTCAAAAAGATGAGGATTACAAATTATTGGCCGCCCGTGCTCTGAACTACCGTAACGTCATCGACCCTGCTACAGGATATGCACAGGGACGGCATGCCGACGGCACCTTCCTGAAAGAAGCGAACGCCTTCCAGTTTGCCAAGTTCATCACCGAAGGGGCACCCTGCCATTATACCTGGTACGCGCCACAAGACCCGTATGGACTGATGGAATGTATGGGCGGACGTCAGCACTATGTGGAGAAACTGGACTCCATGTTCAGCGCACAAAGATACTGGCACGGCAACGAACCCTGCCATCAGGTGGCCTTTATATTCAACTATGCAGGGCAGCCATGGAAAACCCAGCAGGCCGTACGTCACATCATGGCAACGGAATACCTGAATGCCCCCGGAGGCTTGTCGGGCAACGACGATGCGGGACAGATGTCGGCCTGGTATATTTTTGCCTCTTTAGGCTTCTATCCGGTTTGCCCGGGCTCCCCCTATTATGTACTGGCCAGTCCGTCTTTCTCCAAGGCTACACTACACTTGGAAAACGGCAAGACTTTTACCCTGCAAGCTGAAAACACTTCCAAGGAGAACATTTACATACAACAAGTAACCTTGAACGGGAAACCTTATACCCGAAACTACATTACGCATAAAGATATTACGGAAGGAGGCGAAATGGTATTTGTCATGGGAAATATGCCCAATAAGACATGGGGCAGTGCTCCGGAAGACTGTCCCCCTTCACTGATTGAAAAATTCTGAATAAAAACATAAATCCCATATTATATTATGAAAACAAAAAATATTCTACTTGCACTACTCAGCATCTTCCTTCTCGGAGCATGCCACTCGCCACAAACGGGGATTTACAACATTATGGACTACGGGGCTACCGGTGACGGGGAAACGGATGATGCCTCAGCTATCCAGAAAGCTATTAATGCCTGTTCGGAAGCCGGAGGCGGTACGGTTCTCGTACCTTCGGGACATACCTTCCTTTGCGGACCGTTCAAACTGGCTTCTTACGTAGAGTTACAGCTGGCCCCCAATTCCCGGCTGCTGGCGAATCCGGATGAAAGCATCTATACCGAAAGTGCCTTCGGTGCCAACCGCGGAGAGGGAATGATGTGGATCAGCGGAAAAGACCTGAAAAACGTGTCCATCACTGGTACGGGAAGTATCGACGGCAACGGAGTAGCCTTCATGGGAAAGGAACTGGACGATTCTTACGAACTGAAGCCGGTCACGGACTTTGACCCGCGTCCGCATGTGCTCACCCTGACCAATATCGAGAAGTTGGTGATACGCGATGTGAACATCTGCAACAGTGCCTACTGGACAGTCCATCTGATAGGCTGCCGCAACGTCATGATTGACGGCATCAGTATCCTCAACAACCTCAAAATCCGGAACGGCGACGGCATCGACGTAGACCATTCCAAGGATGTGCGCATCTCCAACTGTTTCATTGAATCGGGCGATGACTGCATCTGTCTGAAAAACCGAAGAGAGTTTGAGGAGTATGGAAGCTGCGAGGATGTGGTAGTGACCAACTGCACCATGACTTCACGTTCCTGCGCCGTAAAGATCGGTTCGGAGAACATGGACAAAATCAACAACGTTTTGTTCACCAACTGCATCATCAAGGACAGCAACCGGGGAATCGGCATACAGAACCGTGACGAAGGTACGGTAACCAACGTAATCTTCTCGAACATGATTGTCGATTGCCGTTTCTTCTCCGACGTATGGTGGGGGAAGGCTGAACCCATTTATGTCACCTCTTATCCGCGGGCTGTAGGCAACCATAAAGATGCGGGATGGCGTTTCCCGAAAGGAGCCGTGAAAGGTGCCTGTGGGGAAGTAAGCCGCATTTATTTCCACAACATCAAGTGTACGAGTGAAAACGGAGTCTTTGTGGGTGGCGATACCCCCGACAAAATCAACCGGATTTACTTCGACCAGGTAGAAGTGAACCTCCACAAGCGGACTACCTTCGAAGGAGGAATCTACGACAAACGTCCGTGCGATGGAGAAGGTTTCCTGAAAGGTAAGACCTACGGATTCTTCATCCATACGGCCTCTGACATTCAGATGGAAGACTGCATGGTAAACTGGGGAGACACACGGCCCGACTATGCCGCAGAAGACGTACACCTGGAAAATGCAGCCAGAATCATACAAAAATGACACTAGCTTAGTGCTCATAAACCCACCCGTTGTGAAACGGTACATTTCTAAATTTCTTTTTTTAGGCCGGAACCGCGCAATTTCCTTGCGGGTTCCGGTTTTTTTTCAAATTTAGGAATGTCCAATAGAACTTGGCAGGCAACCGAAACGCTGCTTGAAACATTTCGTGAAATACTTTGGATCATTGAAGCCTACCGCATAAGCTACCTCCGATACATTGGACTCTCCTTTGCCTTGTTCCAGCAACTGATATCCCATATCCAAACGGAAATTCTTCATGAACTGCCCAATCGGCATCCCGGCCAGATTCTGCATCTTCTGGTTCACCAACGTCTTGCTATATCCCATATCGCGGATAAACGCATCCAATCCATACTCAGAATCGGCATAATGCTGCTTCATCAACTCCATCGCTTTGTCCATGAAAGTCTTGTCTCTGGAGTCTTCAATCAATCCCAACTCACTCACATCTGCCAGTGCAGCGGGTTTGGAGAATCTTTCCCGATACCCCCGACGCAAAGCTAGAATGTTACGGATACGATACTTGAGCACCTCCGCATCGAAAGGCTTGCACAAATATTCATCCACCCCTACCGAGTAACAAATCTTTTCATTCTCTTCCGAACGGACAGCTGTCAGAATCAGGAAAGGAATGTGACTGGTTTCCAGGTTTTCCTTCACCCGCTTCGACAACTCCAGTCCGTCCATCTCTGGCATGAGCAGGTCGCTGATAATCAAGTCTACGGAATGTTTCTTTATCACCTCCAAGGCCTTCACTCCATTTTCGGCTTCCAGCAGCTTATAGTCTTTCTTCAGAAGCGAACGGATGTAACGACGCATATCGCGGTTGTCGTCCACAATCAATACGGTAGCCTGTGCCGACGAAACAGCCTCAGCCGAAGAAGCATTTTTATCGGCAGCCTCCGTTGCTGAAGCGGATAGTTCATCTGCCGGCATGTCCTTCATAGGCAGCTGAATACGGAAAGAAGAGCCTCCGGCACGATTGTTACGGGCATAAATCACTCCACCATGAAGGGCAACAATACGCTTGCATACGTTCAAGCCGATGCCCGTCCCACTCTGGCCGAATACCGGATAGACCACTTTGTTTTGTGCCTGGAAAAAGCTGTCGAAAATCTGAGGAAGGTCTTTTTCCGGAATACCACACCCAGTATCGGACACGGACAGATAAAGCTGAACTTTCCCTTCCTCGTCCACCAGTCGGGCCGCATACAGGCGGATGGTTCCGCCGTCGGGCGTAAACTTCACCGCATTGGCCAGAAGATTCGTCAATACCCGGTGAAGATACTGAGGGTCGGCACTGACAGAAAGTCCCTGCAAGTGATAGTAAGTCTGCAAGGTAATATGGCGGTCTTTCACAAAAGCAATGAAAGGCAGCAGCAAATCTTCTATCATGGCCACCAAGTCGAACGGATGCACATTCAACTTCACCTTTTCCGTATCGAGTTTCCGGAAATCCATCAGTTCATTCACCAAAGAAAGTAAATCCTCCACATTCCGTTCGGCGATTTGCAGCTGCTCTTTCACCTCCTCATCGGAAGTGAGCGACAAAGCCTGCTCAATAGGGCCGTGGATGAGCGTGACCGGCGTACGGAACTCATGGGTAATGTGCGTAAAGAAACGGATTTTTTCCTCGGCCATTTCTTCCACATGATGTGCCATGACCTCCAGGCTGTGATTCTGCACTTCCAGTTCGTGTGTACGCTGTGCCACCAACTGTTCCAAGACAACCTGCCGGCGTTTCAGCCGACGCACTTTGTAACGATAGAAGAGAATGGAAAGGGAACCCGCCACCAGAAGAATCAGCGACCAGAACCACCAGGACTTATAATAATACGGACGCACCTGCAAGTCCAGCCTCAGCATCTCCTGCTGCCATTCTCCCTCCGGATTGGTAGTCTGTATTTCCAGCCGACAGTTTCTCGACGGAAGCGAAGACAACACGACTATCGGATTCCGCACCGAAAGTTCCTTCCATTTTCCACCATCTCCTTCCACCCTGTAACGGATACGAACCGCCTCATTGTAGCCATACTCATGCGTCGTCAGAGCCAGTTCCAGCTTGTCTCCCTCCTCCAGGTCGTCTACGCATTTCCGGGTCCAATACTCCCATTCTCCGTCATTGATACGGCATGAAGAAATGGCAATTGAACGTTCGTTGGCATGTGGGGGAATTCTTTTAAGAGCTACCTCATACAGCCCATGATCTTTTCCACAATACAAACGATTGTGTTTCAACGAGAAATGCAAGGTGTTCACATCGTAATCACTATCCAAAATGCCATCGGACTTGCCATAGGAGACAAACGTGCCTCCTGCTATCCGTAACCGAGACAGACCGTTTTCCGTCGCAATCCACAAGTCCCCTTTACCGTCTTCCGACAATCCATACACTGAATTCTCCGCAAAGCCCTCTTCTTTGCCATAATGTTTGAACTGGAAACGGTTTCCTTCATCCGAAACCAAACGATACAGTCCCGTGCCCTTTCCTCCCAGCCAGATTCTTCCCTGACTGTCCTGAAAAACCACGTTGATTTGCTCCACTTGCGTGGATTTGGCATCATCGAGCTTATAGCGCAAATAAATATAATTGAAATGTTGACGAGAACGTGCAAAAGAAAATAAGTCTACGATAAACAATCCCTCGGAAGTACCGACCCACAGGCGTCCCTTACAATCTACACACAGTGAGCCGATTGACTTGAACTCCGACACCATTGCATGAAAATCCACCCGACGGAACCGCTCCTGCCCCTTGTCATAAAAAACCAACCCGTGCGTGGTACCAAACCAGATACCCCGGTTGATGGAATCTTCGGCTGCACTCATGATAAAATCGTCCTCCAGACCAGGCACCTTTCCATTGGAATGCTGACGGAACGTTGGCTGCGGTTTATTCAAGTCCAGCTCACTGATGCCTGCTCCCCACGTATATACCCACAAGTGGTTGTCTCTGTCAATCAACAGACCGTTCACATTGTTCGAAAGAATAGATACCGGATTCTGCGGTATGAAAGCATAATGCTTTACAGCCTCCGTCACCGGATTCATTTGATAAAGCCCTCCTTCAATCGTTCCAACCCACAAGTTCCCCGTCTTGTCCTCTGTAATGGCACTAATCTGGGGTGTACGCCCTTCCGACAGTTTCCAAGGAATATCCCCCAGCCGAGACACCTCTACCCTGCGCGAACGATACAAAAGATTCACGCCTCCGTCCTGTGTGCCGGCCCAGATATCCTGTCCGTCGATAAACAGGCAACCAATGATATTGGAATTCAATCCACCCTCATCCGGAGCTTCCAGACGACGGATAAAAGAAAACGTATCAGAAGCCCGGTTGTATACGTTCAGCCCGTTAAAGGTAGCGACAATCAGATACCCGTCCGACGTCCGTTTGATGTCTGTAATATAAGCCTGACTGAGCATACCTTCCCGGTGTGACGAATACCGGTAACGCTTCAGGCTCTTTGTCACCCGTCCGTAGCGAAAAAGTCCACGGTTACTTCCTATCCACAAGTAATCGCCATCCACCTGCAAGCAAGAAATACGCCAGTCGTCGCTGAAAGGCACAATGTCATCCGAGAGCAACTGCTTGTCGAGCACATTGCCTCCTTTTTTCATAATCCAGTAAAGCTGATTCCCGATACCGGCACAAAGCCCTCCTTCCAGTTCTGCAATGGCGGTAATGGAATTATCCGTCTGTCCCTGCATCCGATAACATCCCGTAACCTTCCCGTCGTCACCCAGTTCCAGGCACCACAGCATCTTGTCGGTCACCACCCAGATATCTCCATTCGACGCCTGCACAACGGAACGTACAAAAGAAGCAAACAGTGAAGAAAGTCCCGGAAACTTCTCTCCACCCAACCGTGACAAGGATAATGGCAGCCCCGTCTGCAGGTCAATCAAGTCCAACCCGGCATCCGAACCCACCCAGAGCCTCTTGTGACGGTCCTCACACACGGTATACACATAATCTCCTTTCAGGCGATACAAGGCTTTTTCTGTCCCATAGGTCAAAAAACGGTATCCGTCATAACGTGCCAGTCCGTCCTGAGTAGCAATCCAGATGTAACCATACGAGTCCTTCATCACCGAAGTCACCGAGTTGTTTGGCAAACCTACTTCCTCGGTGAGGTGATAAAAGTTATATCGAGAGAAAAAGGTATCCTTTGCCTCCAGACAAAAAGAATATCCTCCCACCCATATCATCAAAGTCAACAAAAGCAATCTCATAGTATATTATTTTATGATACAACCGTATCTGTTGTTTTTCTTTTCAGAAGGCACCTGCGCTCCCGCCTGATATACCAGGTGACGCAAATCCATCCCAAGGCTACCACAAAGACTCCCACCAGTGCCGGATACCGGTAACCCAGTCCGGCGTCAATCGGCAGTCCTCCGGCGTATGCTCCTACCGCATTTCCCAGATTGAACGCAATCTGCACGCAGGCAGCTCCCATCATCTCACTCCCCCGGGAATTCTGCAACAGCAACAACTGCTGGGGAGGTGACACGGCAAACAAGGCGGCCGCACAAACGAACATCAGCAAGACGGAAAGCCACGGCACTCCCGCAAAGAGGAAAGTACCCAGCAAAGCCAGCATCATGAACACCTGCGTGAACTGTACCACCGGGGCCAGCCCGTACAAATCACCGCAACGTCCGCCAATCAGGTTGCCGAGGGTCATTCCCAGTCCGGCCAGCATCATGATCCACGTCAGACTTTCCGGCTGGAACCCAGCTTCGTGCAGCATCTGCGGAGTGACATAGCTGAACCAGCAGAACACCCCTCCGTTGCCGAACATCGTGGTCAGAATGATCAGCCACGGAGCCAGATTACGGAGAAAGCGGAACTGTCCTTTCAGTCCCGTGTCGGGCAAAGCCGGCAGCGAAGGAATCCACTTCCACACCAGATAGAACACCAGCAGTCCCCAACACGTGTTGAACAGGAAGGGGAAACGCCAGGAGAACAATGTGCTCAGCAACGTGCCGAAAGGCACACCGAACAAATTGGCTATGGTCATACCCGCAATCATCAGTGCCACGGCCTGCGAAGTCTTTCCCTTATCGGCCACTTTCTCAGCTACAATGGACCCCACTCCAAAGAAGGCTCCATGGGGAAGTCCCGACACGAAACGCATCAGCAACAGCATCCAATAACCCGGCGAAAGTGCCGCACAGAGATTTCCTATCACATAGATGGCCGCCAGTCCCAGCAATATCTGCTTCAGGGGCCGTGTACGGGCAATCAACACCGTCAACGGAGCACCCACACACACGCCGATGGCATAGGCCGAAATAAAATGTCCCGCCTGGGGAATACTAATACCTAAATCACGAGCTACATGGGGAAGGATTCCCATCATGACAAATTCGGCGATGCCCAGCCCCAATGTGCCGGAAGCCAACGCCAGCAAACTCTTTTTCATTCAAACAATCTTTTTTACCTAACCTTTTCTGATGCAAATTTACATCAAAAAAGTGTATAAAAAACACAATATCCCTTCTTTTTAAATGTCTCAGAAAGAAGGATGAAACCGACGGAGTTCCGCACGCAGGCGCAAGGCCTGTCCCGCCGTCATATCGTTCAGCAATTCCCAAAAGCGGGGACCATGGTTCATCTCCCTCGTGTGGACCAGTTCGTGCAGGATGACATAATCAATCAGGTGGGAAGGTACCAGCATCAGATAGCAAGAGAGACTGATGGTGCGGGCCGACGTGCAACTGCCCCACCGCGAACGGGCACCCGTAATCCGCACCTTCCTGTAAGTCAAGCCAAAACGTTCGGCCCATACTTTCAGCAAGGGAGGCAGAAATTCCGAGGCCACTTTCTTCAGGGCCCGCACAATGGCTGCCCGTACCAGCTTCTGCACGGCCTCATCCGAAAAATCGGTGTGTGCCGGGCAAAATACGGTCACCTCGCCCGAGGGCCGTAGCCGTACGGTAAAACATTTCAACTGGCTGGGTTCCAGCGACAGTCGGAAACAATCGGCTTCTATCCGGAAATTAAAGTCCAAGGTCTGCTGGGCCACCCGGCGGAAACGCTCCAGTAAATCTGTCCGGAACTGTTCCAGCGTGGCCAGCACTTTATCGGTCTTGCTATAAGGCGGCACCGTGAGATACAGGCCGTCGGGCTTGACCCGCATCGTGATGTTTCTTGCCCCGCGGCGGGTGGCAATCACAATGCGACGGAAATCTTTATCTTCTATCACTCGTTTAGTTGACATAGCCTTGCAAAGATAACAAATAAATTATCAATAGAATAAGTACAAGGAAACAATAAAAGCCGTAACTTTGCACCCCGAAAAAAGAAGAATCCGTAAAAACAAGTTCAGAATATGGAATTACCCAAAGACCCGATGATGCTGTTCAGCTTCATCAACATGAAATTGAGAGACTATTATCCTTCACTCGACGCACTCTGTGCCGATTTGAACGTGAGCAAGGAAGATATCGTGAACCGTCTGAAAGCGGTGGGGTTCGAATACAACCCCTCGCAGAACAAGTTCTGGTAAAAAAGAACGCAAACAAATGAAAAGGCTGCCTCCCGAAAGGAAAGCAGCCTTTATTCATTTTATCAGGTGTGATAAGTATCAAACACGATTAGCACTGAGCCAACTTGTTGTCAGAACCCAATACGTTGATGATTTTGTGCTTGTAAAGTTTTTCCATGTTGTCACGAGCCGGGCCCAGGTATTTACGCGGGTCGAATTCAGCCGGTTTTTCAGCGAATACTTTACGGATAGCAGCAGTCATAGCCAGACGAGAGTCTGAGTCGATGTTGATCTTGCAAACTGCAGATTTAGCAGCCTTACGCAACTGGTCTTCAGGAATACCGATAGCAGCTTCCAGCTTGCCACCATATTTGTTGATAGTGTCCACTTCTTCCTGAGGAACTGATGAAGATCCGTGAAGAACGATAGGGAATCCCGGAAGTTTTTCCATTACAGCGTCCAGTACAGCGAATTCCAATGGAGGAGGAACCAGACGACCAGTAGCCGGATCTACGTGGCACTGTTCAGGTTTGAACTTGTAAGCACCGTGAGAAGTACCGATTGAGATAGCCAATGAGTCGCAACCTGTACGAGTAGCGAAGTCGATTACTTCTTCAGGGTTAGTATAAGTGTGGTGTTCTGCAGAAACTTCATCTTCTACACCGGCCAATACACCCAGCTCACCTTCAACTGTTACGTCGAACTGATGTGCATAGTCAACTACTTTCTTAGTCAAAGCTACGTTTTCTTCGTATGGCAGATGAGAACCGTCGATCATTACTGAAGAGAATCCCATGTCGATGCAAGACTTGCACAGTTCGAATGAATCTCCGTGGTCAAGGTGAAGCACGATTTCAGGATGTGCACAACCCAGTTCCTTTGCATATTCTACAGCACCTTCTGCCATATAACGCAACAGAGTCTGGTTTGCATAGTTACGAGCACCTTTAGAAACCTGGAGAATTACCGGAGATTTTGTTTCTACAGCAGCCTTGATGATGGCCTGCAACTGTTCCATATTATTGAAATTGAAAGCAGGGATAGCATATCCACCTTTGATTGCTCTGGCAAACATATCTCTTGTGTTCACCAAGCCTAACTCTTTGTAATTAACCATTTTTGTAAGTTTTATAATTGTTAGTAATTAATTCCACCTGCAAAAGTAACAATATAAAAAGAATTAGCAATATCCTGAATCGGAGATTTTCTGTCTTTTCTTGAGGCAAATCAATTCAAAGCACATAATTTTGATAAACTTGTCACAAGGATGCAAAGTAGATATGGCAAAAACAAACAGATTTTCCTCTACAAGCCTTTGGTTGACAGAATATTTTTTTCAGCTATTTCTTTTTAGTTTCGAAGAAATAGCGTATCTTTGCAACCCGAAATAGACCATTACACACTTTATCGGTGTTACCACATATTTATTTGTCAATAATAACAACAAAAAGTATATACTAAAATGAAAAAAGGCATTCATCCTGAAAACTACCGTCCGGTAGTATTTAAAGACATGTCAAACGGCGACATGTTCCTGTCTCGTTCAACTTGTGCTACTAAAGACACAATTGAATTCGAAGGAGAAACTTATCCGTTGGTTAAGCTGGAAATCTCTAGCTCATCTCACCCGTTCTACACTGGTAAGTCTAAACTGGTGGATACTGCAGGACGTGTGGACAAGTTCATGAGCCGTTATGCAAACCACAAGAAAAAATAATTGATTATTTTTCGGGAAAAATAAAGAAAAGCCTTTCCATCGCGACGATGGGAAGGCTTTTTTTGTAGACTTTAGTCTACCTCTGAAGACTTTTGACATCCCGCCAAAACGCCTTTACGTTTCGGTCAAAACGCACTTGTGTTTTCCTTCAAACGCACTTGCGTTTCAAGTCAAACGCAAAGGCGTTTTTTTCACCCCTTTTTTCCATGTTTCAGGCCAAGTTTTTGCCCGTACGGGATTTTCTTAATAACTTGCAGTTGTTAATTTTCTTTATTCACACATACACTATGAAAAGTATTTTTATTCGTAAATGGAAGGGCGTTGCGGTAATGGCCTGCACCATTTCATTACACACATTCTCACTTTCCGCACAAAACCGGCTGGTGCTGCACTATGACCGACCCGCGGAATATTTTGAAGAGGCTCTGGTCATCGGAAACGGCACGATGGGAGCTATTCTTTATGGAGGAACGGACAAGGATGTCCTCTCCCTGAACGACTTGACACTATGGACCGGCGAACCCGACCGGAAAATCACTACTCCCGATGCCCACAAGGCAATTCCCGAAATACGGGCCTTGCTCGACAAGGAAGACTACCGCGGCGCCGACCTTGCCCAACGAAAGGTGCAGGGACATTACAGCGAAAACTACCAGCCCTTGGGGCAACTCTCCCTCACGTATCTGGACGAACCGGCACAGGTGACCGGCTACCAGCGGAGCCTGGACATCCGGCAAGCCCTCGCACGGACCAGCTACCAGCGGAACGGCAAAGCTTTCTCCTGCGACTATTTCGCCTCGGCTCCCGACTCCGTGATTGTGCTCCGCCTGCAGACAGAAAGCGAAAAAGGCATTCAGGCACTTCTTTCTTTCACCTCACTCCTGCCCCATGCCACCACGGCTTCCGGCAATGAAATCTCGGCCGAAGGCTACGCAGCCTACCATTCGTATCCGGTATATTTCGATGACGTGAAAAACAAGCACCTGTACGACCCGGAACGGGGTACGCATTTCCGCACGCTGATTCGGGTCATCGCCCCGGAAAGCCAGGTAAAGAGCTTCCCGTCGGGGGAACTGAAGATAGCGGGCGGAAAAGAGGCCCTGATTCTGGTGGCCAACGTGACCAGCTTCAACGGCTTCGACAAGGATCCGATGAAAGAAGGACGTGACTACCGGAACCTAGTGGCACAGCGAATGAACCGAGCCGCACGGAAATCGTTCGAGACACTCGAAAAAGCGCATGTGGCCGACTACCAGTCGTTCTTCAACCGCGTAGAGCTGAACCTCGGAAGCACGGACAAAGCCATCGCCAACCTGCCCACCGACATACAACTCCTGCAATACACGGACCAGTCGCAGAAGAATCCGGAACTGGAAGCCTTGTATTTCCAGTATGGCCGCTACCTGCTCATCTCCAGCTCGCGCACACCGGGTGTGCCGGCCAACCTGCAGGGATTGTGGAACGAACGACTCCTTCCGCCCTGGAGCTGCAACTATACCAGCAACATCAACTTAGAGGAAAACTACTGGGCTGCCGAAACGGCCAACCTGAGTGAGATGCACCGTCCGCTGATGGAATTCATTGCCAACCTGCAACATACGGGAGAAGCCACGGCCAAGGCGTATTACGGTGTACAGAAGGGATGGTGCCTGGGACAGAACACGGACATCTGGGCCATGACCTGCCCGGTGGGACTGAACGTGGGCGACCCGTCGTGGGCCTGCTGGACCATGGGAGGCGCCTGGCTGTCGACTCACATCTGGGAACGTTATGCCTTCACACAAGACAAGGCGTTCCTGCAACAATATTATCCGGCGCTGAAAGGGGCGGCTGAATTCTGCCTGAACTGGCTGATTGAGAAGGACGGCAAACAGCTCACCTCACCGGGCACTTCGCCGGAGAACAAGTTCGTGACACCCGACGGGTATGTCGGTGCCACATCCTACGGCTGTACGGCCGATCTGGCCATGACCCGCGAATGCCTGATTGATGCCGCCAAGGCTGCCGAAGTGCTCGGTACGGACAAGGACTTCCGGAAACAGATTGACAAGACCCTGGCCCGTCTGCTGCCCTATCGGATAGGAAAGAACGGCAACCTGCAGGAATGGTTCCACGACTGGAGCGACGAAGACCCGCAACACCGTCACCAGTCGCACTTGTTCGGTTTGTATCCGGGCCGACACCTGTCGGTAGAAAACACCCCCGACCTGGCCAAGGCTTGCGCCCGTACGCTGGAAATCAAAGGCGACAACACCACCGGCTGGAGCACCGGCTGGCGTGTCAATCTTTATGCCCGACTGAAAGACGGTAAGAATGCCTACCACATCTACCGCCGTCTGTTGCGTTACGTCAGCCCGGACGGTTACAAAGGGAAAGATGCCCGCCGCGGAGGAGGAACTTATCCGAACCTGCTCGACGCCCACTCTCCGTTCCAGATTGACGGCAACTTCGGAGGTTGTGCCGGCGTGATTGAGATGCTGATGCAGTCGTCCGAAAACAGCATCACCCTGCTTCCGGCTCTTCCGGATGAATGGAAAGACGGCAGCGTGAAAGGAATCTGTGCCCGTGGAGGTTTCGTGATTGACATGGAATGGAAAGACGGCAAGGTGACTTCCCTGCACATCCAGGCCCGAAAAGGAGGAAAGACAAAAGTCAGCTTCAACGGCAAGACCAAAACCGTCAACCTGAAAGCGAACAAAGGTATCCAGCTCTTGTAAGAACAAAAGATAAAAAGAAAGCCGCACTGGAATATCCAATGCGGCTTTCTTTTTATCTTTTGAGAATGATTTCTCTGACAGATATATCTTATCAAGCTTTTACACGACCTACGTATGAACCGTCACGAGTATCTACTTCGATAATTTCGTCCTGGTTGATGAACAACGGCACACGTACAGTAGCACCTGTTTCTACAGTAGCCGGTTTGGTAGCGTTGGTTGCTGTATCACCTTTCAGACCCGGTTCAGTGTAAGTCACCTTCAACTGTACTTTTACCGGCAGTTCAGCGAACAAAATAGTTTCAGTAGAAGCATCAGAAACCACTTCCACCACCATTTCTTCTTTCAGGAAATCCACACCTTCAATCAGGTCGTGAGCGATGGGCACCTGTTCGAAAGTTTCCTGGTTCATGAAGATATAGTCTTCACCTTCTTTATACAGATACTGGTAAGGACGGCGTTCTACACGTACATCTTCCAGTTTTTCACCGATGTTGAAACGACGTTCCAATACGTATCCGTCTACCACATCTTTCAGCTTTGTACGCATGAAAGTGTTTCCTTTACCCGGTTTTACATGCAGGAAGTCAATGCAGAAATACAATTTGCCATCCATACGGATAGCGGTTCCGATTTTAATGTCTTGAGCATTAATCATAACTTAAATCCTTTTATTATTATGTTATAGTTGATTTATTCTCTGAATACGGTTGCAAAATTAATCTAAATCACGAAAAAACGCAAAAAGATTTGTCTAAAAATGATTTAGCACTTTGATTATTAAAAAAAAGTCACTAATTTTGCAGCCCGAACGCATGGAATAATAACATAAATAGTATATACGAAAATGAAAAGAACATTCCAACCCTCTAACAGAAAGAGAAGAAACAAACACGGTTTCCGTGAAAGAATGGCTACCGCTAACGGTCGCCGAGTATTGGCAGCACGTCGCGCTAAAGGCCGCAAGAAATTAACTGTATCTGACGAATACAACGGAGTTAAAGCTTAATCAAGCGCTCTGTTTGACAGAAAAGCCGCAAAGTAATCCTCTTTTTTACTTTGCGGCTTTTTATTTTCTTTCCTATAAGATTTCGGCAAAAAAACAGGATAGTCTGAAAGACGGTATGTTTGCAATTTCATCCTCTTCTATCCAATTTCCACGAGAAAGCCGCATCGCCCACACGCCTCTCACACTCACCAGAACCGCACATCGCCTCCAGAACGGCGAGACATCCACTGCTTCCGCTATCCCTTCCCATTCACAAAATCTCATCAGGCATACGGTGTGACCACAAGGTATAAAAAAACGGACTTCACCACTTTTCAGCAGTGAAGCCCGACTTTTTATCTGGTTCTCTTGAAGATTCTCAGACAGCTTATTTAATCAGGTCATGACCTGTCATTTCTGCCGGCTGGGCCATACCCAGAATGTGCAGGATAGAAGGAGCTACATCGGCCAATACACCGTTTTCTACCTTGGCATTCTTGTTTTCAGTTACGTACACAAACGGAACCGGGTTCAAAGAGTGAGCTGTGTTCGGTGTACCGTCAGCGTTCAAAGCATGGTCGGCATTTCCGTGGTCGGCAATGATGATGACTTCATAACCGTTTGCCTTGGCAGCTTCTACTGTATCTTTCACACAGTTGTCGATAGCAACTACTGCTTTTTCGATGGCTTCGTAGATACCTGTGTGACCTACCATATCACCGTTGGCATAATTTACTACGATGAAATCATATTTCTGTGTACCGATGGCTTCTACCAGTTTGTCTTTTACTTCGTAAGCACTCATTTCCGGCTTCAGGTCGTAAGTAGCTACTTTTGGAGACGGAACCAGGATACGGTCTTCATTGGTATATGGAGTTTCACGTCCACCGTTGAAGAAGAAAGTAACGTGTGCATATTTTTCTGTTTCTGCAATGTGCAGCTGTGTCTTACCGTTGTTGGCCAGGTATTCACCCAATGTGTTCTGTACGTTTTCCTTGTCGAAGAGAATGTGTACGCCCTTGAAAGAAGCATCGTACGGAGTCATACAGTAGTACTGCAAGCCCGGGATAGTCTTCATGCCTTCTTCCGGCATATCCTGCTGAGTCAACACGATAGTCAACTCTTTCGCACGGTCGTTACGGTAGTTGAAGAAAATCACTACATCGCCTTCCTTGATGGTACCGTCGAAGTTGGCATTGACAATCGGTTTGATGAATTCGTCGGTCACACCTTCGTCGTATGATTCCTGCATAGCCTGTACCATGTCAGTAGCCTTCTTACCGATTCCGCTTACCAGCAAGTCGTATGCTTCTTTCACACGAGCCCAGCGTTTGTCACGGTCCATCGCATAGAAACGACCTACGATAGAAGCAACTTTTCCGGCTGATTTCTCACAATGCGCAGTCAGCTGTTCGATGAATCCCTTACCGCTCTTCGGGTCAGTGTCACGACCGTCCATGAAGCAGTGAATGAATGTATTTTCCAGTCCGTATTCTTTTGCAATGTCACACAATTTGAACAAGTGATCCAAAGAAGAGTGAACACCTCCGTTAGAAGTCAGTCCCATGAAGTGCATATTCTTTCCATGCTCTTTTGCGTATGAGAAAGCAGACACAATTTCTTTGTTCTTCAGGATACTGTTGTCGGCACAAGCACGGTTAATCTTCACCAAGTCCTGATATACGATACGTCCGGCACCGATATTCAAGTGGCCTACTTCAGAGTTACCCATCTGTCCGTCGGGAAGACCTACATTTTCACCACTAGCCTGCAACTGTGAGTGAGGATAGGTAGCCAGCAGACTGTCCCAATAAGGAGTCGGAGTATTGAAGATTACATCATCTTTCTGATGGTCGCCACATCCCCAACCATCCAGAATCATTAAAAGCGCTTTCTTTGCCATAATCTATTTTGTTTAAAAGTTAGAATTTCATTCTATGTTTTCCGACAGCAAAAATACAAAATATCCAGCTTGAAAGATTACCTTTCCTGATAATAATCAATAAAAAACGACTGCTTGGAACAAACAGCCGTAAAACAAATCGGGCATGCAGTTTTGCATGCCCGAAAAAGAATATCGAATAATGATTATTCAGCACGTAAAGTGAAACGCTTGAATTCTGTAATAGCCAATTCAGGATCAGCTTCCTTCAATACATCGGCTACAGTCTTCTTCGGTTCCATGATGCTTTCCTGGTTCAACAGACAAACTTCTTTCAAGAATTTGCCCAGACGACCTTTCGCAATGTTTTCAATCATAGCCTGCGGCAGGTTGGCAGCCTTTTCAGCAGCTACAGTTTCTTTGATTTCCTTAGCCTTAGCTACGTCTTCAGCAGAAATCCAGCCCTTAGCCATGTTACTTTCCATGTGCTCTTCGCTGTCTACGTGAGCCGGGTTGATACCCGCTTTCTTCAAAGCAGCTTCTACAGCCTTCTGAATCTGTTCAGCTTTCGTCTTTTCAATAGCCACGTTGATTTCTTCCTGTTTTACAGCTTCAGGTACACCGGCTTCATCGATAGCAATCGGGTTCATAGCTGCAATCTGCATACAGATTTCGTGAGCGATTTTTTCGTCACAAACCTTGTTGAAAGCTACGATAGTGCAAAGCTGGTTCTTGTTCATGTGGTTGTAAACAGCTGTACAAGCGCCAGATACAAAGTTATAGCCATCCAATTCAGTTTTTTCACCTGTGATACCGCTGCGTTCTACGATTGCGTCAGCAATTGTACCGCTACCCATCGGCAGAGCTTTTACCTCATCCAAAGTCTTGCATTTGTTAGCGATAGCCGCATCCAGAATAGCCTGAGTCAGCGCTACGAAATCAGCATTCTTAGCCACGAAGTCAGTTTCACACTTCAAAGCAATCATTGCCGCATAGTCGCCAGTTGATTTAGCCAGCACGCAACCTTCTGAAGTTTCACGGTCAGAACGTTTTGCAGCTACAGCCTGTCCTTTTTTACGGATAATTTCTACTGCTTTGTCGAAATCGCCTTCAGCTTCTGTCAAAGCATTTTTACAGTCCATCATACCAGCTCCCGTCATTTTACGAAGCTTGGTGATATCAGCCATACTTACAGCCATAATAATATCTTTATTTTGAGTTAATAATATGCATAAAAACAAAGTTGAGAATTGAGAATTGAGAATCGAGAATACAGTCTTCCCAATTTTCAATTTTCAATTCTCAACTTACTTTATATTAAGCTTCTTCTTCGTCCTTGTTCATGAAGGCAGCTGCTTTAGAAGCGTTGATGGCTTCTTCTTCAGCCTTGTCCATGCGAGCCTTAGTAGATTTTTTCTTTGCAGCTTTCGGTGCGTTTTCACCAGCAGCTTCCATATCTACCTTTTCAGCTTTTCTTTCTTCCAGACCTTCTGCCATTGCAGCGCAGCAAGCATCCAAGATAACTTCTACTGACTTAGTAGCGTCATCGTTTGCCGGAATAACGAAATCCACGTTTGTCGGGTCAGAGTTTGTATCTACGATAGCAAATACAGGAATACCCAGACGGTTAGCTTCGCGAACAGCGATGTTTTCTTTCATTACATCGACTACGAACAATGCAGACGGCAGACGAGTCAAATCAGCGATAGAACCGAGGTTCTTTTCCAATTTAGCGCGCTGACGAGAAATCTGCAGGATTTCTCTCTTTGACAGGTTAGAATAAGTACCATCGTTAGTCAATTTATCGATAGTAGCCATTTTCTTCACAGCCTTACGGATTGTCGGGAAGTTAGTCAACATACCACCCGGCCAACGTTCGATAACGTACGGCATGTTTACAGAAGCAGCTTTCTCAGCTACTACCTGTTTAGCTTGTTTCTTAGTAGCAACGAACAGGACTTTCTTTCCTGATTTTGCGATTTGTTTCAAAGCTTCAGCAGCTTCATCAACTTTAGCAACAGTTTTGTTCAAATCGATGATATGAATACCGTTGCGTTCCATGAAAATATAAGGAGCCATTGCAGGGTTCCACTTTCTTTTAAGGTGTCCGAAGTGGCAACCAGCCTCCAATAATGTATCAAAATTTACTCTTGACATTGTCTTTAATTTTAATCGTTTACTTTCTTTTTTGTTTATTGAACCAACTGTCCGGTAGTCTTTCCGACAAATGCTTGCAGGAAGAATCCTGGCAGTTTAGATACTAAACGCTTCTTTAGGTGACGAGGTATCAGTTGACGAGGCAACAAGGAAATAATCCATAAGAGAGTATCCTTGCCAACTTGTCCCTTATCCAACTTGTCCCCTCGTTAACGTTTACTGAACTGGAATCTACGACGTGCTTTCGGACGTCCCGGTTTCTTACGTTCAACAGAACGAGAATCGCGAGTCATGAAGCCTTCCGCACGAAGAGCTTTCTTGTCTTCAGGGTTGATTTTAACCAGTGCACGAGCGATAGCCAGACGCAAAGCTTGAGACTGACCAGTGAAACCACCACCACACAAGTTAACTTTGATATCATATTTTTCAGCCACTTCCAATTTGTTCAACGGCTGTTTAACTACATACTGCAGAATAGTTGATGGAAAGTACTGTGCAAGGTCTCTCTTGTTAATAGTAATCTTTCCTGTACCTTCGCTTACGAAAACGCGAGCAACTGCGCTTTTACGTCTGCCTAATGCATTTACTACTTCCATTCTTTATTATTTAAGTGAATTAATATCGATTACTTTCGGAGTCTGAGCTTCGTGTTTGTGTTCACTTCCTTCGTAAACATACAAGTTGCCCAGCAACTTAGCTCCCAGACGATTCTTAGGAAGCATACCTTTAACTACTCTCTTCATCAATTTTTCAGCGCCATTCGGTTTTGCCATCAGACGAGCCGGAGTAATTTCACGCTGACCACCAGGATAACCTGTATAGCTCAGGTAAATCTTGTCAGTCATTTTCTTACCTGTAAATTTCACTTTGTCTGCGTTGATGATGATTACGTTATCACCGCAGTCTACATGAGGGGTGAAGTTAGGTTTGTACTTACCTCTCAACAACTTTGCAACTTTCGCACCGAGACGGCCTACAACCTGATCGGTAGCATCCACAACAACCCATTCTTTCGTTGCTGTTTCCTTGTTTGCAGAAATGGTCTTGTAACTTAAAGTATCCACTCTTAAATCTTTTTTAAAATGTTAACTACTAAAAAACAAATTCCTCCCGCCCTACTCTTCCCGGACAAAGAAGAATAAAGCACTCAGAATTAAAAATTTATCACTAGTTGATAATAATCGGCTTGCAAAGGTACGGCTTTTCTTTTAACCAACAAAGATTTTAAGTTTTTTTTTCGTGGGATAAACGGTTGATTATTAACCGCGACTTTATGCCTGAAAACAGGAAAGGCGGTACCCGGACTTCATACCGGAACCGCCTTTCTTATACCTTCTTTATGTTCGAATTTCCTCATCGCAGTTCATCACCCGGATAAACCGGTGACATTTCGACTTTCTTCCATATTTCATGACACCACGAATCAATTTCATTTCCATTGGCATCATTTTTCAGGAAATATTTCACATACATCAACGTGCCGTTTTCCTTCAGCTCGAAATGCATTTCATTCTTTCCCCCGTTCAATTGTGGAAGATGTACGTTTTTCTCTACATATTCTGTATAAAGGCCCTCATTGTTGATTTCGTAGGTACCATACCCCAGAATCACGGCCCCCGTCTGCATCATCAGCAGATTCGTAAAGTGTCCGTCATCTGAAAGAATCTTCAATGAATTACTTGTCTTAAGCTCCCCTGGAATATCCGGAGAATTAGAACGATAGAAACACATCTGCCAAACCCCATGCAAAGTGATTGGAGTCTTCTCTTGTACATCCTGGGCCACCGAATTGCCGACAGCCAAAAGCATTAGCAATGCCATCAGAAAGAAATAACGTATTTTCATAATTTAAAGTATTAGAATTACCCGTTAGGTTACCTACAAAATTATAAAATAATTTGAAAATCACGCATTTTATGCACTTTTTTCTAGCCCAAACACATAAAAAAAAGTCATTCCGTTTGGAATGACTTTTTTTCTCCTTACAAAAATATTATTTACGCTTAGAATTCGGCATTACGCGGAGTACGTGGGAACGGAATCACGTCGCGGATGTTCGACATACCTGTGACGAACAGCAACAGACGTTCAAAGCCCAATCCAAAACCTGAATGAGGACATGAACCGTACTTACGGGTATCCAGATACCACCACATGTCCTTCATCGGAATATGCAACTCCTGGATACGAGTCAGCAGCTTGTCGTAGTCTGCTTCACGCTCTGAACCACCGATAATTTCGCCAATCTTCGGGAACAACACGTCCATGGCACGCACAGTCTTTCCGTCTTCGTTCTGCTTCATGTAGAAAGCCTTGATTTCCTTCGGATAGTCGGTCAAGATAACCGGACGTTTGAAGTGCTCTTCCACCAAGAAACGTTCATGTTCTGAAGCCAAATCCACGCCCCAGTAAACCGGGAATTCAAACTTGTGGCCGTTGGCAACTGCTTCTTCCAGAATCTTGATACCTTCCGTATAAGGCAAACGCACGAAAGACTCTTTCAAAACTCCTTGCAGACGTTCAATCAAGCCCTTATCAAACATGTCATTCAGGAACTTCACATCGTCGTAACAGTTGTCCAAAGCCCACTGTACGCAATATTTAATAAATTCCTCTGCCAAATCCATGTTGTCGTTGATGTCATTGAAAGCCACTTCCGGTTCAATCATCCAAAACTCAGCCAAGTGACGCGGTGTATTGGAGTTTTCGGCACGGAAAGTCGGTCCGAACGTATAGATAGCTCCCAAGGCAGTAGCTGCCAGCTCACCTTCCAGCTGTCCGGAAACTGTCAGACTGGTCTGTCTTCCAAAGAAGTCATTGTCATAAATGATAGAACCGTTCTCATCCTTCTTCAAGTCATAAAGGTTCATGGTAGTTACCTGAAACATCTGTCCTGCTCCTTCGCAGTCGGATGCGGTAATCAACGGAGTATGGAAATAGAAGAAACCTCTTTCATGGAAGAACTTATGAATGGCGATTGCCATGTTATGACGGATACGGAATACGGCACCAAACGTATTCGTACGCGGACGCAGATGAGCGATTTCACGTAAGAATTCCATGGAGTGTCCTTTCTTCTGCAACGGATAAGTATTGTCGCAAGTACCCAGTACCTCAATTTCACGCGCCTGGATTTCGGCAGCCTGACCGGCACCGACTGACTTCACCAGTTCTCCGTTCACGCTCAGACATGCACCAGTGGTAATCAGTTTCAGCAATTCCTCGTCGAAATTAGCCAGATCAACCACAATCTGTACATTATTTATAGTAGAACCATCATTCAACGCAATAAAGTTTACTTGCTTGCTACCACGGCGAGTACGCACCCAACCTTTCACATTGACCATCGCTCCAAAATCTTCACGCTTCAGCAGGTCAACAATTTTTGTTCTACGAATTGTTTCCATTTTGATTCTCTGTTTTATCAATTAATCTAAAAAACACAGAGATATTTGGTATCCGCCTATCCCTGTGTTCCATTTATTTCTCGTTATTCAAAAGACCCCATACGCAACATGGCTACTTCCTGTTCTGTCAGGTAGCGCCAGTCACCCCGACGAAGTCCCTTCTTGGTCAGTCCGGCGAAATACACACGGTCCAGTTTCACTACCCGGTATCCCAGCGATTCGAAAATACGACGCACGATACGGTTCTTTCCGGAGTGGATTTCAATGCCCACCTGCGACTTGTCCGTATCCGATGCATAACTGATGGCATCGGCATGGATTTCACCGTCATCGAGTGTGATACCCTGTACTATCTGATCCAAATCTGCTTTGGTCACGTTCTTGTCGCAATATACATGATAGATTTTCTTCTTCAGGAACTTCGGATGTGTCAACTTGGAAGCCAAGTCTCCGTCGTTCGTCAACAGAAGTACACCTGTAGTATTGCGGTCCAGACGTCCCACCGGATAAATACGTTCCTTGCAGGCCCCTTTCACGAAATCCATCACCGTCTTGCGTTCCTGAGGGTCGTCGGAAGTCGTCACACAATCTTTCGGTTTGTTGAGCAACACATACACCTTGCGTTCGATGCTCACCGGCTGGTCGTGGAACTTCACTTCATCCGAACGTTTCACCTTCGTACCCAGTTCCGTCACGATTTCACCGTTCACTGATACTACTCCGGCAGTGATGAATTCATCCGCTTCACGGCGAGAGCAGATTCCGGCATTGGCCAGGAACTTGTTCAAACGAATCGGTTCATCCGGATCAGCCAACACTTCCTTATACTCAATCTGCTTCTTCATGCTGTATTTCGCATTCGGATTGTAGTCGGCTGTACGCGGACGGTATCCACCTTGCGGACGACCGTAACCACCTTGCTGACCTCCGTTGTTGAAGCGCGGACGGAATGAACGCTGTTGTTCACCACCCTGCTGCCCGCCGTTGTTGAAACGCGGACGATACGGACGCTGTTCACCACCCTCGTTGTTGTTATTATACGGGCGGTTTCCATACGGACGCTGCGGACGTCCACCGTTGTTATTGAAACGGGGGTTGTAAGAAGAACGCTGTTCGCCTCCTTCATTGTTGTACGGACGGTTGCCGTAAGGACGCTGCGGACGATTGCCATAACTTCCTCTCTGCGGACGGTCCTCTCCGTTGTTGTTATTGAAACGGGGATTATAAGAAGAGCGATACCCCTCTCCCCCTTCTCTATTGTTGTTATACGGACGGCGACCGTAGCTGTTGCTTTTCTCGCCTCTACCGTACTTATTATACCCTTCTCTGTTATAAGACTTGTAACCATCGCGGCCAGACTGGCTGTTTTCGCCTTCCTGTCTGAATTCTTTTTCTGCCATAATTTTTCTGTTTAATGCTAATTAATACTCTAACACCCTCTCGGGCGATATTTATTGTTTTAAGTTATACTCCAGTATAGTTGTGCGGAGTAATCGCACGCAATTCTTTTTTGATGTCCTCACTCACGTTCAGTGTCTCGATAAAGTCCTTGATGGATACTTCCGTAATAGCCTGGTTCGTACGCGTCAAGGCCTTCAGGGCTTCATACGGATGCGGATAAGCTTCGCGACGCAGAATCGTCTGAATAGCTTCAGCCACTACGCTCCAGCAGTTATCCAAATCTTCATAAATCTTATGCTCGTTCAGCAGCAATTTGCCGAGACCCTTCAACGAACTCTGAATGGCAATGATAGTATGTCCGAACGGCACACCGATGTTACGCAATACCGTAGAGTCGGTCAAGTCACGCTGCAGACGAGAAATCGGCAACTTGGCAGACAGATGGGCAAAAATGGCGTTGGCCATTCCCAGGTTGCCTTCCGCATTTTCAAAGTCAATCGGGTTCACCTTATGCGGCATGGCGCTGGAGCCCACTTCACCTGCTTTGATTTTCTGCTTGAAGTACTCCATGGAGATATATTGCCAGAAGTCACGGTTCATGTCAATCATGATGGTATTGATCCGCTTCATGGCATCAAAGATGGCTCCCAGTCCGTCGTAGTTGGAAATCTGTGTGGTATATTCTTCCCGTTCCAGTCCCAGTTTTTCCGATACGAACTTGTTGCCGAATGCCTTCCAGTCAAAATCCGGATAAGCCACGTGGTGCGCGTTGTAATTACCCGTAGCTCCACCGAACTTCGCAGTCAACGGACAAGCCTTCAACACTGCCAGCTGACGGTTCAGACGATACACAAAGACCATGATTTCTTTCCCCAAACGTGTAGGTGAAGCCGGCTGTCCGTGTGTTTTTGCCAACATCGGAATATCCTTCCATTCTTCCGCATACGTCGTCAGCTGATCAATCAGCTTCTGAATCTGCGGATAATAGACTTCTTCCAATGCATCTTTAATCGACAAGGGAACAGAAGTGTTGTTGATATCCTGAGAGGTCAGTCCGAAATGGATAAATTCCTTGTAAGGTTCCAGCCCACCCAGTTTGTCAAACTGCTCCTTGATGAAATACTCTACAGCCTTCACATCGTGGTTAGTCACACTTTCGATTTCCTTGATACGTGCCGCATCAGTTTCTGAGAAGTTGCGGTAAATATCACGGAGAGACTCAAAACGGCCTGCGTCGAATGAACTCAACTGCGGCAACGGCAACTCACACAAGGTAATGAAATATTCTATTTCCACCCGTACACGATATCTCATGAGGGCATATTCAGAAAAATAAGCAGCCAAAGCTCCCGCTTTGCTTCTATATCGGCCGTCAATCGGCGATACAGCTGTGAGTAAATCAAGCTCCATCATTGTCGTAAATTATTTTTGGTATCTAAAATTCTGCACATTCATTTGAATTCGCGAAATTAATGCTTTTTCCCGAGTTATCAGGAGATACCGCTTAAACTTTAGTATTTATTTTATAATTAGGTCATTCACTCAATAATTTTATGGCATCCACATACTGCGCGATACCCACCGCCACACTCTTGGCCGCCTTCATGGCCATCACCACAGTCTGTGGCCGGTGCACCACGTCACCTCCGGCAAAGACGCCCTTTCGACTGGTCATGCCAAACGGACGTTCCTTCACCAGTACATAGCCATTATCATCGGTGTCAATGCCTTCGGTCGTAGATACAATCCGGCTGGCCGGACGAGAACCTACCGCCAGACAGATTCGGTCGAACGCATATTCCTTGACGCCCTCCGGGGTGTTGGCCCGCAGTCCGACCACTTTACCTTCTTCATTTCCAAAGAATTCCGTGGTAGAAGTCTGCCAAAGAAACTTTACTCCTTCCTGCAAGGCCGCCTGATATTCTGCCTGGATAGCCGGCATGTCGGCTTCCGTGCGACGGTACACGATGGTCACACTGGCTGCCCCCATACGTACTGCCGTACGGGCTGCATCCATGGCTACGTTGCCGCATCCCATCACGGCCACATGCTCGCCTTCAATGACCGGCACCTTGTCACGTCCCACCGTACCTTCGTTATAAATATTGGCCATGTGCAACAGGTACGTGGCTTGAATGACACCACGCAGTCCGGCCCCCGGAATATCCAGTGACTTCGGCAACGCCGTACCCGAACCGATAAAAATGGCATCATAGCCCTGTGCAAAAATGTCATCGATGTTCAATTGTTTCCCCACCACACAATTCAGTATGAAAGTAACTCCCAGCGCTTCAATCTTCTGGATTTCCTGACGTACCACCTGTTTGGGCAAGCGGTATTCCGGAATACCGTACATCAAGACTCCACCGGCTTCCGCCTGACTTTCAAAAATAGTCACATTGAAACCCTGGCGAGCCAAGTCACCCGCCACAGTCAGTCCGGCAGGACCCGAACCGATAACGGCCACCTTGCCACGGGTTTTCTGTGGAAGCTTTTCGCGAATCAAGTTCATCTCCGTATCAAAATCGGCAATGAAGCGTTCCAACTTCCCGATTTCAATACCTTTCCCTTTCGGATAAAGCACACAATGGCCCTGACACTGTTTCTCATGCGGACAAACACGCCCGCAGATAGCCGGCAGATTACTTTTCTCATTGATAATTGCCATGGCATTCCCCATGTTTCCCTTCGACAGTTCATGGATGAATTCCGGGATATCATTTTCAATCGGACATCCCTTTTTACAAGAAGGATGCTTACAATTCAAGCAGCGCTTTGCTTCCGCAATGGCCTCTTTCAATGTATAGCTTTCGTTGATTTCCTTAAATGTAGGTTTTGAGTCGTTCATTCTTTCATCTGTTATCCGATGCAAACTCTTCTTGCATCCCTATTTCACATTGGGCGGCAAAGTTCGTAAAAAAACGGCATAAAGACACGAAACAAGCCTGTTTTTATTTCTCCAGGCAAAAAAATATCCCGCAGATTTACCGTCCGCGGGATATCCCTCCTGAATTACCTTAAGTTCAATACAAATTGAAATCAATATGTAAAGTCTGTTTTCTTTACATATACTCTGTAATCCTTTATCAAACCTGGTGTACCGGCTTCCGCGCGAGGTAACATACGAAAACCTGTCACCTTGTATTCTTTTCCTAAATCAATGACAATCTGATGCGGATAAGCGGTATTGTCTACTGTCTGCCAGAAGGTACTTTCCTGCAGGTCGAACACCTTGTCGGCGGTACGGTTTCCGCTGCGGGTTTCTTCGCTGTCGGCATAAACAATCTTCCAGTTTTCACGAGAAACCGGTTTTCCGTCCTCACCCAGCACATCCATTTCGGCCACAGCGGCAATGTTGGTACCGTCATAGTTGGAAACGCCTTCCAGGCAGAAATAGCGTCCGGCTGCCGGTTTTTCAAAACGAACTTCCTGCCAGCCGTTGCCTGCCTTGAACGTACCCGTCATCACCGGCTTTTCGGCTTTCAGGTTCAGATTCTGACCGTCTTTACGGTGGGTTTCCGGAGCCTTTTCACGCAACATATCCAAAATCGGTTTTTCCACGCCGACCACTTTGGCTTCGGCCGGGCCCTTCAAATCGAGCACGATGATTTCATTGTCGCCTTCCTTCAGCCAGCATCCCGGCATATATAGTGTCTGCTGCGGACCGATTTCCCAGAAACGTCCCATGGCATGGCCGTTGACCCAAACCATACCTTTTCCCCAGGTCTGCATGTCCAGGAAGGTATCGCCTGTCTTGTCCAAATGGAAAGTCGCTTTATAGTAAGCCGGACCGTCTACCGGTTTTCCAGCCTGATAGTTTTTCTGACTCACAAATTCATAGAAAGGAGGAAGGTTATATACTGTCCAGCCTTTCAGTTCCTGTACCTGGTCACCATTAACCACCTCTACCTTCTTGGTAATACCTTTCCGGTCGTGGATAGATTTGTCGAAGTTCACACGTCCCATGGCTTCTACCAGGATATCCAGTTGAGTACCTTTTTTCAAGGTTTCCGTCAGCGGCAAGGTAAATTCTCCGTGACGACGGTCCAGCCGTCCCAACAGTTTACCATTGGCAAATACCTGTGCCCAGTCGTGTACTTCGTCGATGTGCAGGATACCTTTCACATCTTCTTTCAAGGTCGTACGATACAAAATCGTTCCCCAGCCCTGATCGAACATTTCCATCGGCTGAATATCTTCCGACTGCTTAGGCTGCGGCAGATTATTGAACAACGGAGCCACCTTCCAGTCTGTAATGGCCGGTACGGAAATCACCGGATACGCAGCCGGAGGTTCAGGCAGAGTTTCTCCTTCCGGAAGATATTGCTTCAACAAGTCGCGCAACTGGAAATATTTCGGAGTAGTCCATCCGGCCTCACTGATCGGCGCGTCGTAATCGTATGAACTGCACATGGCTGAATAAGCCGGGTTGTTGGCACCACCCCACCAGCCGAAGGTTGTACCTCCGTGGGTCATATACAAACTGAACGAGATGTTCCGGTCCAGCATGTCCTTGATGCCACTCACCATGGTAGCCGCATCACGGGTTTCATGTTTCCGTCCCCAGTGATCGAACCAACCGCTCCAGAACTCGCTGCACATCATCGGTGTTTCCGGACGCAACGATTTCAGTTTCTTGAACTGCTCGTCAATGTTGGCACCCGTACCAAAGTTGACCGTCCACAGCAAATCATCCAAGGCATTGTTGGTGAAGTTAGAACTCCAATCACACTGGAAAAGAGGCACGTCGGTGAAACCCGCCTTCTTCACGATATCACGGATGGCCGATACGTAAGGCTTGTTGATGCCATACGAACCGTATTCATTTTCCACCTGTACCATGATGATGTTTCCCCCGCGGGAAATCTGTAAATCGGCCAGCTGTTTGCCCACCTCATTCATAAAGATACCGACCCGCTCCATATAATAAGGGTCGAGTGTACGCAGCTGTACATCTTTCTTCTTCAGCAACCACCAAGGCAGTCCGCCCATTTCCCATTCCGCACAAACGTAAGGTCCCGGACGTACGATGACATACATTCCGTGTTTTTGTGCCAGACGGCAGAACTTGGCAATGTCCTTGTTGCCTGAGAAATCGAACTCTCCCGGATGCTGTTCATGCAAGTTCCAAAAGACATACAGACAAAGCGTATTCATGCCCAATGCTTTACAAGAAAGAATACGCTGTTCCCAATAAGGTTCCGGAATACGCGGATAATGCACTTCCGCTGCCTTTACCACAAAAGGCTTTCCGTTTAACAGAAATGTTCCCTTACCTACGGCAAATGCTTCTTTTGCGACAGTTTCCTCTCCTGCCGGAGAAGCTGCTGAAGCCGAAAGTATCCCCAAAGAGAACAATAAAGAAAGGCCTACGCCCCATAACGTGTGTTTGTATTTCATGATATACGTCATTAATGTTTGAGGCAAATATAGACCTTTCCTTCTATATTAAACTACCAAAAATCTGTCAAAAGCAAGATAAGAATCAATCACTTCCCTCATTTTGCAGCATGGATTCGAATCACGCTCAACGAATAGGCAGGCATTTCATATTGAGACAAATCTGCCACCGCGATTTCTTTCTTCACAGGACGAGCCTGCTGGTCGGTCGGAACTCCGGAGAGCACATGCAGCGTAGCCTGTCCATCCTGCAATGTCAGCCCGTTCAGTTGAGTCTTGACCGGAACCGGCAGCAGGTTGACCAGCTTCACAATCACATCGCCCGTCTTGCTATCGCGCACCACCGACGTACCGATTCTACGCTGTACATCCTGACGGGAGTTATCTATCTTCCGGTCGGCCGGCAGATACGTATCACCGGCATTCTGACCGTAAAGTTGCTGGGTGTAATAACCCACAGTCGGTTTCACTTCCTTGTTGTTGAAATAAATCAAATCCGGATTCCACTGCGTATGCCCTTCCTTGGCCAGCAACGGTGCATACGAAGTCATGGATACCACATCGCCGTTCCGTTCAACGGACGTCAGGTACAAGGCCTCAGCCAAGGCTGTCTCGATGTTGTTCGGACGACCGGGCAAGTGAGCGGCATATTCTCCCAGGTATACTTTGGGTTTGGAACGGTCGTAACAGTCATAAAAATCCTGGTTGTTGATAAACCAACCCGGTGTATTATAATAGTGTTCGTCCACCATCGGTACCTGCAGACGAGAGGCAAATTTCCATCCCGCTTCGTAGTCTGAACCTTCATAGAAAGGACCTACCGTACCAATCACAGTAATCTCCGGATATTTTTCCTTGATGGCCTTGAAAATCATCTCAAAGCGTTCTTCAAAAATCGGGGTAATCAAATCTTCATTGCCGATGCCGATGTATTTCAGGTTGAACGGCTTCGGATGTCCGGCTTCGGCACGCATCTTGGCCCATTTGTTGGTCTTTGGGTCGCCGTTGGCATATTCAATCAAGTCCAGGATGTCCTGCACGTAGGCACCCATTTCTTCCATGGGGATGCCTCCCTGCTGTCCACCGCTCAAAGGCTTGCCCGGAATGCAGGCTGAATTCTGGCAGGGCACTCCAGCCGCCAGGACTGGCAACGGTTCAGCCCCGATGTCTTCACAGAACTGGAAATATTCAAAATAGCCTAGTCCCAGTGTCTGATGATATCCCCACAAGTTCCGCATCGGCTTGCGGGCTTCCAGCGGACCGACAGAATTTTTCCAACGGTAAATATTGTCAATGCCATTTCCATGGGCCACACAACCGCCCGGAAAACGCATAAAACGAGGATGTAAGTCGGCCAATGTCTGAGCCAAATCAGCTCTCAACCCGTTCTTGCGTCCTTTGAAGGTCTTTTGCGGGAAGAGTGAAATCATATCCAGATGTAACTCCCCGGTCAACTCCGGTTCCAGTGAAAGTACAGCCGCATCCACATCTGCCTGTGCCGTCAATACCGCAGTCTGCTTCTTCCAGTCGCCCGCCTTTACCTTTACGGAAGACTGTGCCACTTCCTTGCCTTGGGCATTCAGCAAACGCACCACTATCTTTCCACCCTTACTGCCCTCGGGCATAGAAGCAAAGAGAGAGAAGTCATACTTTTCGCCTTTCTTCAACGTAATCCCGTCGAAGCCTGTATTGCGGAGAGAAATTCCCGGTTTGGCCTGCAATACCACATAATGCGGATTGTTGGCATGCAAAGGATGCTCCGTGGCTACCTGTACAGCCGACGACTGCCCGTTCTCCCATATACTCCAGGCATAACCACTGTCAAATCCTTGAGGGGCCCCGTCTTTCGAAGAATATTCAAAATCACGGTTCTGCACCAATTCGGCATAAAGTCCGCCATCAGCTCCATAATTGATGTCTTCAAAGAAAATCCCCATCAGTTTGTCACTGATAGGCTTGGCTTCTTCCGGACGGATTGTCAGCTGCAAGGATACAGGAGCCAACCCGGCAAAACGCTGGCCATCCTGTTCCGTCCGTTCATTGTGCAACTGGTCTCTGTAAGCCCGGTAGTCCACGAACTTCAACAGTCGGTCCACTTCCTCCCAGGCCACTTTCTGCATATATCCTTGTTCTACTACACCGTCCACAACCGCTTTCTTGCGGGTTTCACTTCCCCGGATTCCAGTTCCTTCTCCCGGCGTCTGCAGGTAATACGTCTGCGGATTCCATTTCATCAAGTCGGGCGAAGTGGCCTGTCCCCACTCCTTTCCGCTTTCGTTCAACTGCCAGGCGCAATGCCACACGCCTTTTGCATCCCGCGTCAGATGAGGATTCAGCATACGCTTCTCGGCTCCCCAGGTTCCGTAATCGCATCTCACATACCCATATCCATTGCCGATACTGAACCAACGGTCGGCATCCGGGCTCCACGCCAGTTTCAACCCGCTGCGCCCCGCATCTTTCACGGTGGCATACGAGAACAAGTAGACTGAATCCGGTTCATTCATCACTTCCTGCACGTGGGCCGATACAGGAAGGCTGGTAAGGCAGACGCACAAAGCTGCCAAGTGTGTCAGGTGTTTCATAAGTAAGCAGATTTAATAAAAATTTTATTTGGAGACTTTCACGCGCTGAATCGTACCGTCGGCGTTGAATTCCATCCGGTCGATACATACTTCGCGGTGTACCCCCGGCCCTTTGTCCGGATTCAGGTAATTCTTGTTGATGCGATGGTACACGATATACCATTCATCGGTCCCAGGTTTACGTACTACAGAGTTGTGTGCTGTCCCATAGATTTCCTGTGATGGATCTTGTATCAGCACCACCGGGTCTTTGGCCACCTTAATCGGTCCCAGCGGAGAATCCGACGTACCGTAAGCCACATGATAGTTGGCTGAACCCGTATCGTCGACCGACCACATGAAGTAGTAAGTACCCTGACGATAGAACACATAGGGAGCTTCACGGTACGCATAATCTTTCAGTGTCCCTCCCTTCGGAGTCAGCACCTTCAGGGTTTCCTTCTTGATGGATACCATGTCGTCGTTCAGTTCCGCACCGGCCATGTATCCGTTGCCCCAGTACAGATAAGACTTACCTGATACCGGATCAGTGAACACATCCACATCAATTTGCTGTCCATGTCCTACCGGAGAATCCGTCACAATGGGTTTGCCCATATCCTTGAAAGGACCTACCGGTGAATCGGCTACAGCAACTCCGATTTTCTTACCAGAATCGTCGTTCGGATTGCCACTGTAATAGAAGAAATATTTGTATTTTCCGTCAATCAGTTTTTCCTCAATGGCCGGTGCCCAGGCATTTCCGTTGGCCCATGGTACCTGCGGCGAACGCAAATCCAGCATCACTCCTTCATACTGCCAGTCCTTCAGGTCGGCAGAAGAGAATACGGTGAAATACCATCCTCCCCATCCGGGCTGTCCGTCGGTGGTAGAATAGATGTAATAACGCTGTGTCTGATGAGAATACAGCACTTCGGGGTCGGCATGGAATCCCGGCAATGCAGGATTGACCGGCAATTCGCCCAGCTCGGCAGGCTTGCCCCACTCGTCCGTGATACGTTTCAGTTCGGCACGGGTAATCGGGATGATGGTTCCGTGACGCGGATGAAAATTCATCTTCACTGCATGGTCTATCACCTTAAAATGCTTCAGGTCGGTGGTTTCCGTAAACTGGTAAGCCCCTTTCATATAGACATCATACATCAGAATGTATTTATCCTGTCCAATCAACTTGAACGTACCAGCACCTTCCACAGCTTCTTTGGTCTGCTGCTTGTAATCCGGCTGTTCTTCCCACTTTCCGGAAGTCAACGCACGGGTCGTCGCTACCTTGATGCCGTTGCCGTTTCCTTCAGTCTTATAAAAAAGGTGATATACTCCATCTTTATACACAATGTCTCCATCAATGCAAGAAGTCTTGTTCGACGGGATGAAAAGCGGTTTCGGCTCTCCTTCCAAATCGGTAAAATCGTCGTTGGCATAAGCATAATAGATGACATCCGGACCACCGGCATACTGCATGGAGAAATAGACCATGTATTTCCCGGCTTCCTTGTCAAAGATAGTCTGGGGAGCCCATACCCGTTTCAGCTTTTCCTGTCCCGGATAGCGCTTCTGTATATTTACAACAGAATGTGACCAGTTAACCAAGTCTGTCGATTTCAACAGCACCATGGCCCGGTTGGAATCCCATCCGTTGTCGGAAACCATGTCGGTTACTACCATGTAGAACGTCTGGCCGTCTTCCCCTCTCAGAATGTGAGGGTCGCGCACACCACCCGTAGAGCTGATGACCTTTGAATCAATCACCGGTTTGTTGTTGTTCAACGCATAGTAAGTATAACCATCCATACTTACTCCATAGTACACAGCTTCTTCACTGATGTGGTTTCCCGTAAAATAAGTGAACAAATAAGCTACATAATCTTTTTCGTCCACCAGTGCGGCAGACAACGATTCCGAAATAAACGGAAGTAAAAACAATAAAGACAGGATTCTGTTTCTCATATACTTTATATGTTAACGTTTGATGCAAAGATAGGGAATTAGTGTATCACATACAACTATTAATCATGCAAAAAAGGAGGAGAATCGTGCATTTTTATAACCTATAAACCGTTATTACCTTGGAAACTTAAAGTAATTTGTATATTTGCACTTATTGTAACCATAAAAAGAGTTGTGATACATGCAGTATAAGCCTATATCACTGCATTATAAACAAAAACATATCACCATGAAAAAACAAATGAAACAAATCGCCTTACCTCTCTTTCTGGGAGGTTTGATAGCATGCAGTCCGAAAACTGCTGTAAATGAAACAGACTTGTTGGGTAACTGGACAGAAATACTTCCTCCTTCATCCAACTTCGTACAAGGAATGACACTGGCCAAGGAAGGAAAAGCCTCCTCCATCGGCATGGCCACTCTGCAATATGAAAGCTGGCAGCTTCTGTCGGACAGACAGCTTGTACTGAGCGGAAAAAGTATCGGTAACGGACAGACAATCTCATTCTCAGATACACTGGCCATTCTGTCTTTGCAACAAGATACTCTCACCCTCCGCAAAGGGGCCGATTATCAAATAAAGTATGTACGCCAGCCGGAATCAGCGCCTTTAGTCGGAACAGACAAGGCTTCTACGGGATACACCTGGTCGGACGTATTACAAAAAGACATCCGGATTTTTGAGACAGGACAAAAAGTACTCTCTTCCACCGACAGCCTGGCAACCCAAGCCGGCTTTTTAGTGTTTGCAACTGATTCTTCAAAGGTAGAAGTCTTCTTGCCTGACACCAAAGTCATACTCAACCGCCGTGTACGCCCTGACGGCATTGCAGTCTGGAACGTAGAAGACGACGACACCTATCAGGTGCAAGCCTGTGCAGACTCCTGGATTGTATCCAGAAGAGGGCGACTGCTTTATAGCACACACGGAACCGACAAAAAAATAGAAACGTCCTTCCTTACTGCAGAAAACACAGAAATCCCTGTGGCATTCTATCCGCATGAAGCCCTCGCTGAAGTTTGCTTGGACGGACAATACATGTTGCTCTCTCAGTACCGCACAGCCTCAGGTTACGGTTACAAGAATACCATTCTCGATTTGCGTGGCAAAGGAAAAGAAGCTACACTGACACGTAGTACAGACGGAAAAACGTTCCAGCTAACAGAAAAAAACTAAAAACAGTATCGTATGTGGATGAATCTACTTTTATTAATCGGCGGATTAGCTTTAATTTTAATAGGAGCCAACGGACTGACCGACGGAGCAGCCTCTGTAGCCAAACGTTTTCGTATCTCCGACCTGGTTATCGGATTAACCATCGTAGCCTTCGGGACCTCTACTCCTGAACTGGTTATCAGCGTATTCTCCTCATTACAGGGAAGTGCTGAAATGGCTATCGGTAACGTGGTGGGAAGTAATATCTTCAATGTATTGATGATTATCGGATGCACCGCTCTGGTTCTCCCCATACAAGTGGGACAGGGCACTATGAACAAGGAAATTCCGCTGGTCATTCTTTCTGCACTGGTACTTACCTGCTTTGCCAACGACTGCATACTCGACGGAGGAAGCCGGGACATCATCAGCCGGATAGACGGACTGGTACTATTAGGTTTCTTCCTTATTTTTATGCGTTATACTTTTGCCATCGCCCGCAATGGGAACGAAGATGGTGGCGAAGAACAGAAGGTGAAGGAACTGCCGGCATGGAAATCAGCCCTATATATTATAGGAGGACTGGCCGGATTGATCTTTGGCGGACAATTTTTTGTAGACGGTGCCAGCGGTATTGCCCGTTCATTAGGTGTCAGCGACTCCATCATCGGACTTACACTGGTAGCCGGAGGTACCTCCTTGCCGGAACTGGCAACTTCCGTCACGGCGGCCTTGAAAAAGAATCCGGGCATTGCCATTGGAAATGTCATCGGCAGCAACCTGTTCAATGTATTCTTTGTACTAGGATGTAGTGCAAGCCTGTCTCCTCTCCCTATGGGAAATATCAACAACATCGACATGGCTGTTCTGGTAGGCTCTTCCATTCTGTTCTGGCTGGTGGGCTGGTTCTTTAAGAAACGGACCATCACCCGCATAGAAGGAGGACTGTTAGTCGCATGTTACATCGCTTACACGGCCTTCCTTATTTCACAACAATAAAGAACCTTGTTATAAATATTAATCATGAAAAGAATTCTTATCCCTTTGGCAGGTCTTTGCCTATTGACAGCCTGCAATCCGTCGTCTAAAAAACAAGCCGGAAACTCCGGCATTCAGACGGAACAAAGTGAAGTGTTCCCCGAAAGCCCCTCCAGAGAAGGCTACGAAGGCTTCCAGTGGCAGACTGTCACGGGAGCCGGTTTACGGCTATGGGCACAATGCAACGAAAACCTACGTATCCTCACCGACGCTTCTATTCCGGGTGCACGCATAGAACGCATGGAAAATGGCCACAAACAAACTTCGGACCCGGTTATTCAGATATTGGATATACCGGGCAAGGACATCCATTCACTTATCCCGTTCCTGCAGTCTCACCCACGTATTCTCATGGATAAGAACTGGACGGACAGCCTGACCTGCGATTTCCGTGAAGTAAAATCCAACCGTGCTGGAGTAACTCGCTACATTCTGGAGCCTACCGGGAAGTCAGCGAAAAAACTGGCAGACCGCGGCCAGCACGAACCCGTGCCCTTTACTTGCCATGGCTGGGGAGTAGGCAACAGCGGAGCACGTTATTTCGAGGTATTCCACACCCATCCCCAGAAAGCAGTCTTCGTTGAGGTGGGACAAGATATGCCTTTGTTTGATGAGCAGAGCATCCAGCTATTCGACTCCATTCAGGTACTCCACGGACAACTTATCATGGGACACGAAGCCTACAGCTTCACTCCCGATGCAGACACTACAGCCTATTGGGTTGTTGACAAGTTGGGCGAGCTGAAGAAGCGCTATGAAGCAACTCTTCCTTCCGATGCAAAACCCTATACAGCCATACCTGCCAAACTAAAAGTCCGCATCCAGGGCCCTTCTTCCGAGGGTTTTGCAGCTGAGTATGCAGGCGTAATGGAAGTAATGGGAATTGAGGAAGTGGGAGAATAAATCATCTTCTGGACAAAAGTCAAGAACGTGCCTACAAAGAAAGTTACATATACTTTTCTTTTTTATGTTTCCCTTACGTGAAACGTATGTTTCTCTCGGTAGAACCGTACGTTTCACGTCAGGGAAACATACGGTTCTGCAAGGAGAAACCTAAAACATACAAAAACGTTGTTCAATTACTTCCCTTACATTGTCTCAAACAAAGCCTACACATCTACAAATCAGGTAGCCATTCTGATTTTACCTTACACAAAAAAGGGTGAAAAAACTTCACAGCCTTTTCACCCTGCCCATTAAAAAGAGAGATTTTATTTTTTATAGATGTGTTTTCCTTCGGTTACTACCTGAGAGGGGTTACCGGCATAGCTGATACTTCCGCTGCCATACGTCCTTGCCGTAATAGAACGGGAAGCACGACAAGACAAATCACCCGAACCATATACAGCCGCATCGACTTTAACGGCTTTCAGGTTATCTGCCGCCAAATCACCGGAGGCATTGTCACGAAGTACGGCTTCCTGGCAGCTGCCTTTTATAACCATATCGCCACTGGCATTGACCGTAGCCTTCACGATGTCCTGACATTGCAGATTAGGCACCACCAAATCGCCGGATGCATTGATGGTCAAAGACGCATGCTGACACACAGCTTTGTGAACTGTCATATCTCCGCTGGCATTGATACTGGCCTGTAACTTCTGGCAGTTGACCTGCTGTACATCAATGTCACCACTGGCATTGATTTCAGCCTGCAAGCTATTGCACTGTACCGTAGGGCATTCAATATCACCGCTGGCATTCGTCTGGAGACGTATGTCTCCCTGTGTTTTCAATCCTTTGGGAATAGATATATCACCGGAAGCCATCGTGGTAAAGCGACTGACAGAGGGCGCATATACATCTACCCGGCAACGGTTCTCACCCTGGATGCTGGTACCGTCCTGATAATAAACCCTCAGTTCACCTTTTGACTCCTTCAGTACCACATAGGGCATGACATTGTCTGAAGCATAGATTTCTGCATACGGACTGCCGGAAGTCTGATGATACACCACATCAATGGAAGAAAGTGTAGACACTTCCCGTATATCACCCAAAGAACGTTTTTCCGTCTGGTAGTTTTTACTCGGCTGAATAGTATGAGCAGTTCCTATACAGCTGAAACAGGTCAAGGCACAAGCCAATGTGAGTATGTTCATTCTGGTTTTCATTATTCTATCTCCTTTATTTTTATAGTTATACATTCTATTTATTCTGTTTTCAGATTTTCAGTTGGATTGGCCCGTGCCGCTTTCCATACCAGCCCGAAGGCTACCAGCCACACTACCAGACATACGATAAGGATACATCCGGCAAACAGGTACCACGTGAGGTCTATCTTGACAGCAAACAATTGCAAAAGCTGTTCGCCTACCTTCCAGGCGCACAAAGCACCTATCACTACAGCCGGAAGAGCTATCTTCAATAAATCGAGCAGGAAGATTTTCTGCACGTCGGCCATCGAAGCCCCGTGGATGATGCGGATGGCGATTTCCGCCCGGCGGCGTGACACTTCATCGCGCACATATGCCACCAGTCCCGTCAGAGCAATAATCAGGATACACAGGCCCGCAAAAAGTACACTGTTACGCACGTGCAACACTCCATTGTACAAGTTGCCCATCTCTAGCGACAGGCTGTACACCTTCAACTGCTGAGAAGCAACCGTTCGGTCGATTACTTGCTGTACTTCTTTCATCGCTTCAGGCGACATCCGATTCAAGGCTACATACAAATAGCCCCAAGGTTTACTCCTATAGAACATCACAGTAGGACGCTCGTCATGCTCTTCCATCACTTGAGAGCCTAAGTGAATATCCTCATACACCCCACAAACAATAGCAATGGTTCCGTGATCCGCGTGTTCAGTAATACATACCGTCTTCCCAATGGGAGAGCCTGTCCATCCGGCCAGTGTTTTCATACGCTCCACGAACCGACGACTCACCATCACCTGCTGCGACAAGGAATCTGTCAGCGTAGGGGTAAACACATTTCCTTCGATAACCGGAATCTGGAAAGCCTTGTGATAATCGGGACCTACATAATACATATCAGCAATGTTCATGTATTCTTCTTCTGTTTCGGGATTGTACACATTGTTTCCACTGCAATGATCCGACAGGAGCTGGTAACCCCAGGTAACCGCCTTTACCTCTGGCAGTTTTTTCAACTCCTGCACACAGCGTTCCCGTTCCACCATCTCGGTGCCCGACAATTTGGTATACAAAGTGTTCCGGTATTCAAATCCGGGGTTGAAATTCATCAAAGTGTTATACTCCAAGCCTATGACCGTCAGCAGGCAGACAAAGAATGTGGTCAACGCAAACTGCAAGCACAGCAATCCCAGTTTCCACCTCCGTTTGTTTTCCGTGTAACGACGATAAGCGTAGGTCACCGGTATACGGGTATAAAGATAGCCCGGCATCACTCCACAAAGCAGAATCACTCCGGCCGTTACTGCCAGACAGACCCATACGGTAGACAAGGGGAAAAGTGACTCCAGACTGTGTCCGACCTGTTCTTGCAGGAAATCCTGCAAGCCGAAAATAATCAATACGGCCAGAGCCAGACTGATCAGTCCGTGCAGCAACGACTCGGAAAGAATCATCCGGTAAATGTCGCCGCTCCCGGCCCCGTAGCAACGGTAAGTGGCAATGGCCTTGGCACGGCTCACCATGGACGAAACCACCAGCAGGATATAGTTCAGTACAGCCACCAGCAACATGATAATCGCAAAACTCAGAAACACGATGTTCATGATGCGGTTGTAATCGGACGAAGTGAATATTTCGGCTACGGGGCGGAGAGTAAGATCATACTCATTTCCCGCACGCTCCATTGCCTCCGTCACATGATTCGCTTCCAGCATGCGGTCCATGCCTTCCTTCAAGTCATCCGGAGTGCTCCCTTTCCGCAAGCGGACATAGGTCTTGTAACGGTCATTTCCCAACCAGTTGTTCGTTCCATCGTAAGACACCTGCCCGATGGTCGGCAGGGCAATGAGCACATCCATCTGTGGCAGATGGGTATTCTCGGGAAAAGCCTCGAACACCCCGACCACGGTCACATGGAACTCAGGGTATTGTTTCCACGACAATGTTTTCCCGATAATCTGTTCGCCTGCCACCTCCAGCAGTTTGGAAGAGATATAGGCATTGTTGGCCTTTTCCAACCCCGTATAAGGCTCCTCGCCCATCAGCAGTTTCCGCGGGAAGACCCGAAAGAAAGTACTGTCGCAAAACCAAGCCTGCCCCTCCAATTCTTTATGGTCTTCCGTCGTCAGCGTCATCGACCCAATTCCCGTGAAACGGGTGGCCACTTCCACCGCCGGACAATAGCGCTGCAACCCCGGTCCGATGGCACCAGGAGTCTGCTCATGCTCTCTCCAGTCGGTGTCTTTCTGTTTGTAGCGTTCTTCCACCCGGTAAGTTTCTTTCAACCCCGGCAAGAAGTTATCATACGACCGTTCGAAAATGACCTCTGCCAGCATAACCAGCCCGATGGCCAGTCCCACGCTCAGGCAGACAATCTTGACCACATTGGCCTCACCTTTTCGAAACAGTCCTTTCAATGCACGTTTCATAAAGCACCGTTTTTACATTTCCGCAATAGAAGCCACAATCTGGCCATCGAACAGGTTGATGACACGTCCGGCAAAACCTGCGTCACGCTGGCTGTGTGTCACCATCACAATGGTGGTTCCTTCCTTATTCAGTTCGGTCAGCAATTCCATCACTTCCTGTCCGTTCTTGGAGTCCAGGTTACCGGTCGGCTCGTCGGCCAGGATAATCTTCGGTCCGGAAACCACGGCACGGGCAATGGCCACACGCTGTTGCTGACCACCGGAGAGCTGTTGCGGATAGTGCTTTGCACGGTGGCTGATGTTCATCCGCTGCATGATTTCATTCACCCGGCGTTTCCGTTCTTCAGAAGGCACCTTCAGGTACGTCAGCGGAAGTTCGATGTTCTCAAACACGTTCAACTCGTCAATCAGGTTGAAGCTCTGGAACACGAAACCGATGTTTCCCTTGCGCACGTTGGTACGGTCTTTTTCTTTCAGGCTGCCCACTTCCTTTCCGTCGAGGAAATAGCTTCCCGAAGTCGGATTGTCCAGCAGCCCCATAATATTCAATAAGGTAGACTTTCCGCATCCGGAAGGTCCCATGATAGCTACAAATTCCTTGTCTCTTACCTCCAAACTTACTTTATTCAGTGCCAGTGTCTCTACTTCCGTGGTACGGAACGTTTTTGTCAGGTTTTCAATCTTAATCATAATTTTATCGTTTTATAGGATTCATATTTTCATTTTGGAATTTTATTTTCCACTAAATCCTATACAAAGTCCGTGCCAATCTTTTAAATAGCTGATTATCAACAAGTAATAAAACGCCTATAAAAAACGGGTGTCTAAAAATTAGACACCCGCTGTATGATTTTTTGACAATTTTCGAGTAGAGGCCTATGCCTTGACACATTTGATGACCACGTGTCGGTCGCCTTCCAAGGTAGTGGCAAACAGATACACGTCGCCGCCTTCCTTCAATTTCCATTTTTTCCGGAGTTCCGCCACCGACGCCGGGAAATTACGTACCGTCAGGTTGGCCTTGTCCACTCCTTGCAGCATCTGTTTCAGTTTCTTCTTCCCGAAACCAGACACTTCCAGCACCCGGAAACGGCGTCCCGGAAAGTCGACCAACGCCTCCGACGTATACAAATGACTGTTCACATGCAGTTTCTGGAGACCGAAACGCGCTCCCAACAGGCGGTAAGGTCCTGCTTTCAACAAGGCTGCCCCCGGTTCATAAAGGTAATTCCCCACTTCTTCCGCCAGCGGACAACGGGCTTCTTTCTCCTGTGCATAAGTGAAGACAAACGGTTCCGTCAAAAAGTTATTAACAGCCTGTTCACAACTTATCCACAGCTCTCCTGAGGCTTCTGAAGCCGATTTTTCCGGTTTTTGGAGTACTACGAGCAACTCTTTGCACTCGTTATTCACAGCTACTACGTGAATCTGACGGATGTATTTCAACTCTCGCAGCGAAGAAAAGATATCGAGCATGGGTGAAAGTTTCACCACCACCGTGCGTCCTTTCTCTACCAACAACGGTTCCAGTTTCTGCACATCCGGTTCACAGTCGGCAATGGCCACAGTCTTTCCTCCCTGACTGTCACGACGGGCCGGGTCCAGAAACAGGCAGTCCACCGGTTCCATCTGCTGCAGATAGTCCACGCCATCCGCCTCATGCACCGTGACTTGCGGCAAACCGAGCAACGGAAAATTATGGCGGGCCAGTTCACAAAGCACTTCCTGCCGCTCCACATAATCCACTTTCCGGAAGTTTCGTGCCAGGAAAGAACAGTCTACCCCCAGTCCGCCCGTCAAATCGACCATCGTATCGCCTTTCAGCCACGAAGCCTTGTATCGGGCCGTGATTTCCGAAGAACACTGTTCCATAGACAGGTGGGCCGGATACCGGATGCCCTCGGTCTGCGCCCAAAGGGGCACTTTCTTCTCGGCAATCTTCCAGCCGGCAATCTGCACCACAGCCGCCGCCATATCTACCTGCGGATATTTACGGGCCTGCAAGGCCAAGGTACGCACATCCTCTGTACGATGTGCACGGATAAACTGTAGCGTTTCGGGTGAAAGTTCGGCCATTCTTCTGTTCTTTAACTAATCTGTTCAAGCTGCGGTGTTTCCCTTTGTTCAGATAAAGGCATAAAAAAAGGAGTTCCGCTGAACTCCAACCTTTGTTAACCTTAAATCTAATACTATGAAAAACACGATGCAAAGGTACGGACTTTCTGAAATTATGCAAGTATTGTGTGCGCTTACACATGTTTTATAACATAGATTAAGAATTTCAATCTCTGCTTTAAAAGGCATTAAGAAAAACAACAATTCACAATATGTTTCTTTACCCATAAAGTTTGTATTTATAGATAAAGGAACTATCTTTGTAGTCACATCCCTGAAAACAATTATATAAAAATATGCGTTTTATCCTCCTATTGCTGACCTTATTTTTGTCCGAGATTTTCCAGGCACAAACCATATCTTATTCGCAATTGACGCAATTGCATACCAATACGGATGCTTCTGTAGTCAACGCCATTTGGCAAGATTCGAGCGGTCTTATCTGGATGGGGACCAATTCCGGACTACTCAGCTTTGACGGATATACTTTCCAAACCCATTACGTGTACGGTCAGGAAAGCAACGTACGCATATACGACGAGGTGCAAGACGGCCATTTTTTCTATCTGGCTACTGACAACGGCATTTTATGCTATGATTACCAAACGGACCGTTATACCCCACTTCCCATCCGGTTTCCCAACGACACCCGTTGCCTGCTGCTTACCGGAAGGACCCTGTGGATAGGAACCCTGCATGGCTTATACAGTTTTCATCTAGACCAACATACGCAACGAGCCTATACTCCTGAGACACACGGGTTGCCTCATGCCGCCATCTACTCTCTGTTACAACTCACAGACGGACGACTTTTGGTAGGTACCTACGATGGTCTCTGTTCTCTATCCAAAGGGGAGAAGTTTTTTCGGCGCATCGAGCTTCCACACGACCAGACCCATAAAAACCAGTTCATCAATGCACTTCTGGAAGATACATTGACCCACTGCGTATGGATTGGTATGGAAGGCAATCTCATCCGTTATGACTTAACCAACGAAAAGGGGCGTACCATTGACACCTTTCAACACAACTCCGTAAAATCACTTAACTTTGATTCCGACCATCATCTTCTTATCGGTACAGACAACGGACTCTTCGTGTACAACTACCCACAATCGCATACCACTCACATTCTGCATGACTCCAGAGACTCTCATTCATTGACCAATAACATTGTATGGTGTATCTTCACCGACAAAAACCACAACGTATGGATTGGCAGTGACAACGGCGTTTCCATCGCCCAAAGCAACAAGCTGCACAAATTCACGTCGGTATGGCAAATCTGTGATAGCCGGGAGGGCAACCAATTTTATTCTATCCTGAACGATTCAAAAGGCAACCGATGGTTAGGAGGCAGCGACGGACTGATTCTGGTACCTCCCCGCCCCACTGCAGCCCGGTGGTATAAAATGGGAAAGAAAGATTTTCCCATTTCACACAATCGTATCCGCCACATTTATGAAGACAGAGAACACGACGTATGGATTGCAACAGACGGAAGCATCGAACGCTACAATCCACAGAACCAGCAGTTTATTCATTACCACATCACCGACAGTACGCATACCTACAATGCCAACTGGGCTTATTCCATACAGGAAGATACCAAAGGACAATTATGGATAGGTACCTGCCTGGGAGGTATATTCAGGGTGGACAAGCAAAAACTGATACACAGCAAAGGAGACTTGTACCTTGCTGACGAAAACTACACGACCAAAGACGGACTCAAAAGTATGTTCGTCAGCCAGATTGTGCCCGACAGTGTAGGGAATATCTGGATATTGCCATACAATCACGAGATACAAAAACTGCACATCAATAACGGACATATCACCTCGTACACCCTTTCTACGGACCAACAGGTGATTCCCAGTTTCATTCTGTGTGACCAAGCCGGATTCATCTGGGCCGGGAGCCACAACATGGTGTACTGCATTGACCCTCGGTTGGAACGACATCAAGCCATCAAGCTCACAGACTCGTCCAATCTGCAGATTCTGTCCATGGCAGAAGCTGAAGGCTATATATGGATTTCCACTACACAAGGAATATGGACGGTAGAAAAATCAACCCACGACATTCATCACTTACAACTTGCTGAACAGCTCTTCACTCACGTGTACTATGATTCACAGCATCACACCATCCTGCTGGGAGGGAATGACGGAATCGGTGAATGTCAGCCTGCCATCATCCATGAGAAAGAACAGCCTGTCCAAATCCTACTGACTCGTATCACCGTCAATGGAAAACCTTTCACCTGTGACCAAAGCGTGCGCTACTGCAAGAAAGCGGAGGTTACGCACACACAAAACAACTTTGTATTCTCCTTTTCCGATTTCCCCTATACCCGGAGCGGACAAACTTCTTTTGTCTACAAACTGGAAGGGGTAGATGAGACATGGCACAACCTGCCCGCTCACAGTAACCAAATTACCTACAACAACCTGGAGCACGGCACTTACCAGCTTTTCATCTGCAAAGCAGAAGATACGAACAATGCACAGCCTTTGTTCACACTGACCATTCTTCCGCCATGGTACTATACCATCTACGCCAAACTCTGTTACCTCATCCTCACGCTTGCCCTTATTCTGTGGATTATCAACTTCTTCCGCGTCAAAAGCCGTTTACGGTTGGAAAAAATGGAAAAGGAACAGATTTTGAAACAGTCGCAGCAGAAGATGAATTTCCTGTCCAACATTTCGCACGACCTGAAAACGCCTGTCAGCATGATTGTGTCTCCTCTGAGCAAACTGCGGATAGATACACACGAAGGCCCCCAAAAGTCCATGATAGACATCGCCTACCGGAATGCCCTCCTACTGAACGAGATGATTCACAAGTTGCTTGAGTTCAACCGAATAGACAACGCACAGAACACTCTCTTCATCTTATCACGAGTGGAACTGGTATCCTTGCTGCGCAAAATCTATTCTTACTTTCAGGACGCAGACCTGGCACATACCCATCAATGGGAATTCCACAGCAATATGGAATCATTATATATGGACGTAGACGCCATAAAGATGGATTCCATTTTTCGGAATTTACTGTCCAACGCAGTCAAATATACGCCAGAAGGAGGAAAAATCCAGCTCGATCTTACTTATTCCTCCTCTACGAAAGAGGTATGCATCACTTTCGAAGATACAGGTATCGGTATTCCCTCGAATGAATTGCCCTACATTTTCCAACGTTTTTTCCAGTCTCCACGTACACAAAAGACACACGAAGGAACCGGCATCGGACTTTACCTCGTAAAAAACTATACGGAGGTACACCATGGCACCATCAATGTGACCTCACAAGAAGGAAAAGGTACCCGGTTTGTCCTCACTTTCCCGATAGATGAGAACTTGCAGCATGAAACACACATACAAAATGTACCATCCTCTCCGAGTTCCGTCACCCCGGGAACAGACCACCCGCTTATCCTTGTGGTAGACGACAACCTGGACATGCACGAACTGATTCCGCAGATACTAGGAGAAAGCTACCGTTTCCTGACCGCTTCAAACGGAAAGGAAGGTTTGAATCTGGCCGAAAAATACAGTCCCAGCCTGATTATCTCTGACTACATGATGCCCGTAATGGACGGTATGGAGATGAGTAAGCTCTTAAAGAAACAAGCGTCTACTTTTGCCATTCCCATCCTGATGCTTACCGCAAAAGACGACCCGCAAACCAAGAACCGCAGCCTGAAATCGAACATCGACGCTTTTATCTCCAAACCGTTTGAAGCGGAATTGCTGCGCAACAAGGTCGCCCAAATGCTACGCAGCAAGACGTTCTATGAGAGCCAGGCCCGAATCAGCCACATCACCACTCCTAAAGAAGAAGAGAATCTGGTGTCACAGGACGAGAAGTTCCTGATGACCATCACCCAACTAATAGAAGACCATATTTCAGATTCAGACTTAAATGTCAATACCCTATGCAACCTGTCGGGCAGTGGCAGCAAACAAATCTACCGAAAAGTAAAACAGCTTACCGGTATGAGCCCTGTAGAATATATCAAGTCCATCCGGATGAAAAAGGCCGCCATGTTGCTTAAACAAAAGAAATTTACCATTGCTGAAGTCATGTATATGGTGGGGTATTCCAACCCATCTTACTTCTCCAAATGTTTCCAAGCAACCTTTGGATGCACTCCAAAGCAATATGATTAAGTGCTATAAATCAACATTTTACAGCACCTGTCCAAATTTTGTCCTGATATGTCCAATATGTTTCCCTGCCCTCAGGGAGCCTTATGTACATTTGCAGCAAACAAATCTTTAAAGAATACTTTTATGAAAGACAAAATCTTAAATCTATTGAAAGTATTCCTCATATTGCTGTGTATCACATGCATCGGGAATACAAGTCCTGTGCTCGCCTGGCAAGGCGGAAGCAAAATTGTAACCGGACAGGTAATTGATGAAAACAAGGAACCACTTATTGGTGTCAATGTGGTGGTGACGGGAACAACCATCGGAACCATCACCGATTTCGACGGAAATTATTCACTGGAAGTACCCTCCGGAAAAAACCAACTGCAATTTTCTTATATCGGCTATTTGTCACAAACCCTGACCATCCACGGAAAGACATTGAACGTACAACTTCAGTCGGATACGCAGATGCTGAGCGACGTCGTGGTCATCGGATACGGAACGCAACGGAAAAGCGATTTAACCGGCTCGGTGACAAATGTGTCCAGCGAAGACTTCAACACCGGTCTGGTCAGTTCTCCGGAACAATTAATCAATGGTAAGATTTCAGGTGTACAGATTATGTCCAACAGTGGTTCTCCTACGGCTGGAAGCACCATTCGTGTCCGTGGAGGTGCCTCACTGAACGCCAGCAACGACCCGCTTATCGTATTGGATGGAGTGCCCTTGGAACAAGGAGGTATCAGTGGAAACAGCGGAAATTTCCTGAGCCTCATCAACCCGAACGATATTGAAAGCATGACCATCCTGAAGGATGCTTCCTCTACTGCCATCTATGGTTCACGTGCCTCCAATGGCGTCATCATCATTACAACCAAAAAAGGAAACTCTGACAAACTGAAATTTACCTTCAGTACGACCAACTCCATACAGACCCACACAAGACTGGCCGACATGCTGGATTGTGACCAGTTTATCCAAGTGGTAAATACACAAGGAAGTGACGCACAAAAAGCATTACTGGGAACTACACGCACCAACTGGAACGACTATATCTACCACAATGCCTTCGGAACCGACAACAACCTGAGCATGTCTGGGAAAATTGCCAAGAACTGGCCTTTGCGTGTTTCTTTGGGGTATTACAACCAGGACGGTTTGTTGAAAACCGACAATGCAGAACGTTTTACAGGGAGCGTGTCACTGTCTCCCTCTTTACTGGATGACCACTTGAAACTGACATTGAACCTGAAAGGTTCTCTGAACAAAAACCAGTTTGCCAACACCAGCGCCATCTGGGGAGGCGCTACCATGAATCCGACCATTCCGGTCTACTCCGGCAGCGATGCATTCGGCGGATATACCGAAGCTATCGGCAGCGACGGTAACCCCGTTACCGGCGGCGTATTAAACCCACTGGGATTGCTGGAACAAAAAGATGCACACAGCAAGGTGACGCGTTTCATCGGAAACTTCGACGTAGATTATCGTCTGCATTTCTTCCCAGATTTGAAGATACATGCCACATTCGGTTATGACTATGCAGAAGGAAAAGGTTCTGAATATGTCAGCTCGGAAGCCGCAGAATATTACACAACCGGAGGATATTACTATCCCTACGGTCCACAGAAAAACGAGAACCGCCTACTGACCCTGTATGCCAACTACAATAAAATGGTGGAAAGTCTGAACAGCAATTTCGATGTGACAGTAGGATATGACTACCAATATTGGAAATCGACTACCCCGGAAACTTATTCACGCAATGCGGCAGGAGAGACTCAAACGGTATTCAAGGCTTCTGATGAACGCCATACATTACTCTCTTATTATGGACGTTTAAATTATTCATACGGCTCACGTTACATGCTGACCGCAACTGTACGCCGGGATGCAACATCCCGCTTTGCAGCCAACCAGCGATGGGGAACCTTCCCTTCTATTGCATTGGGATGGCGTCTGACCGAAGAAGGATTCATGAAAAACCAGAAGGTGCTCAGCAACCTCAAGCTGAGAGCAAGCTACGGAGTTACCGGACAGCAGGATGGAATTGGCAACTATAATTATCTACCGGTCTATACACTGAGCCAGGATGGCGCACAAGGTATAGTAGGAGGCACTCCTATCTACACGTATCGCCCGGAAGCTTATGTGTCTGACTTGAAATGGGAAACTACCACCTCTTGGAACTTCGGTTTCGATTTCGGCTTTTTAAAAGACCGTCTGACCGGTAGTCTGGATTATTATACCCGTAAAACAAAAGATTTGATTGCCACCGTTCCGGCCGCTGCAGGTTCTACTTTCGATAAGAACATCACCACCAACGTGGGCAATGTAGACAGTAAAGGTATTGAGTTCTCACTCAACGCCACACCGATTCAAACCAAGGATTTTAACTGGGACATCAGTTTCAACATGACCTGGCAATCCATGAAAGTCAAGAACTTGTCCATCGTGCCGGGAAGTGAAGCCACCAACATGCCTGTGGGCCCCTCTATTGACGGCTATCAGTTCCAGACCTTGACCGAAGGATATGAACCGTATATGTTCTATGTCTACAAACAGTTGTACGACGAGAAAACCGGCAAGCCGATAGAAGGAGCCTATGCCGATTTGAACCACGACGGAGTCATTGATTCCGGCGACCTTTACCGCTATCACTCCCCTGCTCCAGATTACATCATGGGATTAAGCACTTCGCTCCGCTGGAAACAATGGACCCTGGGAATGAGCTTCCGTGCCAACATCGGCAACTATGTGTACAATGGAATGGCCATGAATACAGGCGCCCTGGAAACCATGAGCTACAACGCCTCCCAATTGAACAACCTGTCGACCAGCTACCTGGAAACAGGCTTCCAGCAACGCCAGTATCTGTCGGATTACTATGTAGAGAATGCTTCTTTCCTGAAAATGGACAACCTGAATTTGGGGTACAACTTCGGTGAAATATTCAAAGGCTGCAGCCTGAATGCCAGCATTATGGTACAGAACGTATTCTGCATCACCAAATACAGTGGAGCAGATCCGGAGGTTCCCAATGGAATGGATAATTCATTCTATCCGCGCCCGCGTACTTATTCACTGAATCTTGGACTCAATTTCTAACACTAACCGCATACTATCATGAAGAAAATACTATATGCAGCTTTATTCTGCTGCACCTCATTACTTACTCCTTCCTGTGTGGACGACCTGAATCAATATCCACATCTAGAAACCACCTCCGAAAATGTCTATACATCAGCGGAGAATTATTATAAAGTGCTTGCCAAAATCTACACCGCCATGGTCACCACCGGACAGGAGAAAGGAGGAGGCAATGCCGACCTCTCCAGCAACAACGGCCAAGACTACATGCTGTGTTACTTCAACCTGCAGGAAATCGGAACAGATGAAGTAGCCTACACCTGGCTGAGCGGAGAAAACCTGACGGATATCAGCAATCTGTCATGGGATGCCAACAACTCTTGGGTGTCAGATATGTACTACCGTATTTATTACAACATCGCGCTTTGCAATGAATTCCTGCGGAACGCTTCAGACGAAAAAATCAGCGGTTTCAATGAAGACGAACAAACTGTCATCCGTCAGTATCGCGCAGAAGCACGTTTCATGCGGGCCTTGTTCTACTATCATGCCATGGACTTGTTTCACGACATTCCTTTCGTGACGGAGAACGACCCGGTAGGAAGTTTCATCCCACCCCGCTACACTGCAGAACAGATTTTCAATTTCATTGAAAGTGAGCTTAAAGAACTGACCGGAGAAGACAGTGACTTGCTCGACAAGAATTCTTGCCCGTACGGAAGAGCTTCCAAAGGAGCCGCCTATACGTTGCTTGCCAAAATGTACCTGAATGCCGCAACCTACATCGGCACCACCAAATACGATGAATGTATTCAGGCATGTGAAGCCGTTATCGAAGAAGGCTACACCCTCGAACCCGAGTACAAGAAACTGTTTAACGCCGACAACGACAAGCGTACCAATGAAATCATCTTTACCCTTCCGGTAGACGGCAACACTACTGTTTCATGGGGAAGCTCTACGTATATGGTATGTGGGGCCATCAGCCAGACCTCAGAATTCCAGGTACCTGCAGACTATGGAGCAACCAAAGGATGGGGTTCCATGCGAATCCGCCAAGCAGCCTCTTCCCTGTTCCAGCAGAGTGATACACGAGCAGGCTTTTTCACAGAGGGACAGACACAGGACGTCACATCCATGGATGACCAAAGTACGGGTTACCTGGTTACCAAATGGACGAACCTGACAGACGACGGACAGCAAGCCTCCAACACCGACCTCAACGGAGTTAGCACAGATTATCCACTGTTCCGACTGGCCGATGTATACCTGATGTATGCAGAAGCTACTGCACGAGGTGGAAAGGGAGACATGAACCGAGCTTTAGGATACGTCAACGCATTGCGGGAAAGAGCTTTTGGAAATACCTCTTTCAACGTACCCCAAACTGAACTGACCAAAGACAACTGCATCTTCTTCCTGGACGAACGCCTGCGGGAATTGTACTGGGAATGCAGCCGCCGCACCGACCTGATACGCTTCAATTGCTTTACCACCGCCGACAAACTGTGGGAATGGAAAGGAGGCAGTCAAGCAGGTACTTCTGTAGACAGCAAGTACAACATCTATCCGATTCCTGCAACCGAACTGTCGGCTAACCCGAATCTATATAACGAGAACTATTAATCTTCATAAACCTAAGACAATCATGAAATTCATTACCTATACTTTTATCATTCTTTTTTCACTGCTGTCGTTCACCGCATGTGAAAAGGATGGAGATAAAATCTACCTGAAAAGCCTGGAGGGAAATGAGCTGATAGCCTCTACCCAGGAAATCGTTCTTTCTTCAGCACACTCTCAGGAAATTGTACTTTCCTTTGCCTGGACCGAACAGACCCTCACATCCAGTGTACCCGATGCCGGCGCAGCCATTTCAGTCAGCACGTATCTGGAAGCGGCACTGACAGAAGACTTCAGCGGTACGATTTCCCGCACAGAAACCTCTTCATTGTCCAAAGCCTTCACAGGGGCTGAATTAAATACAATTGCTGTCAATCTGGGTGCCCAAGTAGGCACTGCCAGCACGTTATATTTCCGTCTGGCAAGTGCCGCAGGTACCAATATTCCTGCAGCCTATAGCAACGTCATCCGTATCCAGGTCACCCCTTATGAGATTGACATGCACACGGGAATCGTCGTAGAATCAGACAACAGTAACCAAGTCATCGGCGATACGGACATGACACTTTATTCTCCGGACGCAGACGGCGTCTACAAAGGATTCGTATCCATTCCATACGGATGGTATCATATTTTCCTGAAAGAAGCAAACGGCAACCTGTGGGGGACAGCAGGCGATGAAGGAGCCTTCCATTTGACCAACGATGCAACCAACAACCGCCAGAACATGTGGTTCCCTGAAAATGACGGATGCTATTATGTAATTGTGAATACCATATCAACAGAATGGAGTGCGCTGCACATCTCCACCTTGTCGGTAGAAGGACTAGGCAGTTCACCGATTTCACTGACATTCGACAAAGAAAACAAATGCTGGGTAGGTACCTTTAACGCAGAGCAAACCGGAAATACGACTGTCACACTGAGTGGTAACGGAGAGCAATGGAATGTGTCTACCGGTACAAACTCCGGAGCCGGTATCAGTACTCCGATTTACTTCCGGAGCAATGGTGAAAACATCGAATTGTCTGATGCACAGACACCGGAAGAAATCACCGTTTCCATTCCACAGACAGGTACATGTACAGTGACGGTTTCACTGGATGACCCACAAAAGCCAGCCAGCATTTCCATCACAGCCGGAGGAAGCAGTCTGCCAACGGTTTATCCCGACCAACTGGAAGTAGTACATTATAATGATGATGGATCAGAAGTAACGATGACTACTCTCACTCTAATTGACCGTGAGAAAGGTATCTACAGCGGACAATATACCGGCGATAACTACAACTTCCAGATTATCGACCAGACTAATCAGAAATGGTATGGCTGCGACCCGAACGACAACAGCAAACTTTCAACCGCAGGCGATAAATGGAACTTATGGTTTGACGGAGGAAATACGGTAAATGTCACTATTACCGTCAACTTAAGTGAATTAACTTGGCAATACAGCAATGCCGATGAATACCCGACTTCCATGAGCATGTATATCTTTGATAAAAATAATTGGACGTTAGGAGAGAAAGTTTTAGACCTCGAGAAGAAAAGTGAAGGTATTTATCAAGGAATCTTTGAAGGCATATACAATTATGATTTCAAATTTGTTGACAACAACTCTGTTACCTACGGCACCAACTGGAGCGAAGAGAATACAAGCGGATTCCAATTAAGCAAAGACTCTTCGGCTGGTACACTCTGGCTGCAAGGCTATAGCTGGAGCGAGGAAACTGTGCTAAAACTACAAATCATCGTTGATTTAACTACCATGACCTGGAGCTTTGAACCAATCAATTAATTACTATCAACCCTAAAAGAATAAACCTTTATGAAAACAATAAAAAACTGGTGGATTGGCCTGATGCTGTTCGTAGGAACTTCCTTTGTTTCCTGCACAGACAATGATACCCCCACCTTCCCTGACACAGAGGAACAGACAGAGACCTATGATATGACTGGATTTGCCCGTGGAGCAGATGTAAGCTGGCTTACCGAGATGGAAAGTTTCGGGCGCAAGTTTTACGATGCAAACGGAAAATCACACGAATGTATGGAGTTGCTCCGCACACTCGGCATGAATGCCATTCGCCTGCGCGTATGGGTAAACCCTACCGACGGCTGGTGCAATAAAGACGATGTATTGATAAAAGCCTGGCGTGCCAAGAACTTAGGCTACCGGCTGATGATTGACTTCCATTACAGTGACACTTGGGCAGACCCAGCCCATCAGGAGAAGCCTGCCGCATGGGCCGGATACAACTTCGAAGAATTGAAAGCAGCCGTGGCAAGCCATACGACTGAAGTGCTCAATGCCCTCAAGGAGCTGAACATCGACGTAGAATGGGTACAAATAGGCAATGAAACGCGTACCGGCATGCTGTGGGATGACGGAAAAGCTTCCAGCGGAAACACTCGCAATTTTGCAGAGCTCATCAATGCCGGATATGAGGCAACCAAAAGTGTCTATCCCGACGCATTGACCATCATTCACATCGATGAAGGCAACAATCCCAACCGGTATATCTGGCTGTTCGACGGATTGCAGAATGATGGAGCTAAATGGGATGTAATCGGAATGTCATTGTATCCGGAACCTGATGGAGACGATGATACCAAAAAAGACTGGAGAACTATGAACAACGACTGTATCGCCAACATGAAAAATTTGGTGGAACGTTATCACAAAAAAGTCATGATGTGCGAAATCGGTATCAACTGGAACTATGCAGAAGCCGAAGCGTTCTACACAGACTTCATCACCAAAGCAAAAGAAGTGGAAGGATGCCTGGGAGTCTTTGCCTGGGAACCTCAATGCTATGGAGGATGGGAAGGTTACCACAAAGGTATGTTCACCGATGAAGGTCGTCCCACCAGTTCATTCAATGCATTCAAAAGAGATTGATTCACAAAACCATAAATATATGAAGAACAGCTTATTATCTTTCAGCTTATGCTTCCTGACGTTCCTATCGGCTTACGGACAACGTAGCGAACAAACGTTGGAAAAGAACTGGAAGTTTATGAAAGGAGATGTAGCCGATGCACAATCGGCTACATTCAACGATACCCAATGGGAGAAGGTCAGAGTACCTCATGACTGGGCTATTTACGGACCGTTCGACCGAAACAATGACCTGCAGCGCGTAGCTGTCACACAAAACCTGGAGACGGAAGCTTCCGTAAAAACCGGACGTACCGGAGGGCTGCCTTATGTGGGAACCGGCTGGTATCGGACCACATTCAAGACTCCCCAAGGAAAGCATACCACCTTGGTCTTCGACGGGGCTATGAGTGAAGCACGTGTATATGTCAATGGAAAAGAAGTCTGCTTCTGGCCTTACGGTTACAACTCATTTTACTGTGATGTGACCGATGTGGTCTATGCAGACGGTAAGGAAAACATGCTGGCCGTAAGACTGGAGAACAAGCCCCAGTCTTCACGCTGGTATCCGGGAGCCGGACTGTACCGGAACGTGCACGTCCTATCCACCGACAAGATACATGTGCCTGTTTGGGGTACGCAGATTACGACTCCCCACGTAGGCAAAGATTTTGCCTCTGTATGCTTGCGCACTCAGATTGAAGGAGCCGGCACAAAAGAACTGACCGTAGTTACAGACATTCTTTCTCCGGAAGGGAAAGTGGTCGCATCCAAGGAAAATAAAGGCTACATCAACCACGGGCAGCCTTTCACACAAAATTTCCTTGTATCAAATCCGTCTTTATGGTCGCCTGAATCTCCGGCATTGTATCAGGCCGTATCCAAAATCTATTGTGAAGGGAAACTGACGGATACCTATACAACCCGCTTCGGTATCCGTTCCATCGAGTTTGTGGCCGATAAAGGTTTTTACCTGAACGGACAGCACCGGAAGTTTCAAGGAGTATGCAATCATCATGACCTGGGCCCCTTGGGAGCTGCAGTCAACAAATCAGCTCTCCGCCACCAGCTTTCACTCCTGAAGGATATGGGATGCGACGCTATCCGGACTGCCCATAACATGCCTGCTCCGGAACTGGTGGAACTGTGCGATGAAATGGGTTTCATGATGATGATTGAACCTTTTGACGAATGGGATATAGCCAAATGTGAAAACGGCTATCACCGCTATTTCCAAGAATGGGCCGAAAAAGACATGGTCAATATGCTCCGGCACTACCGCAACAATCCCAGCGTGATCATGTGGAGCATCGGTAACGAAGTCCCCACCCAATGTAGTCCTGAGGGGTATCAGGTGGCTAAGTTCCTGCAGGATATATGCCACAGAGAAGATCCTACCCGGCCGGTCACCTGCGGAATGGACCAAGTGAGCTGTGTGCTGGACAACGGATTCGCCGCCATGATTGACATCCCGGGATTGAACTACCGTGCCCATCGCTATCAAGAAGCCTACGACCGTCTTCCGCAGAACCTGATACTGGGTTCCGAAACCTCCTCCACCGTCAGTTCCAGAGGTGTCTACAAATTACCGGCCGTACGCAAGGCCGATGCTCTCTATGAAGACCATCAATCTTCTTCTTACGACTTGGAATATTGTGCATGGTCCAATATTCCCGATATTGACCTGGCACTGGCAGAAGACCACGACTGGACACTGGGACAATTTGTATGGACCGGATTTGATTACCTGGGAGAACCTAGTCCGTATGATACTGACGCATGGCCCAACCACAGTTCCATGTTCGGCATCATCGACCTGGCATCTATTCCCAAAGACCGCTATTATCTGTATCGCAGTGTATGGAACAAAAACGCGGAGACCTTACATATTCTCCCCCATTGGAACTGGGAAGGACATGAAGGAACCGAAGTGCCTGTGTTTGTATACACCAGCTATCCTTCTGCCGAGTTATTCATAAACGGGAAAAGTTTCGGCAAACAGACCAAACACGGAGAAACTCCGGAGAACCGTTTCCGTTTGATGTGGCCTCATGCCATCTATGAGCCTGGAGAAGTCAAAGTGGTTGCTTACAACGAATCTGGGAAGGCAGTAGCAGAAAAAACAATACATACTGCAGGGAAAGCGCATCACATTGAATTATCCGCATCTCGGTCCACATTAAACGCGGATGGAAAAGACTTGACTTATGTCACACTCCGGGTGGTAGACAAAGAAGGAAATTTATGTCCGAACGACAACCGTCTCCTCCAGTTCAAGGTAAAAGGAGCCGGAAGATTCCTAGCCTCAGCCAATGGAGACCCCACTTGTCTGGATGCTTTTCATCTCCCTCAGATGCATGCCTTTGGAGGAATGTTGACCGTCATTCTGGAATCAGGAGAGCAACCTGGACAAATTGAACTGTCGGTACACGGAAAAGGCCTGAAAAGTGGAAAGATATCTATCACTGTACAAAAAAAATAATTAGCCATGAAAATAAGAAACATACTTATGCTCCTCTTATGGGGAAATATAATTCACTTGTACGGACAGACAGCTACTGCTACTTCCACTTTCTACAAAGGAGCTGATATCAGTTGGACGACAGAGTTGGAAGCAGAAGGACATCATTTCTATGACTTCCAAGGCAATGAACAAGAATGTACTTCACTCATGAAAAAACTGGGGATGAACGCCATTCGGTTGCGTGTCTGGGTCAACCCCAAAAACAAATGGAGCAGCAAAGAAGACATGCTGGAACTGGCCAAGCGGGTAAAGGCCAACCACATGGAGTTGATGGTAGACTTCCATTACAGCGACTGGTGGGCCGACCCAGGCAAACAAAATGTACCTCAAGCGTGGAAAGGCTTGTCGTATGAGGAAATGAAAAAAGCCTTGGCTGCCCATACCAAAGAAGTACTTCAACTGCTGAAAAATCACAACATCACTCCCAAATGGGTACAGGTAGGCAATGAAACCAGCGATGGCTTTTTATGGGAAATGGGCCGGGCCAGTACGCAGATGGCCCAATACGCAGGTCTCACCACAGCGGGATACGACGCTGTAAAATCCATTTTTCCAGAAGCTACTGTCATCGTACATCTGGATAACGGTTTCGACAACAACCTGTATAACTATATTTTCGATGGCTTGAAACAATACGGAGGGAAATGGGATATGATTGGCATGTCGCTTTACCCCTACTGGTCTGTCTTATACAAAAAAGTAGCAAACGCAGACGAAGCTATCAACGGATGTATGGAAAACATTCGGCGAGTCGGCAAAAAATATAACTGCGATGTCATGATTGTGGAAACAGGTATGGAATCGGCCCAACCAGAAGAAGGAGAGAAACTGCTCCGGCGCATCCTGTCTGAAGCCCAAAACAATACCCAAGGATATTGCAAGGGGGTATTCTATTGGGAACCGGAATGCAAACCTTCTACTTATGCGCTTGGGGCCTTTACCGAAGATGGACATCCTACGTGTATTATGAAAGCATTCCAAAAAAAAAGGAGTTCCGCTGAACTCCAACCTTTGTTAACCTTAAATCTAATACTATGAAAAACACGATGCAAAGGTACGGACTTTCTGAGATTATGCAAGTATTGTGTGCGTTTACACATGTTTTATAACATAGATTAAGAACTTCAACCTCCGCTTTAAAAGGCATTAAGAAAAAGCCCTCCTTCCTCATGCATTTTCTCTCCACATCTTTCACGCCCTTCACCCGTACCCTTTCTATGGCAAGTGCCTGTTTTCATGTTAAAAAGACATAGGTTTCACCGATTACTCCCCCGTATTCCAACAAAATGTTATATCTTTGTCCCAATTATAGACTTTGACGTAACATGATAACCCTGAAAGAATTCTTTTCATTCAAACAGAACCGTTTTTTCTGGCTGAACCTGATAGCCATGATTGTGGTCGTTATCGGTGCATGCTGGGGCACCCTGCTCTGGCTTGACCACTATACACACCACGGAGAAGCCTATGTGGTACCCAATGTCAAGAACAAGTCACTGGCAGAAGCCCAACTGGCACTTCATAACCAAAAGTTAGAGGGACTGGTGGTGGATTCCAGCTATGTGAAAGGACTTCCCGACGGCATGATACTGGACCAGAACCCGGCAGGAGGAGCCCGTGTAAAGGAAGGTCGTACGATTTACTTGACCGTCACCACTTCGAAGGTGCCCTTGGTGAAGTTGCCCGACCTGATTGACAACAGTTCCCTCCGACAGGCGGAAGCCAAACTGAAAGCCATGGGCTTCCGGTTGACGGAACCAGAATACGTTTCAGGAGAACAAGACTGGATTTACGGCATCAAATACCGAGGCAGAAGCCTGATGAGCGGCGACAAGATTCCACACGAGGCCATACTGACCTTGTGCGTGGGCAACACGGCCATCCGCGATTCACTGGCCATGGATTCTACACAAGTAATGATAAGTGAAGGAGCATCTGAAAGCAGCGAGGCTGAGGTGGATGACTCTTGGTTCTAACCTCCCTAATTAAAAATGGCAGAAGATTTGATTGATTACGAACTGGAAGACGAAACGCCAGACGACATTGAGCCGATTGGAGGCGAACCGGAACTGTACGAACATTTCCGTACGGTGGTAGACAAAGGACAGGCTCCTGTCCGCATCGACAAATATTTATTCGAACGCATCGTCAATGCGTCACGCAACCGTATTCAAACAGCGGCCGACAACGGTTTTGTCATGGCCAACGGAAAACCGGTGAAGAGCAGTTACAAAGTAAAGCCGCTGGATGTACTGACCGTGATGATGGACCGTCCGCGCTACGAGAACGACATCATTCCGGAAGATATTCCCTTGGACATCGTGTATGAAGACGACGACCTGATGGTAGTGAACAAACCAGCAGGATTGGTGGTGCATCCGGGCTGCGGCAATTACCACGGCACCTTGGTTAATGCCATCGCCTGGCATCTGCGCGACGTGCCGACCTATAATCCGAACGACCCGCAAGTGGGACTGGTGCACCGCATCGACAAGGATACGTCAGGCTTGCTCGTCGTAGCCAAGACACCGGACGCCAAAACCAGCCTGGGATTACAGTTCTACCACAAAACCACCAAGCGTGAATACAATGCCTTGGTGTGGGGCATCGTGGAACAGGATGAAGGCACCATCGTGGGCAACATTGGACGCAACCCGCGCGACCGGATGCAGATGGCCGTCATGGCCGACCCGACTCAGGGAAAACATGCCGTCACTCACTATCAGGTGCTGGAACGGCTGGGCTACGTCACGCTGGTGAAATGTGTGCTTGAGACCGGACGCACCCATCAGATTCGCGTACACATGAAATATATCGGGCACACGCTGTTCAACGACGAACGCTATGGCGGTCATGAAATCTTGAAAGGAACTCATTTCAGCAAATACAAACAATTTGTAAACAACTGTTTCGAAATCTGTCCCCGTCAGGCCTTGCATGCCAAGACACTGGGGTTTGTACATCCCCGCACGGGAGAGGAAATGTTTTTCACTTCCGAACTGCCTGAAGACATGACCTGTCTGCTGGAACGATGGAGAACATATATCAGTAACAGAGAATAATTATGAAACGTACAATTGCGATTGTAGCAGGAGGAGACTCTTCCGAACACGAAGTCTCCATGAAAAGTGCAGAGGGTATCTACTCTTTTATCGACCAGGAAAAATATACCCTTTATATTGTGGAACTGACCAAAGCACACTGGGAAGCCATCCTTTCCGACGGAAGCCGTGCCAAGGTGGACAAGAACGACTTCAGCTTTATGGACCACGGAAAGAAAATCATCCCCGACTTTGCCTATATTACCATTCACGGAACACCGGGAGAAAACGGTATCCTGCAGGGGTATTTCGAACTGATCGGCATCCCTTACTCTACCTGCGACGTGCTGGTATCGGCCATGACGTTCAGTAAGTTCACCCTGAACCAGTATCTGAAAGGTTTCGGCGTACGAGTAGCTGAATCCATGCTGGTGAACAAACGCCACGGTATCAGCGACGAGGAGGTCATCAGCAAAATCGGCCTGCCTTGCTTCATCAAGCCCAATGCCAGCGGTTCCAGCTTCGGAGTGACTAAGGTAAAAACCAAAGAGCAAATCCAACCGGCCTTGCAAGAAGCCTTCAAGGAATCGGACGATGTGATGATTGAGGCCTTTATGGACGGGATCGAACTGGCCAACGGATGCTACAAGACGAAGAAGAGCTCTGTAGTCTTCCCGATTACCGAAGTAGTCAGCAAGAATGAATTCTTTGACTACAACGCCAAATACAAAGGAGAAGTGACAGAAATCACCCCGGCACGCCTCAGTCCGGAACTAACCAGCCGCGTACAGCAGCTCACTTCCGCCATCTATGACATCCTGGGTTGCAAGGGTATCGTCCGCGTGGATTACATCATCACGGAAGGTGAGAAAATCAACATGCTCGAAATCAATACCACTCCGGGCATGACGGCTACCAGTTTCATTCCCCAACAAGTGCGTGCAGCCGGACTGGATATAAAAGACGTAATGACCGACATTATTGAAGACCATTTCAATTAATTTTGTATCTTTGGAAAGAACAAGACATTCAAAATCATGAACATACCTGCTGAATTTAACGACATTCGTCCGTACACCCCTGAAGAGTTACCGCAAATCTGTGAGGAGCTGCTGGCCGACAAGGATTTTCAGACTGTTATTCAGTCCGTTATGCCGGGTGTCCCCATGGAGATGATTGCAGCACAGCTACGTCAGTGCAAGACCAATCTGGACGTGCAGAAAGCTTTCTTTCACAAACTGCTCCACGATATCATGCAGCAGTATAGCGACGGATTCGACCTGGATGCCTCTTCCCTGCCCGACAAACAGAAGAGTTATACGTTTATCTCCAATCATCGGGATATCGTGCTCGACCCGGGATTTCTATCTGTCGGCCTGCTGGATAACGGTTTTCCCAATACCGTGGAAATTGCCATCGGCGACAACCTGCTGATTTATCCGTGGATCAAGAAACTGGTCCGGGTGAACAAGGCCTTCATCGTGCAACGTACCCTAAGCATGCGGCAGATGCTGGAATCGTCGGCCCGCATGTCGCGCTACATCCATTTTGCCGTGACCCAGAAAAAGGAAAACGTGTGGATTGCCCAGCGTGAAGGAAGAGCCAAGGACTCCAACGACCGTACCCAGGAAAGTGTGTTGAAAATGCTGGCCATGGGAGGAGAAGGCGACATCGTAGATCGACTGAAAGAACTAAACCTCGTGCCTGTGGCCCTGTCGTACGAGTATGACCCGTGTGACTTCTTGAAGGCAAAGGAAATGCAGCAGAAACGGGACTCGGAGAATTTCAAGAAAAGCCAGGCCGATGACCTGACCAACATGCAGACAGGTATTTTCGGTTACAAGGGACGCGTACATTTCCAAACGGCTCCGTGCCTCAACGAGGAACTGGAAACGCTGCGGGGACTACCTAAGACGGAAATCTTCAACCGCTTGGCTACGCTGATCGATCGGCACATCCATCGCAGCTACCGGATGTATCCGGGAAACTACGTAGCCTGTGATTTGTTGAACGACACCGATACCTTCGCCGGTAAATATACACTGGAAGAAAAGCAACGTTTCGAAACTTATCTGCAACAGAAACTGGATTTGATTCAGTTGCCCAATAAGGACGAAGCTTTCCTCCGTCGGTGTATCCTGCAAATGTATGCCAACCCGGCTATCAATTATCTGAAAGCCACCGAAGCATGAAACGGGTCCGTATCCTTTTAAGCGCGTTCTTCTGCCTGTTTTTTTTAGGTGCATGCAAAGAGGATGAATACGTCTATCCCAACGTGATAAGTACCTTTATCGACGTAACGACAGACGCGGACGGAACACTTCAAGACCTTATCACCGATAAGGGAGAGACGTTGCAGATTCTCAACCGGGACGGTTTAGACGGACTGACGCCTGATTCAACCTACCGGACGGTATCCATCTATGAGCCCAAGGAAATGAATGCGCAGGGAAATGCGACGGCTTTGCTGTATTCCTGCCAACTGATTATCGCTGTAAAGCCGGTAACAGTCGACAAGCTACCGGACGGCATCGCCAAGACCGATCCACTAGACATACAGAGCGTATGGAAATCAGGTAACTACCTCAACCTGATTCTGCTGCCTATGGCCAAAGAAAAGAGCCATATCTTCCATTTCATGGAAGACGGAATCACCGACAACGAGGACGGCAGCCGGACACTTCACCTGACACTCTATCACAACCAGAACGGTGACTATGAAGCGTTTACCCGCAAGAGTTATCTTTCCATACCCTTATGGGCTTATGAAGGACGGCTTGCACAAGGAGACCGGGTGATTCTCCGCATCAACACATACGAGAAAGGCTTTGTAAGCTACGAATTCACTTACTAACACTCAACTTTATGATTAAGACGATTTATTTCATGTTCTTTATATGCATGTTCGCCGTAGCCATGGTGGCATGCAAAGGAAAATCAGGCGATGACTTCAAGAACCTGTCCACCGACGAGTTTGAACGTTTCATCAGCGACGACCAAGTGCAGCTGGTAGACGTACGGACCGTGGCTGAATACAGTGAAGGTCACATTCCGGGCAGTATCAATATCAACGTGCTGGATGAGAAATTCTCGGCCAACGCCGATGAACTGCTGGATCCGGAACAACCGGTAGCCGTCTATTGCAAGAGTGGCCGCCGCAGCCGGAATGCCGCCAAACTACTGGTCAAGAAAGGTTTCAAGGTGTATAATCTTGACAAAGGGTTTGAAGGCTGGAAAGAACTGGGCAAGGATATTGAGCAATAAGACAGACCCCAAGCAATTCACACTGATAAAAAGCAGATAAGATAAAAGAATGCCGTGACCGACAAGAGGGAATATCCCTCCGCCCGTCACGGCATTTATTTTAGTGCTGATTATTACAAACTCTGGAGCATACGCTTCAACACTACCGTAGCCGAAATCTCCCGGTTGGCAGCTTCCGGAATGACCAGTGAAGTCGGAGCCTCAATCACGTCATCCGACACAATCATGTTACGGCGTACCGGAAGACAGTGCATGAAGAATGCATTGTTGGTCCACGACATGTGCTCCGTATCTACCGTCCAGCTCATATCCTTACTCAAAATCTTTCCGTAATCCTCCGGACAAGTTACCCCCGGACAAGCCCAGTTCTTCGCATAGATGAACTCCGCTCCTTCGAACGCCTTCTTTTGGTCATATTCCACCTTCGCGCCCCGCACAAACTTCGGGTCGAGTTCATAACCGTGAGGATGTGTAATCACGAAATCCACATTGGCCTCATTCATAAAGTCCGCAAAAGAGTTCGGTACAGCCTGCGGAAGAGCCCGCGGATGCGGTGCCCATGTCAGTACCACCTTCGGACGTTCGGTCCGCTTGTATTCCTCAATCGTGATCAAATCGGCAAAAGCCTGCAAGGGATGTCCCGTAGCCGCTTCCATGGAAAATACCGGCTTGCCGGAATACTGGATAAACTGGTTCAGAATCTTCTCGGTATAGTCGTCCTCCCGACTCTCAAAGCGAGCAAACGAACGTACGCCGATAATATCGCAATAAGAAGCCATCACCGGAATTGCCTCCAGCAGATGCTCACTCTTGTCGCCATCCATCACCACGCCACGCTCGGTTTCCAGCTTCCAGGCACCCTGATTCACATCCAGCACGATGACATCCATGCCCAGGTTGCGGGCTGCCTTCTGCGTACTCAATCGCGTACGCAAACTATTATTAAAGAATATCAGCAGACAAGTTTTATGCTTGCCCAACGCTTCGTATTTATAACGGTCTTTCTTAATCTCGAACGCTTCATCCAAGGCGGTCTTCAAGTCGCCCAAATCGAATACATTGGTATAAGTCTTCATACGTAAAAGTGTATATAAATTTATTTTTCCTCGCAAATATACTATAAAAATACAATACTATCTCTCTTTTATTCATTTTTTTCGAACCTGCCCATCGCCTTCTACAATCCATTTATAGGTAGTCATCTCCCGTAATCCCATCGGGCCACGGGCATGCAGTTTCTGGGTACTGATTCCTATTTCTGCTCCCAGACCAAACTGAGCTCCATCGGTAAACGAAGTGGGTGCATTGACATACACACAGGCCGCATCCACCGCCTTTGTAAAGAAGTTGGCCGTTTCCGCATCCTCCGTCACAATGCATTCACTGTGTCCGGACCCGTATGCATAAATATGCGATACAGCTTCCGCAATATCCTCCACCGTCTTGATGGCCATCTTGTAGTCCAGGAACTCTGTACCGTAACTCTCCGGCGTGGCAGGACGAAGCAGTTCCACCGGATACCGTCCCGACAAGGCCTCATAAGCCGGCTCATCGGCATAGAATACCACCCGGCTTTCCTGCAACGGTGCGCACAGGCCCGGCAAATCGGCCAGCCGTGCCCGATGTACGAGCAGACAGTCGAGGGCATTGCAGACACTTACCCGGCGCGTCTTGGCATTGTGGACAATAGCCGCTCCCTTGACCAGATCGCCCGCCTTGTCAAAATACGTATGACAGATACCGGCCCCCGTTTCAATGACCGGCACAGTAGCTTCCTCACGCACATAGCGAATCAGGTTACTGCTTCCACGGGGAATAATCAAGTCCACCCATCCTTCGGCATGCAACAACGCCGCCGTAGCCTCCCGGCTCGAAGGAAGCAGCTCCACCACGTGCGGGTCGGCCCCGAACTCCTCCAGCACCTCCTGAATGAGCTGCACGATAGCCCGGTTGGAAGCATCCGCATCACTCCCTCCTTTCAGGATAGCGGCGTTCCCACTTTTCAGGCACAGCGCAAACACATCGAAACTCACATTCGGACGGGCTTCATAAATCACCCCAATTACGCCGAAAGGCACACTCACTTTTTTCAGTCGCAGCCCGCTCGGCACCGTATAACTCTCCAGGACACGCCCCAGCGGGGAAGGAAGCACAGCCACCTGACGCATGTCGGCCGCAATCCCCGACAACCGTTCCTTTGTCAACTTCAAACGGTCATACTTCGGATTGGAAACTTCCATCCGCAGCAAGTCCTCCCGATTGGCCTCCAGCAGACTGTCTGTTTTCTCCTCTATCCTGTCAGCCACCGCACACAAAAGTGCATTCACCGTTTCCACATCCCACATTGCCAGTTTACGGGATGCTGCCCGAACGGATTGAAATATTTCATTCAGATTCATTTTCACCATTTTCAGATTACAGTTTATCGCAAAAATACAATTTCAGGCAGACATTCAAAACTTTCGAAAGGAAATAATCGTCCCTGCCAAAGAAATATATGCCCGAAAGCATGTTTATTTCCGAAAGTTTGTTATCTTTGACATAGAATATAAGAGAAATGAACTTCTAATTATTAACCCTTAAAACAAAAGACTATGGAAGCGAAAGATTACGATTCATTGATTGAAGTTTTCAGAGGAGACCTCTGGGAAGCTGAATTGGTAAAGGGCTTGTTGAGATCAGCCGGTGTAGAAGCCATGCTAAAAGACGAAACATTGTCAGCTGTCACTTCTCCTTATGCCAATATGGGAGGACACGTCTGTGTACTGGTTAATAAGGAAGAAGAAGTTTACGCACGAAAAGTAGTAGCAGAACGAAAAGCATGAAACAGTTATTCTTTATCCTGATTGCATTCTTTACCGTAGCCGTTCCGGCAGTCGCACAACAGTTGAAAACCACCCGATGGGATTCGTATGGAGTATCCTTCAAGGCTCCGTCCGACCTTACCGTAGAAGATGATTCTTCCGAAGGCTATCTGGCCGGGAACGATACTTACTACCTCACCATCCAATTGCTGGAAGGAGAAGGCATGAAAAAAGAAGAATTGGGACAAGAACTGAAAGCCATCGCCACAGACGATGAAGTGACCTCACAAAGCGACGTGCAACCTTTTGAGCTGCCACAGTTTCACGGCGTGCAGCTCAAAGGGAATTGCGAAGAAGAGAAATGCGTCTATTGCTACCTGCTGGCCAAAGACGGAAGCTGCGGCTTCTATATTTCCATTGTATACCGCCAAGATAATGACAAAATTCCAGAGACTATCCTGAAAAGTTTCAGCATGGAAGAATGAACTTTCAGAGAACTGCAATTTTGTGAAATAAATTAAAAAGGTAGCGTTTCCCAAAAGTTTATTTCGTATTTTAGAGCGATTTTTAAACAAAGAGCTGTTGATTTTTTTGTGCCTTAAAGGCTCAAAATAGCACAACATATGCATAGCCAAACGGGGAATTAAGTAAACTCGAACCTGTTTTGAACGATTTTTACTTGACTTTTGCCTAAATTATACCCCTGACTTACATAAATAAATCCTTATTTTTGCCACAGATTCACAAAAGACCGACAGTTACAAGAAAACCTTGAATATGAAATTGACAAAACGCTTATACACTTTATCACTTACAACCGCTCTATTTGTAACCGGTTTTTTGTTACCCGGGTTTTCCACCTCCTGCACTGCACAGACAGAAACAGCCTCATCCACTACCTACAGTTGCGTAGAAGTTCCCAAAAGCATTAATTTCTGTGGCATCGACATTGACCTGACGCGCTATGACCGACGGGAACGGATGGATCGGGAGTTGATGGCGTTCACTTACATGCACAGCACTTCGCTGCAAATCATCAAGCGGGCCAACCGTTATTTTCCAATCGTTGAACCCATCTTAAGGGAACAGGGTGTCCCCGACGATTTCAAATACCTGATGGTCATCGAAAGCAACGTCAATCCGCTGGCTCGTTCGGGAGCCGGAGCAGCCGGACTGTGGCAGTTCATGAGCGGCACCGCCCGCGACTTCGACCTGGAAGTAAACCACCACGTAGACGAACGCTACGATGTGGAGAAATCAACCGTAGCGGCTTGCAAATACCTGAAGCAAGCCTATCGCAAGTTCGGCAACTGGGAAACCGTGGCAGCCTCCTACAATGCCGGTCAGGGAAGAATCAGCCAGCAACAGGAAAAACAATATACCGACAATGCTCTTGACCTCTATCTGGTAGAGGAAACTTCACGCTATGTATATCGCATCCTGGCAGCCAAACTTCTGCTCACCGACCCCAAACGCTTTGGATTCCGTCTGCGAGCCAGCGACTTGTATCCCCCCATTCCTTACCGTACAATCAAAGTTACCAACGATATTGACGACCTTGCCCGCTTTGCCAAAAGTCAAGGCATTAATTTCAGTCTGTTGAAGAGCATGAATCCGTGGTTAAGGGGGAGTTCTCTTCCCAACCACAGCGGAAAGGAATACCTCATTCGAATTCCCGATAAAGAAGAAATGTACTACAACCCAAGAGTTATCTATCCACATAACCCAGCCTGGGTGGTTGAATAAAACACATAGCAATCATTTATTTATTAAATAATTAATCCATGAAAAAACAATTAGTGTTAGGAATCTTAGGTGCTTGTGTGCTCTCGGGCAGCGCACAGACGTTCAAAGAATGGCAGGACCCCGAGGTTAATGCCATCAACCGGGCACCGATGCACGCAAACTTCTTTGCGTATGAAAACGCAGAAATGGCCGCCAAGGCAGTCAAGGAAGACTCCAAGAACTTCATGAGCCTGAACGGCACTTGGAAGTTCTTCTGGGTACGAAACGCCGATGCCCGCCCCACGGACTTCTGGAAAGTCGGCTTCAACGACAAGGGATGGGATAACCTGCAAGTACCGGGCGTATGGGAGACGCAGGGATATGGCGACCCAATCTACGTCAATGTAGGTTATGGATGGCGTGGCCGCTTCGCAAACAATCCTCCCTACGTACCGACCGAACAAAACCATGTAGGCTCTTACCGCCGGGAAATTATGGTGCCGGCCGACTGGAGCGGCAAAGACATCATCGCTCACTTCGGAGCTGTCAGCTCCAACATGTACCTGTGGGTGAACGGCAAGTTTGTGGGCTACAGTGAAGACAGCAAACTGGAAGCAGAATTTAACCTGACCCCGTACCTGAAACCGGGACAGAAGAACCTGATTGCCTTCCAGGTGTTCCGCTGGTGTGACGGCTCGTATCTGGAAGACCAGGACTTCTTCCGCTATACCGGCGTGGCACGCGACTGCTACCTCTATACCCGCAACAAGAAACGCATCGATGACATCCGCGTCACTCCCGACCTGGACAGCGAATACAAGAACGGCTCACTGGCCATCACCCTGAACCTGAAAGGAAACGGCAATGTCAGCCTGGAACTGCTGGATGCAAAGAACCAGACCGTGGCTTCTACCGAAGTGAAAGGTTCCGGCAAGGTGGCTGCCACCCTGCAAGTGGAAAACCCGCAGAAATGGAGTGCGGAAACACCTTACCTGTACACCTTGCGTGCAACCCTGAAAGACGGCAGCAAGACCAGTGAAGTGGTACCGGTGAAAGTCGGTTTCCGTAAAATTGAACTCAAGAACGCACAGATTCTGGTCAACGGCCAGCCGGTACTCTTCAAAGGAGCCGACCGCCACGAAATGGACCCCGACGGCGGATACGTGGTTTCACGGGCCCGCATGATTCAGGACATCCAGATTATGAAGCAGCTCAACATCAACGCGGTGAGAACCTGCCACTATCCGGACGACAATTTCTGGTATGACCTCTGCGACAAATACGGTATTTATGTCGTAGCCGAAGCCAACATCGAATCCCACGGAATGGGTTACGGCGAAGAGACACTGGCCAAAGAACCCAGCTACAAGAAAGCCCACCTGGAGCGCAACCAGCGCAACGTGCAGCGTGGCTTCAACCACCCGAGCATCATCTTTTGGTCACTGGGTAACGAAGCCGGCTACGGTCCGAACTTCGAAGCCGCTTACGACTGGGTCAAGGCTGAAGACCCAAGCCGTGCCGTACAGTACGAACAGGCCCGCATCGACGGAAAGACAGATATCTACTGCCCGATGTATGCCGACTACAAGTGGTGCGAAGAATATAGCAAGAACGACAAATACCAGAAACCGCTGATTCAGTGTGAATATGCACATGCCATGGGTAACTCCGAAGGCGGCTTCAAGGAATACTGGGATTTGATTCGCAAGTATCCGAAATACCAGGGAGGATTCATCTGGGACTTCGTCGACCAGTCTATCCGCTGGACCGGCAAGAACGGTAAGATGATTTATGCCTATGCCGGCGACTTCAACCGTATGGACGATTCCGGCGACAAGAACTTCTGCGACAACGGCCTCATCAGCCCCGACCGCAAACCGAACCCGCACGCCTACGAAGTACAATACTTCTACCAGAACATCTGGACCACTGCGGGTGATCTGTCCAAGGGAGAAATCAAGGTGTACAACGAGAACTTCTTCCGCGACCTGTCGGCCTACGCACTGGAATGGGAAGTGCTGAAAGATGGAAAAGCCATCCGTAGCGGACGTGTGGACAACCTGAACGTGGCTCCTCACCAGACTGCCACCGTGAAACTTGACCTGGGCAAGACCTGCCAGTGCGGCGAATGGCTGCTCAATGTGAAATACATCCAGAAGAACCGCGAAGGCTTGCTTCCGGCAGGCTCCGTAGTGGCTAAAGACCAGCTGGTACTCAATCCGTACAAAGCTCCGGCCATGGACCTGAAGAACGTAACAGCTACCAACCAGCAGGTGGTTGAACCGCAAATCAACCCGAACTATCCGGACTACATCGCCGTGAAAGGCGACGGATTCTACATGGAATTCAGCAAACGCAACGGATATCTGGACAAATATGATGTAAATGGAGTAAGCATGCTCAAAGAAGGGGAAGCCCTGACACCGAACTTCTGGCGTGCCCCGACCGACAACGACTTCGGTGCCGGCCTGCAAAACAAGTATGCGGCTTGGAAGAACCCGGGCATCAAGCTCACCGACTTCAACTACAAGGTAGAAAACGGACTGGCAGTGGTAAATTCCACTTACGACCTCACAGAGGTATCGGCCAAACTGTATCTCACCTACCAGATTAACAACGAAGGTGCCGTGAAGGTAACTCAGAAGATGGTGGCCGACAAGAACGCCAAGGTATCGCCGATGTTCCGCTTCGGTATGCAGATGGTCATGCCGAAATCCTTTGAAAAGATTTCCTACTATGGCCGCGGCCCGATAGAAAACTACAGCGACCGCAACCACTGCACCGACCTGGGCATCTACAACCAGAACGTAAGCGACCAGTTCTATCCGTACATCCGTCCGCAGGAAACCGGAACCAAGACCGATATCCGCTGGTGGAGACAGTTGAACATGGCTGGCAACGGACTGATGTTCGTGGCTGAAGCACCGTTCTCCGCTTCTGCCCTCCACTACACCATCGCTTCTTTGGACGACGGCACGGAAAAGAAACAGAGCCACTCCTTCGAAGTAGAAGAAGCCGACCTGACCAACCTGCTGATTGACAAGGCACAGATGGGTCTGGGTTGTGTCAACAGCTGGGGTGCCCTGCCGGAAGCCCAATACATGTTGCCTTACGGAGACTATGAATTTACTTTCATCATGACTCCGGTGAAAGGCTACATTGCATGCGAATAAAATAAAAGCATACATACGAATAACTGCAACGCCTCGGCCTCCACAAGCCGGGGCGTTCGTTTTATCTGCCAACTGCTCCCTCACAACAGTTTCCTTATTCCAAACATAAAAACGCCCAAAAGATAAAGGAAGAACCTCTTGTCACTGTTTATGTCTTCCTACGCGGAAACATACGTCTACGTGTCGGAAGCCATATATCTCCGCAAAGGGAAACCTACGTTTTGCACAAGGAAACCCTAAAAAATAGACAACCGTTTGCGACAAAGGTCTTCATCGTTTCTACAAATCTCAATATCACCCATTTAAGCCATGGCAGACTTGTTTTACCTCAATCAAATTTTACATCCTACTCTAAACCTAATAAATGACCATATACACTTATTTTTTTACCAAGTAAGCTTAATTTATATAGGAAAACGGTTCTCTGCCATTGTTAAGGATTCTGAAAAATTTTATATTTGCATAAGAAAAGGCATGTTATAATCTATATCATAAAGAATTTATTCTATGTAAAATATATCGATATATGAAAAAGAATATCAAACATTTCTATAACCACCCTGCGTATATTTTATGTGGTCTGCTGCTATACATGTTTATCTCATGCACACCCAAACAGAACACCTACCACACACAGCGGAATGCAATAGACACCTTCCTTATCAATCGCTACGATTCCATTTATACATATCCAACACTCATGGAACAACGCTTCCGTACAGCTCAAACAGGGTTAACGGATAGCACATCCTATTACAAGTTGGAATTATTCTCCAGCTACTGCCTTTTTCTCCAAGGTTATGCAGACAGTGCTTTATGGATGAACCGGCGAGTGGAAAACTATTGTCTGACACATCCTCATAGCAATGCGCTAGCTGCCCAATGCTGGAACCATCGCTTCGCTATCCTTCAGGCACTATCCCAAAGAGATTCGGCTATCGCCTGCCTGCATCACGCGTATGACGCCCTGATGTTATCGGACGACCGTTCAGAACTGGAAAACATCTGCATCAACCTGGCAGACCAATACAGACAAAAGGGAGAATTAGCCAATGCCTCCCGCTATTATCGACGCGCCTTATGGCTGGTTGATTCATTGGGATCAGAACGTATCCGGTTCAGTATTTATACAGGACTGGCACAAGTGTATGCCGACTTGCATAACTTCCGACAAGCCCATCACTATTTTGACATGGCTGAACAAAATCCGGAACCACGCCTCAGCTACGAGAACTACATCTATTACAATTCAAAAGGAAACTGTTATTACTTTGAAGAGAAATACCCCGAAGCCTTGCAATGTTTCAAACGAGCTTATGAAGTGTGTCGGCAATTTAACCAACCCTCGTATGATGCGCTGATTGAAGCCAACATTGGAGAAATCTATACACTCATGAACCGCAACGATTCTGCACACTATTATTTGAATAAATCCTATGCCTACTTTCAAAACGATTCCACTACCAGTGAAGAAGTCATGTTTTATCTCAATAGTCTGCAAGCCGCACTGGCATTAAACGAAAACCGACTGGACAGCGTGAACTACTATCTGTCCAAGCCATACGACGCCTTGAAAATAGGTCCGCTTTACATGTATCTGCACAATAAACGCTTTATGGAATATTATGCCCGGAAAGGTGATTTTGCCCATGCTTACCATTATCGGGCAGCCATGAACCAATATGATGATTCCATGCGTAACCTGCGCCATATCAACAACATCACAGAAATAGACTACCGCTACCGCCAGGATACCACCCTGTTAAAACGCGATGTAATGATAGCCCACAACCGTGAACAGCTCTCTGCCCAACGCAACACACTGATACTCGTGTTGTCATTACTGGTTATCTCCATCTTGGGTGCAGCACTCATCATTGTGCATATCAACCGTAAAAACGAGCGTAAATTCAACCAGCAACTGGCACTTGTGTCAAGACTACGTATGGAGAACGTAAAGAACCGCATATCCCCACACTATGTGTTTAACGTACTCAACACCGTGATGCCGATTTTCAAACAATATCCCGACCTGTCTCACTTACTAAAGCTTTTTATCCAGGTACTACGCGGAAATCTGTTGGTCTTCGACCAAATCACTGTCACCTTACAGGATGAAATAGAACTGGTAAAGAACTATGTCGCCCTACGCCAGGAAACCACTCCCCACACGCCGACTACCAAATGGGAAATAAATCCTGCAGTCCCCATGCAAATGCTCATACCTTCAATGAGTATACAGATACCCGTAGAAAATGCACTCAAATACGCATTCGACGGTGAGCCCTCAGCAGATGCTTGCCTGCTGGTACAAATTGACGTAACCGAAAAAGGAATATTAATCCACATCCGCGATAACGGCTGCGGATACGACCCCGGACACGGCGACCACTCAGAAAGAGGAACAGGCAATGGACTAAAAATGTTATTCCGCACCATAGAGCTGCTCAACGGAAAAAATACGGAAGCTATGGAATTCCATATCGAAAATCTTTCCAACCAAGGCCAAAAAGGCACACTGGTAAGCCTTTACGTTCCATTCAACTATCAATTCAAACTTTAAACAAATGACTACAAGCATTACGACTATTATCGTTGACGATGAACCCAATTCCATCCGTAATTTGGCGGATGACCTGGCCGTTTATCCAGAAATAAATATTCTGGACACTCAGACTTCTCCACAAAAGGCCAAAAAGAGTATCATCCAATATCAACCCGATTTATTATTTCTCGACATTGAGTTTCCCACAACCAACGGAATCGAATTATTGCAGGAAATCAGACCTTATATGTACAACAATATGCATGTGGTATTCTATACCGCATTCGACAAATACATGATTGACGCATTGCGTGCCTCTGCCTTTGACTATCTGTTAAAACCTTACCAATCGGAAGAACTGCTCCAGATTGTAGAACGCGTAAAGCATGAAAAAGGCAACAATCCGATTAATTTTGAACAGGCCATGCACCAGCTACTCAATAAAGATTGCAAATTCGCCGTGCAAACGGTCAACAATCTGCTGCTGCTCCGTGATTCCGAAATACTCTATTTCCAGTACTCCAACGAAAACCGTTGCTGGAACATGACACTCACAAACATGAAACAGCATCGCCTGCGACTAAGTACCAAAGCACGCGACATCCTAAATTTACATCCTTCCTTCATCCGCATCAACACAGATTGCATCCTTAACATTGACTATCTGTCTTCCATTGAAAACAGCACGCTGCGATGCATCTTATATGCTCCTTTCAATAATCTGGAATTAATTGCCAGCCGACGTCATTACAGCAAAATAAAAGAAGCCTTAAAATTGCTGTAAAATTATAACCAGTTAAACTCCTTTTTCAACCGATTGAATGCCTCAATTACGCATTTAATCGGTTTCTTTATTTTTCACTATTTTACATTTATTTTCTGTTGTTTACTTTTGTGAATACAATAAGGCAGAACTCCATTCTTTTCCTATCATGAATAGAGTCCCTATCCTGTTATTGCATAATCAAGTTTATTGGTATACAAAGGTGAAATATGAAAACAGAATTCAGAATAAAAAATAAGCGCACTGAAATTCTATAATAAACAAACAGGAATGAACCCTAATGGAAAAATTAAATCTGCGCTAATTCAATTCTTCCAACAAGCTAAATATATTAAATAATGAAATGTAAAGGTAAGAAAAAAACTAGCATGATTCCAACGATATGTTGCGCTTCTATGCTCATGTGTGGAATGACTGTATATGGACAGAAATCTTCTTCCATAAATCCGATAAAAACCTCAGTCCTTCCCAATGTAGGTTGGCGGGATATCCAGTCAGACAAAGAAACCTCCTTTGATATGAACAATCCTAGCTGGCCCAAAGTCACTGCCAATCTGAAACAAAAAGATTTAATTTCCGTTTTACCGGAAAGTTACTGTGTGATTTCTGATTTTGGAAGAAAACCCAATCGAGGAATGATGACATTCTTACTTGAGGTAAAACTACAAAAAGGAAATAACATCACATTCAATGCAGAACAGAACATCGTATTGGAAATTAAAGGAAAAACCTATAAAGCCCTACCATCAAAAACTTTAACCTTAACAAAAGATGGCATTCTGAAAGGAGAAATCAATATACCACTCAGGAAATCATTAAAAAAGAATCGCACAGCCACTCTTTATGTCACAATTGGAAATGACAAACATCGTTTCGAATTAGGTGGACGTGCCTACGGACGTACCCAAGAATTAGCTTTGGTTCCCTATTATCCTTTATGGATGGACGTCAAGAAGAAAGAAGAGCCAAAGAAAGAAATAGCAATTGTTGAAAAAGCTGTCAAGAAAGCAGAAGATGTAACCAATGAAATCAAAGGAGACTTAAAAGAGCTTTTAGCAACCATGATTTCAGAGTTACGTGCACAGAAGAAATTGACAGAAAACACACAAGTAGATGTCAATGCGGAAGTAATGCCTGAAGTAAAAAAAGATGGACAGGTAGAATATAACATGAAGGTTCGTTATGATGTTCAGGTCCTTTCTGAACATTTAAAGAAACTGAGAATCGATGAAGGCACAGAAGACTGGCCATCAGGGAAATATCGGCTGAAAGATTCCCAAGCAGCCCTTCAAACAGCAGGTATTATTAAGAGTACAATTGAATCCAAACTGGAACAATATATCGCACCTGGAACAGAAGTAACAGTAAAGATTATTGGAAGTACAGATGCCAGCCCATTCCGTAACGCAGTTGCTTATGACGGAGCATTTGGAGATATTCAAGATGCTGAGTATTTTGTAAACGGTTCATTCGGCTATGTATCAGTCAATACCAAAGACGGAATCAGCAGTAATGAACAATTAGCTTATCTACGTACACTGGATATCAAGAATTTTATGCAAAAACATATTGGTGCATTCCGTGTAGCAAATGTACATTATGAGCATTTCGCAGAAGTAGCAGACAAAGTAGGAGCTAAATATCGCCGTGTAGCTGTAGAAGTAACCATCCATAATGCATTCCAAAAAGACTATCCGGAAATCGCATCATATAAAGAAAATGTATATGAACGAACATCAGAGGTAGATACAAACATTCCTGAAACAACAGCTAAATCAAACGCAGTAGCTGTAGTAATCGGTAATACCGATTATCAGGTAGCAACAGGAAAGCAAGGCAGCACGAAAGTTGGTCCTGTAAAATATGCAGTGAATGATGCGACTACCATGCGAGATTATTTGGTTAAAACCCTCGGATTAGACGAGAAAAATATTCTATTTAAAACCAATGCTGATAAAAAAGATTTTGATGATATTTTCGGAACAGACAATCAAGAAGGTGAATTGGCTAAATTAGTTGCATCCACAGGAAGTAAAGAAGTATATTTCTATTATTCCGGACATGGATATCCTTTCATGGGAGAACCCTATTTATTGGGAGTTCGTTCCAATCCGAAAAGTTGTAAAGAACAAGCCACCTCATTACAGAGCATCTACCGTATATTGAGTGCACTACCAATAGATAAAGTAAATGTCATTACAGATGCTTGTTTCTCTGGACAGGAAATTTCCATGGAAGCATCTGCCACTGAATTCGTACGCCGTCCCAAACCTGATAAATTGGCTAAATTCGTGATACTTTCAGCGTCAGGTGAAGACCAATATGCCAATTGGTACAAGGAAAAGAAACATGGTTTGTTCTCTTACGTCTTGTTCAAAGCAATGCAAGATAAAGCAAAATCAGACTTAAATGGTGATGGAGTGCTTTCTTTCGATGAGCTATATAAATACTTATCTGATACTCAAAGTTCTGGCGTACCTTATCTAGTAAAAGAACTGGAAGGTGATCAAGTTCGTCAAGATCCTGTCATTCAAGTCAGTGCACGTAAAAATGATGTATTTGTAAAATATTAAGTTCAACAAAAATAAGTTTGAAAACAATGAAGAAAATATATATAAAAATCGTATGTATATTGTGTATGATATGGGCTTTTTCTTTGAATGCCAATGCACAATGGCGTTTTGGAATTGAAGGAGGAAGTGGAGTACATCCCGCATATTTATATGATCCGGAGGGTTTCTTTATGGGAAAAGATAACACAGGACGTTGGGTACATCAAGCTAACATCATGGGAGATTATTTATTGCCACGCCAATGGACTCCCAATTGGCTAACACTTTCGCTGCGCACTGGTGCTGGATTTATGTGGGCAGAAGATTGTAGTAGTTTTAATACAGAAACAGGAAATACCTTCACTAGAGCATATGGAATTGACATACCTTTTGAAATTGAATTTAAATATCTTCTTTCTAACAAAATCCGTTTTTATCTAAATGGAGGTGGAACATTTTTTTATGCAATACACAGTGGACGTGAAGATTCATTCAACTTCTTTAGCAGCGATTCCCTCATAAAATCCACTCATTTAGGCTATCAATTTGGAGCTGGATTCGAATTTGGTTTTTTCCGTATCGGTTATAAGAACTTAAGTTTAGCTAAGACATTAACGGATGGTGATTATGGTAATAGATTGAAATCCGCTCACTGCCTTTCAATTGGCTTTTGGTTCAACGGAAGTCGTTTCTTAAAAAAACATTCTAGTTTAAATGCCTTCTAATCAATATATATGCGGCAATTAGCTAATAAAATAATACTTTGGGCAGTGTGTGTAACAGTATGGAGCAATTACACACAAGCCCAAGTATTTCAAGGTACTCCTCCATCCGACTGGGTAGTAGTAGAAGGTACCACTTCTATTAAAGTTCCCGACGGAGAAGATTTCAAGCAATCAGATTTAATCAATATGGCCCAACAGGAAGCCATTGAGAAAAAATTCGGTACCTCTATCACATACGGAAACTTTATGAAAAGTTATGAAGGTGAGTTAGATAGTTATGAACATTATCTGGATTTAACCTCCCAGTTTCCACAAGGTATCTGGAAGGCAAATCTGGCAGAACCCAGTTTAACTTCCCATGAAACAGAAATTCTTCGAATGAATCGTTGGGGACGTTTAAAAAAGAAAGTTTCCGCAACGGAATGGACCTGCCGAGTTAAAGGATATGCGCAACCTCTTAATCAGATACTACCTCAATTTGAGTTTCAGATACTGAATGGACATAAGCAAATCATTGCAGAACAAAAAATTCAGGACTCTGAAACTCATCTGACGGTGGGGAATGATTCGGTCTTCCATCAAGGAGATTTATTCATTACCCGCTTTCGGAGTACAAAATCTGGGCACCTTGTCTTATTTATGGATAATGGAGAGAATGCTTTTCGAATGTTGCCTTATGCTGCTTTTGAGAAAGATGATGATGTAAAAATTGAAGCCAATCAATGGTATTCATTTTTCGACCTTTCTGCTGTTCCCTATAAAGACCGACAAACTGTAGATGAGCTGGAACTGATGACCGACCAAAAATACGATGTCATACGTATTTATTACCTTTTCTCGGAAACTCCTTTTACAAAAGATTTCTTCTTTAACATAAAAGGAGAAAATCAGAAACTACCGGAAGGTTATAGTGAACTTCCTTCAGTGACTTCTGCTGAATTTGCCCGTTGGTTACAACAAAACCGAGTACGTAAAACAGACTTACAGATGAGTATTGTCGATTTGATTATTGATAACTTAAAAGAAATAGCACATGAAAAAAAGTAGCCTGATCTTTCTACTGTTATACCTCCTGCAAAGTTTTACAGTATGGGGAGCCGATAATGACAAGAATTATTTTGTAGCTACTCAGACTGCAAGTGCATCTTCTGTAACTGTAGCCAGGCAAAAAGCAATGCTTCATGCCCGAAATCTTTTGGCTACAATGATTAATGGAAAAATTAAAAATGTATCAGAAAGTTATATCAGAAACCAAACCAACACAGGTGAGTCGGCAGATGAATTTATTACAGAAACTCAAATGGCAGTCAAAATGCTATTAAAAGGAGCCAAGATAACTGATGAGTCTGTCATAAGTGAACAAAAAGGGAAATACACGGTCTGTATAACCTTACAACTTAGAAAAGACGAATGTCTCAATACATTATGCCACACTTTATCAGAAAGTGAATCGACCCAAAATAGTTTCCAAAAGGATTTGTTCATGCAATTATGGAAAAACGAATAAAAATAAAACTTATGAAAGCCTATTTTAAATTATTAATGTTGATTCTAGTATCAACGTTGTATTACGGGTGCTCTCAAGACCCTTATGACTGGAGCGGAGGAAAAACGACCGTAGCCATCAAAGAAATTTCATCTCCTATAGTAAGATATGACATGATTCGAGTACAAGCGAAATTAGATATTAGAGGAGCCCAAATAGATAACATCTATTTTGTCTTGTATAAAAACGAAGGAGGTAACTGGAAAGTTGAAGATGAAAGAGCTCCGTCTTTAGTAGATGGTACCTCTGATACATATCTCCTCGAATTCGGTGGATTAACAGCAAATACACAATATAAAGTGGCAATCCGTATATGGGCCAATGGTTCCGAAGATCCAATCATAGAGCAAGAACTGAATGTAACTACAGCATCAGCAGAATTCACCCTAACAACCGAAAATGCAGTAGCACGCAATCAGTATGTCGTGGATTTATACGGGAGCTTCCGTTCAGAGGAAATTAAAGCCACTCAAGATATGCTGGGTTTTGTCGTATCAGAAACAGATGCAAACCTAGAAACTATCGACTTATACCCTTGTCTAGAAATAAACTCAGACGGTTCTTTCTCTACAGTTGTAGACGGGCTGAAACCTGGGACCAATTATTACTATGCAGCTTGTTTTGTCTATGCAGGGAAACGATATCTAAGCGAAATTAACACTTTCCGTACACAAGACATAGAAATCACGGAAGGAGATATTATTGATTTAGGCCTCGATGTAAAATGGGCCAGCTGTAATCTAGGCAGTAATACACCTGAAGAAGCAGGAAAGTATTATGGATGGGGAGACCCTCATGGCATTTCGTCCATGAATAGAGATGATTACCCAAAATTAGACAGCATTAGCGGAAGTGGATATGATGCAGCCTGGTATCAGTTAGGTGAATACTATCGTATACCAACAGCAGACGAATGGAATACATTAAAATCTAAATGCTCATGGGAATGGGTCGTTTATAAGAATGTACATGGATACAAAGTGACAGGTCCTAATGGAAACAGTATTTTCCTTCCTGCCGCCGGATGCCGTTTGATGTCCGACGGAGGTATAGGATATGTAGGAGCACAAGGGTTTTACCGCATTGGCACACAAACCCAAGTGGGTGACTACGTCAGACACTTCCTTTTAACTGAAGATGAATATTATAGCAATACTTCCCCTCGTGAGTGGGGTTGCTCAATTCGCCCAGTATATGATAGTCGGGTGTCTTGTATTACTGGAGGAAGTACCAATATCACAGCCACATCCGCTTCTATTCGACAAGGCTATGTAAAATCCTCAAATGTCAACCTCACAGAATGGGGAGTATGGTATGGCACAAAAGAGTATCCCAATATAAGAAGAGAAGGAGCTATGTGTACATCTGATAATCAAGACCAAATAGATGTAGAGCTACAAGGACTCTTGATTAATACTACCTATTATTTCTGTACTTATGCAAAAGCTGGCAATCAAGTCTATTTCGGAAAAGTAAATAAATTTACTACCTCCGCTGAAGCAAAAATTTCAACGGAAGAAATTGTAGACTTAGGACTAAAAGTATTATGGCGAGGATATAATTTAGGAGCTCAATATCCAGAAGAACAAGGGGCCGAGACTAGATGGGATGAAATGTTCAATGAAGATCCATTAACTGAAAATATCTGCAACACTAAGTATGATTTAGCACATGCAAAACTCGGAGGAGACTGGCGTCTTCCTACACGTGATGAAATTACAGAACTAATTACCAAATGTATATGGCAACGTATAATCTATAAAAATATTGATGGATTTCAGGCAATAGGGCCCAATGGAAATAGTATTTTCTTTCCCCAATTCGATTATTCATCGGGAAACTGGCAATTCCGTGATTTTGAGGATACAGCTTACATGTCTGGTATGTGCCATGCTATTCATGATGGTAGTGGAGCCATGTATGCATTAGGTTTTAATGAAAAAGATGTTTCGTTAGTAAGTTCTTATTCTACAAAAAACAAGGAAACAATTATCCGTCCAGTACAAGATAAATAATAAAAATATGAAAAATCTGATTACATTTCTGCTGGCATTGTTATTAATGGTACCAGCAGCTGAGGTTCAGGCTCAGAACAAGGCACTGGAGAAAGCGTTGAAAAAAGAGTTCAAAGCCAAACAAAAAGAATTCAAAAAAGGTGGATGGAAAATCTACGGTACATCACGCAGTGAGGACGTTATTTTACTAAAGCATTTTGACAAACTTTCCAACATGGGAGAGGATGCGGTGGAGGTTGTAGGAGTAGCCTCCAATTTTAAATCAAAAAATGTAGGTATACAGATGGCATACAATAATGCAGTCGTAACGTATGCACAACGTGCGGGCAGCCAGGTAAAAGGACGTGTGGTATCCGACATCTCAGGAGACGGAACCAATGCAGAAAGCGAATTTGAACATTTTTATGCTGCCTACGAACGGGAAGTAGAGAAAGAAATCAAAGGAGAACTTGAACCCAGTTTTTCTGTCATACGTGACAATGGAAATGGTACATTTGAAATGCAAAGCTATTTTATTGCAAGCGAAAGCGCCGCTACTAAAGCCCGTATCCGCGCTTACGAAAATGCAATGAAAGAATCGGCCGCAGCACAGAAATATGCAGGAAAAATCAGTGAATTTATAAAAGAAGGAGTAAACGGGGAATAATCCTACAGGTTATAAATTTAATTTATGCGTCGGGAGGTATTGAAACGTTTTTCTTAGAACAATCATACATCTCGACGCTTTTTTAATATCATAAAAATGAAGCAGAAGAAATATATAGGGATATTTATCATGTTATGTTTTATAGGAGAACTCTTTGCACAAACCCCCAATAACTCATTTCAGGAATTTCGCGAAGGTGTATTAGGACGTTATTCAGCCCACCGCACCCACGTTCTCAACGAATATGCTAAATACTTGAAAGGAGTATGGCAGGAATATCAAAGTTTTCGTGGTATCACCTCGGATTCTTGTCCCAAGCCTAACAGACAGCCCCAGTTCTCCCCCAAAGCACAACCATCCGTTCCAATACAATTGGATCCTGTCTCCTTTCAAATACCCAATCCAGACAAGCAACCTACACTTCCTATATCCCAACCAAGGAAACCTAAGCATGATGATTCTCAGAAATATTTCGAATTATCCTTCTATGGGATTCCCCTTCAATTGCCAGAACCCAACAAACCTTTTTCACTTACCTCCTATACACCAGAAGCAATCAGTGATTACTGGGATAAACTTCTAAAAGAAAACGACTACAAATATTTAATTTCAGAACTGAAATACATAGCTGACCAGCTTGTCTTAAATGACTGGTTGAGAACTGAACTGATTCGCTGTTATATAGATCAATGGTTAGCTTCTTCCACTCCGAATACACGCATCATTTTTCGTCATTTTATACTCACATACATGGGATATAACATCAGATTAGGACTTACAAAAGAAAAACAACTCGTGCTAATGATACCTTTTGAACAAACTGTATATGCACGAACATATCTTCAATTAGGAGGAAATAAATATTATATATTTTACGATTCAAAAGCAGAAGAAAAAAAACTTCCTTCCATCTCTACTTGTAATCTTCCAGAACGATTTTCTACCAGGAAAAGCATAGATTTGTCATTTCAGACTCCTCTTGCTCTTCCCAATATTCAACCCATCGAATTCCAATTGACAGACGGCAATTTATCTGTTAACGGAACAATATCAAAAGCCTTAATCAGCATGTTAACACATTATCCTCAAATGCCGATACCTACTTATGCAACGTCCACATTACTAGATGATGTACGACAACACATCGTAGAACAACTAAAAACACAATTAGCCGGACTCGAAAAATTGGAAGCATTAAATGCATTACTCCATTTCGTTCAATATGCTTTCCGCTATGCAACCGATAAACAGCAATTTGGTTATGAAAAGCCCTTCTTTCTTGAAGAAATTTTATATTATCCAGCATGTGATTGTGAAGACCGTTCCATATTCTTTGCGTATTTAGTAAGGAATGTATTGAACATTGACTGCCACTTGATAAACTTCCCGGGACATGAATGTACAGCCGTTGAATTTTCATATCCCATAAAAGGTGTCAACTATTCATATAAAGGGAAAAAATATTATATTTCAGACCCAACCTATATTGGAGCTACGATAGGAATGTGTATGCCGGACTATCTGCAAATACAACCTGTAATTGAACTCTGGTAGGCTAACAACAATTACTATAAGCATAATGTACATAAATGCAGATTACATAGTCTTTACATGCACTTAAGAGAAGTAATTTGGGGATATATACCTCAAAACAAAATGGTCCATGAATGGATTTCCTCCTTCATGAACCATTTTTTCGTATAAACACATCAGTTAATCAACTGACCGTTCACTTCTGTTCTTCCATCGACTTGGCAATACCCATTTCCAGACCTCTCAACTCAGCCAGTCCTCTCAGACGACCCAGGCAAGAGTAGCCCGGATTGGTTTTCTTCTTCAGGTCGTCGATCATCTGATGGCCGTGGTCCGGACGCATCGGGATTGAGACCTTGCGACGCTGTTGCATGAGCAGGAAGTTCTTCATCACGTGATACATGTCCACATCACCCTCCAGGTGGTTGGCTTCGAAGAAGTTGCCTTCGGCATCACGCTGTGTGCTGCGCAAGTGTACGAAATTGATGCGGTCGCCCCAGCGCTCCATCATGCCTGCCAGGTCGTTCTTGGCACTGACGCCCAGCGAACCCGTGCAAAGGCACAAGCCGTTGGATTCGTTTGGTACAGCTTCCACCAACTTGCGGAAATCCTCTTCCGTACTCATAATACGCGGCAAGCCCAGAATCGTCTGTGGCGGGTCGTCCGGATGGATGACCAGTTTCACCCCTACCTCATCGGCCACCGGACAGATTTGTTTCAAGAAGAAAATCAGGTTGGAGCGCAGCTTTTCGGCGTCGATGTCCTTGTAGCGGTCCAGTTCATGCTGGAACTGTTCCAGTGTGAAGCTCTCTTCCGACCCCGGCAGTCCGGCAATCATGTTGCGGGTCAAGCGGTGGATTTCTTCTTCATCCATCTGCTCATAACGCGCCTTGGCCTTGGCCTTTTCTTCTTCCGTATAATCCTTCTCTGCTCCCGGACGTTTCAGGATAAAGAGGTCGAAAGCCACGAAGGCCGCCCGTTCAAAGCGCAAAGCCTTGGAACCGTCGGGCATGGTATAAGCCAAATCCGTGCGAGTCCAGTCGAGTACCGGCATGAAGTTGTAGGTCACAATGTAAATGCCACACTTCGCCAGATTGCGCAGACTTTCCTTGTAGTTCTCGATATATTTCATGAAATCGCCGGTCTGCGTCTTGATATGTTCGTGTACCGGCACACTTTCTACCACACTCCACTTCAAGCCGACTTCCTCAATCATCTGCTTGCGTTTCATGATTTCCTCTACCGTCCACACTTCACCGTTCGGAATGTGATGCAATGCATTGACGATACCCGTGGCACCGGCCTGCTTGATGTCCCACAAAGACACCGGGTCGTTCGGACCATACCAGCGCCAGGTTTGTTCACATAAATACATAACGTTTCTTTTTTTAAGGTTCGTACTCGATTAAATAGAGAAAGCATCAAAACCACCATCGATGACGGCTACCGTACCCGTCACAAAGCTGGATGCATCGCTGATGAGGTAGTGGATGGTACCATACAGGTCTTCCGGTTCACCGAAACGTCCGAACGGAGTGTGAGCCAGAATTGTTCTGGAACGATCGGTCAGTGAACCGTCCGGATTGGTCAACAACGTACGGTTCTGTTCGGTCAGGAAGAAGCCCGGAGCAATGGCGTTCACGCGCAAGCCGTCGCCGAACTTGATGGCCAATTCACCGGCCATGTATTTCGTGAAGTTGGCAATGGCAGCCTTGGCAGCCCCGTAACCTACCACACGAGTCAACGGACGGAGGGCAGATTCAGAACAGAAGTTTACGATAGCTCCTTTTTTCTGTTTTACCATAACATCGGCAAAAACCATGGTCGGCAATACCGTACCGAAGAGGTTCAGGTCGACTACCTTCTTGAACGCATCAATCTGCAAGTCGAAGAAAGTCTTGTCCGGAGCGATGGTGGCACCTGCCATGTTTCCACCGGCTGCATTCAACAACACATCAATGCGGCCATATTTTTCCAGGATGTCTTTCTTGTTCTGTTCCAGCACTTCCTTCTGCATTACATCGGTATACCAGAAAGTAGCTTCGTGACCCTGTGCCACAATTTCTGCAACCAACGCTTTTCCCGCTTCTTCACTACGGTCAAGAATGACCATCTTTGCACCTTGTGCAGCCAAATACTTGGAAATACCTTTTCCCAACACACCGGCTCCCCCGGTCATGACGACTACCTTGCCGTCTACATTAAATAATTCGTTTGCCATAATAATTAGATTAGCAATAAATTCGATACTTTATTATAAAATTGATAATTCTCTTTCAACAAAATGTCTATTGGCAGCAGATTTACCACTGGCGGCCTTTCATCAAACAACAGAAAACGGCTCAAAGCCTTCACACCATTATATCCCTGCAATTCGGGACGCTGAGCTATCAGAGCCTGTACATATCCTTCATTCAGTAACCGTACATTGGGCTCTATCAAGTCATAACCCACCAGCCGAATATCTTTTCTATGATGCTTTTCCAAGTATTCACCCAGAATGTAGCAGGAAGAATTAAATGCCACAGCCCCACGAATACCCGGATAATTCCGGAAAACCTCGTCGAGCACCTGTTCGTTGTGCGCCTCATCACCTATCCATAACTCTATTTCCACCAGCTGCATGTCACAGTTCTGCTGTTCCAGATACCGACGGAAACCGGAATGACGTTTCTCTCCTTGTGTAGACAAACATCCTTTTTCATGTTGAATACGCGCCACCAGAATGTCACCTTTGAAAGCCATGGAAGCCAACAACATCCGAGCTCCGATTTCACCTCCAGCTACGGAATCTGTACCATAATAAGCCAACCGACCTTGTTCCTCAATATCCGAATCAACATATACATACGGAAGTGCGCGTTCATCCAATGCACTGGAAAGACGAATGACAGATTCTTTAAAGAGTGTGCCAACAATCACCCCGTCTATGGTATCTGGCATATCCAGCAGATGGGATGCCGTTTGTTCGAAACTGGTTCTGCTATACTGATCAAAAGTCAGTATTGTAACCTTCACTCCAAAACTTTCCAGTTCCTCTTCCGCGCGACGAATGCCGTATTCCATGGCACTCCAGTAATTTCCTGTACAAAATTCCGGTATTAAAGCTATCAAATGGCAAGGTTTCTTTACAGCCAGTGAACGAGCAATCAGATTAGGCTTGTAATTCACCTGTTTCATGATTTCCTTGACCCTACGGACATTCTCTTCCGATACACGCCCTCGGTTATGGATGACCCGATCGACTGTACCTACCGACACATTCGCCAGACGCGCGATGTCAGTCAGTCGTATGTTTTTGTTCTTCTGCATAGACTTAAAAAGGTTCTCCCCCAAATAGTGTGTGCGAGCACGCATTTACATAAAAAGAAAACGCGTTACCGCGCACACTTCTATAAAAAACATCTTGATTTGTTTGCAAAGAAGGGATTTATTCATGAAAAGCACAAACAGATTCAACCTTTTAACAGATTTTTTAGACCAAAATTTACACTTTTTCGTTCCTTTGTGCCATTTACGCAAATACAGATGTATGAAACCAGAAAACTACTACACAGAAAAACTTCTTTTGGCAGAAAACCTGTTAAACACGGTCAAACGGCAAATCTCGCGCATCAGTGTCCTACGCGTACTACTGTTTCTGACCGGACTTGTCGGAATCTACTATTTTTTCCATCAACACGTGCTACTGACAGTCAGTATCTGTCTTACCTTCCTTCCGTTTTTCATCCTCGTGAAACTGCACGGTCGACTGTTTCACCGCAAGAAATGGCTGGAAACACAAATATGTGTCCAAGAAGAAGAGTTACAGGCTCTTTCCGGCGACTACAGCAGCTTCGATGACGGAAAGGCCTACATCAATCCGTCACATCCTTATACCTTTGACCTCGACGTGTTCGGACACCACTCTCTGTTTCAGGCCATGAACCGCACCTGCACCATTTTCGGAAAAGATTGTCTGGCTCACTGGCTGCAACACCATCTTTGTGAGCCTGCTGCCATCCGGGCACGCCAGCAAATGGTACAGGACCTGAGCCAACGCCCCTTGTTCCGGGAACAGTTTCGGGTAACGGGCCTTGTACATCAGGGCACGGCGTCCGATGGAGAAAAACTACGTGCGTGGAGTCAAAGCCCATCACAATACCTGCACGCCGGATGGGTAAAAGCCTTTACGCGGGGAGTTCCTCTTATCAACGGACTACTCCTAATAACTTCGCTGGCCGGATGGACCTCCTTCACCTGGCTGGGACTCTCGTTCGGGCTTTTTCTGATTCTCAGTTTCGGCATTGTCAAACGGGCCACCTACGTACAGGAAACCTACGGCAAACAATTGAAAAGCCTGAACGGATATGCACAACTCATCGCACTGGCCAAGAAGGAACAGTGGGAAGCCCCCGCCCTGCAACAACTGATGAACCGGTTGGACATGGACGGCAAATCACCCGTTGACGCCTTGCAACAGCTCTCCAAGGAACTCGACCGGCTTGACTTACGCAACAACCAGTTTTTATATGTATTGCTGGAGGGAAGCCTTTTCTTCCAGCTACAGGAAATTGTCCGCATTGAACGCTGGAAAGCCCGCTACGGACAGCACATCACCGGCTGGCTGGAAGCCATCGGAGAGCTGGATGCCCTCTGCTCACTGGGCACCTTTGCCTATAATCATCCCGCTTATACCTATCCCGAACTGGCCGAGAAATCGTTCTGTTTCCTGGCTACCCGGATGGGACATCCGCTCATGCCCCCTGCCCAATGTGTGAAAAACGACGCCACTCTCCCGTCGCGCCCCTTCTTCCTCATCATCACCGGTGCCAACATGGCTGGAAAGAGCACCTACTTACGTACTATCGGAGTAAACTACCTGCTGGCCTGTATCGGCGCTCCTGTGTGTTGCGACAAGCTGGTACTCTACCCTCATCAACTGATTACCAGCCTCCGCACGTCCGACTCGCTGTCCGACAACGAGTCGTATTTCTTTGCCGAACTGAAACGGCTGAAACGCATCATCGACCTGCTAAACGAAGGGCAACGGCTCTTTATCATCCTGGATGAGATTCTAAAAGGTACCAACTCGCTGGACAAGCAGAAAGGTTCCTTCGAACTGATTCGCCAGTTCATGCGCCTGAAAGCCAACGGTATCATCGCCACTCACGACCTCCTGCTGGGCAACCTCATTGAGCAGTTCCCCGATGAAATCCGGAACTACTGCTTCGAAGCCGACATCAAGGACAACGAGCTCACCTTCTCCTACCAACTGCGGGAAGGAGTGGCACAAAACATGAATGCCTGCTTCCTGATGCGGAAGATGGGCATTACCCTGCCGGAATGAGGCAAAAAGAAAACGGCCTTCCAAAAGTATATGGCATACTTTTTAGAAGGCCGTCCTTATCAAGAAAAGTTTATTAATCTTCTACTACCTGGAAATCTTCTTTTCCTACTCCACAAACCGGGCAAACCCAGTCTTCTGGAAGATCTTCAAAAGCAGTACCCGGAGCAATACCTCCGTCTGGATCACCCACTTCCGGATCGTAAACCCAATCACATACTGTGCAAATGTACTTTTTCATAATCTGTCAATTCTTAATTAGTTAGTATTTGTTCTTAGTTTAAAATGATAACAAATATAGAAAGAATTTGTTTACTCCGCTTCTTTCAATAACATTTTTTTTAATTCTTCCATTCCTTCGGAAGCTCCCTTGCGGATGACATGTACCGGACGTCCGGAAACGATGCGCACTTCTTTGGGATCAATCAAATAAACCGGCACTCCATCGCGCACGTAATTCAGCAGACCTGCCGCTGGATATACATTCAGGGAAGTCCCGATAATGACAAAGATATCAGCCTTTTCCACATACTCAACAGCCGTTTCAATCATAGGTACTGCCTCACCGAACCAAACGATGAAAGGCCGTAACTGAGAACCGTCGGCTGCCTTATCGCCCATCTTCACTTCGTATTCTTCCGGACGAAGTTCCTTGATATAACGCGGATTGTTGGGCTGGTAACTGGAAGTCACCTTAGTCAGCTCGCCGTGCAGGTGAATCACCTCATGACTACCGGCCCGCTCGTGCAAATTGTCCACATTCTGCGTAATGATGGTCACATGAAAATTTTTCTCCAGTTCAGCCAGTAATTCATGACCTCGGTTCGGCTTCACTTCCAGCAACTGCTTACGGCGTTCATTATAGAAATTGATAACCAGTTCCGGATTAGCCGCATACCCTTCTGGAGTGGCTACCTGTTCCACTGGATACTGGTCCCACAATCCTCCTGCATCGCGGAACGTACTGATGCCGCTTTCCGCACTCATGCCGGCCCCTGTCAATACAACCAGATTCTTCATATTCTTCTCCTCCTTTTTTAGATACATGATTTAGAAACGTGTTCACTCGCCAAAAATAAGAAAATTTATCAATCAAAATTCCTCATATTCACAGAAAAAAGATACCTTTGCTCCCCGTTAATTCACATTTTAATACAAGATTTATTTATGGATAAATTTAGTTACGCCATTGGTCTGGGGATTGGCCAAAACCTGTTCAGCATGGGCGCTCGCTCCATCGATGTAAATGACTTCGCACAGGCTATCAAAGACGTATTGGAAGGAAATCAGACTGCTATCTCTCATACAGAAGCACGTGAAATCGTGAACAAATTCTTCATGGAACTGGAAGAGAAGACCAACGCAGAAAACATAGCAAAAGGAAAAGCATTCCTGGAAGAAAACAAGAAAAACCCGAATGTAGTCACCCTGCCTAGCGGATTGCAGTATGAAGTAATCAAGGAAGGCAACGGCAAGAAGCCGAAAGCTACCGACCGCGTACGCTGTCACTACGAAGGTACGCTGATTGACGGAACGCTGTTCGACAGCTCCATCAAACGTGGTGAACCGGCCGTATTCGGTGTAAACCAGGTCATCAAAGGTTGGGTAGAAGCATTGCAGCTAATGTCGGAAGGTGCCAAGTGGAAACTCTATATCCCGTCGGAACTGGCTTACGGTGCACAAGGAGCCGGCGAAATGATTCCGCCTCACAGCACCCTGATTTTTGAAGTAGAATTAATTGAAGTATTATAAATAACGAAGCAAATGAAAAAAGGTACATTTTTTATGATGCTTGCCGCTGCAGCCAGCCTGGCATCATGTACAGCACAGGGCCCGAAAGCAAACCTGAAGAGCGACGTAGATTCTTTGTCTTATATGATGGGTGTAACCAACACTCAGGGTTTAATGGAATATGTACAAGGTCGTCTGGGTGTTGACTCAGCATACGTAGCCGACTTCATCAAAGGTCTGGAACAAGGCTGCAAGGAAACTGATGCCAAACAGAAAGCTTACCTGGCAGGTATGCAGATTGGCCAGCAAATCAGCGGTGACATGTTTGACTACAATAACCGTCAGATTTTCGGACAGGACTCTACCCAGTCACTGAGCAAGGAAAATTTCCTGGCTGGATTTATTGCTACCGTAAAGAAACAAGGCTTGGTTCCTGTAGATTCTGCTGCTACATACGTACGTCTGAAAGCTGAATTGATCAAATCAAAAGCTTTGGAAGCTAAATATGCAGACTACAAAAAACAGAACGAAGAATTCCTGGCTAAGAACAAAACAAAAGAAGGTATTCAGACTACAGCCAGCGGTTTGCAGTATAAAATTATCACCAAAGGTACAGGTGCCATTCCAGCCGATACTTCACGCGTAAAAGTGAATTACAAAGGAACCATGATTGACGGTACTGAGTTCGATAGTTCTAAAGAACCTATCACATTGGCTGTTAACCGTGTCATTCCAGGATGGACAGAAGCACTGAAAATGATGCCGGTAGGTTCTAAATGGGAATTGTACATTCCGCAGGAACTGGGATACGGTGCACAGGAAGCTGGCAAGATCAAACCGTTCTCTACCCTGATTTTCGAAGTTGAACTGGTAGACATCGAGAAATAATCTCAAAAAGATATACTGAATCTGAATCCCTCGCTTTGTCTTACAATGAGATGAAGCGGGGGATTTCTTATAAAAGACTTCCTATAAAAACAAATCTTACCTTAAAATCATTACGACTATGAGAATAAAACTAGGATGCCTGCTGCTGGCCACGGCCCTCTGCCTGCCCCTATCTGCCCAGCAAGTGTATAACATGGCCCGGTTCGGCATTACTCCCGGGAAGAAAAGCAACATGGCGGCCCGCATGGAAAGAGCGTTGGCAAAAATCAAAAAAGAGGCCAAGAAAGGCGAGACACTGATATTACGCTTCCAAAGTGGAACGTATCACTTCTATCCAGAAGAAGCGGCAGAACGCACATATTATATTTCCAACCACGACCAAACCAACCCCAAGAAGGTGGGCCTGGCACTGGAAGACCTGCAATCCGTCACACTGGAAGGAAACGGAGCAAAATTTATCTTCCACGGACAGATGATTCCGCTTTCCTTGCTACGCAGCACAAACTGTACGTTGAAAGACTTCAGCATCGATTTTGAAAACCCGCACATTGCCCAGGTACAGATTGTGAAAAATGAAGGCGACAAAGGCATCACCTTCCGCCCCGCTTCGTGGGTGAAATACCGCCTAACCAAAGACTCCATCTTTGAGACTTACGGTGACGGATGGACCTTGCGCCCGATGTCGGGCATCGCCTTTGAAGCGAAAAACCACCACATTGTATATAATACCAGCGACATAGGCTGCCCCACCAAAGGTTGCGTCAAGGCGGGCGAGGGACTGGTGTATGCGCCCCGATGGAAGGACAAGCGACTTCCCGAAGGTACGGTGGTAGCCATGCGTTCCTGGGACCGCCCTACTCCGGGCATCTTCTTGTCGCATAACACGCACACCACCCTGAAAAATATCCAGGTGCACTACGCACAGGGCATGGGGCTGCTGGCACAGCTTTGCGACAGTATCTACATGGACGGTTTCAGTGTCTGTCTGAAAGGGGACAATGACCCGCGCTATTTTACGACACAGGCCGACGCTACTCATTTCTCGCAATGCAAAGGCGAAATCGTATCGGTGAACGGAGTATATGAAGGGATGATGGACGATGCCATCAACGTGCATGGCACTTACCTGAAAGTGACAAAACGAGTGGACGACCACACGCTTCTGGCACGCTATATGCACGAACAAGCCTGGGGATTCGACTGGGGATTTGCCGGCGACGAAGTACAGTTCATCCGTTCACAAACCATGGAACTGCTGGACGGAACCAACCGCATCGAAAGTATCACGGCGCAGGACCAGCCGACCGCTCATGGCGCCAAGGAGTTCCGTATCCGTTTCCAGCAACCATTGCCCGAGGAACTGAACGACCAGGAAGCCTTTGGCATTGAGAACCTGACCTGGACACCCGAAGTGTATTTTGCCCACAACACCATCCGGAACAACCGTGCCAGAGGTTCTCTGTTCAGCACGCCCCGAAAGACTGTGGTGGAACACAATCTATTTGACCATAGCTCTGGAACCGCGATCCTGCTGTGCGGCGATTGCAACGGCTGGTATGAGACAGGAGCCTGCCGCGAAGTAATTATCCGTCACAACCGGTTTGTGAACGCCCTGACCAACATGTTCCAGTTTACCAATGCCGTGATTTCCATTTATCCGGAAATCCCCGATTTGGCACATCAGGTGAAGTATTTCCACGGAGGAAAACCGGGAGCCATCCAGATTACGGACAACGAATTTGAGACCTTCGACCTGCCCATTCTCTATGCCAAGTCGGTAGACGGACTGGTCTTCAAACGCAACCGTATCCACACCAATACCGACTACAAGCCTTTCCACTGGAACCAGAACCGCTTCCTGTTGGAGAAAGTAAACCGGGTGGAAATTGCCGAATAACCCCCTAAAAAGCCTCATCCCCGCCACCGACGTATACCGTCTGTAGCGGGGATGAGATTCTTATATATCCGGGCTTCTTTCTCAAGCCTTCTTTTCCTTCACGTCCCGATGGGCCTCTACCACATTCACCACATAGTCGCCCAGTTTCTCACATTCGGCAATAATATCCATATAGTGTACCCCCATCTGGTAATCGTATTTCTTTTCGTTGACATCAATCACATTCTGGTTCTTCAACTGGTTCCGATAGTTATTGATTTCCGTCTCAATGTTGAACGACTTGTTCACATCCACCTGCTGATGGGTATCTCTCACCAAATCCAGCATCTGTATCAAGGCATTGTCCGTCAGCTGGAACATCTGCGCGATGTGCTCATATTGTGCTTTCGTGAAATCTTCGTTCCCCCGGCGCTTCCGGTTAATCGTGCGGGCCAAGTTGTAACAGCTGTCACCGATGCTTTCTATCTCTGTCACCTCACGGAGCATTCCCCGGATTTGCAGTTTACTTTCCGAACTCAAACGGCCTTCGGACACTTGTGTCAGGTAGTTGGCTATCTCCAGTTCCATGTTGTCACTGATGTTTTCGTATTTCTCCACCCGGCTGAACAGCTTGTTGAAATCATTCTCATTCTCGGTATGAAGCAAATCGCGCACCATGCGGAACATGCGCTGGATACGTTCGGCAAACAAGTTGATTTCTTTCCGGGCCTGCAAGATGGACAATTCTGCCGTAGAAAGCATACCGCCGGTGATGAACTGCAAGCGATATTCTTCCTCCTGTTCCTTCTGCGGGATAATCTTGCACACCGTCTTTTCAATGAAGTGTACGAACCATATCAGAATCAAGACGTTGCACACATTGAAACAAGTATGGAAAGCCGAGAGTTTGAAGGAAACAGCCACTCCGTCCGCCTCACTCACATTCATGAAATCGGAAATAATCCAGTCTACCATCGCCAGGAAAGGCTTGAACAAAATCAATACCCAGATAACCCCAAACACGTTGAACATCAAGTGCGCCATAGCCGCCCGCCGCGCCTGCGTATTGGCCGTCAGGGCCGCCAGGTTGGCCGTAATCGTGGTTCCGATGTTTTCACCCAGCACCAAGGCCGCTCCCAGCTCAAAACTAATCCAGCCGTTGGCACACATAATCAACGTAATCGCCATCGTAGCCGCCGAAGCCTGCACAATCATGGTCAATATCGTACCGATGAAGACAAACAACAGCACGGAAAGGAATCCCATATCCGTATAGTTCTGCACAAAGGCCAGCATGTCCGGATTCTGACTCAAGTCGGGTGCATTGGTCTTCAGCAAGTTCAAGCCCATGAACAAGAAAGCGAAACCGAAGATAAATTCCCCGATAGATTTGCGGGTACTTTTCTGCGAAAAAAGTAAAGGAATACCGATGGCCAGAAGCGGCAGGGAGAAAGCGGAAATGTCTACCTTAAAGCCGAGAGCCGAAATAATCCACGCTGTCACGGTGGTTCCGATATTGGCTCCCATAATCACCCCGATAGACTGAGAGAGTGTCAACAAACCGGCGTTTACGAAACTGACCACCATCACGGTAGTGGCAGACGACGACTGAATCAAGGCAGTGATCAGCATTCCGGTCAGAACTCCAGTGACACGGTTCGTAGTCATTGCGGTTAAAATACTACGAAGTCGGTCGCCCGCAAACTTCTGAAGTCCCTCACTCATGATTTTCATTCCATAAAGGAAGAGCGCCAACGAGCCGAGAAGCGCTAAAAAATCATAAAAAGAATATTCCATTTGTAATTAGTTAAATAGGAAAGAGGCTTTTAATTGTTTAATGAGTAAATTAACTGCCTATTCACAAGGTTAGTAACACATATTACATTTATGCTACAAATATATTGCAAAAATAATAATTTAACAAAAGATTTCCCTGAGGGATGCTCACTTTTGGATATTTATAACGGTTTTAATCTGTCCATGCCTTACGGTCCGGTCAGTGCCAAAGTCAACAACAAAGTAGAAAGTCTCGACTTCCGGGTGTACTACAACAAAGACGTGGAATTTCTGGACATCACCAATCCGTCGGGCATGCGGACCTACGTCCGTTCGCTGTTTTTCATCCTGGTCAAAGCAGTGGAAGAACTTTATCCTCAGGGAAGTATTTCCTTGGAGCACCCCATTTCGAAAGGCTATTTCTGCAAGCTCCACATCGACCGCACCATCGGACTGGACGACGTGCAGCGCATCAAGCAGAAGATGCAGGAAATCATTGCGGCCGACATTCCCTACGTACGTACGGAAAGTCACACCGACGAAGTGGTCCGCCTGTTTGAAGAACGGGGCATGGGAGACAAAGCCCGTCTGCTCGACACCTACGGGCAGCTCTACTCTTACTACTACCGTCTGGGGGATACCGTGGATTGTTACTACAGCAGTCTGGTCCCCAGCACCGGATACATCCGGCTGTTCGACATCGTGAAATACTATGACGGACTGCTGCTGCGAATTCCCAATCGTGCCAACCCGACCAAGCTGGAAGAGGTGGTGAAACAGGAAAAGATGCTGGAAGTCTTTCAGGAATATCACCGCTGGAACCAGATTTTAGGCATCAGTACGGTAGGTGATTTAAACGTGGCTTGCAACGAGGGGCATGCCACCGACCTGATTAACGTGTCGGAAGCTTTGCAGGAAAAGAAAATCGCACAGATAGCCGATGAAATCACCCACCGCAACCAAGACGGCAAACGGGTGAAACTGGTATTGATTTCCGGACCATCCTCTTCCGGGAAGACTACCTTCAGTAAGCGGTTGAGCATTCAGCTCATGACCAACAGCCTCAAGCCCTACCCCATCTCACTGGACGACTATTTTGTGAACCGTGAAGATACTCCGCTGGACGAGAACGGGAAGCACGACTTTGAATCCCTCCATGCCGTAGACCTGCCTTTCTTTGAGAAACAGCTCACCGCCTTGCTCCACGAAGAGGAGGTGGAATTGCCCCGTTACAACTTCACGACCGGCAAACGGGAGATGAGCGGCAAGAAGCTCCGGATAGACGAACATACCATTCTGGTGATTGAAGGTATTCATGCCTTGAACCCGGCCCTGACCTCGCACATTCCGGCAGAGAATAAATACAAAATCTACGTATCGGCCCTGACCACCATCCTGCTCGACAACCACAACTACATTCCGACCACCGACAACCGGTTGCTGCGGCGCATCATCCGCGACTACAAGTACCGTAACTACTCGGCAGAAGAGACCATCGCCCGCTGGCCAAGTGTAAGAGCCGGAGAAGAGAAATGGATATTCCCCTATCAGGAAAATGCCGACGCCATGTTCAACTCGGCCCTGCTTTTCGAACTGGCCGTACTGAAAGACTATGTGGAACCTGTCTTACGGAAGGTGCCTAACCGCTGTCCGGAATACTCCGAAGCCTACCGCCTGCTACGGTTCCTGAACTATTTCGTATCGGTACAGGATAAGGAACTTCCGCCCACTTCCCTGTTGAGAGAGTTCCTGGGAGGCAGCAGCTTCCAGTATTAAAAAATTTTCCTTTTGCTGTGTTGTTCATTTAAATTATTATTTTTGCACGCAGTTCATTAGATTTAAATAGAAAAATGGTACAAAGTTCACGTCAAGTACAAACACAAGCGCAACAGCAGGTACAGACCCTGTCTCCGCAACAGATACTGGCTGTCAAGTTGTTGGAACTCCCTACGCTGGAGTTGGAAGAACGGATTCACGCAGAGTTGCTGGACAATCCGGCACTGGAAGAAGGGAAAGAAACGCCCGACACTTCCGATGACCTCAACGAGGATTACAACACCACCGACGAGGACGGAGAACCGAATACCGACACGGGAGAGGATATCTCGCTGGGCGATTACCGCACGGAAGACGATATCCCTGACTATAAACTGCAGGAAAACAACCGCTCGAAAGAAGACCAGGCAGAAGACATTCCGTTTTCGGACAACGTGTCTTTCTACGAAACGTTGAAAGAGCAGCTCGACATGCAGCACCTCACGCCGGAAGAGAAACAGCTGGGAGAATACCTCATCGGCTCGCTCGATGACGATGGTCTGCTCCGCAAATCGACCGACACCTTGCTCGATGAACTGGCCATCTACCAGGGCATCTACACCACTGCCGAGCAACTGGAGCACGTGCTTTCCATCATCCAAGACTTCGACCCCGCCGGCATCGGCGCCAGAAGCCTGCAGGAATGCCTGCTCATCCAGATTCGCCGGAAAGAAGACTCCCCCCTGAAACAGATTGAGCTGGACATCATCGGAAAATGCTGTGACGACTTCACACGCAAGAACAAAGAGAAAATCATTCAGAAACTGAATATTACTGAAGAACAATATAATGCGGCTACGGCTGAACTAACCAAGCTGAACCCGCGTCCGGGCAGCTCCATGGGAGAAGCCATCGGGAAAAACCTGCAACAGATTATCCCCGACTTCCTGGTGGAGACGGAAGACGACGGCACCATCCACCTGAGCCTCAACAACCGGAACGTGCCGGAACTGCGGCTGAGCCGGGAATTTACGGAACTGCTCGACGAACATACCCGCAACAAGCAGAACCAGAGCAAGGAATCGAAAGATGCTCTGATGTTCCTCAAGCAGAAAGTAGACGCCGCACAGGGATTCATCAACGCGGTGAAGCAACGCCAGCAAACCTTACTCAGCACCATGCAAGCCATCATCGACCTGCAACGTCCATTCTTTGAGGAAGGCGACGAATCCTTGCTCCGCCCGATGATTCTGAAAGACGTGGCCGAACGTACCAAGCTGGACATCTCCACAATTTCACGTGTGAGCAACAGCAAGTACGTGCAGACCAACTACGGCATCTATCCGCTGAAATTCTTCTTCAGCGACGGCTATACCACCGAGAACGGGGAAGAGCTTTCCGTCCGCGAAATCAAGCGCATCCTGAAAGAATGTGTGGACAGCGAAAACAAGGAAAAGCCCTACACCGACGACGAACTGGCCGACATGCTGAAAGAAAAAGGCTACCCCATTGCCCGGCGTACCGTAGCCAAGTACCGTCAGCAACTGAACATTCCCGTAGCACGATTAAGAAGATAACTGATTTATATGGAAGAAACCAGCATCCCTGATGAACTGACTTACCATGACCCGGTTCCCCGTAGCCCAGAAAAGCCGAAGGATGCCCTGTTCACCACAGCCCGCATCATTTCGATGGTCTTTACTCCGTTCATGGTACCCTTTGTGGCATTCTGTCTGCTCTTTTTCTTTACTTACCTGAGCATCATGCCACTCCAATACAAGCTCACCATACTGGGGCTCGTGTATTGCTTTACCATCCTGATGCCTATGCTCGGCATTTACCTGTTCCAGAAAATCAACGGATGGACCCTCCGCGAACTGGGGCACCGGGAAAAACGCTTCATCCCCTATGGCATGACCATCCTGAGCTACATGGCCTGCCTGCTCACCATGTACCACATCCACCTGCCCCGCTACATGAGCGGCATCATCGTGGCCACCCTGATTTGCATGGTCATCTGCACCGTCATCAACACCCGGGTCAAAATCAGCACCCACATGGCCAGCGGAGGACTGATGGTAGGCGGCCTGCTGTCCTACAGCTTCATCTTCCAGTTCAATGCGGTGGAATGGCTCTGCGTGTTCATCCTGCTGTCCGGCATGCTCGGTTCGGCACGGATTATCGTCAAACAACATACTTTAAAAGAAGTGGGCGGCGGGTTTTTGGTCGGTTTATTTTGTGGTATCATCGGAATTTTGTTTATTTGAAGACTGATTATCTTAAACTTTAAATTTATTCAATATGGAATTCCCAACTAACATCAAGTACACCAACGAACACGAATGGATTCGATTGGAAGGCGACACTGCCTACGTAGGTATCACAGACTATGCACAGCAGCAGCTGGGCGACATCGTATTCATCGACGTGACCACCGAAGGTGAGACTTTGGACAAAGGTGAAGTGTTCGGTACGGTCGAAGTGGTAAAGACTGTTTCCGATTTGTTCCTCCCCATCGGAGGCGAGATTCTGGAAGTCAACCCACAGCTGGAAGAACACCCGGAACTGGTGAATCAGGACCCCTACGGCGAAGGCTGGATTATCAAACTGAAACCGACGGATGCCGGCGAAATGGACGAACTGCTGGATGCCGCAGCCTACAAAGAGATTATTAACGAATAACTAAAATAAAAACAACGAATGAAACCAATTGTAAGTATCATTATGGGCAGTACTTCCGACCTTCCCGTCATGGAAAAGGCCGCCAAACTGCTCGATGAAATGCAAGTCCCGTTTGAAATGAACGCCCTGTCGGCTCACCGCACTCCGGCTGAAGTGGAGAAATTTGCGAAAGAAGCTGCCGGACGCGGCCTCAAAGTCATCATTGCAGCTGCCGGAATGGCTGCCGCACTGCCGGGAGTCATTGCAGCCAACACCACCCTTCCGGTCATCGGAGTTCCCGTAAAAGGTTCTGTACTCGACGGCGTAGACGCACTCTACTCCATCATCCAGATGCCTCCCGGAATCCCCGTGGCTACAGTCGCCATCAACGGTGCCATGAATGCGGCTATCCTGGCCGTACAGATGCTGGCCCTGAGCGATGCGGAACTGGCCCAGAAGTTTGCAGCTTACAAGGAAGGTTTGAAAAACAAAATCGTAAAAGCCAACGAAGAGCTGAAAGAAGTCAAATACGCTTATAAGACCAACTAACTGAATGAATTACTTCAACTATTCTCGCCGACAGGCGAACGAGGTATATGTGGGCGCCACTCCTATGGGTGGCGCTTATCCTATCCGTATACAGAGTATGACGAACACCGTCACCATGGATACCGAAGCATGCGTGGAGCAGGCCAAGCGTATCATCGAGGCGGGAGGTGAATACGTGCGACTCACCACACAAGGCGTGCGTGAGGCGGAAAACCTGAAGAACATCAACGCCGCCCTGCGTGCCCAGGGATACCAGACCCCGCTGATTGCCGACGTGCATTTCAACCCGAAAGTGGCTGAGGTAGCGGCCCTGTATGCCGAAAAGGTACGCATCAATCCGGGTAACTATGTAGATGCTGCCCGCACCTTCAAGCAACTGGAATATACGGACGAAGAGTATGCAAAAGAAATCCAGAAGATACGCGACCGCTTCATTCCCTTCCTGAACATCTGCAAGGAGAACCACACGGCCATCCGTATCGGTGTGAACCACGGTTCGTTGTCCGACCGCATCATGTCGCGCTACGGAGACACCCCGGAAGGCATGGTAGAATCGTGCATGGAGTTCCTGCGCATCTGCGTGGAACAGAATTTCACGAACGTGGTCATCTCCATCAAGGCCTCGAACACGGTCATCATGGTACGTACCGTCCGCCTGCTGGTGGAACAGATGGAAAAAGAGGGCATGGCCTTCCCGCTCCACCTGGGAGTAACAGAAGCCGGTGACGGAGAAGACGGACGCATCAAATCGGCCCTGGGCATCGGCGCCCTGCTGTGCGACGGACTGGGCGACACCATCCGCGTATCCCTGAGTGAAGCCCCCGAAGCCGAAATTCCGGTGGCCCGCAAGCTGGTGGATTACGTATTGAAACGCGAAGGACACCCTTACATTCCGGCCACCGAAGCTCCGGAGTTCAACTACACGCATCCCAGCCGCAGACAAACCGTAGCCGTAGGTAACATCGGAGGCGACCAGCTTCCCGTGGTCATCTCCGCCCGTCTGAACAACGACCTGGAAGTGAGCGAACAGTTCAAACCCGACTACCTATACTGCGGACAGCGCTTGCCGGAAAACCGGAGAGCCGACATCGGCTACATCGTGGATGCCTGTGCCTGGGACGGCAGCGAACATACCTATCCGGCTTTCAACTACCAGCAGCTCATCGAACTGCATCACCATCCGGCCAAGATGAAATTCCTCTTCACTTCCTACCTCGGATTGAACGAAGAAGTGATGGCGTGTCTGCGCCTGCATCCGGAAGTAGTTATCGTGGCCCAAAGCAACCATTACAACCGTCTCGGTGAGTTCCGTGCATTGGCCCATCAGCTGATGAACCAAGGACTGAAAAACCCGCTGGTATTCTTCCAGCTTTATCAGGAAAGTGAAACGGAAGACCTGCAAATCAAGTCGGCCGCCGACATGGGCGCCCTGATTATCGACGGGCTGTGCGACGGTATCCTGCTCTACAACCACGGCAACCAAATCAGCAACCTGAAAGTGGACGAAACCGCCTTCGGTATCCTGCAGGCAGGACGTATCCGTACTTCCAAGACCGAATACATCTCTTGTCCGGGCTGCGGACGTACCCTGTACGACCTGGAATCGACCATCGCCCGTATCAAGGCAGCCACTTCCCATTTCAAGGGACTGAAAATCGGTATCATGGGCTGTATCGTCAACGGCCCGGGTGAAATGGCCGATGCCGACTATGGCTATGTAGGTGCCGGAAGAGGCAAAATCAGCCTGTACAAAAAGAAGGAATGCATTGAAAAGAACATTCCGGAAGAACAGGCCGTGGAAAAACTGATTGAACTGATTAAGGCAAACGGAGATTATAGAGACTGATTCTCCCCGGTCTACAAATAACAACCGTCTGCATGCATCGTGAAGATTTCCTTCAAGGCATGCAGACGGTTTTGTTTTAGGCAGAATAAAAATAGAATATGTGCTTCCTTTGAAAAAATATCCTACTTACTCTCAGGCACCATTACCAGAACCCTATAGTTATTCTGCTTCATTACTTCATTCACATAGCCGGAGATTTCTTTCGGGGCGATGGACTGGATGACCTGTTCCGCCTTCACACAGACTTCAGAAGGCAGAAGCTCGTTGCCGGCCATCATGGAGCACCAGTAGCTGTTGGTTTGTTCGTCTCCAGTAATTTGCTTCACCATAAACTCCTTCACCTTGTCAAGTTCTTCCACGGGCGTTTCCTTTGCCAAATTCTCAAACTCGCTGCGAATGATTTCAAGCGCACGGTCTTTCTTTTCAGGCTTCACCTGGAATATGGTCTGATAGACAACAGACACTTCAGACAACCGATCCTGAGAGCCCTGCGTATATATACTGTAAACAGCTCCCTCTTTCTCACGGACTTCACTCAAAAGACGGGCAGAGATAATCTGTGCCGACATGGAAGCCATTAGCCTGTTCTTGAACGAGTAAGGCATCTTTCCGCTAATGATAACCGCCGCACTACCCTGAGGCACTTCCATCTTCAGGGAAAATTCCTTTTCCTCGTTGCCCGACTTGATTTCAACCGCAGGGTTATGCTTCAATTCCTGTTTCTTTCCCTTCACCGACGGCAAGGTGGCAATGTACTGCTCAACCAGTGCCTTTAATTCCGCTTCATCAAAGTTTCCACTGAATACGAAGGTAAACTCGGCTGCGTTGGCAAGCTGCTCACGGATGATGGAAAGGATATCCTCACGGTTTGCCTTCTCAATGTCACTCACACCAAACACCTGCTTGGTGGGCGAAGAATAAAGGAATTCCTGCACCTTCTTCTGGAATACGAAGTTCGGATTCTGTGCCTGATTCTGAATAACTCCTTTATAAAGATTCTGCATGGCGATAAATTCATCCGGTGTTACTGTCAGTCCGGTGAAAGTCATGTAAATCATCTCCATGTAAGTCTTCAGGTCCTTAGGAGTCGTATTTCCCGACAGTCTGCGTACATAATCATCCAGACTTACTTTGAGCGAAACCTGCTTGCCGGCCATCAGCTTGGTCAGCTCCGAATTGGTGAAACTGCCCAGACCGTGCTGTTCCAATACAGCAGGCATAAACATCAAGTCCGCAGCCTTGTCGTTCCCATAAACCGAAGTACCGCCTTTTGCCACGGCCATCATACTGATTTCATCCGCCTTGAAGTCGGTCTTCTTCAATATCACCTTGGCACCGTTTGAAAGAATCCATTCCTTGGCCCCGAAATCAGAAAGCATGTTTTCCTTCACCACCTTCCCGGCTGCCGGCAACTCGCTTACCAGAGGTTCATCCTTCACATTGTCCACGTAAGGAGCAATGTTTTCGGCTTCCACCTGAGAAAGCAATGCGAGGATATCTTCATCCTTAGGACAGGCCTCACCTTCGCGTGCAGGCATCATACCGAGAACCACCAGATTCTTGTCCGAAACAATCTGCGAAAACACCTGATTGACAGCTTCCACAGGAATCTGGTTCACAATCATGCTCATCATCTGATATTCCGTCTCAATACCCGGTATCGGCTTCTTGTCGATGAAATTACGCACATACGATTCTGCCAGCGTCTTGTTTTCCTGCTGGTTGCGGTTATTGTATGCCTTTTCAAGCTGAGACAGATATTCCGTGCGGCAACGCGCATATTCAGTGGCGGTAAATCCTCCCCTTTTGGCACGGAGAGCCTCACGATAGACCGCTTTCAGTCCTTCGTCGAAACTGTTACCTTTTGGAAGCATAGCAAATTGGAAAGCCTGTTTCGTCTTTGCCATAATAAACTCACCGTAAAATGCAGAAGCCGCCGCAAACGGAGCATCAGCTTTCTGTCCCAGTTCGTTCAGTCTTATCTGAAGCATCATCTGGGCCATATCGAGCAGATAAGCGGTTGTAACATCCGCCATTGTGCCCTTCAATGAATCGGGCAAGGCATCATACTTGAACATAATCTGAGCCACATATTTATCCTGCTCCTTATCCGAGCCGAAAGCTACAATCGGCTTTTCATTGTCGGCCACAGGATAGTAAACCCTCTCTGCCGGATTGACAGGCTTCTCAATCTTTGAGAACAGTTCCTTGATCTTGCCTTCTATGCGGTCCACATCAATGTCACCCACTACGACTATTCCCTGAAGGTCCGGGCGGTACCACTTTTCATAATAGTCGCGCAAAGCCTGATGCGGAAAATGGTCCACCACTTCCATGGTTCCTATAGGAAGACGGTGTCCGTATCTGCTGTCCGGATAAAGCTCCGGAAGCAGTTTCTCCAAGATTCTCATATTTGGAGGCAGCTGGCTTCTCCATTCCTCATGGATAACAGCCCTTTCCTCGTCAATGTCCTTGCCATTCAGCAACAGGCCGTCAGCCCAGTCGGACAGAATCATCAGACAGGAGTCCTGCACCCCGATACGTTCTGTAGGTACGCTGGAGATACGATATACAGTTTCATCAATACTCGTATAGGCATTCAGGTTATAACCGAACTTCACACCTACTGACTCAAGCCATTTGATCATAGAGCTGCCCGGAAAGTTTTTTGTTCCGTTGAAACACATGTGTTCAAGGAAATGCGCCAATCCGCGCTGGTCGTCCTCTTCCAGGATACTACCCACCTTCTGGGCTATATAGAAGTCCACCTGATTCTTCGGATATTCATTATGACGGATATAGTATGTAAGTCCGTTATCCAGTTTACCTATTCTCACTTCCTTATCAACCGGTACCGGAGGCATCTGCTGTGCCCTGACAGCAACCGGCAAGCAGGCAAATCCTGCAATGGCTACAAAAGCCAGTCTCATTATTCTTCTCATAATTGATATTTTAATGTTATTTCGTTGTTTCTTATGCGGCAAAGGTAGGCGCAAAGCACAAGAGTTTATGTTATCGCTACGTTATCTTTAGGTTAAGAAGCTTTCTACAAAAGCTTTAGTGACATATATGCTTAATCTTATTAACTTTGCAATAAAAATGTCTAAGCAAAAATACATTCACTTAATCACAATTATAGGGTTAATTTCCATCTTCTCACTGCAAAGCTTATGGCTTTGCAATACATATCTTTTTATAAAAGAAGAAATTAAAAAAGAATGTACAGATTTATTTGACCAAGCATTGTATAAAGAGGCTAATATAATATCGAAGAGTGTCCCAGATGGAACTGTCATAGGCGGAGGAGCACCAAACGATTCTATCTCAATAACTACTTATATATATGACGGAATCAGTAAATTAGGCTATAAATATTCTTTATCTGAAATAGATTCCCTTACCAATTTGCAACTAAGTAAAAAAAATATTAAGTCTGAATTTATTGTCTGCATTGTTGATTCTAATAAAGTTATACAAACGAGTAAAAGAATAACAATCCCTCAAATAGGAATCATCAAGACTGAAGTTATTCCCATAAAATTAGATAAATCCATTGGCATGCAGTTAGTTTTGACAAATCCATATTGGAATATATTTAATAAAATGTGGATTATATTCATAACAACAATCATAATGACTTCTCTAACAATAGTTTGCACTGTCTATCAAATTAAACTTATCTTCAAATTAAATAAGATCTCCCAAATCCGTGAAGACTTCTCATACGCTATGATACACGATATGAAAACACCCCTCAGCACAATTATGATGGTACAAGATATGCTGGAAAGCGGAAGGATTGATTCTAAGCCGGAGATAAAGAAAAAATTCATGAACATAGCAAAAAGCGAAACTGACCATCTGTTAACACTCACCAACAAGATACTGACCATCTCCAAACTGGAGAACCATAAACTGGAGATGAACAAGACAGAAGTCGAGCTTACTCCTATAATAGAGACATTGACTGATAAATTCAAAGCCAAGGCTCAGAAGCCTGTAAACTTTACCATCAGCTTACAGGCCAAAACAGCTTATGCCGACAAAGATTATCTGGATGAAGCATTAAGCAATCTGATTGACAATGCCATCAAGTACTCAAAGGAGAGTGTGGAAATACACATCACGACTGAAGAGAGCGAACGCTACACCATCCTGAAAGTACGTGACAATGGGCTGGGCATATCCGAAGCCGACCAGAGAATCATTTTCCAGAAATACGAACGTGCAGCGGCGGCAAAGCGCAGCCGCAGAAACGGAGCTTCAGGCTTCGGACTCGGTCTGAACTTTGTTGACCAGGTGATAAAGGCGCATGAGGGAAGAATATTCGTAAACAGCACAGAAGGAGAATTTACAGAATTTACCATCTATCTGCCGCTTGAAACTCCAAATAACAGACACAATCGGTAAAAAACAAGGCTGCTTATTATTATGGCAATAATATCATATATATCAAAAGTGCTATGTATATGGAAAAGTCCGAGAAACTCGTATGTAATATAGACTATTGCAGTCCCTATTGTATATTGCTTTATCGAATATCTGTTCTCAATGCCATAGACGCATAATACCGCAGCCGGTACGCAAACGATACTGCCTATCACATCTGCCAGATGATAATCATTGATATGGTTCTCATATACATACGGACGATATGTGTGCGACAGTACCAGTCCGATAGCGACAATCAGAATGCCTGAAATTATAAACTTCATTTTCATAACCATCGTGAATCTTTATAATGATGTATTATAGCATATAAGGAAATACGACATTATAAGTATTCCAATTACAGCACCCACCACTAATCCATAATAAAATATACGACCATATTTATAAGAACTTTTCTTCATAGGCTATAAATATTACATTATACTTATGCTGCAAAGGTATGCGCAAAGTGAAAGAGTTTATGTTATCAATACGTTATCTTTACTTCATATACTAAAATATCACAAGGTTGGCAGTCTAAAACCTTACATAATTTTTCAAGTGTAGAAAATCTGATAGAGGCTATACGATTATTCTTTATATTGGAAAGATTAGAGATAGTTAGCCCTGTTTTCTCCGAAAGTTCTGTTAATGTGATATTCCTAATCTTCATTATTGTATTTAATTTTATTCTTATCAAATACATATTATGACATTTATTTTCTTTTATAATTCACTACTGTCCAATAAAAGTTAGCTAATCGGTCTTTGAAATTATTGAAATACAGTCTTTTAAGCAGTCCTTTAGAATGAAACGGATTTGAATTC